>CALEQZ010000078.1 GCA_937908115.1 uncultured Alcaligenaceae bacterium | reverse complement strand
GCCGGCCAGCCAGCGGCCCGCAAGGCCGGCAAACCGGCCGGGGCGGCCAAGCGCGCGGGCAGCGCGCTGACACTGCGTGCAGGCGCCCGCCCGGGCACGGCCCGGCGCAAGGCCGGGGCCGGTACGCAGGCAGCCAGGCGCGCCAAGAAATGACCCCTAGCGGTAGGAGACGCTGACGATTTCGTACTCGCGCACGCCCGAGGGGGCGTGCACCTCGACCACGTCGCCCTCGGACTTGCCGATGAGCGCGCGCGCCACCGGGCTCGACACCGAAATCCGGTTCTCCCGGATGTCGGCTTCGACGTCGCCGACGATCTGGTAGACCACCCGCTCGCCCGATTCCAGGTCTTCGATTTCCACCGTCGCACCGAACACGACGCGCCCTCCGGCGTCGATTTCGGCCGGATCGATGATGTGCGCATTCGACAGCGTGCCCTCGAGCTCGCTGATCCGTCCTTCGATGAAGCCCTGGCGCTCGCGGGCCGCGTCGTACTCAGCGTTCTCCGAGAGGTCGCCCTGGGCACGGGCCTCGGCGATCGAGGCGATCACAGCCGGACGTTCCACCGTCTTGAGACGATGCAATTCTTGCTGCAAGCGTTCGGCGCCCTGCGCCGTCAAAGGAATGGCGGACATGGTTTTTTCCTAGCAAAAAAGTACGAAACGCTCCCGCCTGGGAGCGTTTCCTAGACCAGCCGGAACCTTCGTCGTACGTGGAGCGGCCGCCGGCCCGGGGAGTTCGGCTGGCGGCAGCCGGCGCCCGCTATGGCGGGCCCGGTCATCCGGGCGGCCCGGCCTGCGCGGCGGCCCCGGCGCTTATTGCTGGCCGCGGGCAGCGTGCCGGCAGGCAGGCCGCGTGGCGCTGCGACACGCGGTTTTCCGGCTCAAAACAAAACCCCGGCTCGGGTTGGAACCGGGGCGAGACTTAGGGCATTGTCGGCAATCTTCGGGGGAATTGCAAGCCCGTTGTCAGGTAGGCCCGCGCCGGTTCAATAGCGCATACAGCAAAATGGCGCCGAAAGTCGCGGTGCCGATGCCGCCCAGCACGAAATCGCCGAATTTGAGGGTAAAGTCCCCCGCCCCCAGCACCAGCGTGACGCCGGCCACGATGAGGTTGCGACTGTCGCTGAAGTCCACGCCGTTGACGACCCAGATCCGCGCACCGGCGATGGCGATCAGGCCGAAGACCACGATGGAGACGCCGCCCAGCACCGGCCCGGGAATGACGCCGATCAGTGCCCCGAACTTGGGGGAAAAGCCCAGCACGATGGCGATCAGCGCCGCGATCACGAACACCACGGTGGAATAGATGCGCGTGGCCGCCATCACCCCGATGTTTTCCGCATACGTGGTCACGCCGGTGCCGCCCACCGCGCCGGAGACCATGGTGGCGACCCCGTCACCGACGAAGGCCTGGCCCAGGTAGCGGTCCAGGTCCCGACCGGTCATGGCGCTGACCGCCTTGACGTGGCCGAGGTTCTCGGCCACGAGGATCACCGCCACCGGCACGATCAGGCCCATGGCCTGCCATTGGAAGGTCGGCGCGGCAAAGGCCGGCAGCCCCAGCCAGGGCGCCTGGGCCACCGCCGAAAAGTCGATGGGCGTGCCCAGGCCCAGCAGGTTGGCCAGGATGAAGTACACGACACAGGCCATCAGCAGCCCGAGCAGGATCAGCAGCCTTTGCGCCATGCCCGATGCGAAAACCGCGATGCCGCCGACGCAGACCACCGTGACGATGGCCATCACCGCGTCGAAGGTCGACCCGCCCATGGCGCTGCGGGCGGCGATAGGCGCCAGGTTCAGGCCGATGACCGCGACCACCGCGCCGGTCACCACCGGCGGCATGAGCTTCTCGATCCAGGCCGAACCGCCGCCGGCACGCGCCGAAAGCGCCCACACCGCGGCACCGATCGCGGCGTACACCAGCCCGCAGACGATGATCGCACCCAGCGCAACGGAAATATTGGGATTGGGCCCGGAGCCGGCATAGCCCGTGGCCGCCACCACCCCGCCGATGAAGGCAAAGCTCGAGCCCAGGTAGCTCGGCACCTGCCCGCGCACGAACAGGAAGAAAATCAGCGTACCCACGCCCGACATCAGGATGGCCACGTTGGGGTCGAAGCCCATCAGCAGCGGCGCAAGGACCGTAGCGCCGAACATGGCCACGACGTGCTGGGCGCCCATGACGATGGAGCGCGGCCAGGTCAGCCGCTCGTCGGGCGCAATGACGGCGCCGGGGGCAGAATCGTCGGCCAGCTTCCAGCGCGGAAAGAAAGTATCGGACATGGGATCCCCGGCAGTTTGGACAGGACAGCGGTCGCAGGACGCGCGGGCGCAAGTGTAGGGGCGGCGGCCCCGGTCGGCAACACGGCAGGCGGCGGCAAGCATCGCGCCCACCCAGCCTGCGGGAGCGGTCGGGCGCCCGAAGCCGACCGCCCGACCGGCAGGCGCCCTGCCGGGGTGGACCGGCATCGCGGTGATGGCGCGCATCAAAAATTCTGATTGGACGCACGGCCTGCCGGCGGCTACCTTGTTGCCACAAATTCCAAAAACCAAGGAGACATTCGCCATGCCCACGATACGCACAGCCGTGGCCGCGGCCCTGGTGGCAGCCTGCACCCCCGCCCTTGCCGGCACCGTGACGGTCATCACTTCCTTTCCCAAGGACCTGACCCAGGCTTACAAGGCCGCCTTCGAAAAGGCCAACCCCGGCATCACGCTCGAGATCCTGAACAAGAACACGGTTTCAGGCATCGCCTACGTGCGCGAAACGCCCGAGGGGCAGCGGCCAGAGGTGTTCTGGGCCAGCGCGCCCGACGCCTTCGAGGTGTTGGGCCGCGAAAAGCTGCTCGCCGCCGCGCCGCAGGCCGCCAATCCCAACGTGCCGGCCAAGATCGGCGACTATCCCGTCAATGACCCGAACGGCCTGTACATGGGCCAGGCACTGGCCGGCTACGGGATCATGTACAACACGCGCTACCTGAAGGCCAACAAGCTGACGCCGCCGGCCGAATGGAAGGACCTGCTCGCGCCGCAGTGGTTTGGCCACCTGGGCATGACCTCGCCGTCGCGCTCGGGCACCATGCACCTGACGGTCGAAACCATCCTGCAGGGCGAAGGATGGGACGAGGGCTGGCGCACCCTGTTGCGCATGTCGGGCAACGCCAGCCAGATGACCGAGCGCTCCTTCGGCGTGCCCGACGGCGTCAACAACGGCCAGTTCGGCGCCGGGCCGGTCATCGACTTTTTCGGCCTGTCGAGCAAGTATTCGAACTTCCCGGTCGAATTCGTTTATCCGACCGAAACCGCGGTCGTGCCGGCCAATATCGCGCTGATCGCTGGCGCCAAGAATCCGGAGGAAGGCAAGAAGTTCATCGCCTTCGCGCTCAGCCCGGCCGGCCAGGAGCTGCTACTCGAGCCGAAGATTTCCCGGCTGCCGGTACTGCCCTACAAGGACCTGGCCGGCAAGATTCCGCCCGGCTACCCCGACCCGGCTGAAATCGCCGCGCGCAGCAAGGTGCGGTTCGATGCCGACCTGTCCCAAACCCGCTACTACGTGGTCCAGGCGCTGTTCGACCAGACCATCACCTTCCGCTTGGGCGAACTGCAGGCGGCCACCAAGGCGATCTACGACGCCGAGCGCAAACTGGGCGAGAAGGCGAAATCCGGCCAGGCGGCCGAACTGCTGGAGCAGGCGCGCAAGCTGGCATGGTCGCCGCTGATCGATGCGAAGGCTGCGGCCGACCCCGAGCTGCTCAAGGCCTTCTCGGGCGGCAAGAAGGATGCCTCGGCCAGCCAGCGCGTCTCCCAGCTCGAGGGGCAATGGAGCAGCAAGGCCAAGGCCAACTACGAGCAAGCAGCCAAGCTGGCCCACCAAGCGGCGGCCCTGTAGCCGCCCGCAGCCCGGCCCGAAAACTGCCTCGCCGCGCGCCCGCTGCCAGATGCGGGCGGGCCTTGCGCGGCGGGCGCAGACAATCATGGAGTTCCGATGACGTTTGCAAGCGACTCGCGCTTGCCGGCAGGCCCCTTGCTGGCGGCCCTGCTGGTGCTGGCCTTCCTTGCCCTGTTCTTGATCGTGCCGGTCGGCACCGTTTTTTACAGCGCCTTCGTCAACGACGACGGCAGCTTCACCCTGGGGCACTTCGGCGCCTTCTTCGCCCAGCCCCTGATGCAGGAAGCGTTCTTCAACAGCCTGTACGTTGCTGGCTGGTCGGCATTGCTGGCTTCGCTGCTGGCCGTGCCGTTGGCGTACTTCACGGTGCGCTTCGAGTTCCGCGGCGCGCTGCTGATCCAGACGCTGGGCGTGCTGCCCCTGATCATGCCCCCCTTCGTCGGCGCGGTGGCCATGCAGCTCATCTTCGGCCGTTCGGGCACCGTCAACCTGCTCCTGGACGATTGGTTCGGCTTTACCCTGCCCTTCATGGAGGGGCTGAACGGCGTCATTTTCGTCGAAGCGCTGCACTACTTCCCGTTCATCCTCATGAACCTGACGGTGGCGCTGCGCAACATCGACGGGGCCATGGAGGAGGCGGCCTTCAACCTGGGTTCGCGCGGTTTCCGGCTGTTTCGCCGGGTGATCTTCCCGCTGGCGCTGCCCGGCTACGTCGCAGGCGCCTCGCTGGTGTTCGTCAAGGTATTCGACGACCTGGGTACCCCGCTGGTGCTGGGCACCACCAACATGCTCGCGCCCCAGGCCTATCTGCGCATTACGCGCGTGGGCTTGGAAGACCCGCTGGGCTATGTGATCAGCGTCATCATGGTCGGCTTTTCGATCCTGGCGCTGTGGCTGTCGGCGCGCGTGCTCCAAGGCAAGGACTATTCCACCTTGCAGAAAGGCGGCAACTCGATCCGCAGGCGCCGGCTCGGGCCCGGCGAAAGCGTGCTGGCCTACGGCTGGATCGCGCTGGTGCTGCTGCTGGTGCTGTCTCCGCACCTTGGCGTGCTGCTGCTGTCCTTGGCCACGGTGTGGAGCTACGCGCCGCTGCCTGACGGCTACACGCTGGCGCACTTCGAGGCGGTGTTCAGCGAATCGCACGGCATGATCACCAACACCCTGCTGTACTGCGGCCTGGCGGCCGGGGTGGACGTGGTGCTCGGGACGGCCATCGCCTACCTGATGCTGCGTACCCGCCTGCCGGGACGCCAATGGCTGGACTTCCTGGCCTCTGCCGCGCTGGCCATACCCGGCATCGTGCTGGCGATCGGCCTGCTGCGCACATTCCGGGGGGTGGAAATCCCGCTGACCGGCACGTTGGTCACGTCGTCGTGGCTGCTGATCATGATCGCCTACGCCGTGCGGCGCCTGCCGTACGCCCTGCGCTCATGCGTGGCGGCGCTGCAGCAGATCCATGTCTCGCTCGAAGAGGCCGCGCAATCGCTCGGCGCCGGCCGGCTGCGCACCATCCGGCGCGTGGTCGTGCCGCTGATGGCCGGCGGCATGCTGGCCGGGTTCGTCACCAGCTTCATAACCGCCGCCGTCGAGCTGTCGGCGACCATCATGCTGGTCACGCGCGACAGCCAGGCGCCCATGAGCTACGGCATCTACCTGTACATGCAAAGCGCCGCCGGCCGCGGGCCCGGCGCCGCGCTGGGCGTGCTTGCCGTGATCGCCGTCGGCGTGGGCACGTACATATCGCATCTGTTGGTCGAGCGCGCGTCGGTGCGCACCCGGCCTGCCCGCAACGAGGAATCTGCATGAAGAAAGTCAGCGTCGAATGCCGCAACATCCGGCTGTCCTATGGGGGAACGGAAGTCCTGAAGGACGTCAGCATTCACGTCGAGCCGGGCGAATTCTTCGCGCTGCTGGGCCCGTCCGGTTCGGGCAAATCCACCCTGCTGCGCCTGATCGCCGGCTTCAACCGGCAAAGCCACGGGCAGCTGCTCATCGACGGCAAGGACGTCGGCAACATGCCGCCCTGGCGCCGCAACATCGGCATGGTGTTCCAGAACTATGCGCTGTGGCCGCACATGACCGTGTGGGACAACGTCGCCTTCGGCCTGGTCGAGCGTCGCATGGGCCGCGCGGAGATCCGCGACAAGGTGCAGGCCGCACTGGATCTGGTCGGACTGTCGCAATACGCCAAGCGCCGTCCCAACCAATTGTCCGGCGGCCAGCAGCAGCGGGTCGCGCTGGCCCGCACCATCGTCATAGAGCCCCAAGTGCTGCTGCTCGACGAGCCGCTGTCGAACCTGGACAAGAAGCTGCGGGTGCAAATGCGCCAGGATCTCCTCGCCTTGCAGCGCCGGCTGGGCATCACGACGATTTTCGTCACCCATGACCAGGAAGAGGCCATGACCACTGCCGACCGCATGGCGGTGCTCGACCACGGCGTGGTCCAGCAGGTCGGCACCCCGGCCACGCTGTTCGATTTTCCGGTCAACCGCTTCGTGGCGAATTTCGTCGGCACGATGAACGTGCTGGAAGGCACGGTGCGCGAGCGCAGCAGCAGCAGCCTCGTGCTCGCCGTGCCCGGCGTGGGCGACCTGCAACTGCCCCTGGCCGGCGAGGCGCCCCAGGCAGACAGGATTGCCGCAAGCTTCCGGCCGCACACCGTGCAGATCGAAATGGCCGACGGCCTGGGCGATGCCCGCTACGTGTGGCTGCCCGGGGTGGTGGAAGCGAGCGAATTCTTGGGCGAATTCACGCGGTACCAGGTCCAGGTCGGCGACCAGCGCATCACTGCCGACCAGCCCCACCTGGCAGGCTTGTCACCGTTTCCGGTCGGCGCACCCGTGTCCATCGGCTTGGAGCCCTCGCAGATACGCTTGCTGGCGGCATAATCCCCGCCATGGAGATCTACCAGATCCGCGCCTTCGTCACGGTCGCCCGGCTGGGCAACCTGACCAAGGCCGCGGGCGCGCTGTCGCTGACGCAGCCGGCAGTCACCGCCCAGATCAAGGCGCTGGAACAAAGCCTGGGGGTGGCCTTGTTCGAGCGCACGGGCGGGCGGCTCGCCCTGGCCAAAGCCGGCGAAGCGCTTTTGCCTACGGCCGAGGCGCTGCTGGCACTTGGCGCGCAATTCAAGGCCGAAGCCCAACAGCTGCAAGGCAGCCTGCACGGCACGGTGGACTTGGGCGTTCCGAGCGAGCGCCCGGATTTCCTGCGGCTGGGCGAACTGGCCTCGGCGATGCTGCAGCACCTGCCGCTGGTCGAATTGAAGACCGTCACGCTGCCGGCGGCCGCGCTCAACGACCAGGTCAGCAGCGGACGGCTGCACGGCGCGCTGACGATTGCGGCCAAGCCGCCGCGCGGCGCGCATTGGATACCATTGCGCAGCGTGCGCTATCGCATCGCCCTGCCCGTGACGCTGGCCGGCACGCTCAAGCGCGGCGGCTGGCGGGAAGTATCGCAGCTGCCATGGTTGGACGGGCCAACGGGCTGCCACACCCACCTGCTTTTGCGGGACATGTTCGAGCGGCATGGCATGGCCCCGCGGGTGGTGATGCAGCACGACGACCAGGCCAACATGGATGCGCTGGTGCGCGCCGGCGCAGGCTGCGCGCTGCTGCGCGAAGAAACCGCGCTGGCCGGAGCGGCCAGCGGCGATTTCATCGTCTGGGGACAGGCGCATGCCGATGCGACCCTGGGGTTCATGACCTCGCACGAGCGCGCCAGCGAACCCGTGCTAGTGGCGTTGATCTCCATCATGCAGAAAATATGGAAATTTCGGCAGCCCGCCGCCGGCGCCGCCGATCTCGACTGAAAGGCCGGCATGACTGAAATCTGGTTTATCCGCCACGGCGAAACCGCCTGGAACCGCGAAGGCCGCCTGCAAGGGTGGCAGGACATCGAACTGAACGCCGCCGGCCGCCACCAGGCCGAGCGGCTGGCCGCGCGGATTTGCGCATCGACGCAAATCTTCGACGCACTTTACAGCAGCGACCTGCAGCGCGCGTATGCGACGGCCGCCCCGCTGTCTGCCGGGCTGGGATTGCGAGTGCACGGCGTGCCCGGACTGCGCGAGCGCTGCTACGGGGTGCTGGAAGGCTTGGACCTGGCCCGCCTGGACGAACTGGCGCCCGAGGCGGCCGCCGCCCGCAATAGCCGCGATCCCGACCGGCCTTTGGAAGGCGGCGAATCACTGGGCCAGTTCCGGGCCCGCGTCATTGCGGCGGTCGATGACATTGCCGGACGCCATCCGGGCCAATGCATACTGGCCGTCACGCATGGAGGGGTGCTCGACATCGTGTGGCGCCACGCATGCGGCGTGGCGCTCGATGCGCCGCGACCCGTGCCGCTGCTCAACGCCAGCATCAACCGCGTCGGCATCGACGGCGGGCGCTGGCAGGTGTTGCAATGGGCCGATGTCGACCATCTGGATGCGGAATCGGCCAGCGACATCGTGCCCTGACGGCGCCGCCCCACGCCGCTGGCCCGCACCTATGGCTTGCCGGCACGCGCCGCACGCGGCTTGCGCGGCGCGTTGGCGGCCAGGCGATCGTACAGCGCGTCAGGCAGCATGCGCATCAGTCGCGCAACGATCGCCATCTGCCACGGAATGACCGCGTACGACGTGCCTCGGGCGATGGCGCGGCGGGCCCGCCTGGCGAAATCTTCGGCGTCCAGCAGGAAGGGCATGACATATGGGTTGTCGCGCGTCATGGCCGTGCGCACATAGCCGGGCGCGATCGTCACCACGCGCACGCCGTCGCGGACCAGCTCCAGGCGCAGGCTTTCGCAGTAGGTGGCCACGGCCGACTTGGACGCGCTGTACGCGCCCGCTCCCGGCAAGCCACGCACCCCTGCCACGCTGCCGATGCCCACCAGCGTGCCGCGGCGAGCTTGACGCATGCCGGCGATGAAAGGCTCGAAGGTGGCAACCATGGCCAGCACATTGGTCTCGAAGATGGCCTGGAACACCGGGTAATCATCAGTCTCGGAGGTAAGCGTCCCGGCGCTGATGCCCGCACTGGCGATGACCACATCGGCCCCGCCCGCGCGGCCAATGAAATCATGCGCGGCGGCATGCAGGGCCTGGCGGTCACGCACGTCGAGCGCATAGCAATGGTGGGTGCCGGGCAGCGCGTCGGCCAATTCGCACAAGGCTTCGCCGCGCCGCCCGACCAACCCGAGCGTGGCGCCGTCGGCCGCGTAGCTGCACGCCAGCGCCCGTCCCAAGCCGCTGCTGGCGCCGGTGATGAATACCCGGGTCATAGACGTCCCCAGCGTAAAGGGCGCCGCATGCCACGGCGCCGGACCGTATGCTTCGCCGGCGCGGGCGACAGGACCCGCGCCGCCCGCCTACAGGAAGATCAGCGCGAAGATGGCTGCAACGAGCAGCCATTTCAGCACGTAGTAGAGCGTCTTGTTCTTTTTCTTGATGGCCTTGCCAAAGCGCCGGACCGCGTAGACGCCGCCGAAAATCCGGTTGATGAAGCCGGTGCGGTCGCCTTCCTGGTTGGGCGAAGTGGCCGAGCGCAGCAGCAGCATGCTGAAGAAGCGGTTGACGGCCTGGGCCCAGCGGTACTTCAGCGGGCGCTCGATGTCGCAGAACAGGATGATGCGGTTGACGTCGGTGCGGTTCTCGGCATAGTGGATGAACGTTTCGTCGAAGATGACCGCCTCGCCGTCCTTCCAATGGTAGCGTTCGCCGTCGACGTCGATGTAGCAGTCGGGCGAGTTGGGCGTGATCAGGCCCAGGTGATAGCGCAAGGATCCCGCGTAGGGATCACGGTGCCGGGGCAGCTTCGCGCCCGGCGGCAGCGCCGCGAACATGGCGGCCTTCAGGCCAGGGATGTCGCGCACCAGGCTGGTGGTCAGCGGGCATAGCTGCCTGGCCGAGGCGTGCTCGACGTCATACCACCTCAGGTAGAAGCGCTTCCAGCCGCTTTTGAAAAAAGAATTGAAGCCGGCGTCGTTGTACGCGCCGGCCACCTTGATGTGGCCGGCGTCGAACAGCCGGGCCGCCTCGTCGCGGATCTGCTCCCAATTGTCCTGCAGGCGTTGCAGCTGCGGAAATGCCGCCAGGGGCAGGTAGGGCGTGTTGGGCACCGTCGAGAAGGCGTACATGAAGCAGTTGACCGGCGCAGTGAACGTGGAATGGTCCAGCGCCTGACGCGCCAGCCGGTGGCGAACACGGCCGCGCAAGTGCACCACCGTTGCGCTGACGATGAACAAAGCCAGGATGAACCACTTCATGGCGCATCTCCCGGCACGCCAGGCAGAACATCGGTCCGGGCTTTGCGCATCCTGGCCTTGGCCAAGGCACCCGCTCGTTGGGTGAAATAATCGGCCGCGCTGTGACGCGGCGGGCGGCGTTCGGGCATAACACCCCTTCGAATGGAGGAACAGAGACAAGCTCGCTCCGGCGAATTGCAAAAACCGGTGCGTCGGGGAGCAATATTAGCGCCTGTCGCCGCCTGGCCGGTTAGCCGGGGGAATGCCTTCGCCTTCCGACGCCGCCCGTGCGCCCCCTGGGCGGCCGGTCAAAGGTATAGGCCGCCGTCGATCATGATTTCGGCCCCGGTGATGTAGCTGCCGGCCTTCGACAGCAGGTACACCACCATGGACGCAACGTCCTGCGGCTCGGCTAGCCTGCCCAGCGGGACCCGTTCGGCCCGGCGGCGGTTTTCCTCTTCGCCCCGGAAGCGGATCATCTCCGTGTTCACCGGGCCCGGCGCAACATAGTTGACCCGGACGTTGTACCTACCCAAGTCCGCGGCCAGCGCCTTGGTCATGCCGCGCAGCGCCCATTTGGTGGCGCAATAGGCAAAGGCATTGGGTGAGCCCCGCATGCCGGCCGCGGATCCGATGTTGACGATACAGCCATGCCGTTGCGACTGCATGTACGCGCCGAATGTCTTCATCCCCAGGAACGGGCCACGCTGGTTGACCGCGTAATGCCTGTCGAAATCCTCTGGCGACGTACCAGCGATAGGCTGCGGATGGTAGATGCCAGCGTTATTGACCAGGCCATGCACGACCCCCATTTGGCGGGCGACCTCCAGGGCGTGGGCCCAGTCCGCCTCCCTGGAGACATCCATCTGGACGAAGCGTGCCTGGCTGCCCAAGTCCCGGGCAGCCTTGCGACCCTCTTCCTCGAGCACGTCGCAGAGCACCACGCTTGCTCCCTGCGCGCAAAGCATCTGCGCCTCCAGGAGCCCTTGGCCGCGCGCCCCGCCGGTGATGACAATGACCTTTCCCGAAAACTCGCCCATGCCGTTCCTGCCTGTCAAACGGGAATAGCGGCCCGCCAGGGACAGGCCGCCGCCGCGCCCATCAATCGGCCGAAATGTTGGCCTCGGTGATGATGGTTTTCCACTTGGAGATCTCCGTGGCGATGTACTCCACGGATTGCTGGCGCGTCAGGTCCATGGGCAGAGCGGCATTGCTGCGAAACAGCGCCTGCATGCGCTCGGTCTTGATCACGTTGAGCGTGGCCTTGTTGAGCTGGTCCAGGATATCGGCGGGCACGCCCTTGGGCGTCATCAACGCCACCCAGGTCGTCGCATGGAACCCCGGGTAGTACTTGGCGATGCTTTCCACTTCTGGATAACCGGCAAGCCCCTTGCCCGAACCGGTCGCGATCATCTTGATCCGGCCGGCCTTGATGTGCGGCGTGGCGGCCGGCAGCGACTCCACCATGATCTCGACATCCCCGCCGATCAGGCCCGTCAGTGCGGCGGTCGCCCCTTTATAGGGAATGTGGCGCAAATGCAGTCCAGAGTAGCGCTTGAACATTTCCATCGTCAGGTGGTTGGTCAAACCGATCCCGCCGGACGCATAGTTCTTGCCAGGGTTTTCCTGGAAGTACTTGACCACGCCGTCGACCTTGTCGGCAGGGAAATCGGCGCGCACGACCACGACCTGGGCCATTTCGTAAAGCACCGAAATCGGGTCGAAGTCGGCCAGCGTGTGGTAGGGGATGTTCTTGTACAGGCTTTCGTTGATCGACGCCGGGCCACTGGAAGTAAAGAGGATCGTATAGCCATCGGCAGGCGCACGCTTGGCGGCTTCTGTACCGATGATGCCGCCTGCGCCTGCCCGGTTCTCCACGATGACGGGCTGGCCGAGTTCCTTCTGCAGCTCCTCGCCGAAGGCGCGCGCCACGATGTCCGTGGTTTGCCCCGGAGGGAAGGGAACGATCAGCTTGACCGGCTTGTCGGGATAGGCCGCTTGCGCGGATGCCGCGATCAGCATCGAGCCGACCAGGGCCTTCAGGATCGTTTTCATTCTTTCTCCTCTCTTTGGTTGCTCAGGTATTCTGCTTGCCCGGGTTACCCGCACGCCAGGCGCTAGCGGATGAAGCGCTTGACGTACTCGGCCCCGAGCCCGACTTTCTCGAAGTGCGCCTCGGCCAGGTTGACGTAGTGGAAGACATCAATGACCCGGTCCAGGCTGCCGTCTTCCTTGAAGTAGGTAATGGCGCCGTGGTTCTGGAACAGGGTAATCATCTCGTCCTGGTCTTCGTCGACAACCAACGTGTGGATGTCCCCGGGCGTCTCGTACAGGTAAGAACCTGCGCGCGCGACCCAGTCCCGCTCCAGGTATCGCCAGGACCCCTTGATGACGTAGGCATGGACACCCGCGGCATGACGATGGCGCGACAGGAAACCCTTGCCCTTGAACTTGGTCAAGTGGACCCAATAGCCTTGGGACACGTTCAGGCATAGAGGACGGGACCACCGGTTCGTGCCGTTCGGGACCCACAGCCGGTCGTCATCGGCGGATAGGACATCCTGCACGAAGAGCTCCGGCACCATGTACCGTTCTTGCGGCCCGGTGTACGGCTTGATCGTTTCCATTGCTTCCTCGGGTTGCGGCAGTTCGACTGCATTGCAGTGTAGGAAGCATGGCGGTGGCGATGTACCCCCTTTCCGCTATGGAGTCATCAGTTTTCGTGATGGATCAATCGCACCCCCTGCCAGGTGCCGTCAGCGATCAGTTGGCGTACGCAGCGCACGAGGACCGCACGAGCGGCCACCGCAGCGGTCGACAGCTCATCGTCGCCAAGGCTGCACAGCAGGTTGGTGCGGTAGGCGTACTCGTCCGTCACGCGCGACCATTCCAGTGACCGCGCGACGTCCTTGACACCGCCCACGGCCGCCCAAGGCTGGATCATCGACCCCAAGCCGGCTTGCAGGGCAGCCATCGTCATCGGCTGGGAATCGATTTCGAGCGCGATGCGCGGCTGGATGCCCGCGCGGCGAAACGCCGCATCGAGAATCACACGCAGCCCATGGCGGGCCGTAGGCAGGATGAGAGGTTCGTCGGCCAGCTGCAGGAGGGAGATCTCCAGCGGCAGCGACGTGCGCCTGCGTCCCCCGCGAGACCGGATGAAGAACAGCTCTTCTTCGAACAGGGGCTGGGCGGTCCAGCTGCGGCCAGTAAAGGCGGTGGGCCGTCCCGACAGGGGATGGTCGAACAGGATGGCCATGTCCAGCTCGCGGGCATGCAGCATGTCTCCCAACACTCCGGACATGCCGCCCACCATGTGCAATCGCACGTCCGGGTAGCTCTGGCGCATTGCCGCGATAAGCGGCAGGCCCAGGATGGATTCCGTCGTCGCAGGCAGGCCAATGCTGACCGATCCGGTCAGGCGCGCCTGTTGCGCACTGCGCGCGGCCTGGTTCGCATGGCGCAAGGCTAGCTTTGCTTCGCGGAAAAATGCCGCGCCCGCCTCGGTAGGTTCGACTCCACGCGGGTTGCGCTTAAGGAGCCGGGTAGACAGTTCGCACTCGAGCCGGCTGATCTGCTGGCTTAGCGCGGACTGGGCCATGTCCAGCTCAATGGCCGCGCGGCTGATCGACCCCAATTCGACAATGCGTATGAAATAGCGAATCTGGCGAAGTTCCATGTCGCGTCCCAAGCCCTCATTACCCAACCCGGCCATCCGGCCTGCCGCATGCAACCCACTGCCGCCCCCCTGCGCCCGCGGCACCTCGTCCCAAAAGAAACGGGCCCTTCCGGGGCCCGTCTCCCTGCTGCCGCCAAGCCGGCGGACGCCGCGTGGCCACGGATGCTTGGCCGGCTTACTGCCGTGCCAGCGACGCGTGCAGCTCCTGCAGCGGATACACCTGCAGCCCGCGGCCCTGCCGCAAGTACTGCATGCCCTCGACCGCGGCGCGCGCGCCGGCGATCGTCGTGTAATAGGTCACGCGGGCAGCCAGCGCTTGGGTACGGATGGCGCGCGAGTCGGCAATGGCGTTGCGGCGCTCTTCCACGGTGTTGATCACCAAGGCGATTTCGCCGTTCTTGAGCATGTCCACGATGTGCGGACGCCCCTCGGCCACCTTGTTGACCACTTGCACCGGGATACCGGCGGCCTCGATGGCCGCAGCCGTGCCGCGCGTGGCCACCAGCGAAAAGCCCAGGCTGTGCAGTCCGCGCGCGACTTCGACCGCGCGCGGCTTGTCCTGGTTCTTGACGCTGATGAAGGCCACGCCCGATTCGGGCAGGCGCACGCCGGCGGCCATTTGCGACTTGACGAAGGCTTCGCCGAAGCTTTCGCCCACGCCCATGACCTCGCCGGTGGATTTCATTTCCGGACCCAGGATGGTGTCCACGCCGGGGAACTTGACGAAGGGGAACACCGCCTCCTTGACCGAGAAGTAAGGCGGCACGACCTCCTCGCCCAGGCCCTGGTCGGCCAGCGTGCGGCCGGCCATGGCGCGCGCGGCGATCTTGGCCAGCGGCAGGCCCGTGGCCTTGGAGACGTAAGGCACGGTGCGCGAGGCGCGCGGGTTGACTTCCAGCACGTAGACTTCGCCACCCTGGACGGCAAACTGCACGTTCATCAGCCCGGTGACGTTCAGCGCCCGCGCGAGCATGCCCGTCTGGCGCTTGATCTCGGCGATCACCTCGGCCGACAGCGAATACGGCGGCAGGCAGCATGCCGAGTCGCCCGAGTGCACCCCAGCCTGCTCGATGTGCTCCATGACCCCGCCGATGAACACCTGCTGCCCGTCGGACAGGCAATCGACGTCGATTTCGATGGCGTCGTTCAGGAAGCGGTCCAGCAGCACCGGCGAATCGTTGCTGACCTTGACGGCCTCGCGCATATAGCGCTCCAGGTCGCTCTGCTCGTGGACGATTTCCATCGCGCGGCCGCCCAGCACGTAGCTGGGGCGCACCACGAGCGGATAGCCGATGTCGGCGGCATGAGACAGCGCCTCGGCTTCGGTGCGGGCAGTGCGGTTGGGCGGCTGGCGCAGGCCCAGCTTGTTGAGCAGCTTCTGGAAGCGCTCGCGGTCCTCGGCGATGTCGATCGATTCGGGGCTGGTGCCGATGATGGGCACGCCGTTGGCTTCCAGCGCGCGGGCAAGCTTCAGCGGCGTCTGCCCGCCGTACTGGACGATCATGCCGACGGGGTTTTCCTTGTGCACGATCTCCAGCACGTCCTCGAGCGTCAGCGGCTCGAAGTACAAGCGATCCGAGGTGTCGTAGTCGGTCGACACGGTCTCCGGATTGCAGTTGACCATGATGGTCTCGTAGCCGTCCTCGCGCAGCGCCAGCGCCGCATGCACGCAGCAGTAATCGAACTCGATGCCCTGGCCGATGCGGTTGGGGCCGCCACCGAGCACGATGATCTTCTTGCGGTCGGTGGGCGCAGCCTCGCACTCGTCCTCGTACGTCGAATACATGTACGCCGTGCGCGTGGCGAATTCGGCCGCGCAGGTGTCGACCCGCTTGTAGACCGGCCGAACGTTGAGCTGGTGGCGCAGCTTGCGGATCTCGGCCTCGGAGGTGTCGAGCAGGAAGGCCAGGCGCCGGTCGGAGAAGCCGCGGCGCTTGAGCTCGAACAACGTAGCCGCATCCAGGTCGGCCAACGTCTTCTGCTCCAGGGCCAGCTCGATGTCGACGATTTCCTTGATCTGCGCGAGGAACCACGGGTCGATGCGCGTCAACGCATGGACCTCCTCGAGCGTGAAACCCTGCGCGAAGGCGTCGCCCACGTACCAGATGCGCTCGGGGCCGGGCTCAGCCAGCTCGACCTGGATCTTCTCGCGGTCGGTCGTCTTCTGGTTCAGGCCGTCGACGCCCACCTCGAGCCCGCGCAAAGCCTTCTGGAAGGATTCCTGGAAGGTCCGGCCGATGGCCATGACCTCGCCCACCGACTTCATCTGCGTGGTCAGCCGCGAATCAGCCTGCGGGAATTTCTCGAACGCAAAGCGTGGCACCTTGGTGACCACGTAGTCGATGGTGGGTTCGAACGAGGCGGGCGTGGCGCCGCCCGTGATCTCGTTGCGCAGTTCATCGAGCGTGTAGCCAACGGCCAGGCGCGCGGCGACCTTGGCGATGGGGAAGCCCGTGGCCTTGGACGCCAGCGCCGACGAGCGCGACACCCGCGGGTTCATCTCGATGACGATCATGCGCCCGTTTTGCGGATTGATCGCGAACTGGACGTTGGACCCCCCGGTGTCGACGCCGATCTCGCGCAGCACCGCGATGGATGCGTCGCGCATGATCTGGTATTCCTTGTCGGTCAGCGTCTGCGCGGGCGCCACGGTAATCGAATCACCGGTGTGCACGCCCATCGGATCGAGGTTCTCGATCGAGCAGACGATGATGCAGTTGTCCGCCTTGTCGCGGACCACTTCCATCTCGAATTCCTTCCAACCGAGCAGCGACTCTTCGATCAACAGCTCGCTGGTGGGCGAGGCCTCCAGGCCGCGCCGGCAGATGGCCTCGAACTCCTCGGCGTTGTAGGCGATGCCGCCGCCGGAGCCACCCAGCGTGAAGCTGGGCCGGATGACCACGGGAAAGCCCGAAGTACCCAGTTCGGAAGCGATGCGCCGCTGCACCTCCCAGGCTTCGTCCATGCTGTGGGCCACGCCCGACTTGGCCGATTCCAGGCCGATGGCTTCCATGGCCTGCTTGAACTTCTGCCGGTCCTCGGCCTTTTCGATCGCCTGTTCGTTGGCACCGATGAGCTCGACGCCATGCTTGGCCAGCACGCCGTTGCGCGCCAGGTCGAGCGCGCAGTTCAGCGCCGTTTGGCCGCCCATGGTAGGCAGCAACGCATCGGGCTTTTCGCGTTCGATGATTTTCTCGACGGCCTGCCAGGTGATCGGCTCGATGTAGGTGACGTCGGCCGTCTCAGGGTCGGTCATGATGGTGGCCGGGTTGCTATTGACCAGGATGGTCCGGTAGCCCTCGGCCTTGAGCGCCTTGCACGCCTGCGCGCCGGAATAATCGAACTCGCAGGCCTGCCCGATCACGATGGGACCGGCGCCGATGATGAGGATGCTTTGTATGTCTGTACGCTTGGGCATGGATGCTTCGCTTGTCCTTACTTCCGGCCGGCCATCTGTTCGATGAATTTGTCGAACAGCACGATGATGTCGTGCGGCCCGGGGCTGGCTTCCGGGTGGCCCTGGAAGCTGAACGCCGGTCGGTCGGTCAGCTCGAAGCCCTGCAGCGTGCCGTCGAACAGCGATACGTGGGTGACTCGCGCGTTGGCGGGCAGCGTGTCCGCGTCGACCGCGAATCCGTGGTTCTGGCTGGTGATGAACACCCGCTTGGTCTGGACATCCTGCACCGGATGGTTGGCGCCATGGTGACCCGTCTTCATCTTGACCGTGCGCGCACCGACGGCCAGGCCAAGGATTTGCTGGCCCAGGCAGATGCCGAAGACCGGCAGCTTCTTGTCCAGGAAGACGCGCGTGGCGGCGATGGCGTAGTCACACGGCTCGGGGTCGCCCGGGCCGTTGGCCAGGAACACGCCGTCAGGCTGCATGGCCAGCACCTCGTCGGCCGGCGTCTGGGCCGGCACGACGGTGATGCGGCAGCCACGGTCCACGAGCAGGCGCAGGATGTTGTACTTGACGCCGAAGTCGTACGCGACGACATGGAAACGCCCGTCGCTGCGTTCGCTGTATCCGGTACCGAGCTTCCAGGTGCCTTGCCGCCAGGGGCGAGGCTCGGCGATGGAAACGGTCTTGGCCAGGTCCTGTCCGGCCATGCCGGGGAAGCTGCGGGCGAGCTCGATGGCGCGGTCGCCGTCGTCGCCAGTCATGATGCAGGCGCCCTGCGCCCCGCCGTCGCGCAGGATGCGGGTCAGCTTGCGGGTATCCACGCCGGAGATCGCCACCACGCCCTGGCTGGCCAGGTATTCGGGCAACGAGCGCGTGGCGCGGAAATTGGACACCCGCAACGGGCAGTCGCGCACGACCAGGCCAGCGGCATGGGCGCGCGCGGCTTCGACGTCTTCATCATTGACGCCGGTATTGCCGATGTGCGGATAGGTCAGGGTGACGATCTGCCCGGCGTAGCTCGGATCGGTGAGGATTTCCTGGTAACCTGTCATGGCGGTGTTGAACACCACCTCGGCTACCGCATGGCCTGGCGCACCGATCGACACACCGCGAAAGAGGGTTCCGTCGGCCAACGCCAGGACTGCTGGAGGAAACCGGCCGGTTCCTTCGGGGAAAATAGACGGCAGCACGATAGACCGGCTCCAAAATCAGTAATCAAACCTTGGAATTATAACCTGCGACGATCTGTGGCCATGCCCAGCCAACTAGACGCCCTGCGCCGGCACACCACCGTGGTCGCCGACACCGGCGACTTCGAAGCGATGCGGGCGCACCGCCCGACCGACGCCACCACCAACCCCTCGCTGATCCTCAAGGCGGTCCAGAAAGACACCTACCGGCCGCTGTTGCAGGAAGTAGTCGCCCGGCATCCGGGCGCCAGCCCGGCCGAGCTGATGGACCGCCTGCTGGTCGCCTTCGGGCTGCGTATCCTGGACATCGTCCCGGGACGCGTGTCCACCGAGGTCGACGCGCGGCTGTCGTTCGACGTACGCGGCACCATCGAACGGGCACGTTCGCTGGTCGCCCTGTACGAAGCGGCCGGTGTGCCCCGCGAGCGCGTGCTCATCAAGATCGCAGCGACCTGGGAAGGCATCCAAGCCGCCCGCGTGCTGCAAAGCGAGGGCATACGCTGCAACATGACGCTGCTGTTTTCGCTGCCGCAGGCCGCAGCCTGCGCCGACGCGCGCGTGCAGCTGATTTCACCCTTCGTCGGCAGGATCTACGACTGGTACAAGAAGTCGGCCGGCGACAAGTGGAACGAAGCCGAGCACGCCGGCGAGCGCGACCCGGGCGTGCAGTCGGTGGCGCGAATCTATCGCTACTACAAGCAGCACGGCATCGCCACCGAAGTCATGGGGGCGAGCTTTCGCAACACCGGGCAGATCCTGGCGCTGGCCGGCTGCGACCTGCTGACCATCAGCCCGGAACTGCTCGCGCAGTTGGATGCAGCCGAAGGCGACGTGCCGCGCCGGCTGGCGCCGCAAGCAGCAGACGAGGAGCCCCTGCCCTACCTGTCCATGGACGAAGTCGCGTTCCGCACCGCGCTCAACGAGGACGCCATGGCCACCGAAAAGCTGGCCGAGGGCATACGCATCTTCGTGGCCGACGCGGTCAAGCTCGAGGCGCTGATCGAGGCGGCCCGGGCCTGAGTGCAGGGCGGCCCTGCTGGCGCCGCCCTAGCGCTCGTCGTCCGAATGGATCTGCAGCGCTTCGAGGAAGCGCGACACCATGTTGTAGGCAGCCACCGTGGCGGTCAGTTCGACCAGCTGGCGTTGCGGCAGCACGGCCTGCACCGCCGCAAACACCTCGGCCGGCACCTGGACCTGGCGGGTCATGGCATCCGTGTAGGCCAGCACCGCGCGCTCGCGCTCGCCGAACAGATCCGATTCCTGCCACTTGTCCAGCGCATCGAGCTGGGCCTGGGTGATGCCTTCCTTGAGCGCGATCGGCGCATGCTGGTCGGCTTCGTAGGGCGCGCCGTTGAGCACGGCCACCCGCATGATGACCAGTTCGCGCAAATCCCCCGGCAGCGTCGACTTTTGGCGGATCGCGGTCAGGTAGTTGAGCCAGCCGCTGGCCACCGGCGGGCTGTGCAGCAGCATCTGGTACAGATGCAGCACGCTGCCGCGCTCGGCGACGATGCGATCGACCAGGGGCTTGGCTTCGGGGTGCTCCAGATCGGCGTAAGGGATGCGGGCCATGCGGACTCCAGGGGCAATGGCATTACTGTGTGGATAGTCCCGGGGCAGCCTATAGCTGCTCGGTTTCGCTCGCCTTGGGCTGCCAGCGCATCAGGCGGCGCTCGATCACGCCCACCAGGCCGTCGAGCGCCAGCGCAAAGGCCGTCAGCACGACGATACCGGCAAAGACGGTGTTGACGTCGAGCGTGCCTTCGGCCTGCAGGATGAGGTACCCCACGCCGGCAGCCGACCCCAGGTATTCGCCGACCACCGCGCCCACGAAGGCCAGGCCCACCGACGTATGCAGGCTGGAAAACACCCAGCTGGTGGCCGACGGCAGGTAAACGTGGCGCAGCAGCTGGCGGCGCCCGGCGCCCAGCATGCGCGCGTTGTCCAACAGCGTGGGGCTGACCTCGCGCACGCCCTGGTAGACGTTGAAGAAGACGATGAAGAACACCAGCGTGACCGCCAGCGCGACCTTGGACCAGATGCCCAAGCCGAACCACATGCCGAAGATGGGGGCCAGGATCACTCGGGGCATGGAATTGGCGGCCTTGATGTAGGGATCCAGGATGGCGCTGGCCATGGGCGACAACCCCAGCCACAAGCCGCAGGCCATGCCGGCGACGGTGCCAATGAAAAAGGCCAGCATGGTTTCGGCCAGCGTGATCCACAGGTGGCGGTAAATGCTGCCGTCGGTCACGAACCACGCCCAAATCCGCTGGCTGACCTCCAGCGGCTGGCCGAAAAAGAACGCGATCTTGGGGCTGTACGAGGCAAAGTGCCACACCAGCACGATGGCGACCAGCAGCAGCAATTGCCACAGGCGCAGGGATGCGGTGCCAGGTTTGAACGGCTTGGACATAGGTAATCGATGCTCCAGGGCCTGTCTTTATGCGCGCTCAGGCGCGTTTTTGCTGGGCATAGCCCTTGAGGACCTCCTCGCGCAGCACGCTCCAGATGGCCGCGTGCAGCTCGACGAAACGCGGCTGCATGCGCACTTCGGCCACGTCGCGCGGGCGCGGCAGGTCAATGTTGAACTCGCCGATCGGGCGGGTGGCCGGGCCAGCCGAAAGCACCACCACGCGGTCGCTCATGGCGATGGCTTCGTCCAAGTCGTGCGTGATGAACAGCACGGCCTTGCGCTTGGCCATCCAGAGGTCGAGCACCTCGTTCTCCATCAGCTGGCGCGTCTGGATGTCCAGCGCCGAGAACGGCTCGTCCATGAGAATGATGTCGGGATCGCGGATCAGCGTCTGGGCGAGCATCGCCCGCTTGCGCATGCCGCCGGACATCTGGTGCGGATAACGGTCCTCGAAGCCGCCCAACCCCACGCGGCGCAGCCATTGGCGCGCCGACTCGCGCGCCTGCTCGCGGTCGACGCCGGCAAACTCCAGCCCGGCGGCGACGTTGTCCAGCGCGCTGCGCCACGGCAGCAGCGCCTCGCCCTGGAACATATAGCCGGCGCGCGCGTTGATGCCTGCCAGCGGCTGGCCGAACACGCGCACCCGGCCCTCGGTCGGCGACAACAGCCCCGCAGCCACGTTCAGCAGCGTGGACTTGCCGCAGCCGGTGGGGCCGACCACGGAAACGAACTCGCCGGGCGCAACCGTCAACGTGGTGTCGCGCACGGCCGTATAGCGTCCGCCGGCGGCATCGCGCGAGACGAAGGTGCACGTGATGCCGTCGAGGGAAAGGGCCGCTTCGGACGCGGCCGTTTGGATGCTGCCGTCAGCCATTGGGATACTTCTCGTTGGCGCGGGCGACGAAATCGTTGGTCCAGGTCTTGGACAGGTCGATCTTGGTCTCGTCGAACTCCACGTAGCTGCGCAATGCCTTGAGCGCGGTCGCCGGGCCGTCCTCGGGGAAGCGCCCGTCAGGCGAAATCCCTTCCTTGCTCTTGGCCAGCGACGCCTTGTAGACCTCGGGCTCGCCAAGCAGGTAAGAAGCCGGGACCACCTTTGCGACGTCTTCAGGGCTGGCCTGCTGGATCCACTTGTCGGCGCGGACGATGGCGTTGGCCAGCGCCTGCGCAGTGTTGGGATTCGCGTCGAGGAAGGCCTGGGAGGTGTACAGGCAGCCAGCCGGCATATTGCCGCCGAAGATGTCCAGCGTGTCCTTGAGCTTGCGGGTGTCGACCGCGACGGTGATGTCGCCGGCCGTCTCCAGCGCCGACATCACGGGATCCAGGTTGGAGATGGCGTCGACCTGGCCCGAACGCAGCGCAGTCACCGCGCCCGCGCCGGCGCCCACGCCGATGAAGGAGACGTCGCTCGGCTTCATGCCGTGCTTGGCCAGGAAGAAGTTGACCAGCATGCTGGTCGACGAGCCTGGCGCGGTCACGCCGATATTCTTGCCCTTGAGGTCAGCCGGGTTCTTGTAGCCCAGCTTGGACGACACACCCAGCACGATCATCGGCGCGCGGCCCTGCAGCGCGAAGGCCCGGTAGAACTGCCCCTTGGACTGCAGGTTGATGGTGTGCTCGTAGGCGCCGGAGCAGACGTCGGCACTGCCGCCGACCACCGCCTGCAGCGCCTTGGAGCCGCCGGAGAAGTCCGAGATCGTCACATCCAGGCCTTCGTCCTTGAAGTAGCCGCGCTGCTCGGCGATGGACAAGGGCAGGTAGTAGATCAAGGCCTTGCCGCCCACGGCGATGTGGACCTGGGTCTTTTCCAGCTTCTGCGCGCGCACGACGGCTGGCGCGACGGCCATGGCGCCGGCTGCGCCAGCCAGCTTCAACAGGACACGACGAGTGACGGGCATGGTGTTGTCTCCTTGGAGGGGCCGCCTGCGGCGGCATGTTCTTGGATGGGCGGGCGGCCATCGGATTGGCTGCCGCGCAGCTGCGGGCGTAGTGGCGCGCCGCACGAACGCCGCAGCATCATAACCCACTGCAAACAGGCGTTACTTCGGTAGGTTCCCTAGGACTTGCCGCGCCGGGTGCCTGCGATCAAGTCGCGCGCCGCTCCATGAGCGCCCATGCCACGGTTCCGGCATCGACGTATTCGAGCTCGCCGCCGGCCGGCACGCCACGCGCCAGCCGGCTGACCGCCAGGCCCTTGTCGCGCAACGCCTCGGCCAGGTAATGGGCCGTTGTCTCACCTTCGGCCGTGAAGTTGGTCGCCAGGATGACTTCGCGCACCACACCGTCGGTGGCGCGCGCGATCACGCGTTCGAAGCCCAGCTCGCGCGGGCCGATCCCTTCGAGCGGCGCCAGCCGCCCCATCAGCACGTAGTACAGCCCGCGGTAGCCATGGCTGGACTCGATCACGTTCTGGTCGGCGGGCGTCTCGACGATGCAAAGCTGTGTCGGATCGCGCTTGGGATTCTGGCAGGTCGCGCAGACCTCTTCTTCGGTAAAGCCATTGCAGCGGGCGCAATGGCGCAGATGCGCCACCGCGTCGGACAACGCGCGCGCCAGTTGGCTGGCACCGGCCACGTCGTATTGCATCAGGTGGTAGGCCATGCGCCGCGCGGACTTGGCGCCGACGCCCGGCAGGCGGCGCAGCGCCTCGACCAGCGCCAGCAGCGGTTCCGGCTCGGGCAACGCGGTCATCAGAACGGCAGCTTCATACCCGGCGGCAGGGGCAGGCCGGCGGTGACGGCGGCCATTTTCTCCTGCGCCGTGGACTCGGCCTTGCGCAACGCATCGTTGAACGCCGCGGCGACCAAGTCTTCCAGCATGTCCTTGTCGTCGCCAAGCAGGCTGGGATCGATCTGGACGCGCTTGACGTCGTGCCGGCAGGTCATGCTGACCTTGACCAGGCCACCGCCCGCGGCGCCCTCGACCACGATCTCGGCGAGCGATTCCTGCGCCTTTTTGATGTTTTCCTGCATCTGCTGGGCCTGGCGCATCAAGCCGGCGAGCTGTCCTTTCATCATGATGGAATGGTTCCTTGCGATATCGATGGGGGTACGGGCGGCGTCACGCGCCTGCCTGGGGTGAAGGGGAAAGCGGCACGATGGATCCCGGGATCAGCGTGCCGCCGAAGTCTCGCAGCAATGCCTGCACGAAGGGATCGGCGCGCACGGCCGCCTCGGCCGCCGCTTGGCGCGCCTGCCGTTCGGCTTCGGCCACGGCATAGGCCGTGCCGGCACCGGTTTCGCCGATGGTGACCTGCAGGTGCACCGGCTCGCCGAAATGCGCGCCCAGCGCGGCGCGCAGGCGCCCGCGCGCCGTGCTGTCGGCCAGTGTGCGGGCTGCCACGCGCAGCATGATGGTGCGCCCCTGCGCGCCGACCCATTCGCTTTGGCGCGCCAGCTCGGCGGCCAGCCCGGTCACGGGCAAGCGGCAGGCGAGTTCGTGCCAGGCGCCTTCCAGGACGATAGGGTCCGCGGCGACGCCGCATCCCGCAGGCGCAGGCGATTCAAAGCAGGTCGTGCTTGCCGGCGACTGCCCAGCCGGCGCCGCAGACGACGTGCGATGCGGCGAAGGCCCGCGCAGCGGCGCGGCGCGCGTTCCGCCTGCGCGGGGTTCATCGCGCTCGGGCAGGCCATCATCGGGCTCGAACCCGTCGGGCGGAAAATCCGGCGCATCGTCGTAAGGGATGTCCGGCTCGAAAGGCGGATCGTCATCATCGTATGCGGGCGGGGGCGCATCGTCCGCATCCCGCGCCGGCTGCGCGGCCTCGGCGGGTCCGGGGCGCGCGGCCGCTGGCGGCGAAGCGGCTGCTGGCGCGGTGCGCGGCATGGACGAGGCGCACCCGCTCCA
>CALEQZ010000077.1 GCA_937908115.1 uncultured Alcaligenaceae bacterium | reverse complement strand
CCCGCGTTGCCCAGTTCCTTGTAGAAGGGCACGTTGGAATCGCCGTTGATCGTCGAGACCACGGCCGTGCGCCCGCCCGCGGCGAACTTCTTGATATTGGCGACGATGGTCTGGTAGTCAGAATGACCAAAGGGCGTGTAGATCTCTTCGATGTCGCTGTCCTTGATGCCCTTGGCGTTCAGGAAAGCGCGCAGGATCTTGTTGGTCGTGCGCGGATAGACGTAGTCGGTGCCCAGCAGCACGAAGCGGCGCGCGCCGCCGCCCTCCTCGCTCATCAGGTATTCCACCGCCGGGATGGCCTGCTGGTTGGGCGCGGCGCCCGTATAGAAGACGTTGCGCTCGAGCTCCTCGCCTTCATATTGGACCGGGTAGAAAAGCAGGCCGTTCAGTTCCTTGAACACTGGCAGCACCGACTTGCGCGACACCGAGGTCCAGCAGCCGAAGACCACGGCGACCTTGTCCTGCGACAGCAGCTGGCGCGCGCGTTCGGCAAACAGCGGCCAGTTCGAGGCCGGATCTACTACCACCGGCTCGAGTTTCTTGCCCAGCACGCCGCCGTTGGCGTTGATCTCCTCGATGGTCATCAGGGCCACGTCCTTGAGCGATGTCTCGGAAATCGCCATCGTGCCCGACAGCGAATGCAGGATGCCGACCTTGATCGTGTCCTGCGCCGACGCCACCTGCGGCATCCATCCGGCGCAAGCCAGCACGGTTGCCGCGGTCAATTGCTTGAGTACGAGTCTGCGATTCATGTTGGTCCTCGGGAGTGAGGCCGGCCTGCAGGCCGGCGGTCTGTCTGAAGGCGGCCGCTGCTCGTGCCCCGGCCACCCGGGCGGTGCATGTCCCTCAAAAGCAAACGGCATGCCAACATGAAATCCATGCCGCCCAAGGCGCTTGCCGCGCCCGCCGACACCATCGCGCGGACAGCAGGCGGGCGGCCCATGGGCGCCCCTGCCCGCTGCCGGCTCCGTTCGCGCCTGGCTCCGCTTGGCCCGCGCCGGCTGCTCACCGCGGCGCGCCCGATGCGATGCGCGCCGGCCCCAACCCGGTACGCGGCAGGCGTTCAAGATAGAGCATGCGCACCAAAATCGGGCAGAATTGGCCCTGGGCCGTGCGCGACGGCGGCAGGCCCATGCGCCGTCCCGGCGCACAGCGCCCGGCCGCACCGACCGCACCCGGTTAAAGTCCGTAGGCAGTCCGTCGTTATAAAAATTTGATAAATAGCGTAGACTTGGTGCCGCCTTGCGGGCCAGGTCGCCGGCGCTGCCCGCGGGCGCACCCAGGCCGGTCCCTTCAACCCACTGAATAGGACGTATTGCACAGATGAGCGACGACGCCGGCAAACTGATTCTGCGACTGACCGTGGGCATCCTGATGCTCATGCACGGCCTGTTCAAGCTGACCAACGGGATCGCCCCCATCGTGGGCATGGTCACCGCCAAGGGCTGGCCCGCCTTCATCGCCTACGGCGTGTATGTGGGCGAAGTGCTCGCCCCCATCCTGCTGATCCTGGGGCTGTTCACCCGTCCCGCCGCCCTGCTCGTGGCCATCAACATGGTCGTGGCCATCATCCTGGCCCACGCCGACCAGCTCGGCCAAATCACCCAGAATGGGGGCTGGCGCCTGGAGCTGCAGGGGCTATATTTGTTTGGCGCCGTCGCCATCGCCCTGCTGGGCGCCGGCCGCTATAGCCTGACCGGCGCCGGCGGCCGCTACAACTGACGGCACGCGGCTTTCGCGCAAGCGGCAGGCCGCAGGCCGCCAGGCATGGCGCGTGCGCCAAGCGGACACGCGCCCGGAGAACGCCATGAAACGCCTGCTCATCCCATTGCTGCTCGCTTGCCTGGCCGCGCCCCGGCTCGCGGCCGCCGCCCTCGAAGTCGGCGCCCCCGCGCCGGCGTTTTCCGCTCCGGCGGCGCTGGCCGGCAAATCCTTCACCTTCGACATGGCCGACGCCCTGCGCCGGGGACCGGTCGTGGTCTATTTCTATCCGGCCGCCTTCACCTCGGGCTGCACCATCGAGGCCCACAACTTCGCCGAAGCCGCCGACGATTACCGGGCGCTGGGCGCAAGCATCATCGGCGTATCCGGCGACGACATGCAGACGCTTGCCCAGTTCTCCGTCAGCGCCTGCGGCGGCAAGTTTCCCGTCGCCTCAGACCACGACCATTCGATCATGAAGGCGTACGACGCCTACCGCGCCGTGCAGCCAGGCAAGGCGGCGCGAATTTCCTACGTCGTCACACCTGACGGCAAAGTGCTGTTCGTCCACGACAGCCCCAGCCCGCACGAGCACGTGGCCAAGACGCTCGAAGCCGTGCGGCGCTGGCGCCAGGCGCAGTAAGGCCCGCGCGCACCTGCCCGCCACGGGCCTGGCGCCTTGCCGTGGACGCGCACCGTGCGCACACGGCAGGCCGCGCGCTATAGGATCTCGCGCACGACCTCGGCCGGCCGGCACAGGCGCGCGCCCTTGGGCGTCGACACGAACGGCCGGTTGATCAGGATCGGGTTGGCGACCATGGCATCGAGTAGCGCCTGATCACTGACGTCGGGCGCATCCAAGCCGAGTTCCTTGTACAGCGGCTCCTTGGCCCGCACCGCCTCGCGCACGGTCAGCCCGGATCGCCGGATCAGGTCCTGCAGCGCCTGCCGCGAAGGCGGATCGCGAAGGTATTCCACGACGACGGGTTCGATGCCCGTCTCCCGAAGGATTTGCAAGACGGTGCGCGAAGTGCCGCAGCGGGGATTGTGATAGATCGTTGTGCTCATCTCGGAAAAGCATGGACTGGCGCACGGCCGGCGCCGACGCCGCTAGTGTAGCGAGTCGCGCAAGCAACCGGGTCGGACCTGCCTTGCGCTCAAGGCCAGGCCAGCGGATGGGTGCCGGGCGGCACCGACATGCGCACATAGTCGGACGGGGAGCGCGAAAACCGCGCCGCGTGGCGCACCGCCGTCAGGCGTCCGAACCCTGAGTGCGTCGTCTCCAGGAAGCCGTCATAGGACGGCTCCGGATGGGACAGCCCGCCAGCCACGCGGCCCAGGCTGCGCAGCCAGTGCGCGGTGCGCGCCAGCGACACCTCGACGTGCCAGCTGCCGCCTTCGACGGCCTGGCGCGCCAGCGCGGCCAACGCACCGAAAGCCATCAGAAAACCGGACGCGTAGTCGAGGATTTGCATCGGCAGCGGCCGCGGACGGTCGATGCCGTCGGCCTCGCCTTCGGCGACGTTCAGGCCGCAGGCCATTTGCACCAGCGAATCGAAGCCGCGCAGGTGCGACCACGGTCCTTGTCCACCGTACGCCGACAAGGACACATAGACGATGCCGGGGCGCATCGCCGCCACCTCCTGCGGACCGAAGCCCAATCCGGCCAAGGCGCCTGGCCGATAGCCCTGGATGAATACGTTGGCGCTGCGCAGCACGTTGCGCAGCCCGATGCGTCCGTCGGATGTATCCAAGTCCGCAAGCGCCGACAGCTTGCCACGGCTGGTCTCGGCAATCGCCTCGATGTTGGGCAGGTGCGGCGAGTTGACCAGCATCACGTCCGCCCCATAGGCAGCCAGCGTGCGCCCGCACACGGGGCCGGCCAGGATGCGCGTCAGGTCCAGCACGCGAAGTCCCGCCAGCGGCCGGTTGCCGGCAACGATGCGGCCGAGCGGCCGCGGGTCCGCCTCGCCGATGCGCGAGATCGCGACCAAAGGCTGCCTGGCCACGGCCCTGGCCTGCTCCATCGCATCCCAATGCGCGAAACTGCGCGCAGCGGCCACAACCAGCCCCGCCTCGGCCGCCGCCTGCTCGAATTCCAGCGCGCCCCAGCGTTGGAGCGCCCGCTCGACGTCGGCGCGCTGCGTTTGCGGGCCGGGCGCGCAACCCAGCAGCCGCAGCGCGCCGTCGCGATGGTGGGCGAAATTGGCGTGTATGCGCACCCAGCCGCCATCGCCGCAGCGATACATGCCGGTGAGCTTGTCGCGCGAATCGACCACGCGCCCATCGAGCAGGAAGTGGTTGCGGCACTCCAGCGCCGCATGCGTCATGTCCACGAAGACATCCTGCCGGCCGGCGCGCCGCAAGTAGCCGATCTCGGCGGCGGCCAAGGCTGCGGCGGCCACGCTGGCCTGTGCGGCGGCCCCGACCGCGAAGCTCGACGGCAAGACCGGGTCGACCCCGCGCAAATCGACGTGCTCGAGCGCCTGCTCGGGCATGCCGGCGTTCAGCCATAGCTCGGACAGCGCCCGGGATGCCGGTGTGTTGTGCGGTCCCGTATCCTTGCGAAAAAAGGGCGGTCTAATGTCCATACGCGCGATTGCAGCCTCCGTGCTTGTCCGCAGCGCCGGCCGTTGCCGTGCACGGTGCATTACATGCCCCTGCGGCGGCAAGCGTCAACCACGCAGGCGCAAGCGCTTGTGTCACAGTTTGTCTGCTGCAGGACGCCCCCGGCGCTCGGCGAACGCGACCCCAACAAAGGACACAACTCCTTGCGCTTTTGGCGTGCTGTGTCGCGCCCGCGGCGCAAATTTAGCCGTCGGCTTGCGTGTCCTTGTCCAGGCGCTTGAGGAACACTTGCAGCTCGCGCACGACCTGCTGGTCGCCGCGTTCGCTCGCGCAGGCAAGGCCGCGCTCCCAGGCTTGCCGCGCCTGCTCGCGCTGGCCCAGCCCGAGCAACGCCTTGCCTAGCCACTTCCACGCCACCGAGTAGTGCTCGTCGAAGGCGAGCGCGGCGCGCAGGTGCGTGCAGGCAAGGTCGTAACGCTGCGCCTCGGCGTACGCCTTGCCCAGCGTATAGCGCAGCAGCATGTTGTCCTGCCCGCGGGCAAGCATCGCTTCCAGTCTTTCCATCATCGTAGGCATACAGACCTCCGGCGGCCATCGATGCCACCATGATCGCATGGCCGCCGCCGGCCTGCGGCGCGGCCCATGCACCCTGCCGTGGACGGCCGGCGGGGATGGGCATAAGCTAGGCCCAAGCATTTGCCGGAGCATGCATGACCACCGCCTACGATTTCACCGCCTTGGATCTGGATGGCCGCGAGCAGCCGCTTGCACAGTTCCGCGGCCGCGTCCTGCTCATCGTCAACGTGGCCTCGCAATGCGGCTTCACGCCCCAATACGCCGGCCTGCAGGCACTGCAGGACACCTACGGCGAACGCGGCCTGACGGTGCTCGGGTTTCCCTGCAACCAGTTCGGCCGCCAGGAGCCCGGCGACGCAGCGCAGATCCGGCAATTCTGCACGACCCGCTATGGCGTGAACTTCCCCATGTTTGCGAAGATCGAGGTCAATGGCCCGGGCGCACATCCGCTGTACCAGTGGCTGACCCGCGAACGGCCAGGCCTGCTAGGCACGCGCGCGATCAAGTGGAATTTCACCAAGTTCCTGGTCGGGCGAGACGGCCATGTCATCGCCCGCTTTGCCCCCATCGTCAAGCCGCAGGCGCTGGCCGGCCGCATCGCGGCGGCCTGCGGCTAGGCCCTCGCGGCCAATCCCCTGCCCGGCGCGGGTGTATGCCGCCCCGCGCGCCGGCATGCCGCTATGATCGACCCCCGGGCCCTCGGTGCGCCCGATGCACCGCCTGCCATCGGAAGGAAGCCTCATGATCGACCTGTATTACTGGACCACGCCCAACGGCCACAAGATCACGCTGTTCCTCGAAGAGGCCCAGCTGCCCTACCGCATCGTCCCGGTCAACATCGGCCGCGGCGAGCAATTCAAGCCCGAATTCCTGAAAATCTCGCCGAACAACCGCATCCCGGCCATCGTCGACCACGAGCCGGCCGGCGGTGGTGACCCCATCTCGGTGTTCGAGTCCGGCGCCATCCTGCTGTACCTGGCCGAAAAGACCGGCCGCTTCCTGCCGCAGGACCTGCGCGGGCGCACCGAGACCCTGCAATGGCTGTTCTGGCAAATGGGCGGCCTGGGGCCCATGGCCGGGCAGAATCACCACTTCTCCGTGTACGCTCCGGAAAAGATCCCTTACGCCATCGAACGCTACGTCAACGAGACCAACCGGCTCTACGGGGTGCTCAACAAGCGCCTGGCCGACCGTCCCTTCGTAGCCGGCGCGGACTACACCATCGCCGACATGGCCTGCTATCCGTGGATCGTTCCGTACGAAAGGCAGGGCCAAAAGCTCGAGGACTTCCCCCACCTGAAGCGCTGGTTCGAAGCCATCGCCGCGCGGCCGGCCACGCAGCAGGCCTACGCGCGCGCCAAGGAAATCAACGTCCAGCCCACGATCAACGACGAGCAGGCGCGGCGCGTGCTGTTCGGACAGACGGCCAAGACCATCGGGTCGTGATCGCCGTGCGCGCAAGGAGTCCACGCATGCACGCGTCCGCATCCGTCTTTCGGCCGGACCGGCCCGCCGGTTGCCCTTCGATCGCTTCAGAACCACGCGCGCCAGGCGCGTCGGCGGTGTGGCGCCGGCTCGCCCGAGCTACGGGCGCGCTGGCGGTTCTCGCCGCACTGGCCGGCTGCGCCAGCGCGCCGTCTGACATCAGCCTGGCCAAGCCTGCCGCGCCCGTGGCCGCGCCGGTAGGCGGGCTGGCCGTCGAACGCATCGAGTGGAAGCGCGCCCGGCCCGGCTGCCGCACCGACTGCCCGACGATCTCGGTCCAATCCGTCGCCTTTGCGCAGGCGCCTCGCCTGACCCAGCTCGTCGACCATGCGCTAGCCATGATGACTGGCCTGGATACCGCCTCGCGGCAGCTGCCCTATGTCGATCTGGCCGGCTTCGAGGAAGACTTCTGGCAGACCGCGCAGCCAGGGTATGAAACCGTGCTGAAGGCCGCGGTGCTGCGCCAGACGCCGGACCTGGTCGTGCTGCAGCTCGATTCCTACCAGTACACGGGCGGCGCGCATGGCATTCCCGCCACGCAATACCTGAACTGGCAGGTCGAGCCAGGCCGCCTGCTGTCGCTGGACGACATCCTCGTCCCGGGCCAGCGCCCGGCGTTCATGGCGGCGCTGCGCCAAGCGCATGCCGCCTGGCTGCGTGACAACCCCGACGCCAAAGAGGATCCGGCCCGCTACGATCAGCTGTGGCCCTTTCAGGAAAGCGACAACTATGCGCTGCTCGCCGACGGGGTCCGGATCAAGTACGACGCCTATACCATCGCGCCGTATTCGCACGGACAGCCCGAGCTGACCATTCCCTACGCCAGCCTGCAAGGCGTCGTCAAGCCGCAATACCTGCCGCAGCCATGACCGCCGCGCAACCGGAAGAAGCGCCCGGCCTCGCGCGCATGCCCCAGGGTGCCGACGGCTTCGTACGGCTGCCCCTGGCCGGCGCGTCGGGCGGCAACCTGCATGCGCTCGTCCAGGGCGACGGGCCGCCGCTGCTGCTGGTGCACGGCTCGCTGTCCGACGCGCGCTACTGGGCGCCGCAGTTGCCGGTCCTGGCCCATGGCCGCCGCGTCTACGCGCCCAGCCTGCGCCATTACTTTCCGAACTGGCCGCCCGACGGCGCACCGCCCGCGCTGGATTGGCAGGCCGACGTGGACGACTTGGCTGCGCTCATCGACGCCCTGGACGCCGGGCCCATCGACGTGGTGGGTCACTCACGCGGCGGCTACATCGCCTACCAGCTAGCGCTGCGCCACCCGCAGCGGGTGCGCCGAGTGGTCCTGGCCGAGCCCGGCGGGCGCTTGCCCGGCGATTCGGCCGCGCCGCTGCGCGCCTGGAGCCAGGAGCTGGCCGCCCTGCTTGCTGCAAACAAGACCGAAGAAGCCGTCCAGCGCTTCGTCGACGGCGTCAGCCGCCCCGGCACCTGGCGGCAAAGTCCGCCGGCGTTTCGCCGCATGGCCCTGGACAACGCCCACACCCTGCCCGGCCAACTCGCCAATCCGCTGCCCGCCCACGAGGCAGGCCAGGCCGCGCAGCTGCGCGCGCCGGTGCTGCTGATTTACGGCGAGCGCAGCCCGCCGCGCTTTCGCCAAGTGGTCCAGGCATTGGCGCAATGGCTGCCGCAGGCGCACACGCTTGGCATCGCCGGCGCCTCCCATGGCATGAACCTCGCACACCCGCGCGCCTTCAACGACGCGGTCGCCGCCTTCTTGCGGGAAAATCCCTGACCGAGCCAGGCCCGCATCGCGCCCGGCGCAAAGGCGGCGCGCCAGCCCTTTGGCCCGGGCATGCCTGCCTGGCCGCTGCGCGAAGCGGCCCGTCGCCGGCGTGCTTCAGGGATAAAGCCCGCGCACCTCGCGCGCCTGCAGGATGCGCGTGCAGGCCACGATGAACGCCGCCGTGCGCAGCGAGACGCGGTGCTCGCGCGCCACTTGCGAGACCGACGCGTAGGCCTCGCGCATGATGCGCTCTAGCCGCAGGTTGATTTCTTCCTCGGTCCAGAAGAAGCTGGAGAAGTCTTGGACCCACTCGAAATAACTGACCGTCACGCCGCCGGCGTTGGCCAGCACGTCGGGCACGACCAGCACGCCCTTGTCGGTCAGGATGTCGTCGGCTTCCGGCGTGGTCGGCCCGTTGGCGCCCTCGACCACGATGCGCGCACGGATCTTGCCGGCATTGGCTTCGGTGATCTGCCCTTCCAGGGCGGCCGGTATCAGGAATTCCGTCTCCAGGCCCCAGAACTCGTCGGCGGTGATCGCCGTGCCGCCGGCAAAGCCGGCCACGCCGCCGTTCTCGGAGGCATGGCGCAGCAGGTCGGGGATGTCCAGGCCTTGCTCCTTGTACACGGTGCCCGTGTGGTCCTGCACCGCGATCACCTTGGCGCCCGTGCCGGCAAACAGCCGCGCCGCCGTTCCGCCCACGTTGCCGAAGCCCTGGACCACCACGCGCGCGCCGTTCAGGTCCACGCCCTGGTCGCGCGCGGCCTCACAGGCCACGACGAACACGCCGCGCCCAGTCGCTTCGGTGCGGCCCAGGCTGCCGCCCAGCGACACCGGTTTGCCGGTGACCACGCCCGTGGACGTTGCCCCTTCGTTCATGGAATAGGTGTCCATCATCCAAGCCATGATCTGGGCGTTGGTGTTGACGTCCGGCGCCGGGATGTCCTTGGACGGCCCGATGATGAACCCGATTTCGCTGGTATAGCGGCGCGTGATCCGTTCGAGCTCGGCCTGCGAGTACTTGCGGGGATCGACGCGCACCCCGCCCTTGGCGCCCCCGTAGGGCAGGTTCAGCGCGGCATTCTTGATCGACATCCAGGCAGCCAGCGCCATCACCTCGGACAAGGTCACGTCCTGGTGGAAGCGCACCCCGCCCTTGCCCGGGCCGCGGGACGTGTTGTGCTGCACGCGGTAGCCCTCGAAGTGGGCGATGCGCCCGTCGTCCGTCTCGATGGGCACGTCTACGATCAGCGTGCGCTTGGGCCGCTTGAGCGTCTCCACCCAGCGCGCCAGGCTGCCCAGATAGGGCGTGACGCGGTCGACCTGCTGCAGGTAAATGCCCCAGGGGCCGAGATCGTTGGGATTGAGAAAGGAAGGCAGGTCGTGGCTGGGTACAGGCTGCATACGGCTCTCCAAGTAAGCGATGCCCAGGATTGTAGGCAGAAATCCCCGCGACAGCCTATAGTGTCCCCATTATTTATGGGGGCACCAAATAATAGGGACAGAATATAATTAATACGTCCCCATTTTACTCCTGCCCCAGCCGCGCCCGCCTGGCTTTCATCAGCCGCTCCAGCGCATCGGCCAAGGCGCTGTTGCCATGAGCGCGCGCCACATCTATGGCGTCCTGCCCCGCCAGATTGCGCGCCGAAGGGTCTGCACCCGCATCAAGCAGCACCTGCACCGTGGGCACGCTGTTGGCGCGCACGGCCATCATCAGCGGCGAGGTGCCATCGGGTGCCGGCGCGTTGGGCATGGCGCCATGGTCCAGCAAAAGCCGCGCCACCTCGGCGTGGCCCTTGGCCGCCGCGTAATGCAACGGCGTCCACCCCAGCCGGTTGACGGCCGCGCCGCGCGCCAGCAGCGCCTTGGCCCGCTCGTACTGCCCGACCAACGCCACATACATGAGCGGCGTCTCCTGGGCAGGGTTGAGCACCTCCACGTCGGTGCGCGGGTCGGCAGCCAACACGTCATAGACCGCCCAGGCATCATCGCGCACAGCCTGCATCAAGGCCGGCTGTCCCCGTTCGTTGCGCACATTGGGGTCCACCCCTGCGGCCAGCATGCGCTTGACCGTCGCGGCGTCATCGTTGCGCACGGCAACCCACCAGTCCGGGGAGGCGAAGGCCTGCCCGGCCGCCTGCGCACCAAGCGCGAACAGCCAGGCGGCTGCGGCCAGCAGCCAGGCCGTCCACGCGGAGGGCCGTAGTGCAGCCCGGCCGGCTGGCCCCATTGGCCCATCCCGATCGGCCTGCCGGGGCCCGCCCCGTCGGGCCAAGCTCGCCCAGTGCCGCACGCGACCAGCGGCGACCGACACGATCGCACATGAGAAGCCCCCGGGCCGGGGGTGGCGCAATGACTTAGAAATCACTTTAAGTATTTCTCGACTTGAAATTAGAAATTTGCGTTAAGAAGTTGAAAATAAAACATTTTCTACACCTTCTCTTCGAGCAGCCAATCTAGAAATTACTTAAAATAATCTACATCAAATTATCGTTTTATCTTATTGAAAAGATTGAAAAAATTATCGAAAGACGCCGTCGCCACCACCGAGACGGGAATGCCACGCAGGTCAGCGATCTTTCGGGCGACGTGCACGACTTTGGACGGATCGTTGAGCTTGCCGCGGTGCGGCACCGGCGCCAGGTAAGGCGAATCGGTTTCGATGAGCAGCCGCTCCAGCGGCACGCGCGTGGCCACGTCATGCAGTTGCGCCGCATTCTTGAAGGTGACGATGCCCGACAGCGAAATGTAGAACCCTAGCTCAATGGCGGTCTGCGCGACCTCCCAGCTTTCGGTAAAGCAGTGCATGACGCCGCCGACCTCCTGGGCATTTTCCTCGCGCAGGATGCGTAGCGTGTCCTCGGCCGCGGCGCGCGTGTGGATAATGAGTGGCAGCCCGGTGCGCCGCGCCGCGCGGATGTGGGTGCGGAAACGTTCGCGCTGCCATGCCGGCGCGTCGGTCAGGCGGTAGTAATCCAGCCCCGTCTCGCCGATGGCCACCACTTTTGGGTGCGCGGCCAGGCGTTCGAGCTCGTCCACAGTGGGCTCGGGCGTGTCTTCATAGTCGGGATGTACTCCGACAGAGGCCCAGAGGTTGTCGTGCTGCTCGACCATGTCGATCAGCGCGGGCCAGGCCGGCAAATTGACGCTGACGCACAGCGCATGCGTGACCTGGTTGTCGCGCATGCGCGCCAGTACCTCGGGCAGTTGCTCTTTGAGCTCGGGGAAATCCAAATGGCAATGGGAATCGACGTACATCGACAAGACTCGGACAAGGGGCGCGCTGGGGCGCCTTTAGCCTTGGCAGGATAGCACCACCCGCTGCAGCGCGGCGTGGGCGAACAGCCTGGGGTTCAAGGGGTGGTTGGCCACGGCGCGCTGGCTGGCCAGCCAGCGCGCGGTCTCGGACAAAGCGGCGGGATCGGCGCGGGCGGCCACGCGCCGCGACGCTTGCGCCAGCGCCGGGTAGTAGCGCGGGCCGGCGCCTGCCCCGGCCGCGAGCATCAGGTCCACGAACAGGCGCTGCAGGGCGTCTATCCAGTTGAGCACGGGTTGCTTTTCGAGCGCCTCGGCAAACTCGCCTGCATCAGGTACCTGTCCGGCCGCCAACGCCTGCGCCAATTGCTGCAGCCAGGGCGGGCATGGCTGTGCGCGCGCCTGCGCGAGCGACAGCGCGGCCAAGGGCGCGCCGCCGGCTGCCGCCAGCCAATCGCCCGGCGCGTCCACGCCCTGCCCGCGCAACCAGGCTTCGGCCTGCGCCGCATCCGGCACCGCCAGCGGCAGGCGCCGGCAGCGCGACACCAGGGTCGGCAACAAGCGGTCGGGCGCATCCGTGACCAGCAGGAACACGGTATTGGGCGGCGGTTCCTCCAGCACCTTGAGCAAGGCGTTGGCCGAGACCACGTTCATCGCCTGCGCCGGGTAGAGCAACGCCACGCGCCAGCCGCCCCGGTGGGTGGCGGTATTGAACCACGGCTCGAGCGCGCGCAGCTGGTCGATGCGGATCTCGCGCGACGGCGCCTTCTTGGCCGTGCCGGCTGCGCTGGCTTCGCCCGCAACATCATCCGGCGCTGCCAGGTCGCCGTCCTCTTCCAGGGCCACGGCGTCCGGACGCACGCGCCGCAGGTCCGGATGATTGCCCGAAGCCACCCAGGTGCAGGCCGGGCACTGGCCGCAGGCCAAGCCTTCGCGCGGCGCCTCGCACAATAGGCTGGCCGCGGCAGCGGCCGCGAACCGCGCTTTGCCTATCCCGGCCAACCCGTGGATCAGCCAGGCATGGGCAAAGCGCTCACGCCGGCCGAGCCAGGCGCGTGCCACGTCCAGCTGCCAGGGCAGGAAGGTCGGCACGCCGGCGCTCATCGATCAGGCTCCTGCATCCGCCTCATCGCACCGCTCCGACCAGAGCGCGCAGGTGCTGGTCCAGCTGGGCGCGCACGGCCTCGACGCTTTGCGTGGCGTCGACCAGGCGGATGCGCCCGGGGTGGGCGGCGGCCAGCTCGTGGTAGGCCGCACGGGTACGTTCGAAAAACGCCTGCGCCTCGCGCTCGAAGCGGTCGGGCTGGCGCGCATCGGCTAGGCGCTGGCGTGCCACGTCCAACGGCACGTCGAACAGCCAGGTCAAGTCCGGCTGCAGGTCAGGATGCAGCCATTGCTCGAGCGCGGCCACCCGGGCCACCCCCAGGCCGCGGCCGCCGCCCTGATAGGCGTAGCTCGCGTCGGTGAAACGGTCACACACCACCCAGGTGCCGGCCGCCAACGCCGGCCGGATCACCTTGTCCAGGTGCTCGCTGCGCGCGGCGAACATCAGCAGCGCCTCGGTTTCCAGCGACATCGGCTCGGCCAGCAGCAGCCCGCGCAGTTTCTCTCCCAGCGGCGTGCCGCCCGGCTCGCGCGTGACCAGCACCTCGCAGCCCAGCGCCTGCAGGCGCTCGGCGATCCAGGGCCCGTGCGTGCTCTTGCCCGCGCCATCGACGCCTTCCAGGGTCAGGAAGCGTCCGCGTTGCTTGCTGGTCATTGCTTGCGCCCCAAGATGTAGCGGCCGACGTTGCGGTTGTGCTCGGCCAGCGTCTGGGCAAACTGGCTCGTGCCGTCGCCGCGAGACACGAAGTAAAGATACCCGTGCGATTCCGGCTGCACCGCTGCCATCAGCGCCTCGCGCCCCGGCGCGGCGATCGGCGTGGGCGGCAGCCCGACGCGCGTGTAGGTGTTCCAGGGCGTATCGGTCTGCAAGTCGCGCTTGCCGATGCGCCCCTGGTAGGCATCGCCCATGCCGTAAATGACGGTGGGATCGGTTTGCAAGGGCATGCCGATGCGCAGCCGGTTGGCGAATACGCCGCCGATGCGGGCGCGCTCGGGCCCGTGGCCGGTTTCCTTCTCAATGATGGAAGCCAGGATCAAGGCTTCGTATGGCGTCGACAGCGGCAACTGCGGCGAGCGCGACGCCCAGGCCTTGGCCAGCTCGCGCTGCTGCGCCTGGTAGGCCTGGCGCAGGATCTCCAGGTCGGACGTACCCGGCGTGAACACGTAGGTGTCGGGAAAGAACAAGCCCTCCAGGCTGGGCGCGTCGGCGCCCAGTGCGCGCAGGATCTCCTCGTCTGCCACGCCTTGCAACGTCTGCCGGATATCGGCGTGGCCGGCCAGCACGGCGCGGATCTGCTTCCACGTCCAGCCCTCCACGAAGGTGATCTGGCGTTGGCTCGTCTGGCCGCGCGCCATGCGCTCGAGCAAGCTGGCCATGTTGTCGCCGCGCGCCGCTTCGTAGGCGCCAGCCTTGATGAGCCGGTCCTGCCCTTTCAGGCGCGCAAGCCAGGCAAACGCCCGCTCGTTGACCGCGACACCGGCGGCCGACAGCGTGCGGGCGATCGCCGCCGGACTGCTGCCCGGCTCGACGATGTATTCGATTTTGTCCGCGCGCATGTCCAGCGGGCGCTCCACCCATTGCCACGCCGCCCAGCCGGCCGCGGCAACCAGCGCGGCCACGGCCAAGCAGCAAAGAAGAAACCACCGCAATGCTTTTTTCATGAGTGTGCGACAGTGTAATGGATCGGTCCGCGCCCCCGCGGCCGCGGGGTATATCATTGGACGATCGCGCGCCTGGATCGTTGCGGCGCGCCCGGAGTTCCCAACCATGCATGCCCTGGCCCCATCCTTAAGCCGTGGCGCGCCGTCGGCGCGCGCCACGATGCTCGACGACCATGCCGTCATCGCCGCCCAAGGCCCAGATGCGACGGCCTTCCTGCACGGACAACTGACCCAGGACATCCTCGGCCTGGCCGGCCAGGCCCGCCCGGCCGGCTATTGCACGGCCAAGGGCCGACTGCTGGCAACCATGGTGGCCTGGGATGCTCCGGCCGACCAAACCGTCTGGCTGCTGGTGCGCCGGGACATCGCCGACACCCTGGTCAAGCGGCTGTCGATGTTCGTGCTGCGCGCCAAGGTCAAGCTCGCGCTGGCGCCGCTGCGCGTGGCCGGCGTCTGGTGCGGCGGCGGCGCCGATGCCCTTGCGGCACTATCGGCCGCCGCGGGTGGCGACCTGCCCGGCCAACCGTGGCAGCGCGCCGACCTGCCTTGCGGCACGTGGATCGCCGCACCCTCGGCTGGCGAAACCAAGCGTTGGTGGTGGATGGCACCGGCCGCGCAGCAGGATCCTGCCGGCGCGCTGGCCGGCCTCTTCGGTCAGGCCGATGCAGCGGCCTGGGCCGCCGACGACATCGCCGCCGGCCTGCCCTGGGTGCAGGCCGCCACCCAGGACATGTTCATCCCCCAAACCGTCAACCTCGACCTGATCGGCGGGGTCAGCTTCACCAAAGGCTGCTACCCAGGACAGGAAGTCGTCGCCCGCAGCCATTACCGCGGCACGCTCAAGCGGCGCATGGCGTACGGCACGGCGCCCGCGGCGGCCGGCCCGGTGCAGCCTGGCTCGGACGTTTACGAAGCCGGCCGTCCCGAACCCTGCGGGCGGGTGGTCAACGCCGCGCCGGCGCCACAAGGCGTGGCGCTGCTGTTCGAGGCGGCCTTCGAGGCGCTGGCGCGCGGGGCGCTGCGCCTGGGGTCGGCCGATGGGCCGGCGATCACGCCGGCCGCGCTGCCCTACGAGGTGCCTGCACCCGCCTGAGGACGGCGCACCAGTTCCAGGATGCTGGAAAAGTCCCGCTTGCCGTTGCCGGCCGCACTGTGCAGGCTGTAGAGGTTGCGCGCCAGCTCGCCGAGCGGGATGGACGAGCGCGTCTGCAGCGCCGCTTCGGCCGCCAGCCCCAGGTCCTTGAGCATCAGGTCCACGCCAAAGCCGCCCGCGTAGCCCTTGGAGGCAGGCACGTCGGGCATGACGCCCGGCCAGGGGTTGTAGACCTCGGTCGCCCAGTTGCGGCCCGAACTCTTGGCGATGATGCCCGACAGCACCGCCGGGTCCAGCCCGTTGGCCACGCCCAGCGCCAGCGCCTCGGCTGTGCCGGCCATCAGGATGCCGAGCAGCATGTTGTTGCAAATCTTGGCCACCTGGCCGGCGCCGGCCGCGCCGGCATGGAAGATGTTCTTGCCCATGCAGGACAGCACGGGCTTTGCGCGCTCCAAGGCTTCGGCCGGTCCGCCCACGATGAAGGTCAGCGTGCCGGCCGCCGCCCCGCCCGTGCCGCCCGACACAGGTGCATCCAGCATGGCGATGCCGCGGCGCTGCGCCGCATCGGCCACGCGCCGCGCCGATTCCGGGGCGATCGTGCTGCAGTCGATGACCAGCGCTTTGCCGTCGATGTGGGCGAGCAGGTCGTCGCGGCCCAGGTACAGATCCTCGACGTGCTGGCCCGCCGGTAGCATGGAAATGACCACCTCGACGCCGGCGACCGCATCGCGCGCATCACGCGCGGCATGGGCGCCGGCCTCGGCCAGCTTACCCACGGCCTCGGGCACGATGTCATGGACGCGCAGGTCATGCCCGGCACGCAACAGGTTCTGCGCCATCGGCGCCCCCATATTGCCCAGGCCGATGAATGCGATAGTACTCATGTCGTCTCCTTGTCACCGCTCTTCGATGGGGTGTCTTAGCGCGCGGGCGCAGGACTAGCCGCCCCGGTCCTGCCCGAGGTCGGCCAGCGGATGCTGCCCGCGCGGCCAGGGCGGCTGCAGGAACTTTGCCACCCATTGTTCGTCGGCCTGCGCCAGCGTCGCGGGGTTCCAGCGCGGCTGCCTGTCCTTGTCGATGATCAGCGCCCGTATGCCTTCGGCCAGGTCGCCATGGGCGGTGCAGGCCAGCGCCGCCCAGTATTCCGTGCGGAACACTTCGGCCAGCGCCATCATGCGCGTGTGCCGATGCAGCGCATAGGTCAGCCGTGCCGAGCCGGGGCAGCCCGCCTTGAGCGTGGCCGCCGCGCGCGCCAGCCACGGATCCTCGTGGCCTTCGAGCGCCAGGATACGGGCATGGATTTCTTCCAGCGTGTCCTGGCCGCAGACGTTGTTGATCAGTTGCTGGTGTCGGCGCAGCGGCCCATGCTCGGCAGGCTGCGCCGACGCCGCCTCGAGCAGCGTGCGATGCAGCAGCATGTCGTTGCCCGTGCGCGCGGCATTGGCGTGCGTGCGCGGCGCGGCCGGGGCTTCCTCGCCCTCGGTCCAGGGCAACTCCAGCAGCCTATCCATGAGTGCCGGCCAGTCACGGCTGGCCATGTGGTAGTCGGCCGCACCGACGAACAGCGCGTCGGCCGCCCCCAATTGCGCGCCGGTCAGCCCCATGAACAGCCCGGTGCGGCCCGGCGCCTGGTTCAGCAGCCAGCTGCCGCCAACGTCCGGGAACAGGCCGATGGAAATCTCCGGCATGGCCAGCCGCGTGTCTTCGAAGACCACCCGGTGTGAGGCGCCCATCATCAGGCCCACGCCGCCACCCATGACGATGCCCGCGCCGCGCACGATCACCGGCTTGGGATAGGTATGGATGAGGTAGTCCAGGCGGTATTCGGTGGCGAAGAAACGACTGGCGTAGTCGTTTTCGCGCGGATCGGCACCGCGATGCGCCTGCATGCTGCGGTACAGGGCCTGCAAGTCGCCGCCCGCGCAAAAAGCCTTTTCGCCCGCGCCTTGCAGCAGCACGACGGCCACGCCCGGGTCATCGGCCCATTGCCGCAGCCGCGCGTCCAGCGCCTCGCACATGGCCAGCGTCAAGCTGTTGAGCGATTTCGGGGCGTTGAGCGTGGCCACCCCGATGCGTGTGCCGTTGCGGCAGGGCAGCTCCTCGAACAGGACCGTATCGGTCATCGGACGTCGGCTCCTTTTTCCAGCATGTGGCGGGCGACGATGACCCGCATGATCTCGTTGGTGCCTTCCAGTATCTGGTGCACGCGGGTGTCGCGCACCAGCCGTTCCAAAGGATAATCCTTCAGGTAGCCGTAGCCGCCGTGGATCTGTTGTGCGTCCAGGCACACCTGGAACCCCAGGTCCGTGGCCAGGCGCTTGGCCATGGCGCAATAGACCGTGGCCTGCGGGTCGCCCGCGTCCAGCTTGCACGCGGCCAGCCGCACCATCTGGCGCGCGGCCACCACGTGCGTGGCCATGTCGGCGAACTTGAACTGCAGGGCCTGGAATTGCGCCAGGTACTGGCCGAACTGGCGGCGCTCGGCCATGTAATGGCGCGCGGCATCGAGGGCACCCTGGGCCGCGCCCACCGAGCATGCGGCGATGTTGATGCGCCCGCCGTCCAGGCCGCGCATGGCGATGCGAAAGCCCTCGCCCTCTTCGCCGAGCAGGTTTTCCGCCGGCACCCGCACGCCCGAAAAGCTGATCGGCCGTGTGGACTGGCTGTTCCAGCCCATCTTCTGTTCCTTGCGGCCATACGAAATGCCGGGGGTATCGGCCGGGACGGCGAAGGCCGACACGCCACCCGCGCCGGGGCCGCCGGTGCGCGCCATCACCACCAGCAGGTCGGTGTCGCCGCCGCCGGAGATAAAGGCCTTGGCGCCGTCGATCACATAGGCCTCGCCGTCGCGCACCGCGCGGGTCGACAGCGAGGCCGCGTCCGAGCCGGATCCGGGCTCGGTCAGGCAATAGGATGCCAGGCGCTCGCCGCTGGTCAGCGCCGGGCCCCACTGTTCGCGCACCGCGGCGCTGCCCCATTGCCCCACCATCCAGGCAGCCATGTTGTGGATGGTCAAAAAGGCCGTGGTCGACGGATCGACCGCGGCCATTTCCTCGAACATCAGGGTCGCGTCCAGGCGTGTCAGCCCCAGGCCGCCGATCTCGGGGCTGGCATAGATGCCGCAAAAGCCCAGCTTGCCCGCCTGCTCGAAGGCATCGCGCGGAAACGTCCCCTCGGCATCCCAGCGCGCTGCGCCGGCAGCCAGCACGCCCTGCGCATAGTCGCGCGCCGCCTCGGCGTAGGCGCGCTGCTCGTCGTTCAGCTCCATGTCCACGGCAACGTCTCCTCCACGGCGCAGCCGGTGGCGCGCCCTCTTACGTTTACGTAAACGTAAATCAAAGAAACGGCTGCGTGCAAGTGCGGATCGCCCCGGGTGGTGGCAGGGCAGCGCCCCTGCGTCCCCTGCCCTGGCGGGCGCCGGTGGCTCGCCGATCGGACCGTGCACGGGCGCGCGCCGGCTACTTGCGCTTGGCCGCGCGGCGGCGGCGAGATTCCATGGGATCGAAAACCAGCGGCCGGTAGACTTCCACGCGGTCGCCGTCCTCCAGTTTGCGCGCCGGATCGCAGCGCTTGCCATAGACGCCGACGCCCGAGGCGGCCACGTCCACGTCCGGAAAGGCTTGACCAAAGCCGCTTGCGGCGAGCGCGTCGGCCACCGTCGCGCCGGGCGCGAGCGTCAACTCGCGCATCCAAGCGCGCCCCGGCAAGGCATAGCACACCGACACGCGCAGCAGCGCCGGCTCATCCGCCATAGCAGGCCTGCGCGCGCTTGGTGAAGGAATCGATGAAGCTGCTGGCGATGCGGTTGAATACCGGCCCGACCAGCGCCTCGAGCGTGCGGCTGGAGAAGGCGTATTCCATGGTGAACACCACCTTGCAGGCGTCTTCGGCCAGTTCCTGGAACACCCAGTGCCCCGCCAGCGCCGAGAACGGCCCGTCGACCAGTTCCAAGTCGATGCGGTGCGGGTACTGGTGGCGGTTGCGGGTGGTGAAGGTCTGCCGGATGCCGGCCAGCGCGATGGTGATCGATGCCTGCATGCCGTGCTCGTCGCGGGCGTGGATTTCGGCGCCGCCGCACCAGGGCATGAACTCCGGGTACTTGTCCACCGCGGCAACCAGGTCGAACATCTGGGCGGCGCTGTAGGGCACCAGGACGGAACGCTGGACGTTATGCATCGGCTATCGTAAATCGCTAGAATGGCAAGATTTTACCGGCTTGCCGCATAGGCGGCCTTTGGCACAGGTCCATGAGCATCGTCGAGAACCGCAAGGCCTTTCACGACTACTTCATCGAAGAGCGCTTCGAAGGAGGCCTCGTCCTGCAGGGATGGGAGGTCAAATCCATCCGTGCCGGCCGCGCACAGCTCAAGGAAAGCTACGTCATCGTGCGCGACGGGGAGCTATGGCTGCTCGGCATGCACGTCAGCCCCCTGCCCACGGCGTCGACCCACATCCATCCGGACGCCACGCGCACCCGCAAGCTGCTACTCAACGCGGCGGAGATCCGCAAGCTGATCGGCAAGGTCCAGCAGCGCGGCTACGCGCTGGTGCCCATCGACCTGCACTACAAGAACGGGCGCATCAAGCTGGAATTCGGCCTGGGCCGCGGCAAGAAGCTGCACGACAAGCGCGACGCCGCCCGCGACCGCGACTGGCGGCGCGAGCACGAGCGCATCATGAAGCACGATACCCGCCAGAAATGAACCCCGGCAGCCCGGCCTCCTGTTCGCCGACGGAAACGATGCGGTTGCGTCCGGCCTGCTTGGCCACCTAAAGACCCTGGTCGGCGCGTGCCAGCAGCCGGTCGAGCGACTCACCGGGCCGCCACGTCGCCAGGCTGATGTCCTGGTGCACGTAATGGAAATACGACACCCCGGCCAAGATCAAGGCAGACGCCACGCCCAACTTGGCGTAGCGCACCGGCAGGCCGAACAGCCGCCGTATAGCGCGCAGATGGCCCCCAGCATGCAGGCGTTGGCCAGCACCAGGCTAAAGAAATCGGGTGCCCTGCCACGCAAGGAAAAGAGCAGCGTGGCCACGATCAGCAGCATCGTGCTGCACAGGCAGTCCGCGATGCCCGGGATGCCGCTGCGCGCAAGCGACCCCAGCACCAGCAGCGAGACGAGCCCGGCCAGCGAGGTCAGCAGCAGCAGGTTGACGGGGTCGGTCATCATCTGCGGGCCGAATGTTGCGGCGTGCTGTATCGCCTACCCCGCGACGCCCGGCGCCAGGGGCAGGCGCCGTCAGCTTCGCTGCGAAGCCTTGGCCGCCGTCAGCGCCGACGCGACCAGGCCGCCCAGGTCGGCCAGGTTGGCGGGCAGGATCAGCGTATTGCCTTCCTTGGCAATGTTGCCGAAGGCATCGACGTAGCGCTCGGCCACCTTGAGGTTGACCGCGTCGCTGCCGCCCGGCTGGCGGATCGCTTCGGCCACCAGCGAAATCGCCTTGGCGGTGGCTTCGGCGATGGCCAGCACGGCCGCCGCCTCGCCTTGGGCCTGGTTGATCTGCGCCTGCTTTTCGCCTTCGGAGCGGGCGATGGCCGCTTCGCGCTCGCCCGTGGCGATGTTGATCTGCTCCTGGCGCCGGCCTTCGGAAGCTGCGATCAGCGCGCGCTTTTCGCGCTCGGCGGTGATCTGCGCCTGCATCGCGCGCAGGATCTCATTGGGCGGGGTCAAGTCCTTGATCTCATAGCGCAACACCTTCACGCCCCAGTTCAGCGCCGCTTCGTCCAGCGCCGACACGATGGTGCTATTGATGAATTCGCGCTCTTCGAAGGTGCGGTCCAGCTCCAGCTTGCCGATGACCGAACGCAGCGTGGTCTGCGCCAGTTGCGTGATGGCCAGGATGTAGTTCGACGACCCGTAGGACGCCCGCATGGGATCGGTGACCTGGAAATACAGCACGCCGTCGACCTGCAGTTGGGTATTGTCGCGCGTGATGCAGACCTGGCTGGGCACGTCCAGCGGGATTTCCTTGAGCGAATGCTTGTAGGCAATGCGCTCGATGAAGGGGATGACGAACCCCGCCCCGGGAGACAGCACCCGGTCGAACTTGCCCAGGCGTTCCACGACCCAGGCGTGCTGCTGCGGCACGATGGCGATCGCCTTGATCACGATCAGCAGGGCGAGCGCCACGACGGCGATCAGGACGATGATGGACGTATCCAGGAACATGGGCTACCTCGCAGGGCCTTGTGTGAAGGGGAATGGCACGATCAGGATTGCGGGCGGTGCGGCGCGAGCACCAGCTGCACGCCGCGCAGTTCGGTGATGACGTGGGGCCCCGGTGCGGGCTCGGCACCTGGCGCCAGCACCGCCTGCCAGTGCGCCCCGCGGTACCAGACGCGGGCAGTGCCTTGCGGCGACCAGGCCTGCACCTGAACGACCTGGCCGATGTCCAGGTTGACGTCGGCATTGCTGCCCGCGTGCACCTCGCGCTTTTTCAGCACCCGCGTGGCGCGCAGCGCGACCAGGCCGGCCAGCGCCGCAGCGCCGCAGGCGACGAGCTGCCAAGCCAGGCTGGCGCCCAGCGCCGCGGCCACGCCGCCGGCGGCAAGGCCCAGCGCCACCAGCAAGAGGTAGAACGTGCCGCTGGCCACCTCGCCCATCAGCGCGATCGCCGCCAGCCCGAACCAATACCACATGGCGCAATCCCCCGTTGTCGTTGACCGGCGATTGTACGCAACCGGCGCCGCCTGCGGGCCGCTGCTGCCGGTTGCTATCATGCGGCAACGCAGCACCCCTGTCCGATCCCTGATGGCCCAGCATCCAACGATGACCGCCCTGCCCGTCCTCATCATCCATACCGGCGACCCCGACGCCGAAGGACTGGCCCGCTTCGGCAGCTACGCCGAGCAGTTGCGGCGCGCAGCCGGCTTGGCTGCGCAGGCCGTGCACACCGTTGCCGTCCACCGGGGCGAAACCTTGCCTGACGCCGACCGGTACGCCGCCGCGCTCATCACTGGATCACCCGCCATGGTCACCGACCGCGCGCCGTGGAGCGAGGACGCCGCGCGGTGGCTCGCCGACGCCGTGCCCCGGGGATTGCCGGTGTTCGGCGTTTGCTACGGACACCAATTGCTTGCCCATGCATTGGGCGGCGTCGTCGCCGACAACCCGCGCGGCCGCGAAGTCGGCACCCAGACCGTGACGCTGGCGCCCGGTGCGCGCCAGGATCCGTTGCTGGCCGACGCACCCGATGCCTTCCCCGGCCAAATGCAGCATGCGCAGTCGGTGATCGCGCCGCCGCCCGGGGCGCGCGTGCTCGCCGCCTCGGCGATGGACCCACACCAAATGCTGCGCTACGGGCCACACGCCGTCTCGGTGCAGTTCCATCCGGAATTCGACGAGGCGGTCACGCGCGCCGACCTGCAGCGCCACGCCGGGCGCTACCGCGCAATGGGCATGGACATCGAGGCGCTGGCCCGCTCGGTGCGCCCCAGCCCTTACGCGGCGCAGCTGGTACGCCGCTTCTTGCAGCTGCACGCGCGCGCGGCCGCGTAAGCCGCGGCCGCGCCCGACGCGCTCAGGCGCCTGCCAGGCGGCGCCAGGTATCGACCACCGTGTCCGGGTTGAGCGACATCGACAGGATGCCCTCGTCCTTGAGCCATTGGGCGAAGTCCGGATGGTCGCTGGGGCCTTGGCCGCAGATACCGACGTACTTGCCGGCGTCCAGGCAGGCCCGGATGGCCCGGCGCAGCATGAACTTGACCGCTTCGTCGCGCTCGTCGAAGTCGGCCGCCAGCAGCTCCATGCCCGAATCGCGGTCCAGGCCCAGGGTGAGCTGGGTCATGTCGTTCGAGCCGATCGAGAACCCGTCGAAGTACTGCAGGAACTGTTCGGCCAAGATGGCATTGGACGGTACTTCGCACATCATGATCAGGCGCAGGCCATTCTCGCCCCGCTTCAGGCCGTTGCGCGCAAGCAGGTCCACGACCTTGGCAGCCTGGCCGAGCGTGCGCACGAAAGGCACCATGATCTCGACGTTGGTCAGCCCCATCTCGTCGCGCACGCGCTTGAGCGCCTCGCACTCCATCTTGAAGCACTCGGCGAAATCGTCCGCGATGTAGCGCGACGCGCCGCGAAAGCCCAGCATGGGGTTTTCTTCCTCGGGCTCGTAGCGCGAGCCGCCGACCAGCTTGCGGTATTCGTTGGACTTGAAGTCCGACAGGCGCACGATCACCGGCTTGGGATAGAAAGCCGCGCCGATGGTGGCGATGCCCTCGGCCAGCTTCTCGACGAAGAAGGCGCGCGGGCTGGCGTAGCCGCGCGCGGCCGATTCCACCGCCTTCTTCAGGTCGCCATCCACGTTGGGATAGTCCAGCACCGCCTTGGGGTGGATGCCGATGTTGTTGTTGATGATGAATTCCAGCCGCGCCAGGCCCACGCCGGCGTTCGGGATCTGCGCGAAATCGAAGGCCAGCTGCGGGTTGCCCACGTTCATCATGATCTTGACGTCGATGGGCGGCATCTCGCCACGGCGCACTTCCTCGACCTCGGTCTCGATCAGGCCGTCATAGATGCGGCCCTCGTCTCCCTCGGCGCAGGACACCGTCACCGGCATGCCTTCGGTCAGCACGTCGGTCGCGTTGCCGCAGCCGACGACCGCCGGAATGCCCAGCTCGCGCGCGATGATGGCGGCATGGCAGGTGCGCCCGCCGCGGTTGGTCACGATGGCAGCCGCCCGCTTCATGACCGGCTCCCAATTCGGGTCGGTCATGTCGGTGACCAGCACGTCGCCGGGCTGGACTTTGTCCATTTCCGAGACGTCGGCCACCACGCGCACGGCGCCCGAGCCGATCTTCTGGCCGATGGCGCGGCCGGTGACCAGCACTTGGCCCGTGGCCTTCAGGCGGTAGCGCTGCTGCGCGTCGGCGCCGGCCTGCTGCGACTTGACCGTCTCCGGGCGCGCCTGCAGGATGTAGATCTTGCCGTCCACGCCGTCGCGGCCCCATTCGATGTCCATGGGCCGGCCGTAGTGCTTCTCGATGATGACCGCGTAGCGGGCAAGCTCGATGATTTCCTCATCGGTCAGGCTGTAGCGGTTGCGTTCGGACACCGGCACCTCCACGGTGCGCACCGAGCGGCCCTGCGTGCGGTCGGGATCGAACTCCATCTTGATGAGCTTGGAGCCGATGCGCCGGCTGACGATGGGGTAATGGCCCGACTCCAGCGTCGGCTTGAAGACGTAGAACTCGTCCGGGTTGACCGCGCCCTGCACGACCGTTTCGCCCAGGCCGTAGGACGAGGTGATGAACACCACGTCGCGAAAGCCCGATTCGGTATCGAGCGTGAACATCACGCCGGCGCTGCCCTTGTCCGAGCGCACCATGCGCTGCACGCCGGCCGACAAGGCGACGTCGGCATGCGCATAGCCCTTGTGCACGCGATAGGAAATGGCGCGGTCGTTGTAAAGCGAAGCGAAAACGTGGCGGATCTTGTCCAGCACATCGTCGATGCCCACCACGTTCAGGAAGGTTTCCTGCTGGCCGGCGAAAGACGCGTCGGGCAGGTCTTCGGCCGTGGCCGACGAGCGCACGGCGAACGACCCGTTGCCGTCGGCATCGAGCTTGGCGAACGCGGCGCGCACCTCGGCCTCGAACTCGGCGGGAAACGGCGCCTCGATGACCCATTGGCGGATCTCGGCGCCGGCTGCGGCCAGCTCGCGGACGTCTTCGGGATTGAGGTCGACCAGCCGTTGGGCGATGCGCTTGTCCAGCCCGGCTTCGCGCAGGAAATGGCGGAAGGCCTCGGCGGTCGTGGCAAAGCCGCCAGGCACCCGCACGCCGGCGCCGGACAGCTGGCTGATCATTTCACCTAGCGATGCGTTCTTACCTCCTACCGAGTCCACGTCCGCCATGCGGAGCTGCTCGAACGAAACGACATACGACATGAAAGTCACCTTTTACAATGGAAGAAAGCGAGTTTGGTCAGGATCTGAGCCAGACGCTGACCAAACTGGCCTTGGGCCGCCCTTGGGGTGACTTTCGCGGAAGGCGATTGTACCGCCGCGCCTGTCGGCTCGTCTTTTTACCTGGCAAGAGATATGTCCCCCTCCATAGAACGCACCGTATTCATCGTCTCCGACGGCACGGGCATCACCGCCGAAACCTTCAGCCACTCGGTGCTGTCCCAATTCGAGCAGGTCAAGTTCAACCAAGTGCGCGTGCCCTTCATCGACACGCTGCAGAAGGCCGAAATCGCCGCCCAGCGCATCGATCGCTGCGCCAAGGAGCAAAACCAGCCGCCCATCGTCTTCAGCACGCTGGTCAATCCCGAGATCATGGCCCGCGTCCGGCAGGCCAACGCCATCTTCCTGGACCTGTTCGGCACTTTCGTCGAACCCATCGAGCAGGCGCTGGGCGTCAAGTCCAGCCATTCCATCGGCCGCTCCCACATGGGGGCGACCAGCCAGCAATACCGCCACCGCATCGAAGCCATCAACTTCAGCCTGGCGCACGACGACGGGCAGTACGTCAGCGGCCTGGCCCAGGCCGACGTGATCCTCATCGGCGTGTCCCGCTGCGGCAAGACCCCGACCAGCCTCTACCTGGCCATGCAGTACGCGGTCAAGGCGGCCAATTACCCGCTGGTACCCGACGACTTCGAGCGCGGCACGCTGCCCTCGGCGCTGCTGCCGTACCGCGACAAGCTCTTCGGCCTGTCCATCCATCCGGAGCGCCTGGCGGAGGTGCGCAACGAGCGCCGCCCCGACAGCCGCTACGCATCCTTGGAGCAATGCCGTTACGAGGTGGCCGAAGCCGAGCGGATGATGCGCCGCGAAGGCATCTCGTGGCTGTCGACCACCACCAAATCGATCGAGGAAATCTCCACCACCGTCCTGCAGGAGGTGGGGCTGAACCGCCAGACGATGTACTAGCGATGCCGCGCGCACGGCCCGTCTGGGCGCGCCGCCGACGCCCGCTGGCGCCGCTGCTCGAACAGGCATAGGGCGGCGGCCACGGCGACGTTGAGCGATTCCACGGCTGGCTCGTGGTCGATGCGCACCTTCAGCGCCGCGGCCTGCTGCAGGGCCGGCGCCACGCCCTGCCCCTCATGGCCGAACACCCACGCGCACTCGGCCGGCAGCCGCGTCCCGTAGAGCGGCTTGGCGCCGTCCACCGCCGTGACGACCAGCGGGACGTCCAGCCGGCGCAGCGCCTGGCCCAGGTCGACGTGCTCGTGCACGGCCAGCGCGAAATGCGCGCCCTGCCCGCTGCGCAGCACCTTGGGCGACCAGGCCGCCGCGCAGCCCTCGCCAAGCAGCACCCTGCCGATGCCGGCCGCCGCGCAGGTGCGCAACAGCGTGCCGACATTGCCGGGGTCCTGGACGCGATCCAGCCACACGCTGGTCCGGTCCAGGCGATCCGGCAGCGCCGGTCGCGGTGGATCGACCACGAACAGCACCCCCTGCCCCGCTTCGACCGATTCCAGGCTGTGCAGCAGGCGCGGCTCGAGCAGCACGATGCGCCCGGCCGGCAGCGCGCGCGCCAGCGCCGCCAGCTCCGCCCGGCGCTCCCAACGCTCGGCGTCGAAGACCGCGAGCGCCGGCGCGCCGGCGTGCTGCAGCCAGGCCTGGCACACGTGCACGCCCTCGAGCAAGGCTTGCGCGCCGCGCCGGCCGGCGTGCCGCGCCGTGCGCACCAGCGACTTGAACAGCGGATTCTCGCGTGAGGCGACGTGCTTCACGGCGCAGGCTGCCAATCGCGCACGGGAGCGAAGCTGCGGCGATGCTCCGGGCAGGGCCCATGGCGGCGCAGCTGCTCCAGGTGCTGGGGCGTGCAGTAGCCCTTGTGCTGGTCGAACCCGTACTGCGGATAGCGCTCGTGCAGCGCCAGCAGGTGGGCGTCGCGGGCGGTCTTGGCCAGGATGGACGCCGCCGAGATGGCCGCCACCAGGACATCGCCCCTGACCACGGTCTGCACCGCGCACGGCAGCGGCGGCGCGCAATTGCCGTCGACCAGCGCCAGCTGCGGGGCCAGCGCCAGGCCCTCGACCGCGCGGCGCATGGCCAGCATGGTCGCGCCCAGGATGTTCAGGCGGTCGATTTCCTCGACGCTGGCACTGGCCACGCTCCAGGCCAGCGCCTGGGCGCGGATCTGCTCGGCCAGTTCGGCGCGCCGCTCGGCGGACAAGGCCTTGGAGTCGGCCAACCCGTCGATGGGGCGTGCGTCGTCCAGGATGACCGCCGCGGCATAGACGGCGCCGGCCAGCGGCCCGCGCCCGGCCTCGTCCACGCCGGCCACCAGCAGGCCGGTCATCGGGTCCGCAGCGAAAAGTTCAACCTGCTCCATCGGCCACCTCGAGGATGGTCCCGGCCGCCAATGCCGGCGTATCCCGCAACAATTCGTGGTGCATGTCGGCAAAGCGTGCCGCAATGCGGGCCGCGCCGGCCTCGTCGGTCAAGGCGGCCCACGTCGCCTGCGCGAGCTTGTCGGGCGTGGCGTCATCCTGCAGGAGTTCGGGCACGACGAAATCACGCGCCAGCACGTTGGGCAGGCCCACCCAGGGCAGATAGGGCCGCTGCTGGCCGGATTTCCATGCCATGATCCGCCGCATCCAGGGCGAGAGCACGTAAGAAATCACCATCGGCCGCTTAAAGAGCGCCGCCTCCAGCGTGGCGGTGCCGCTGGCCACGAGGACGGCGTCGGCGGCCTCCATCGCCAGCCATGCGGGCGGCCGGGCCTGGCCCTGCCCATCGGGCGCGGCGGCCTCGCCGGCTTGCGCGCCGATGCAACGCAGCCCGGGCACTGGAAACTGCTTGAGGACGGCTTCGAATTCCGCCCGCCGCTGGGCGTTGACCATGGGCACGACGCATTGCAGTGCCGGATCGCGGCGCACCAACTGCTGCGCCGCCTGTAAAAAACGTGGGGCGAGCAGCCGGATTTCGGAGCTGCGGCTGCCCGGCAAAATGGCCAGCACGCGCGCCTGTCCGTCCAGCCCCAGCCGGGTGCGTGCCGCGGCGCGATCCGGCTGCATCGGGATGGCGCCGGCCAGTGGATGGCCGACGTAGGTGACCGGGATGTTCTCCTTGCGGTAGATCTCCACCTCGAAAGGAAAGAGCACCAGCATGTGCGAGACGGCCTGCCGTATCGTGTGGATGCGGTCGTAGCGCCAGGCCCAGATCGACGGCCCGACGAAGTGCACGGTCGGCACGCCGGCGGCGCGCAGCTGCATTTCCAGCCGCAGGTTGAAGTCCGGCGCGTCCACGCCCACGAAGGCCGCCGGCGGGCGCGCCAGCCAGCGCCGCTTGACGTCGCCGTACGTGGATAGCAGCCGTGGCAGCCGCCGCAAGGCATCCACGTAGCCGAACACGCTCAGCGCATGCATGGGATGCCAGGCGTCGAATCCCTGGGCGAGCATCTGTGGCCCGCCGATGCCCCGGCAGGCCACGCCAGGCGCGCCGGCGCGCAGCCCCGCGATGACCCGCGCAGCGAGCAGGTCACCCGACGGTTCACCGGCCACCATGCCGATTTCCAGGTCCATGCCGTCTCCGCAAAAAGGCCATCGCCATGCCAGGCGCGCAGACGCCCGTGGCCTACGCGCGAATGATGCCGCGTCCGGGCGCTTCGAGAAAGTCGATCAGCACTTGCAGGTGCTCGGCGACCTCGGGCTCGGCCTGCTGGCGTTCGCGCATCTGCGCGCGCGCCTGCTCCAGGGTCAGGCCGCGGCGGTAGATCAGCTTATAGGCGTCGCGCAGCGCCGAAATCGCCGCCGGGCTGAAGCCGCGCCGCTTCAGGCCCTCGGTGTTGATGCCGTGCGGCCGGCAGGGATTGCCCGCGCCGAGCACGTACGGCGGCATGTCCTGCATCAGCGAGCTGTTGCCGCCGGTCATGCTGTGCGCGCCGATGCGGCTGAACTGGTGCACGCCTGTCAGCCCGCCGAGGATGGCCCAATCGCCCACGCGCACGTGGCCGCCCAGCTGCACGCCATTGGCCAGGATCACGTTGTTGCCGATGTGGCAGTCATGGGCCACGTGCACGTACGCCATGATCCAGTTGTCGTTGCCGACGGTGGTGACCCCGCCATCTTGCACGGTGCCGGTGTTGAAGGTGACGAATTCGCGCACCGTATTGCGGTCGCCGATCACCAGCCGGGTCGGCTCGCCGCCGTACTTCTTGTCCTGCGGCATGCCCCCGATGGAGCAAAAACGGTAAAAGCGGTTGTCCCGCCCGATGGTGGTGCAGCCGTCGATCACGCAATGCGGGCCGATCTCGGTGCCCGCGCCGATGCGCACGTCAGGGCCAACCACACTGTAGGCGCCGATGACGACGCCCTCGTCGAGCTGCGCGGCGGGGTCGACGATCGCAGTGGGGTGGATGCGCGGCATTCAGGCCTCCAGTGCACGGATCGCGCACATCAGCTTGGCTTCGGCCACCAGCTGGCCGTCGACCAGGGCCTGGCCCTGGTACTTGCAGATGGTGCGGCTCAGGCGCTCGGCGACGACTTCCACGCGCAGCTGGTCGCCCGGCACGACCGGCCGCCTGAACCGCGCCCCGTCTATGCCCACGAAGTAATAGACCGTCTGGCTGTCGTCGCTTTTCAGGCCGGTTTCGTCGGAAAACGAAAACAGCGCTGCGGCCTGGGCCATGGCTTCCAGGATGAGCACCCCGGGCATGACCGGGTGGTGCGGGAAGTGCCCCGTGAAGAACGGCTCGTTGATGGAAACGTTCTTGAGCGCGACGATGGACTTGCCCGGAACGTGCTCGACCACGCGGTCGATCAGCAGCATGGGATAGCGGTGCGGCAGGCGCTCGAGTATCCCTTTGATGTCGATTTCCATGTGATTGATGTTTCCTGCTTGATTCTGGATCGGCAGGCGCGCGCCGCAACGCAGCCGGCGGGCGTCGGCCGCTTGCGGCTCAACCCTTTTCCAGGGCCCGCACTCGCTGGCGCAGCTGCGAGAGCTGCTGGATGACCGCTGCATTGCGCTGCCATTGGCCATGCTCGGCGTAAGGATACACGCCCGTGTAGCGTCCGGGCTTGGCGATGTCCGAGGTCACCGCCGTGCCGCCCGAGATGTGCACGTCATCGGCCAATTTCAGGTGGCCCGACAGCATGGACGCGCCGCCTATGGTGCAGCGCGCGCCGATGGAGGTCGAGCCGGCCACCCCCACGCAGGCGGCGATGGCGGTGTGATCCCCGATCTGCACGTTATGCGCGATCATGATCTGGTTGTCCAGCTTCACGCCGTTGCCGATGCGGGTATCGTCCAGGGCGCCGCGGTCTATGGTGGTGTTGGCGCCGATCTCCACGTCGTCGCCCACCAGGACGCCGCCCAGCTGCGGGATCTTGCCCCACGCGCCGCGCCCGAGCGACGGGTCCGGCGCGAAGCCGAAGCCATCGGCGCCCAGCACGGCGCCGCTGTGGATGATGGCCCGCGCGCCGATCCGCACCCCATGATAGAGCGTGACGCGCGCGTGCAGCAGCCCATCGGGGCCGATCTGCACCCCCCGGCCGACCACGCACCCCGGGCCAAGCACGGTGCCGCGGCCGATCCGGGCGCCGGCCTCGACCACGCAATGCGGCCCCACGCTGACGCCGTCCTCGAGCACCGCATCGGGCGCGACCACCGCGCTCGGATGCACGCCGGCGACACGCGCCGGTCGGCTGGCGCGCTCGAACCATTGCGCCACCCGGGCATACAGCAGGTAGGGCTGGTCACAGACCACCTGCGCGAAGGCAGGCGCCTTGCCGGACTGCGCAAGCGACTGGGCGGCTTGCTGCGACAGGATGACCGCGCACGCCGCGGTCTCGCCCAGCTGCGCCTGGTAGCGGGGATTGGCCAGGAAGGTCAGCTCGGTCGGCCCGGCATGGGCCAGCGTCCCGATGCCGGCCACCCGGGGCGCCTGCGCGCCAGGCGACAGCTCGATTCGCCACTGCAGGCCATGGGTATCGGTCTCGTCAAGCAGCCGGTCCAGCGTCAGGGCGCTGTCCGGCTCCAGCAACACTGGCATCGCAACCGCGGCCTTACTTGCCCAGCGCCTGTATCACCTGGTCGGTGATGTCCACGCGCGGGCTGACCGTCACGGCGTCCTGCACGATCAGGTCGTAATTGCCTTGCTCGGCGATGCGCTGGATCGCGGCGTTGGCGCGCTCGACGATGGCCGAGAATTCTTCGTTGCGGCGACGGTTGAAGTCTTCCTGGAATTCGCGGCGCTTGCGTTGCAATTCGGTGTCCAGGGCCGACAGTTCGCGCTGGCGCTTGATGCGCTCGGATTCGGACAGCACCGGCGCGTCCTTGTCGAACTTCTCTGCCTGCGCACGCAGGTTGTTGGCCAGGCGCTGCAGTTCCTCGTCGCGGCGCTTGAATTCGGACTCGATCTTGGCCTGCGCCGCCCGGGCCGGGCCCGAGTCGCGCAGGATGCGCTCGGTGTTGACGAACCCGATCTTGGCGCCCTGCGCGTGTACCGGCCCTGCCGCCAGCACGCCGGCCAGCGCCAAAGCGGACAGCAGGCCCGTTCCCAGACCGCGCCATGCACCGCGCCTGTCCTGCCGGCGTGCGGAGGGTTTGCGTGCGTAATCAGACATCATGAAATCTCACCTGGGAAATTGGTCACGGCAAAGGTTTATATTGTGCCATCAAACGGCGCATGGCCTCAGAACCCGGTCCCGATCTGGAACTGGAACGCTTGTGTGTCGTCGCCGGGCTTCTTGTTGAGCGCACGCGCGTAGGAAATCTGCAGCGGCCCCAACGGCGAGTTCCACGACAAGCCGACACCGGCAGAATAGCGCAGGTCACCCAGGTCGATGTTCTCGTGGTTGCCGTACACCTGCCCGGCGTCGACGAAGGTGAACCAGCGCAGCGTGCGGTCCTGGTTGGCGCCGGGGATGGGCAGGTAGAACTGGACATTGCCGACCACGCGCTTGGAGCCGCCCAGGTAGTCGCCCGTGCGCGCGTCGCGCGGGCCGAGCGAGGCGCCATCATAGCCGCGCACCGTGCCCATGCCGCCGCCATAGACGTTCTTGATCACCGGGTACTCGCGGCCGCCGTAGCCTTTGCCATAGTCGATCATGCCGTTGAGCGCCAGCGTGTAGTCGCGGCCGACGGGCCAGTAGTACTGCTGCTGGGCGGTCAGCATGTAGTACTTGAGGTCCAGGGTCGAGACGTCGGCCTTCAGGCGCGTGTACGACCCGCGGGTGGGCGCCAGCGCGCTGTCGCGCGTGTCCTTGGACCAGCCGGCCGAAAAGATCACCGCATTGGTCTTGCGGCCGTACTCTTCGACGAATTCCTCGTAGGCCAGCGGCGAATCGCGATAGGTGGTGATGTCGTTGCGCTCGAGGTTGGCGCCCAGGAAGATCCGGTCGTGCTCGGAGATCGGCACGCCGAAGTTCATCCCCAGGCCCATGGTCTTGACCCGGTAGTCACCGTCGTTGTTCAGGAACGGCTCGGTCTGCCGGTAGTACAGTGACGTGGTGCGGCTGACGCCGTCGCGGGTCCAATACGGATCGGTATGCGACAACACCGCCGCACGGTTGGTGCGGCTGGTGTTGACCTGCAGCGTCAGGTTGGTGCCGCTGCCGAAGACGTTGTCCTCGCTGATGCCGGCCGACAGGATCGCCCTTTCGGTCGAGCCGTAGCCCACCCCGAGGTTGATGACCCCGGTGGGTTTTTCCTTGACGTCGACGTTGATGTCGACCTGGTCGGGTGAGCCCGGCACCGGCTCGGTGCTGACATTGACGTCGTTGAAATAGCCCAGGCGGTCGATGCGGTCGCGCGAGGCCTTGATGTCACCGGCGTTGTACCACGCGGCTTCCTGCTGCCGCATCTCGCGGCGGACCACCTCGTCACGGGTGCGCGTATTGCCGCCGATCTGGATGCGGCGCACGTACACGCGCCGGCTGGGGTCGACGTAGAAGGTCAGGTCCGCCTCGCCGGTTTCGCGGTTGAGCACCGGATTGGGGTTGACGTTGGCGAACGCGTAGCCGAGTTCGCCCAGGTAATCGGTGATCGCCGTGGACGTGGCGTTGGCCGCAGCGGCCGAGAACGTTTCGCCGGGCTTGACCTGGATGAGTTCGCTGATTTCCTTGTCCAGGCCGAGAAGCTCGCCGGCGAGCTTCACGCTCTTGACCTTGTAGGGCTGGCCCTCGTTGATCGTGATCGTGATGTGGATGTCCTGGCGGTCCGGCGAAATCGTCACCTGCGGCGGCTCGATCGACACCTCGAGATAGCCGCGGTCAAGGTAGAACGAGCGTAGCCGCTCGATGTCGCCCTCGAGCTTTTCGCGCGAGTACTTGTCCGAATTCGTGTACCAGGTCAGCCAGCCGGGGGTGGTCAGCTGCATCTCGTCGAGCAGCTCGTCCTCGGAAAACGCCTTGGTGCCAACGATGCGGATTTCGCGGATCTTGGCCACCTCACCTTCGAAGATGTCGAAGGCCACGCCGACCCGGTTGCGCGGCAGCGGCGTGACGGTGGAGGTGACCTCCACACCGTAGTTGCCACGCGACAGGTATTGCTGCTTGAGCTCGAACTCGGCCTGCTCGAGCATGGAGCGGTCGAAGATCCGCCCTTCGGCAAAGCCCACCTGGCGCAGCGAATCGGTGATGGTCTTGGCGTCGAACTCCCGCATGCCGTTGAAGGTGATCGAGGCGATGGTGGGACGTTCCTGGACCGCGACGACCAACACGTTGTCCTCGGTCTGGATGCGCACGTCATGGAAAAAACCGGTGCCGTACAGGCGCCGGATGGCTTGCGACGCATCGTCTTCGGTGAACGTATCGCCGACCTTGACCGGGAGGTAGCTGAAGATCGTGCCGGGGTCGGTGCGCTGGATGCCTTCGACCCGGATGTCCCGGACGACGAAAGGCTCGAATGCCTGGGCGGCCACGGGCATCGTCAATGCGGCGACGAACCCGGGCAAAACGCGCATGCTGCGCGAAAACATCCGGCTGAAAGTCATCCTGGACTATTCCTTGGAGGGGACCAAATGGCGGGGGATTTTAAGGCACAAGGCCTTTAGGTGAAAAGGCGAGCCACGTCGTTAAAGAGCGCCAATCCCATCAGGCCGGCGAGGATGCCCAGGCCTGCCCGCTGGCCGATTTCGAGCCAGCGCTCGGGCGGCGGGCTGCCCCGCACGATTTCGACCAGATAGTACAGCAGGTGCCCGCCGTCGAGCAGCGGGATCGGCAGCAGGTTGAGTACGCCCAGGCTGACGCTGACAAGCGCCAGGAACGCGACGTATGCGGCTAGGCCGATGCGCGCGGTCTGGCCGGCGTAATCGGCAATCGTCACCGGCCCGCTGATGTTGCGCCAGGACGCCTGCCCGACCAGCATGCGGCCCATCATGCGCAGCGAAAACCACGCGGTGTCGGCGGTGCGCTGCACGCCCAGCCAAAGGCTTTCGGCCAGGCCATGCCGGATCTCGACCATTTCGAGCTCGCTGCCCAGTTGCACGCCGATGCGGCCGACGACCGCGCCGTCCGGCCCGGGCTCGGCGCGCGGGATGAGCGTCACCGACACCGGCCTGCCCCCGCGCGCCAGCGACAACGTCACGGGCTCGCCGGGATGCTGCCGGATGAGCTCGACCAAGGCAGCCGTATCCAGGCCGGCGCGGCCCTGGGCTGCCAGGATGCGATCGCCCGCGGCCAGGCCCGCCGCTTGCCCGGCACCGCCCGGCAGCACTTCACGCACGACCGGGCTGGGCGCGCGCAGCCGCAATCCCGCCGCGGCAAGCGGATCCCCGTCGGCCGGATCGAAGCCGGCCGGCACCTCCAGCTCGCGGCGCGCCGTGCGGCCGTCCTCGCCCTGGACCGTCAGCACCGCCCTGCCCCCGCCGGAGACGGCATCGAGCAGCGTCCAGCGCACCTGGTTCCAGGAAGCCACGGCACGACCGCCTACCGCGGTGATGCGGTCACCCTGGCGCAGCCCGGCCCGCGCCGCCGGCGTGCCTTCGGCGGGCTCGGCTAGCACCGCCGCGGGCTCCTCGGTGCCAGCGACGTTCAGTCCCGCGTACAGCAAGGCGGCGAGCGCCAAATTGAAGACCGGACCGGCAGCGACGATCGCCATTCGCCGGCCCACCGGCTGCCGGTTGAATGCGCGCGCGGCCTCTACAGGGCTGGCGCCGGGCTCGGGGTCATCCAGCATCTTGACGTAGCCGCCCAAGGGGATCGCCGACAGCGCCCATTCGGTGCCGTGCCGGTCCACGCGGCGAACCAGCACGCGGCCAAAGCCCACGGAAAAGCGCAGCACCCGCACCCCGCAGGCACGCGCCACCCAGTAATGGCCGAGTTCGTGGAATGTGATCAGCAGGCCCAGTGCGACGGCAAAGGCAAGCAGCGTATAGAGCATGGGTGTCCCGGTTGTTGGGCTGCGACCGCGCTGGGTACGGGCCTCAGGCGGCAGCGGCGGCGACGTCGTGGGCGCGCGCCCGGGCCTCGGCGTCCAGCGCAAGCACGTCGTCGAGCGTCTCCAGCGTAGCAGAGGGCCTGCCGGCCTGCCACTGCAACACCGCGTCGACCAGCGCCGGAATGCGCGTGTAGCCCAGGCGGCCCTGCAAAAAGGCTTCGACCGCGACTTCGTTGGCTGCGTTCAATGCGATGCAGGCGGCCTGGCCGGCGTGCAAGGCCGCGAATGCCAGCCCCAGGCAGGGGAAGCGGCGCGGATCCGGCGCCTCGAAATCCAGCCTGCCGTGGCGCGCCAAATCCAGCGGCCCCACCCCGCTGTCCAAGCGGTGCGGAAAGCCCAGTCCATAGGCGATGGGCGTGCGCATGTCCGGCTGACCGAGCTGCGCGAGCACCGAGCCGTCTTCATACTCGACCATGGAATGCACGACGCTTTGCGGATGCACCAGGACCTCGATGCGGGCCGGCGGCATGGCAAACAGCCAATGCGCCTCGATCACCTCCAGGCCTTTGTTGAACATCGTGGCCGAATCCACCGAAATTTTGCGCCCCATGCTCCAGTTGGGATGGGCGCAGGCCTGGTCAGGCGTGACCGCGTGCAGCTCCTCCCAGTCGCGGGTGCGGAAGGGTCCGCCCGAAGCGGTCAGCACCAGGCGACGCACGCCAGGGGCCGGCGCCTGCGGCGCGCTGGCGCGCGAGCCGTGTGGCAGGCACTGGAAAATGGCGTTGTGCTCGCTGTCTATGGGCAGCAGCTCGGCCTTGGACTCGCGCACGGCGCGCATGAACACCGGGCCGGCGGCCACCAGCGCCTCTTTGTTGGCCAGCAGCACGCGCTTGCCGGCGCGCGCGGCCGCCAATGCCGACGGCAGCCCCGCAGCGCCGACGATGGCGGCCATTACGGCCTGGCTGTCCGGGTCGGCGGCCGTCTGCGCCAGCGCCTCGGCCCCGACGCGGATCTCGGGCAGCTGGCCGGCGCCGTCCGGCCACGCGGCCACGAAGCGGGCGCGCGCCGCATCGTCGGGCACCACGACCACCGGCGCGCGATGCCGCGCAGCCTGCTGGGCCAGCAGCTCCATGCGGCTGCGCGCGGTCAGGGCGTGCACGGCCAGCCGGTCCGGATGGCGGGCGATCACGTCCAGCGTGCTCACACCGATCGAGCCGGTCGAGCCCAACACGGTCACGTGCATGATCCCGCTCAAAACGCCACCCCCACCAGCAATAGCCCCAGCGGCGCCACGGGGAGCACCGCGTCGATGCGGTCCAGCACGCCGCCGTGCCCGGGCAGCAGGTTGCTCGAATCCTTGCGCCCGGCACGGCGCTTGAGCATGGATTCGAAGAGGTCCCCGACGATGGAGACGGCGCCCAGCAGCGCGGCCAGCGCCGCAGCCAGCGCGCCGCCCCAGGCGGCGACCAGCGCGTGGCCATAGCTGCCCGGCCACTGTGCCGAGAGCATCACCCAGGCCACGGCCGCCGCAATGCCGGCAACGGCGCCTTCCACGCTCTTGCCCGGGCTGATGCGCGGCGCGAGCTTGCGGCGGCCGATGGCGCGCCCGACGAAGTAGGCGGCGATATCGGCGACCCAAACCAACGCCAGCAGCGAGACGACGAAAACGGCCCCCCGCCCCAGGAAAAGCAGCGCCAACGCGGCCCACGTGCAATACAGCGCCGGCAGCGCGGCCAATGACAGCACGGGGCTGCGCGCCGGCGCTCCAGTGCGGCCGAAAACCAGCAGCGCCGGTCCGCCCAGCAGCCAGGCCGCGCACACCAGCGGCAACAGCACGCGCATCGCCAATCCGTACGAGGCCAGGGCCGTGCCCGGATCCGAGGCACCCGTCCAGAGATGGCCTTGGACCAGGGTCAGGGCAGCAAGTGCGGCACCGGCCAGCGCGGCGGCAGGCCCAGCCGATGCCGTCAGCCTCAGCCATTCCCAGAGCGCGCAGCCAGCCGCCACCGACAACAGCGCCAGGAAGGGCCACGGCGACGCGGCCGACAGCGCCGCGGCGATCACGGCCAACAATACGGTGGCGGTCAATATGCGCTGGCGCAGCAAGGGCCGGTCTCCTCGTCGGTGCGGCTATCGGACAGGCGCCTGCCCTAGGGCGAGCGCTGGGCGACCTGGGCGCTGGTCCGGCCAAAGCGCCGCTCGCGCCCGCCGTACCAGGCAAACGCCTCGGCCATTTGCTCGGGCCCCATGTCGGGCCAGTAATGGTCGCTGAAATACAGCTCGGTGTACGCCAGCTGCCAGATCAGGAAGTTGGAAATGCGCTGCTCGCCGCCGGTACGGATGAACAGGTCCGGCTCGGGCGCCCAGGCCATGGACAGGTACGGCGCATACACCGACTCGTCCACCTCGTCCGGTCGCTCGGCCAGGTCCGGGCGCTCGCGCAGCAGGCGCCGGATGGCCTGCAGGATGTCCCAGCGGCCACCGTAATTGGCCGCGATCGTCAGGTGCAGCTTGTCATTGGCGGCCGTGCGCGCCTGCGCCTGGTCGATCAGCTCCTGCAACCGTGGTTCGAACGCCGACAGGTCGCCGATGACGTGCAGCCGCACGCCCTGCTCCACCAGTTTGTCCACCTCGCGCTCGAGCGCCTGCACGAACAGCCGCATCAGCAGCGAGACCTCGTCGACCGGACGGCGCCAGTTCTCGGAGCTGAACGCAAACAGCGTCAGGTACTGCACGCCCTGCCGGCCGCAAAACTCCACCACGCGGCGCACCGCCTGCACGCCCTTGGCGTGCCCGGCCGTGCGCGGCAGGTGGCGCGCGGTCGCCCAACGGCCATTGCCATCCATGATGATGGCAACGTGCCGCGGGATCGGGCCCGTCTCGGGAATGGCTTGCGTGGAACTGGGCATCATGGCTGCGCCTGGGGCATGGACGAAGCGGACCAAATGGTCCGCCCACGTCCTACACCTTCATGATTTCGGCTTCTTTCTGGGCCACCAGCTTGTCGATCTCGGCGACGAAGCGGTCAGTCAGCTTCTGGATGTCGTCCTGGGCGCGGCGCTCTTCATCCTCGGAAATGGCCTTTTCCTTGACCAGCTTCTTCAGCCCGTCATTGGCATCGCGGCGCAGGTTGCGCACCGCCACCTTGGCTTCTTCGCCCTCGGCCTTGACCACCTTGGTCAGGTCGCGGCGGCGCTCTTCGGTCAGCGGCGGCATGGGCACGCGGATGCTGTCGCCCATCGATTGTGGATTCAGCCCGAGGTCGGATTCGCGGATCGCCTTGTCGATCGGGCCGACCATGTTCTTTTCCCAGGGCTGCACGCTCAGCGTGCGGGCGTCGACCACGCTGACGTTGGCGACCTGGCTGATCGGCACCGGCGAGCCGTAGTACTCGACCTGGACGTGATCCAGGATACCGGCATGGGCGCGCCCGGTGCGTATCTTGGCGAGATTGACCTTCAGGGTCTCGATCGACTTGGCCATCCGTGTTTCGGCGGATTTCCTGATGTCAGCAACGCTCATGACAGTTCCTTATCAGACGTGTACCAAGGTGCCTTCGTCCTCGCCGCTGACCACGCGCTTGAGCGCGCCGGGCTTATTGATCGAAAACACCTTGATGGGCAGTTTCTGGTCGCGGCACAGTGCGAACGCCGTGGCATCCATGACTTCCAGGCGGCGCATGATGGCTTCGTCGAAGCTGATGCGCGAATAGCGCGTGGCCGTCGGATCCTTGTTCGGGTCGGCCGAGTAAATGCCATCGACCTTGGTGGCCTTGAGCACGATCTCGGCGCCCACCTCGGCGCCGCGCAGCGCAGCGGCGGTGTCGGTAGTAAAGAACGGGTTGCCCGTGCCGGCGGCGAAGATCACCACCTTGCCTTCGTCCAGGTAGCGCAGCGCCTTGGGCCGAATGTAGGGCTCGACAACCTGCTCGATGTTCAGCGCCGATTGCACCCGCGTGTCGACGCCGCGGTGCTTGAGCGCATCCTGCAGGGCGAGCGCATTCATGATGGTGGCCATCATGCCCATGTAGTCGGCGGTGGCGCGGTCCATGCCCTGCGCACCGGGCGCGACCCCGCGGAAGATGTTGCCGCCGCCGATGACGATCGCCAGGCCCACGCCCAGCGCGACGACGTCGGCGATTTCCTCGGTCATGCGCACGATGGTGGCACGGTTGATGCCGTAGGCATCCTCGCCCATCAGCGCTTCGCCGGAAAGCTTCAGAAGAACCCGTTTGTATGATCTGCCGCTCATGCGGATATCCTGGAGTGGAGGCCGACGAAAAGTGTAAGCCAGACACGCGCCGTCCGGTGGACGGCGCGCAGGCAGCCGTGCCGGGCCCCGCCCGTCATGGGCGGTCCGGCGCCAGCACAGGCAGGCCTTAGCCGCGCCCGGCAGCCGCGGCGGCGACTTCGGCGGCGAAGTCGGTGGCCTTCTTCTCGATGCCTTCGCCGACCACGTACAGGACGAATTGCGAGACCGAGGCGCCCTTTTCCTTGAGCATTTGGGCGACAGATTGCTTGTCGTTCTTGACGAAGGGCTGCGACAGCAGCGTGACTTCCTTCAGGAACTTCTGCACCGAGCCCTCGACCATCTTGGCCACGATCTCGGCGGGCTTGCCCGATTCGGCCGCCTTTTGCTCGGCCACCGAGCGCTCGGCGTCGATGTCGGCCTGGGGCACGCCGGCCGCGTCCAGCGCCTTGGGCTTGGTCGCGGCGATGTGCATGGCCAGGTCCTTGCCGACTTCGTCGGCACCTTCGAACTCGACCAGCACGCCGATCTTGCCGCCATGCACGTAGCTAGCCAGGCGCTTGTCGGTCTGGATGCGCTGGAAGCGGCGGATGGTGATGTTCTCGCCGATCTTGCCGATCAGCGCGGTGCGGGTAGCTTCGACCGTGGCCTCTCCCAGCGAGACTTCACCCAGGGCGGCCACGTCGGTCGGGTCGTTCACGGCCACGACTTCGGCCAACCGGTTGACGAAGGCCACGAAGTCCTCGTTCTTGGCGACGAAGTCGGTCTCGCAGTTGACCTCGATGATGGCGCCCAGCTTGCCATCGGCCGAGATGTGCAGGCCGACCAGGCCTTCGGCGGTCACGCGCGCGGCGGCCTTGCTGGCCTTGCTGCCCAGCTTGACGCGCAGGATTTCCTCGGCACGGGCCATGTCGCCGCCGGCCTCGGTCAACGCCTTCTTGCACTCCATCATGGGCGCGTCGGTCTTCTCGCGCAGTTCTTTCACCATCGAGGCGGTAATTTCAGCCATATTCGCTCCGTAATTCGCTAAAACATGCCCCGGGCGTGCCGGGGCGTGCGGATCTGTGCGAAGCCCCAGGTCGAGGCCCCGTCAAAGAGGACGCGGCTTGCGCCCGCGCCCGCCCGGATCACTGCTTGTCTTCCTCGACCTCGACGAACTCTTCGCCGCCTTCGGCGATCTGCTCGACCAGACCATTGACGCTTTGCTCGCGGCCTTCGATCACGGCGTCGGCCATGACCTTGGCGTACAGCGCGATGGCCTTGGCCGAGTCATCGTTGCCCGGGATGACGTGGGCGATCCCTTCGGGCGAGTGGTTGGTGTCGACCACGGCCACCACGGGGATGCCGAGGGAGCGGGCCTCGGCCACGGCGATCTTGTGATAGCCGACGTCGATCACGAAAATCGCGTCGGGCAGGTTGTTCATGTCCTTGATGCCGCCGATGGACTTGTTCAGCTTTTCCATCTCGCGCTGGAACAGCAGGGCTTCCTTCTTGCTCATGCGCTCCAGCCCGCCTTCGGCGGCCAGGGCTTCCATGTCCTTCAGGCGCTTGATCGAGCTCTTGACCGTCTTGAAGTTGGTCAGCATGCCGCCCAGCCAGCGGTTGTCCACGTAGGGCACGCCCGCGCGTGCGGCTTCGGCGGCCACCAGCTCGCGGGCGGCCCGCTTGGTGCCCACGAATAGCACCGTGCCACCCTTGGCGGCCACGCTGCGCACGAACTTGACGGCTTCCTGGAGCTTGGCAACGGTGTGCTCCAGGTTGATGATGTGAATCTTGTTACGATGGCCGAAGATATAGGGGGCCATCTTGGGGTTCCAGTAGCGGGTCTGGTGGCCGAAGTGGACGCCGGCTTCCAGCATTTCGCGCATGGACACGGACATGATCGTTCTCCTAGGGTTGGGCCTTGCATTGCGTCCTGGACCGCCGGGCCGCAAGGCCCGCTACGGCACCCTGGGGGGCGCAACGCGCGATTTACTGCAATGGAATAGTCAAAGTTGCCCGCAACGCGGAAAATGCCGGTGGCCAACCACCCTGCCACACTGCAGGCGCCAAGCTTACCCGCACCCCGCCACCCGGCAAAAAGCCCGGAAACCCCGGCCAAAGCCAGCCGCAAAGGCCCCCGCGCCCCTGGCAACGGAAAGCAAGATTTTTGGGTAAGCCTATAATTCTACTATTTTTTGACGCGACCACTCAAACCGTTCAAGTTACATGGGCCTAGTCACCGACCCCGCCGACCTCGACAAGATGCGCGCGGCTTGCCGCGATGCGGCACGCATCCTTGATTTCATCACGCCCTACGTCAAGCCCGGGGTCACCACCGGCGAGCTCGACCGCCTGTGCCTGGAATATTTGACCGACGAGCTCAAGGTGAAATCGGCCACCATCGGCTACGCCCCGCCCGGCTACCCGCCGTTTCCGGGCGCGATCTGCACCTCGGTCAACCATCAGGTCTGCCACGGCATCCCGGGTGACAAGGTGCTAAAGAACGGCGACATCCTGAACATCGACGTCACCATCATCAAGGATGGCTGGTTCGGCGACACCAGCCGCATGTATTACGTCGGCGAGCCGTCCATCCTGGCGCGCCGCCTGGTCGACGTCACCTACGAATGCATGTGGCTGGGCATCGCCCAGGTGCGCCCGGGCAACACGCTGGGCGACGTTGGCCACGCCATCCAGAAATACGCCGAAAGCCACGGGTTTTCGGTGGTGAGGGAATTCTGCGGGCACGGCATCGGCCGGCGCTTCCACCAAGACCCGCAGGTGCTGCACTATGGCAAGCCGGGTTCCGGGGTCAGGCTCGAGCCAGGCATGATCTTCACCATCGAACCCATGATCAACGCCGGCCGCCGCGAAATCCGCCAGTTGCCCGACGGCTGGACCGTGGTCACGCGCGACCGCAGCCTTTCGGCGCAATGGGAGCATACGGTGCTGGTCACCGATGACGGCTACGAAGTGCTCACCATCTCGCCCGACATGCCCGCGCCGCCGTCGTTCATCACCGCCCGCGCGGCTGCCTGACGGCCCACGGCCATGACGGCGATCGACCTGGCCACGCTGCGATCCCGCCTGCAGGAGCGGCGCAGCGCCGCGATTGCCGAGTTCCGCCGGCACCTGCGGCCGGACACCCTGCTGGCCGAGTTGCGCCGCCACACCGACCAGGCCCTGCGCGACCTGGTGCGCGCCTGTCCCCTGCCGGCCGGCGCGACGCTGGCCGCCGTCGGCGGCTACGGTCGCGGCGAGCTTTACCCCTGCTCGGACGTCGACCTGCTCATCCTGCTGCCCGCCCCGCCCGGCGCCGAGGACGAGGCGGCGATCGAACGGCTGGTCGCCGCCCTGTGGGACCTGGGGCTGGAGCCCGGTCACAGCGTGCGCACCATCGCCGACTGCGAGCGCGAGGCCGAGGCTGACATCACCGTGGAAACCGCGCTGCTGGAATCGCGCTGGCTGGCCGGCAGCCGCACGCTGATGCGCCAGTTCGAGGCCGCGGTCAAGAAGCGCCTGGACGCCCGCAGCTTTTTCCAGGCCAAGCGCGTCGAGATGCAGCAACGCCACGCGCGCCACCAGGACACACCGTACGCGCTCGAGCCCAATTGCAAGGAATCCCCCGGCGGGCTGCGGGACCTGCAGGTCATCCTGTGGATGGCGCGCGCAGCCGGCTTTGGCGACAACTGGCGCCAGGTGGCCCGCGCCGGACTGCTGACCGCCTCCGAGGCGCGCGACCTGCGCCGCGCCGAGCAGGCATTCAAGCGCCTGCGCATCGAACTGCACCTGCTGGCCGGCCGACGCGAGGACCGCGTGCTGTTCGACCTGCAGCCGGCCCTGGCCAAGGTCTACGGCATCCAGGACAGCGGCACGCGCCGTGCCAGCGAGATCCTGATGCAGCGCTACTACTGGGCGGCACGACTGGTCACCCAGCTCAACACCATCCTCGTGCAGAACATCGAGGAGCGGCTCTTCCCGCGGCCGCAGGACCAGGCCGTGGCGCTGGACGAGGACTTCCGCAGCCTACACGACCGGCTCGACATCGTCCGCGACGACGCGTTCGAGCGCAATCCCACGCTGCTGCTGCGCGCTTTCCTGGTCATGCAGCAGCACGCCCACCTGACGGGGATGTCCGCGCGCACGCTGCGCGCCATGTGGCATGCCCGCCACCGCATCGACACGCAGTTCCGGCGCAATCCGGTCAACCGCAAGCTGTTCCTGCAAATCCTGCAGCAACCGCGCGGCATCGTGCATGCGCTGCGCCGCATGACCATGCTCAACATCTTGCCCCGCTATCTGCCGGTGTTCCGGCGCATCGTCGGGCAGATGCAGCACGACCTCTTCCACGTCTACACCGTGGACCAGCATACGCTGGCCGTGATCCGCAACCTGCGCCGCTTCACCATGCCGGAGCACGCCCAGGAATACCCCCTGGCCAGCCAGCTGATCGCCGACTTCGACCGCCATTGGCTGCTTTACGTCGCGGCGCTGTTCCATGACATCGCCAAGGGGCGCGGCGGCGACCATTCCGAACTGGGCGCGCGCGACGTACGGCGCTTCGCCCGCGATCACGGATTGGAGCCTGCCGACGCCGACCTGGTCGAGTTTCTCGTCCGACGCCATTTGCTCATGTCGACGGTGGCGCAAAAGCGCGACCTGTCCGACCCGGACGTCATCCGTGAATTCGCCGCCGAAGTGGGCGACGCGCGGCGGCTGACCGCGCTTTACCTGCTGACGGTGGCCGACATCCGCGGCACCAGTCCCCATGTGTGGAACGCCTGGAAAGGCAAACTGCTGGAGGACCTGTACCGGCTCACGCTCAACGTGCTGGGCGGCCAGGCGCCGGATGCCGGCACGGTGCTGAGCCAGCGCAAGGAAGAAGCCGCGCGGCTGACCCGCCTGGCGGGGTTGCGCGACGACGCGCGCGAAGCGTTCTGGCAACAACTCGACGTGGCCTACTTCCTGCGCCACGAAGCGTCGGACATCGCCTGGCATACCCGCCACCTGTACCATCGGCCGCAACCCGACCAGCCGGTGGTCAAGGCGCGCCCGACCGAGCACAGCGAAGGCCTGCAGGTGATGGTCTACACGCGCGACGCCCCCGACCTGTTCGCCACCATCTGCGGCTATTTCGGCGGGCGCGGCATGAACATCCAGGATGCGCGCATCCACACGACCCGGCACGGCTGGGCACTGGACAGCTTCATCGTGCTGGTGCCGCACCTGTCCGGCGACCTGCGTGCCCAGGCCACCCTGGTCGAGCACGAGCTGGCCGAGCGCCTGGCCCGTCCTGACGCCCAGCCGGCGCCCGCACCGGGTCACGCCGGGCCGCGCCGCTCGCGCCTGGCACGCATCTTCCCCGTTGCGCCGCACGTCGAGCTGCAGCCCGACGAGCGCAGCAAATCCTGGCGGCTGTCGCTGGTGGCCACCGACCGGCCGGGATTGCTGTTCGACATCGCGCGCGTATTCGCCGCCCATGAAATCAACCTGCAGACGGCCAAGATCATGACCTTGGGCGACCGCGTCGAAGACGTCTTCGTCATCGACGGCGCCGCCTTGGAGCGGCCGCGCAGCCAGATGCAGTTCGAGCGCAGCATCCTGGACGTATTGTCCGAATCGCAGCAAGGGCGCGCCGCGTAATGCGGGGAACCCGACGCCCCGGCCGCGGTCTGAGTGCACCATGACGACTTCCCGATATCTCCTGGCATCGATCGCCCTGCTTTGCGCGCTTGCGATTGCCATCGCCCTGGTTTCCCAATACGTTTTCGGGCTGCTGCCGTGCGCCTGGTGCTCGCTGCAACGCCTGATCTACCTGGCTGCGGGCGTGATCGCCTTGCTCGGCGTCGCGGCACGGCGCTCGAAATGGCTGCGCCGCCTGTCAGCCCTGGCGGCCCTGGCGCTGTCGGCGGCCGGCGCGGCCGCGGCCTGGTATCAATACGACGTGGCCGCAGGATTGTTTTCATGCGACATGACCTTTGCCGACCGCTTCATGAGCGGGCTGGGGCTGGATGCGGCGGTGCCTTGGCTGTTCGGCATCTATGCCTCGTGCATGGATGCCGTAACCCACATCCTCGGCATCGAATACGCGCTGTGGAGCCTGGCGCTATATGTGCTGCTGGGCCTGCTGTCGCTTGCGGCGCTGCTGCAGCGCCGTTGAAACCCTCGAGCCGCCGGGCGCGCCAAGCGCCCGCCTGGCCCCTGCCCGTCACAGGACGTCGTTGGCCGCGTAGCCCATGTTGAATTGCAGGCCGCCGGGCTCGCTCGCCTGGCCGCGGCTGCGGCTCAGGCGCTCCAGGTATTCCGGCGTGATGTCGCCGGTGACGTAGATGCCGTTGAAGCACGAGGCCTCGAACTTCGTCAGCGCCGGGTTCAATTCCGTGATGGCGCGCTCCATGTCGGCCAGGTCCTGGTAGACGAGCGCATCGACGCCGATCAAACGCGCGATTTCTTCTTCATCGCGGTTGTGGGCGATGAGCTCCTCCTGCGTGGGCATGTCTATCCCGTATACGTTGGGATAGCGCACGGGCGGTGCGGCCGAGGCCATGTAAACCTTGTTGGCGCCGGCGGCGCGCGCCATCTCCACCAACTCGCGGCTGGTCGTGCCGCGCACGATGGAATCATCGACCAATAGCACGTTCTTGCCCTTGAACTCCATGCCGATGGTGTTCAGCTTTTGGCGCACCGATTTCTTGCGCACTGCCTGGCCGGGCATGATGAAGGTGCGGCCGACGTAGCGGTTCTTGATCAGGCCTTCGCGGTAGTTGAGGTTCAACCGCGCGGCTAGCTGCATCGCGGCCGGGCGCGACGAATCCGGTATCGGCATGACCACGTCGATATCGCCCAGGCGCAGCGTGCGGGCCACCTTGTCGCCAAGATATTCGCCCATGCGAAGGCGCGCGCCGTAGACAGACACCCCGTCCATCAGCGAATCGGGACGGGCGAAGTAAACATATTCGAAAATGCACGGCACCAACTGCGGATTGTCGGCGCACTGGCGCTGCGACACCTTGCCGTCCAGGTCGATGAACACCGCTTCGCCGGGTTGGATGTCGCGCACCAGGGTAAAGCCGCTGCCCTCGAGCGCGACCGATTCCGAGGCGACCATCCATTCATCGCCCTTGTCGGTCTGCAGCCGGCCCAGGCACAACGGGCGGATGCCGTTGGGGTCGCGAAAGGCCAGCATGCCGTAGCCGGCGATTTCGGCCACCACCGCATAGGCGCCACGCACGCGGCGGTGCACCGCCGCGACCGCGCGGAAGATCGCGTCCTCATCCAGCGTCACGCCGTTGGCCGCGCGCTGCAGCTCATGCGCCAGCACGTTGAGCAACACTTCCGAATCGGAATTCGTGTTGATGTGGCGCTGGTCCACGCGAAACAGCGACTCGCGCAGCTCGCGCCAGTTGGTCAGGTTGCCGTTGTGGGCGAAGGTGATCCCGAACGGCGCGTTGACGTAGAACGGTTGTGCCTCCTCGGCGTTTTCGCTCGAACCGGCCGTGGGATAGCGGACCTGGCCGATGCCGCTGGTGCCGGGCAGCGCGCGCATGTTGCGCGTGCGGAAGACATCGCGCACCATGCCGTGCGCCTTGAACATGTTGAAGTGGCTGCCATGCAGCGTGGCGATGCCCGCAGCGTCCTGGCCGCGGTGCTGCAGCAGCAGCAAGCTGTCATAGATCAGCTGGTTGACCGGGCTTCGGCCGACGACGCCGACGATTCCGCACATGATGAATTCCTGTTTCCGTAATCCAGTTTCAATAAGGCAGCAGCGCGGCCAGGTCTGGTGCCAGCTGCAGCTTGATCGCCTGCAGCGCCCGCACCGCCGTGCCCGAGAACATCGCCTGCTGCCACCAGTCTTGTTGCGGCAGCGGCGTATAGCCGGCAAGCGCCACCAGCACCAGCACGATCAGCAAGCCGCGCGCCAGCCCGAACAGCGCCCCCAAACCGTGGTCGGCCGGGCTCAGTCCCGTGCTGCGCACCAGCGCCCCCACGGCCATGTTGACGAGCCCGATGCCCAGCAGCACGGTCAAGAACACCGCAGCGTAGGCCACGGCCATGCGCAGCAGCGCCGCGTCTATCCACCGCGTGAGCCACTCGTACACGACCGGCCCCCACCAGATGGCGGCGGCAAACGCCGCAGCATAGGCGATCAGGGAAAGCAGCTCGCGCAACAGCCCGCGCACCAGTCCCAGCACGGCAGAAGCGGCCAGTACGGCCAACACGACGAAATCGAAACCCGTCACCGCGGCGCGATGAATCCGTTGTCATAACCCAGCGTGCGCAGCCGGGCTTGGGCCGCCTGCGCGGCCTCGCGCGACGGGAAGGGACCGACGCGAAGTCGGTAGTTGCGCTTGCCGCCGACATCGGCCGGCTCGACGTAGGCGTTGGTCACGCCGGCCGCATGAAGCTTGTCACGCCTGGCCTGCGCGTCGGCCTGGGTGGTATATGCCGCGATTTGCAGTACGTAATTGCCCTTGCCGGCGGCCGGCGCGGCGCCCTTGCCGGGTTCTGGCGGGCCGGCCCGGCCTTCGAGCAAGGCCAGCGCCCGCGAGCCGTCATCGGTGCGCCGCTCGGGCTGCGCGGCCGCCGCGGCGCTGATGAC
>CALEQZ010000076.1 GCA_937908115.1 uncultured Alcaligenaceae bacterium | reverse complement strand
GCTCGCCAGCCTGGCCGGCGGCGCGTCGCCGGCGCCCGGCGCGCCGGCCGGACACGCAGCGCCGGCGCAGACGGCTGGCGTCCAAGGCCCGTATGTTTCGGCGCCCCTCGGCCACCCGCAATGGGGTGCCGAGCTCGGCCGCCAACTGGTCATGATCACCCAATCCGCCGACGGTGCGCGCCACACCGCAGAGCTGCGCCTGGATCCCCCGGACCTCGGCCCCTTGCGGGTGTCGATCAGCCTGTCCGACGGCGTGGCGCAAGCCGCCTTCGTGTCGCCGCATGCCGCGGTGCGCCAGGCCGTGGAATCGTCGCTCGCCCAGCTGCAGCAGGCGCTCGCACAGGCCGGCATTTCGCTTGGCCAGGCCAGCGTCAGTGACCAGCCCGCGCAACAGGACGGCCGCCCGGCAGGCGGCGCGCCCGAAACGGGCGGTGCGACGACCGCCGATGTGCCGGACGAGACACCGGCGCTTGCCGCCCGCCCGGTGCGCAGCGACGCGCTGGTCGATACCTTCGCCTGAACGACACCGCGCGGCCGGCTCTCGTCCGGCCGCGCAGCAATAGCTGGAGTTGACCGAGTTTCGCCCCGCTTTTTCCATCCATCGGCCGGAGCGATTTGCGCGAGAATCCCCGAGCATCCGAAGAACCCGTGCACTCGCGGCACACGCACGCACTGATACCTGATGGCCACGTTCAAGAACACCACCATGCCTGCCCGCAGCACGCTGCCGATGCGCACCGGCGGCAGCGGCCGCTTCCTCAAGCCGCTCGTCGCGCTGCTCGCGCTGATCATCGTGGCCGGTGCGAGCGTGGCCGCCACGTGGCTGATCGCCACCCGCACGCAGCAGGGGCAAGTGGCCGGGCCCGCCTCGCCCGCCAGCGCCGTGTCCCAGGGCGCCATGCCAGTGACTTACACCGCGCCGCCGTCCACGCCGCCGGCCGTGCCCTCGCCCATCTTCGTGGCGCTCGAGCCCTTTACCGTCACCGTGCAGGACCCCGACTCCGAACGCATCCTGCATGTGGGCATCACCCTGCGCGTGGCCGACCAGCAGTCGCGCGACCGCATCGAAAAATTCATGCCTGAGGTGCGCAGCCGCATCGTGATGCTGCTCAGTTCGCTCAGGCCGTCCGACCTGCAAGGCTCGCAAGGCAAGGTGGATCTGGCGCGCGCCATCACCGCCAGCGTCAACAAGCCCTTTTCCCCGCTGCCCGACGGCCAGTACGTGACCGACGTCCTGTTCACCGCTTTCGTGGTGCAATAAACCATGGCCTACGAGGCGTTCCTCTCGCAGGACGAGGTCGATGCCCTGCTGGCCGGCGTCACGGGCGAGAACGGCGGCAGCCAGGAACAAAAGCACGAACCGCAAGACGGCATCCGCCCATACGACCTCGGCTCGCCCGACCGCGTGGTGCGCCGGCGGATGCAGACGCTGGAGCTCATCAACGAGCGCTTCGCGCGCAGCCTGCGCAACCAGCTGCTGAACTTCATGCGCCGCAGCGCCGACATCACCGTCGGCTCCATCCGCATCCAAAAGTATTCGGACTTCGAGCGCAACCTGCCGGTGCCCAGCAACCTCAACATGGTGCACATGCGCCCGCTGCGCGGCACGGCCCTGTTCGCCTACGACCCGAACCTGGTGTTCCTGGTCATCGACAGCCTGTTCGGCGGCGACGGGCGTTACCACACGCGCGTCGAAGGCCGCGACTTCACCACCACCGAGCAGCGCATCATCCGCCGGCTGCTGAACCTGACCCTGGAAAGTTACGGCCGCTCGTGGGAGCCGGTCTACCCCGTGACCTTCGAGTACATCCGCTCGGAGATGCACACCAAGTTCGCCAGCGTCACCGGCAGCAACGAGGCAGTGGTCGTCACGCCCTTTCACATCGAGTTCGGCGCCACCGGCGGCGACCTGCACATCTGCCTGCCCTATTCGATGATCGAGCCCGTGCGCGACCTGCTGACGCGACCGCTGCAGGAAACCGCACTCGAAGAAGTCGACCAACGCTGGATGCACCAGCTGTCGCGCCAGGTGCGCAGCGCCGAAGTCGAACTGGTGGCCGAATTCGCCCATATCCAGACCACCATAGGCGGGCTGATGCGCATGAAGCGCGGCGACGTGCTGCCCCTTGAAATCCCGCAAACGGTGACGGCGCGGGTCGACGGAGTGCCGCTGATGGAATGCAGCTACGGCACCTTCAACGGCCAATATGCGCTGCGCGTCCAGCAGTTGCTCACCCCTGATTCCGAATCCAGCGAGAGCTTCCAACCATGAGTGACCCGACCAACGAGCGCCCCGACGGTCCGACCCCCGCCCAGGGCGGTGGGGCGGATGCCCGAGGCACTGCCGCGCAAACGCACGAAGCCCCGCCGGCCCAGGATGATTGGGCCGCGGCGCTGGCCGAGCAAACCGCCCACGCCCGCAGCCAGACGCAGGCCGACGGGCTGAAAAAAAGCGCCGACGATTGGGCCGCGGCCCTGGCCGAGCAGACGGCCGCGGCCTCGCCGCAGGCCAGTGCCGCCCCCCAGCCTGCCGGCAAGAGCGTCTTTCAGCCGCTTGCCAACCAAGGCAACGGCATCGGCAGCGACATCGACCTGATCATGGACGTCCCGGTCCAGCTCACGGTGGAGCTCGGCCGCACCCGCCTGACCATCAAGAACCTGCTGCAGCTCGGCCAGGGCTCGGTCGTCGAGCTGGACAACCTTGCCGGCGAGCCCATGGACATCTACGTCAACGGCTACCTGATCGCGCAGGGCGAAGTCGTGGTGGTCGAAGACCGCTACGGCATCCGGCTGACCGACATCATCACGCCGTCCGAACGCATCCACCGGCTCAACAGCCGGCGCTGATTTCCCATGGCAGAACCCGCCCTGCTGCGCGTCGCCCTGGGGCTGGCGTTCGTCCTGGCCGCCATCCTGGCCTGCGCTTGGCTGGCCCGGCGCGCCGGCCTGGTCCATCGTGGCGCCGGCAGGCTGCTTCGGCAGGTCGCCCATCTGCCCCTGGGCGCGCGTGCCAGCGTCGTGGTCGTCCAGGTCGAGCAAACCTGGCTCGTGCTGGGCGTGACGGCCGGACAGGTCACGCTGCTGCACACCCTGCCCGCCGACGAGCCGCCACCGGAAGGCGTGCCAGTCGCCCCGGCGGCGAGCTTTGCCGCGCACCTGGGCCAGATGCTGAAACGGCGGGGCTGACCCCTTCATCCCGACATGGTTGCACTGTTAGCACGACTTGCCTGGCGCCGGATCGGCGGCGCAGCGGCCTGGTTGCTGGCGCTGGCTGCCCTGGCCCTGCCGGCCGATGCCTGGGCGCAGGCCGCGCTGCCGGCGATCACCGCCACGCCGGGACCGAACGGATCGCAGACGTATTCGCTCAGCATCCAGACGATGCTGATGCTGACATTGCTGTCCTTCCTGCCGGCAATGCTGCTGATGATGACCGGCTTTACCCGTATCATCATCGTGCTGGGGTTGCTGCGCAACGCCCTGGGCACGGGCACCACCCCGCCCAACACCGTGCTGGTGGGACTGGCGCTGTTCCTGACTTTCTACACCATGTCGCCGGTGTTCGACCGGGTCTACCAGGAGGCCTATCGGCCGCTGGCCGACGGCCAGATCGCGTTCGAAACCGCGCTCGAGCGCGGCGCCGAGCCGTTTCGCGGCTTCATGTTGGCGCAGACGCGCGAGGCCGACCTGGCGCTGTTTGCCAACCTGGCCGACCTGCCTGAGATGCAGGGCCCCGAACAAGTGCCGCTGCGCGTGCTGATCCCGGCCTTCGTCACCAGCGAGCTGAAAACGGCGTTCCAGATCGGCTTCACCATTTTCATTCCCTTCCTCATCATCGACCTCGTCATTGCCAGCGTGCTGATGTCGCTCGGCATGATGATGGTGCCGCCCGTGACCATCGCGCTGCCCTTCAAGCTCATGCTGTTCGTGCTTGCCGACGGCTGGCAGCTGCTGCTGGGGTCGGTGGCGCAAAGCTTCCACCAGTAAGGATGCCCGCATGAATTCGTCCACTATCATGGGCATGACCTACCAGGCGATGAAGGTCGCGCTGACCATGGCCGGGCCGCTGCTGCTGACCATGCTGCTGGTCGGGCTGGTCATCGCCATCTTCCAGGCGGCCACGCAGATCAACGAAATGACGCTGACCTTCATTCCCAAGCTGCTGGCCATGTGCGGCGTGCTCGCGCTGGTCGGGCCTTGGCTGATCGGCGTCATGACCGACTACATCCGCCAGCTGTTCAGCCAGATTCCCGGCCTGGTCGCCTAGGGCCAGCGCCCGCATCTGCCGTGGTCGCCTTTACCGCCGAACAACTCTACGGCTGGATCAACGCCTTCGTCTGGCCGTTCGTGCGCATGCTGGCGCTGATTGCCACTGCGCCGGTGTTCGGCGAATCCAGCACCCCGCGCCGCGCCAAGATCGGGCTGGCGGCGCTGCTGGCGGTGGCCGTCTCGCCTGCGCTGCCGCCGCTGCCGCAGGTGCCGCCGGCGTCCTTCGACGGACTGTTCATCACCATGCAGCAGGTATGGGTAGGACTGGCGCTAGGCTATGCCATGCGCATTGCATTTGCGGCCGTGCAAATGGCCGGCGAGTTCATCGGCCTGCAAATGGGCCTGTCGTTCGCCTCATTCTTCGACCCGGCCACTGGCGTCAATACCGCCGTGCTGTCACGGCTGCTCAACATCGTGGCCATGCTGCTCTTCCTGGCGCTGGACGGCCACCTGGTGCTGCTGTCCATCCTGGTGCGCTCGTTCGAGGTGGTGCCGATCTCAACCGCGCCGCTGGCCGGCGCAGGCTGGGGCATGCTGCTGGAATGGACCGCCCAGCTCATGGTGATGGGCCTGCTGCTGGCGCTGCCCCTGATCATCGCACTGCTGACGATCAACCTGTCCATGGGGATACTGAACCGCACGGCGCCGCAGCTGTCGGTGTTCGCGGTGGGCTTTCCGCTGAGCCTGACCGTGGGCATCGTACTGCTGACGGTCATCCTGCCGGAGATCACGCCCTTCATGGAGCGGCTGTTCGTCCAGGCCTACGAGGCCATGGGGCGGATCCTGACCGGCTTGTCCGGGACCTGAATGGAAAAACGGCGGGTGCGCCGCGTGCGCGCCCCGGCCGTCCTTGCGTTGCGCCGGCCAACCGGCGTCCGTTTGCGTCAACCCTCGCTTGCGCCGGTTCGGAACACCGAGATGGCGTCGCGCAAGTGCACCGCCTGCGCCGCCAACTGGTGGACCGCGCCGCCCAGCTGCTGCACTAGCGCGGCGTTTTGCTGGGTGACCCCGTCCATCTGTGAAATCGCCAGGTTGACCTGCTCGATGCCACTGGACTGCTCCTGCGAGGCCGCGGAAATCTCGCCCATGATGTCGGTGACGCGCCGCACCGAATCGACGATTTCCTGCATGGTCGCGCCGGCCTGCTCGGCCTGGGTCGAACCGTCGTTGACCCGGGCGACCGATTCCTCGATCAGGTCCTTGATCTCCTTGGCGGCCTGCGCGCTCTTTTGTGCCAGCGACCGGACTTCGCCCGCCACCACCGCGAAGCCCTTGCCCGATTCGCCGGCGCGCGCCGCTTCGACCGCGGCATTCAGCGCCAGGATATTGGTTTGGAAGGCAATGCCCTCGATGATGGTAACGATGTCGGAAATCTTCTGCGAACTGGCGGAAATCCCCTGCATGGTCGTGACCACGCGGCCCACCGCCTCGCCGCCGCGCCTGGCCACGTCCATGCTGCTGGCGGCCAGCTGGTTGGCCTGCTGGGCGTTTTCGGCGTTCTGCCGCACCGTGGAAGTGAGTTCCTCCATGCTGGCGGCGGTCTGCTCCAGTGACGCGGCCTGCTCTTCGGTCCGGCCGGACAAATCGACATTGCCGCGCTCGATGTCGGCCGCCGCCGCAGCCGTGCCTGCGATCCCGGCACGCACCTCGTTCGCGATGGTCAGCAGGCTCTTGCGCATGACTTCCAAATAAAAGCGCAGGCGGCCGAGTTCGCTGTCGCCGTCGAAGTCGAACTGCATGGTCAGGTTGCCCGCCGCGACTTGGCGGGCGACATCGCACGCTTGCTCGACCGGGCCGACGATGCTCGCCGCCAGGCGCCAGCCGTAGGCGAAAACCGCCGCGCAAGCCGCCACCAGCCCGCCGGTCAGCCCTGTCGCAGCACCCGTGGAAAGCTGCGGCCAGGCATGGGCCAGCCCCAGCCCGCCAGCCACGGCCAGCAGCCCGCCGGTGAAGATCGCCTGCCTCAAAAAGCGGCTGCCCAGATTTGGGCCAAAGGGATAGGCCAGCATCGGTCCCAGCTTGCGCCAGCCGGTATAAACGACCTGGCCCTGCTTGATGCGCCGCCCGCGCACGCGCCCCTCGCGCAGGTCGCTGTAGAACTGCTCGGCGGCCTCGATTTGCGCTTCGCTCGGCTTGACGCGCACCGACGTATAGCCGGTGATTCGGCCATTTTCGATGATGGGTGTGACGTTGGCCAGCACCCAGTAGTAGCCGCCGTCCTTGCGCCGGTTTTTGACCACGCCCAGCCAAGAGCGGCCAGACTGGATCGTATCCCAGAGATCTTCGTACGCCTGCGGCGGCATGTCCGGGTGGCGGACGATGTTGTGCGGCGACCCGAGCAACTCCTCGCGGGAAAATCCGCTGATGGTAACGAACGCCGGGTTGGCGTAGGTGATGCGGCCCTTGGTGTCGGTGCGCGAAATCAGGAACTGATCTTCGCGCACTACGGTTTCTACATCATATACGGGAAAGTTTTTGCGCATTCGGCACGTCCTACGGTACTGCTTGGCCGGCGGCGCCGGCCGATGTGCACGCCTTCAGGCATGTCATTGCGCGGCCAGGGCCGGCGAAATGGGTTCCTGCCTTGCGGCCAGTTGTTGGGCGGGGACTTCGATGACCTCGCCGGCGTTGATCTTGAACACCGCCACGGCCTGCGCCAGCTTCTGCGCCTGCTCCTGCAGCGAACCGGCCGCTGCCGCCGCCTGCTCGACCAGCGCCGCGTTCTGCTGCGTGACCTCGTCCATCTGCGCCACCGCCCGGTTGACCTGCTCGATCCCGCTGGACTGCTCCTCCGAGGCCGCCGAGATCTCGCCCATGATGTCCGTCACCCGCTTGACCGAGGCCACGATCTCCTGCATCGTCGCCCCGGCCCGCTCCACCTGCTGCGAACCGGCATCGACCTTCGAGACCGAATCCTCGATCAGGCTCTTGATCTCCTTGGCCGCCTGGGCACTGCGCTGCGCCAGCGACCGAACCTCCCCGGCCACCACCGCAAACCCCTTGCCCTGCTCGCCCGCGCGCGCGGCCTCCACCGCCGCATTCAGCGCCAGGATGTTCGTCTGGAACGCGATCCCGTCGATCACCGACACGATCTCCGAGATCTTGCGCGAGCTGGCCGAAATCTCCTGCATCGTGCTGACCACCTCCGAGACCGCCGCTCCCCCGCGCTCGGCCACGTCCGAAGCGCTGGCCGCCAGCTGGTTCGCCTGCCGCGCGTTGTCGGCGTTTTGCTTGACCGTGCCGGCCAGCTCCTCCATCGACGCAGCCGTCTCTTCCAACGAAGCTGCCTGCTCCTCGGTGCGGCTCGACAGGTCCGTATTGCCCGCCGCAATCTCGCGTGCGCCCACGTTGATCTCATCCACCCCGGCACGCACCGCCGACACCGTGCGCGTCAGGCTTTCCTGCATCCGGCGCAGCGCCGTAAACAGCGCGCCAATCTCGTTGCCAGACCTCACCTCGATGCGCTGCGTCAAATCCCCCGACGCAATCCGGTCAAATACCTGGCCAGCTTC
>CALEQZ010000075.1 GCA_937908115.1 uncultured Alcaligenaceae bacterium | reverse complement strand
CGATGCGCTGCGTCAAATCCCCCGACGCAATCCGGTCAAATACCTGGCCAGCTTCGACCAGCGGGCGCACGACCACGCGGCCGAACACCAGGCGCGCCAGGATCATCAAGACGATGGACAGCACCACCGCGACGCTCAGAGCGATGATGGCCAGCTGGAAGTTGCGAGCGGCCTGTGCCTCGGTCTGCCGTTCGCGGTCGGCGATGTAGCCGGTGAACTCGTCGATGGCTTCGATGAAGGCGGCGCTGCGCGGCGTGCCGTACTCGTTGTTGACCATATAGAAGGTCGAGTAGTCTTCGCTGCGCAGGGCCTCGACCATGGTGTCCACGCCGTCGTCGATATAGGAGCGGTAGCGCCGCACCAGGTTCATCGACAGCTGGCGGCCGGTATCGTCCTCCAGCATGTTCTGCTGGAACTCGCTGAATCGGTTACGCACCCCGTCGAGCAGGTCGGTGGCCGTCTTCAGCGTTTCCTGGGCCAGGCGGCCCGCCTGCTCGCCGTTGCCCCAGCCCGATTCCTGCAGGTAGCGCGCCGACACCATCAGCGCCACGCGCGCGCGCAGCATGTCGACATTGATTTTCTCGACTTGCTTGGCGCGCGCGGTCAGCCCACCGAGCTCGGTCATCGCCTTGGAGTTTTCGTATAGGAAGTAAGCGGCCAGTCCGCCCACTGCGACGATCATCAGCGCGAAGAACCCCAACACGGCCAGCAGCATGGTGCCGACCTTGGCATCGCGCAAACCGCGCTTTTTCGGCGCGCCCGCGCGCGCCGCCTTTTTCCTCCGGCCCGTGGCCGGCTGCACTGGCTTATCCATGGTGGCTTCCATATCGCTTTTCATCCTGTGCTAATGGGGGTAGGTCAAACCGGACGGCGTTGCGTCCACCCGAGCCGGGCCCGACCCCGGCGATGCAACCGCGTTCACGGCACGGATGCGCCAGTGCCGAGCAGCTGGCGACGTTTCCACGGCTCGAGGAGGATGTTGGTCGTATCGATCACGCGCAAGAAGCGCCCGTCGCCCGCAAACTGCAGCATCGCCTCCTTGCGGAAGTACAAGGCATCTGTCGCGGCCGACGCCTTGTATCGCCAGTGCGCCAGCATCGTGCTGTCGCTTTGCGGATACGTCACGGCCGGCAAAGCGCCCAGCGCATCGACCGCCTCGACGTAGGTGCTTTGCCCCGGTACCAGGCGATTGAGGCCCGTCTCGTCGAAATTGCCGCCGGTCGTCGTGCACGCAGGCAGCGCGATGCAGGCGAGCCACACCAGCCCCGCCAGCACCCAGTGAGGCCACGCATCCGCCCGGCGCATCAGAAGGACTCCCAATCATCTTCGACGGCGGCCTGCTTCGCCCGGGTCAGCCTGGGCTCGACCGGCTGCAGGGGCGCGGCAGGCTTGCCGGCCGCGCGCGACACCGCAGGACGGCGGCGGGCGGCAGCCG
>CALEQZ010000074.1 GCA_937908115.1 uncultured Alcaligenaceae bacterium | reverse complement strand
CGCAGGGGCGGCACGCGCTCGTGGTCGGCGCCGGTCCCGCCGGCGCAGGCGTGGCGCAGTCGCTGGCCCTGCGCGGCTGGCGGGTCACCATCCTGGATCCGGCGCTTGCCTCGGGCACGGCGGGCGTGCATGCGCAGCACACGGCCGCGGCGGTCACGCCGCTGGTGGCACGCGATGACAACGTGCGCGCACGGCTGTCGCGCGCAGGCAGCGCACGCGCGTTGGCGCGCTGGCTGGACCTGCCCGGCGACGCCGTGCGCCGTTGCGGCACGTTGCAGCTTGCCCGAGACGCGGGCAGGGCGGCGGATGCGGCCTCGGTACTGCAGGCGCTGCGGTTTCCCGAATCCTGGGTCCAGCTGCTGGATGTGCAAGCCGCGCGGGAGAAGGCCGGCATCGCCGTGACGCGCGGCGGGCTGTTCTTTGCCGACGGCTTGCTGGTGCGGCCGCCGCGGTTGCTGGCGGCCTTGCTCGATGCGCCCGCGATCGAGCGGCTGACCGTGGCCGCCGCCAGCGTGGCGCCGGCGCCTGGCGGGGGCTGGCGCGCGCTGGATGCAACCGGGCGCGAAGTGGCACGCGCCCCGGTCGCGGTGCTGGCCAACGGGGCAGGCGCTGCGGACTTGCTGGCCGGCGCCGGCTTCGGCGCGACGCTGCCCGGGCTGGCCGCCATGCATCGCCTGGCCGGCCAGGTGGTCCTGGTGCCGGCGCAGCACGTGGCGGGCGGGCCGCGCTGCATCGTCGCAGGCGCGGGCTATCTGCTGCCCCAGGTCGATGGATGGTGCGTGGCCGGCAGCACCTACGAGCACGGCGCGCAGGTGGCGCAGGCCAGCGGACCGGGGCGCCGGGCCGTGCTCGAGAAGGTCGCGGGATTGTGCGGGCTGGCCGCCGACGTGCCGGCCGATGACCTGCCCGGCTGGGCCGGTTGGCGTGCCGTCCTGCCCGGCCGCCTGCCTGCGGTCGGGCCAGTGCCCGGCGCGCCTGGGCTGTGGCTGGCCTGCGGCTACGCTTCGCGGGGATTGACCTGGTCGGCCTTGGCCGGCGACGTGATTGGCGCGGCGCTCGAAGGCGAGCCTTTGCCGCTGGAGCGCGACCTGCTGGCGGCCATCGCGCCGCGCTGACCGGTGCTGGCCGGGGGCGCCGGCCCATGCGGGCAGCGTGCCCCAACGCCGCTTTGCACGCTCCGGCGCTTGCGAAATTTTCGTCGCAACTATTTGAAACTATGGCCGCTTTCTCGAGGCGGCCGGGGGCGGCGAGTTTATTTCAGCGGGCAAATCCGTCAAAATACCGGCTTTTGAAGCTAATGGCTTGCAGCGCGCCGACGTGCGCCGGCCTGTCCGCGTGCGTGTGCAGCGGGCGTGTGCCGGACGATGGCGGGGGCTGCGAGGCCGGGGGATGCTCTGTGCCGTCCACGTTCGACCTAGCCTGCACCGTTCCACTGGAAACCCTTGCCCTGCGGTCCTCCCGCACGTCGCGCATAGAGTTCGACACGCTGGACGGACTGCGCTTGGTAGTCGAGCCACACGCTCCCGGCGTGTTCCGCGTGCGCTGCGGCTTGGCCACGCAGTTGGCCGAGGACAAGGCGCTGTCGGGCCGGGCGCACGCGCACCAGGAAATGCTGCTGGCCCGCGAGGAGGCCGTCGGCGAAGCCACCGTCGAGACCCTGTCCCACGGCGCCCATCCGGTATGGCGCGTGGTGCAGGGCGACGTCACGCTGGAGATCAGCTCGCATCCCGTCCAGTTGGCGCTGTATCGGGGCGGTACCTGCGTGCTGGCTTCCGACGTGTCCCAGGATTTGCCCGCGCTGGCGTGCGACGATGCCGCCGCGCCCGGCAAATGGCTTGCCGCATTCGCGCTGGACAAGGGCGAGGCCGTCTACGGCCTGGGTGAAACCGACGGCGACCTGAACCGCCGCGAGCAGGTCATCGTTTCCGACGATCCGTCGCACCGCGCGCTGCCGCTGGCCTGGAGCCCGCGCGGCTGGGGCCTGTACGCCAACACGTTGCATCGCGTCGAGCATGCGCTGGGCGCCGAGCCGGCCGCGTCTACCTATTTGCTGACCGTCGACGACGGCGTGCTCGATCTGTTTCTCTTCGCCGGAGAACCGACCGAGGTCCTGAACCAATATTCACAGCTGACCGGCCGCGCCGGCCAGCCCGTGCTGTGGGCCATGGGTATCTGGCTGCAGCAGGCGCCGGGCGCCACGCCGGTGCAGACAGCGCAATTCGCGGCTGGCCTGCGCGAAAGGCAGATCCCGCTCGATGCGGTGCTATTCCGCGCCCCCGCGGCCTGGACCTTCCACGAAGCCAAGCTCAACGTCGAATGGGACGTGCAGCGCTTCGGCGACGCCAAGGCCCTGCTCGGCCAGCTGCACGCCCATCACCTGCACGCCTGCCTGCCCACGTTTCCGGGCATCGTCGCCGGCACGCCCACCTTCGCCGAGCTCGAGGATCGCGGCTGGCTGCTGGCCGACGACGATGGCAACGCGCACGTGTTTCCCGGACATCCGGCCACCGCTGGCCAGCCGTTCGGGCTGCTGGACCTGACGCATCGCGACGTCTACAACCTGTGGGTCGAACGCCACCGCCAGCTTGGCGACGATGGCGTCGACGCGACGGCCTGCGACGTGCAGATCGACATCCCCGATGGCATCACGGCCCGCGGTGGCGAAGAAGGGGACGTGCTGCGCACCGTTTATCCGCTGCTGGCGCGGCGCGCGCTGTACGAGGCCGTCGCCGGACACAAGACGCCGCCCGAGGGCGTGGTCTGGAGCCGCGACCTGTTTCCGGCGGCGCAGCGCCTGCCCTGGCAGGCCGGGCCGGCGGTTCCCAACACCTGGGAAGGCTTTGCGCAGTCGCTGCGCACGGCCTTGTCGATCGGCGCCAGCGGCGTGCCCGTGCAGGTGCATGCGCTTGGCTCGGCCGGCGAACCGACCGACGGCATGACGCCAGAGCTCTATGTGCGCTGGCTGACGTGCAACGTATTCTCGGCGAACTTCAGCTTCCAAGCCGATGAGCGGCTGATGCCCTGGTCGTTCGGCGACGAGGTCATGGAGCACGTGCGCACCTGGCTGCAGTGGCGCTACCGGCTCATCCCGTACGTACTGGGCGCCATCGAAGACGCGGCGCGCACGGGCTTGCCCGTGCAGCGCTCCATGGCCATGTGTTTCCCGTCCGATCCGGACGCGCATGCCTGGGACACGCAGTACATGCTGGGCCCGGCGCTGCTGGTAGCGCCGCCCACCGGGCCCGGCAACGAGATCAAGGTCTACCTGCCCAAGGGCGAGGCCTGGTGGGACTTGAACACCGGTTGGCGCTACGAGGGTGGTACGACCTGGACGGTCACCTGCGGATTGGGGCAGTTTCCGGTATTCGGCCGGGAAGGCCACATGCTCTGCTTGGGGCCGGCCACCCAGCATACTGGTGACTTCAACTCTGCCCGTATCCTGGACGAAGTCTGGATGTTCGGCATGCCGGTGCACAACCCCGTGGTCATGCGCAACAAGATCCGGGTCATGCAAATGCAGGGTTCCAGCTACATCAAGGGGCTGGAGGGACTGCGCATCGTTCCTTCCGAAGGGCTGGAGGTCAAGCGCCGCGGCGCTGAAGTCCGCATTTCGCGCGCGCGCTGAAGGTCGCGCCCATGCCCCGCGGCACACGGCCGTACGCATGGCCGCGTGGCGCGCGGGGGCTGCTACATGATACGCATCGACAACCTACACAAGAGCTACGTGACACCGCGCGGCCGCTATGAGGCGCTGCGCGGCATCAGCCTGCACATCCAACCCGGCGAAGTCTTCGGGATCATCGGGCCGAGCGGCGCGGGCAAGAGCACGCTGGTCCAGTGCATCAACCTGCTGGAGCAGCCCGACGAAGGCGCCATCGCCATCGGTGGCCAGGTCTTGACCGGCCTGGACGAAGGTCGGCTGCGTAGCCAGCGCCGGCGCATCGGCATGGTGTTCCAGAGCTTCAACTTGCTGGCGCGCCGCACCGTGCATGGCAATGTCGCCTTGCCCCTGGAAATTGCCGGCGTACCCGCGCGCGAGATTTCGGGCAAGGTGCAGCGCCTGCTCGAACTGGTCGGGCTGTCCCACCTGCGCGACCGCTATCCCAGCCAGATCAGCGGCGGGCAAAAGCAGCGGGTAGGCATCGCCCGTGCGCTGGCCAACGAACCGGATGTGTTGCTTAGCGACGAGGCCACTTCCGCGCTGGATCCCGAGACCACCCGCAACATCCTCGCCCTGCTGCGCGATATCAACCGGCAGACCGGCATTACCGTGGTGCTGGTCACGCACCAAATGGAAGTGGTGCGGCAGATTTGCGACCGGGTGGCGGTGCTAGACAAAGGACAGGTCGTGGAGCTGGGCGCGACTGCCGACGTATTTGCCTCGCCACGGCACGCCGTGACGCGGGCCATGGTTTCGGCGGTCACCGCCTGTGAGCTAGAGGACGATGCGCTGGCCGGCGTGCGTGCCCGCATCGCCCAGGCGGCGCTGAATCAACCCGGGCTGCAAGCCAGCCTGTGGCGCATGACGCTGGCCGGTGGAGATTCCGGCGCGCTGCTTTCGGCGCTGGGCCGCGAGCACGGCATCGCGCTGTCCATCGTCCAGGCCCGCGTCGAATCCATACAGGGCGTGGCCGTGGGCACGCTCTTCGTCCTGGCCCAGGGCCCGACGCAAGCGCTTGCCGCCGCGCGCCAGGCCGCGCAGGCCATGCATGCCACCATAGAAGAAATCCCCCATGACCCCGCAACTGATCGACCTGCTGGTCACCTCGCTGCTTGAAACCCTGATCATGGTGGGCGCCGCTGGGCTGGCTGCCGTGCTGTTCGGGGTGCCGCTGGGCGTGGCGCTGGTGGTCACTGACCGCGGTGCCCTGCTGCAGAACCTGCCGGTCAACCGTGTCCTCGGCGCGGTGGTCAATGCTACCCGCTCGGTGCCCTTCGTCATCCTGATGGTGGCCATCATCCCGCTGACGCGGCTGATCGCCGGCACCTCCATCGGCACGAAGGCCGCGATCGTGCCGCTGGCGCTTGCGGCCATTCCGTTCATGGCGCGCGTGGCCGAGAACGCCATGCGCGAAGTCGACCCCGGGCTGATCACCGCTGCCCGCGCCATGGGCGCGACGCCGGCGCAGATCATCTGGAAGGTGTTGCTGCCCGAAGCCTTGCCTGGGCTCGTCGCGGCCACCACTGTCACCCTCGTCAGCCTAGTGGGCTACTCAGCCATGGCCGGCGCCATCGGCGGCGGCGGTCTGGGCGACATCGGTATTCGCTACGGGTACCAGCGCTTCTTGCCTGAGGTGATGCTCGCGGTGGTCGTGGTCCTGATCGCGCTGGTGCAGTGCATACAGAGCCTGGGCGATTGGCTCGTCAGGCGGCTGTCGCACCGCTAAGCCAAAGGTGCAGCAGCAACGCGCCGTTGCGCCCCTGTCCAAGGCACCCAGGCCTGCAACGGATGCGCCGCAAACCAAATCTGGCGGCATGGCGGTAGGCGGAGCCGCGCGCTGTCCACGCACACCGCGGCCGTTTTGACAAGCAGGCCGCGGATCGGCCATAATCGCGCGCTTTGGGTCGTTAGCTCAGTCGGTAGAGCAGCGGACTTTTAATCCGTTGGTCGCGCGTTCGAGTCGCGCACGACCCACCAAGGATTCATGCGGCTTTGCGCGGTTTCGCAGGGCCAGGCTCGGGCCCCCTGTGGGGTTGCCATCTTGGATGCATGCGAATGGGGCGTCTTCGGACGCCCCATTTCGTTGGCGTGGCGCCACGCGCCCGCGCCAGTGCCGCATCCGCCGGGGTTATTGCAGAGCGGGCGGCGCGGCCGCGTGCTGTGCCTGTTGTGGCCAGCGCTTGTACGCCCAGATCCACAGCAGGATGACGTTGACCACCGGGACGACGGCCAGGATCGCCCATGGGGCGGCGTGCCCGGTGCGGCGAACGACCCGGCCCAACGGCCAGAGGAAAATGAACCACATGGCGAGCATGGCCAGCCAGTACCAAATGCTGAACGATTCCATTGGAGTCCTCCCGGTCTGAAGCAAATCCTTCGGTGCGCAAATGGCCGCCTCACGACGGCCATTTGCTTGGTTCGCGCGCCCGGCACCGACGCGTCAAGCCTCGGTCGCGTCCTTGAGCTTGGCATCGGGCCCGTTGGCCTTGGCCGATGCGATCCCTTTGTCGCGCGCCGCCGCGCTTGAGTACATCTCGCTACGGCCGATAATTTCCCCGTTGGCGGCTTTCAGCACGAAGTAGGGCGACCCGTTGGTGGCGGTCTTTCGTTCGTATCGCTCATCGTTGGGGGCGTTCTTGCGGACCGATTCGATACCGGCCAGGGCGTTGGCCTTGCTCACGTACCGCTCGCTCGTCAGGATAATTTGCCCATTGCCGGCTTTCAGGTTGAACATGAACTGATCGCCGCTACGCTTTACCTCATAAGTGCCGCTCATAGATGTCTCCATTTTGGTTTTTCGGCAGGGGCGCCGGGTGGCTACGAGGGGACACGTCCATGTCTCGGGCGCAGGGCCGATCCTAATGGACGGCGGCACCGCCGAGGCGGCAAATTGACCGGCGTGAGGAGTGCGTTTGCCGCACATTCGTATCCAAAATAGACAAACCGGTGATTTATGTATGAATTATTTGCTTTTGTTGAAATTTTTCTCTGTTGTGGCCTCCGCCGGGCACCGCCGCTGCAAATATTGCCAGCCGCGCTCGTATGACGCCATAAGAATGGCCGCAGCATGCGGTCATTGACCAATTTGCGGCCTCTCTATGACTCGTTTATTGGAGATTGGCCCCCGATTGTTTGACGATGCCCGCCCACTTTTCGTTTTCCTTGTGGATGAAAGCTTCAAATTCCTGGGGGAGCATGATCATGGGATCCGACCCGATCTCGACAAGTTTGGCTTGCAATTCAGGTCGGCTAATCGCCTGGCGAACGGCAGAAGCGATTTTTTGGACCACCTGATCCGGCATGCCGGCTGGGCCCAAGATTCCGTACCAGATCGTGATGTCGTAGCCAGGCACCCCGGCCTGTTCTATCGTGGGTACGCCGGGAAAAAGCGGCGAAGTCTTGGTGCCAGACACCCCGAGCGGGCGCACCTTGCCGGCCTTGGCCAGTTCGACATGGCTGGGGATGTTGTCGATCATCATGTCTATGCGCCCCCCCACGAGGTCGGTTACGGCGGGAGCCGATCCCTTGTAAGGGACGTGCGTCAGCTTGACCCCGGTAAGGGATTCGAGGACAACGCCGGCCAAGTGGCTGGAGCTGCCAACCCCGGAAGATCCGTAGGTGTATTTTCCCGGGCTGGCCTTGGCAAGCTCGACGAGATCCTTGACGGAAGTGACCGGCAAGTTGGGGTTGACCACAAGTACATTGGCGGATTCCCCCACCGGCGCAATGGGCGTGAAGTCGCCGACGCTGTAGCGCAGGTTCTTGTACAGGTGTGGGTTAATGACCAGGGCGCCGGTCGTCGTAAAGAACAATGTATAACCGTCGGGTTTGGCGCTTGCCACGAATTGGGCGCCGATCGACCCAGCTGCCCCGGCACGGTTTTCGACAACGATGTTTGTGCCCAAGATGGGGCTGACCGCGCTGGCAATCAGCCGCGCCGTGGCATCGGTGCCCCCGCCCGAGGGAAACGGTACGACCAGCGTTATCGGTTTTTCTGGGAAAGCTGCGTGGCTGGCGCCAGCGATTCCCAATGCAATCCAGGCCAATAGTCTTGGAACGGTTCGTACTAAAGCAAGCATGTGACGTTCCCCTTAGGTGATGTTGCACAGTTGCGCAATGAGATCGGCCACGGGCAGCACATCTGCATACTTTTGCCCAATGTCGAAAAGGTTTACGGCGTGAGAAGTAGGCCCGCGGTCATACACACATTCCATTGGCACGGCGACCTTGAAGTTGAGCGAGAAGGCGTCCACGACTGTGCCGCGCACGCAACCGCTGGTTGTGCAGCCTGTCACGATGACGGTGTCGACTCTTTTGTCTATCAAGTGGCTGCATAGTGCAGTTCCAAAGAACGCGCTGGGATGCTTTTTAGGCACCAGTACGTCATCTGGCGTGGGGGCGATCTCCGCGACGAACTCGTATCCCTTGGCCGAGATATTCATGATGGATGGTACCTTTTCAGCCAGGCGTCCACCGTCATAGGCCTGCTTGGGCGCCACGTAGGGATAGAGCACTGGCCAGCCTTTCTCGCGAAACAGCGAAAGCAGGGGGACAATGGCGCCCACGGCATTCCACCCGGCTTCTCCGCATGAGGTGGGAAACTCCTTGATCGCTTCCCAGAAGGGCTGACGTCGTGTGCCGACGGTGCGATATTGCACGTCGATGATGAGCAAGGCAGGGCGGGTGCCCAGGCCGCTGGGACGGCCAAATCCGGCAGCTGCATAGGCGCGCTGTTCTTCCTCGCTGATAATGCTGTCCCAGGGTTTCATTGCTGTCCTCCCGTTGTGTCTTGTCGACACTGAATCGACTCGACCGTACCGTCGTTGTGGCGAAACAGATAACGTCCGTCACCTGGCTGGCCAGTGAGGCGGCCATCCCTCATGATGGTTTTCCCGCGCAAGATTGTTTCCACCGGCCAGCCAGTGAAAGTCCAACCGTCATAAATGCTGTAGTCGGAATATGACAACAGTTCCTCATGTCGCACGGTGCGCTGCAGGTTCAGGTCGACCAGCGTCAGGTCCGCATCCAGCCCAGGAGCGATGTTTCCCTTGCGGCTATCGATGCCGAAAATGCGGGCAGGTGTACCGCAAATGAGCTGGGCGATGCGCTGCAGAGGCAGGCCGCGGCGGTGATATCCTTCGTGCAGCAAGACGGGCAGGATGGTCGCTGTCCCAGGGAAACCTTGCGAGGCTAGCCACAGGCTTTTTTCCTTGGTGGCTCGCTTGCGTGGACAGTGGTCGGAGGCAACCACGTCGATGGTGCCGTCGAACAGGCCTTCCCAGAGGGCATCCCTCTCCGCTTTGCTGCGAAATGGGGGATTGGCCTTGCCCATGCCGCCCAGGTCCATGTCGCTGGTGTGCGTCAGGTAGTGTGGGCAGGTTTCGACGTACACACGGTCGTAGCGACGGCGCCAATGCCTGACTTCATCCAGGCCCATTCTTGAACTCATGTGTGGAATGTAGATGGTCGCGCCGAGCTTTTCCGCAAAAAGCATCGCTTTGACCACCGATTCGGCCTCAGTAATCGGCGGCTTGATGGCTTCCCATTGCTGAAGATTGTCCAGGCCGACTTGCAATTGAGCGTTGCGTAGCCGGTTGACGATCTCAATGTTTTCGGCATGGCAAACGACGGTAACGCCGCCGATTTCCGCAGCGCGCTGCAGCAGCGCATAAAAGTAGCCATCGTCTGTTCCGTCCAAGCCCAGGTAGCGTCCTTCCTCCCCCTTGAAATTCATGAAGTACTTGAATGAGGTGACGCCGCAGTTCTTGACGTAGGAAGGCAGATCCTGCAGGTGCAGTTCGGAGGCAGTGCTGAAGTGGAAACCGTAATCGGTGTGCACGCGTGACGCCGCGTATGCCTGCTCGCGTACAAAGACCTCCTCGTAGGCTTCGTTGTTCAGGAAATAGGCAAGTACCGTGGTAAAGCCGCCTATGGCAGCGTGGGCCGTTTCGGTCTGGTACTCCGTGATCTTTTCACCGAATCCGAAATGCATGTGCGCTTCGACCAAGCCCGGAAATACGTGGAGCCCGTCGGCTCGACGTTCGGCCACGGAATCCGGTACCGGGGTTTCTGGGGCAAGCAAGGCGGCAATCTTGCCGTCCATTACCAATATGTCCAGTGCTTGCGGACTGTGGTCAGTGCGTACGACGGTTCCACCGCGAATAACGAAATCTTTACGCATGGCCATTACCAGAAGAAGGCTGCAAGGCAGGGGAATAGGAGCATTCGGGAAACCCTGGAATATCTGCGGCAATCGCCGCGAGTTCCTCAGGAGGCACGCTGTCGACGATGCAAACCAGAAACCCATGTGGGGGCTCATCGCCTCCGACTGGCAACCGTTCGGGCGGCGCGAAGTATCCTTGCACGCCTTGCACGACCCAGAAGTAGCCATCGTTCATGTGAAGGATCCCCTTGCAGCGAAGGAACTTGCGGCCGAGACGGGCCATCGCGGTTTGCGTCCAGGCGGCATAGATATCCCACGACATTGGATCGCGCCCGAAGTGCAGCGTATGGGTGCGGACCCGTTGGTAGGTGGAACGGTGCAGGACGTGGCGCATCTTGCCCCCGACGTATGTGAGAAAAGGCCCAGGCGCATCGGCGCGCGAAGTATTGGTGTCGCTGGCTGTTGCTGCCGGATCGCTAAACCAGGAACTGATGCGCGTCCATGCCGGCACGCTGGGGTTGCCGCTTTTGTTGGCAAAAAGCGGTTCGGACGGCATGCTGGGATTCCAAAAGCTCAACGGCGCGTTCGGGTTCAGGGCATGCAATGCGTCAGCGAGCTCCTGGGTTGCACGTTTGCAGGCCTGATCCGTCTTGGTGATTGCAAGTCGATCGGCAAAAGCAATTTGATACCGCGCCTCGGGATACTTATCCAACGTGTTGAGGCCGGTGATTCCATCGGCCAGAGTCAACACTTGGGCCAATCGGCAACGGTTGCGAATCGAGGAGTCGCCGATCAGCGTTGCTACCAGCGGACCGGGGTGTGCCAGCCCGCTAGTTTCCACGAAGATGCTCGTGAAGGGTTCGACGGCGTTTGTGGCTTGTCGTGCAAACAGGTCGATCAGCGTGTCTCTCAGGCTGCCCGATGCCGCGCAGCACAGGCAACCAGACTCCAGTAGGACGACCTGGTCTTTCGCATTTCCAACCAACAAGTGATCGACGCCGACTTCTCCAAATTCATTGACAATGACAAGCGTCCCGGAAAAGGCCGTATTCCGAAGCACGGCGTTGATCAGCGTTGTCTTGCCGCTTCCGAGGAAACCCGTGATCAGAGTCACGGGAATGCGAGCGGACGAAGCCAGGCCGGTCATGGTCCAAGACAGCGGTCAGCGAACGGAGTTTTCTGGAGATGACGGAACGTCGTCGCGGTTCATAACCGTACGCACATGCTTGATAACCTCCTCGGGAGGGTGTGCATAGGTATAACCCCGGCGAGTGACGCTAATGCCGAGGGCCTTGAGGTCGGCCATCGCTTCGGCCATCTTGATATTGGCAGCTAGCCCGTCTATTACGGGCACATCGTCAATGCGCACCAGCCCAGCCCGGATGACCGCTTCGCTCAAGTAGAGCTGGCCGGGGATAATTGCTTCCGCCCCTTGTGCAATTACTTGGCGTGCGGCATCCGTAAAGGCTTCCACGATCTGCGTGCTGTCCGAAAGCCCCCGGCTGACCTGGTTGAAATCAGCGTCGATCAATTTGGTCGGCAAAGCACGTGAAGTCAAGCCGAGCCGTTGAATGCGCAGGTCCATCATTTGCTCGAATCCCCGTTCGAATACGAGTATGGCAAAGCGCGTGCCCATGCAGCACGCAAAGTGCATAGCCGATTCGCCGTAGCCGACGACGGGAATGTCGACCAGCGCACGCGCTTGTTCCAGTGCCGGATCCTGGACCGACCCGATGGCAAAAACGTCGTAGCCCCCAGCCTGGGCGCGTAGCGCGTTATCCAGGATAAATTGCTCAGTCATGGCGGCGACGTAGGGATACCGGAGCATCGACGATGGTACGTTTTGCCCATATATGCCTGCAGGCATGCCGACGAAATCTACCTGCACGCCGGCGCGGGCAATGGCTGCGCAGCGCGCCTTCATGCCGGAAAAGTACGCTGGCGTGCGATTCATCTCGATCAGGCTTTGAAAGAGTATTTTCATGCGGCATTCTCCCCGTGTGCCCGGACCAGCATCGCGCGCAGTGTCTCCGGCCAAGGGCGGTGCGCAAGCGGGCTGTCGCCATCCATGATTCGCGTCGCTACTTCGAGCAATGCAGGGTAGACAGGCGCTGTCAGCTGGGCGATTTTGTCCAGGAATTCCTGGCGCGAGAATGGGCGATCGGCCCCACCGCGTGCAGACAGGCATTCTCCGACCACTTTGGACCCGTCGGAGAAATACACCTCGATGCGAGCCGGCCGGTCATTGGGCGCCGGCGGAACGGGGCCTGGCCATGGCTCCATGCTGACTCGCTCGCGCAGCGTTTGCGTTGCGGCATCCGAGATCGTGTCGCTATGGAACGCCTGCGCTCCGCCTTGGCCAGTCAGCAGCGCGGTCGCGATGGCATGCGCCATGGAAAACTTCGCCGATAGCGTGTTGTGCGGCTTTGGATTCTGCAAGGGGAGGGCAAGGTCATGCGTCAGGACGTGTATTTGCGTGATGTTGTCTACACCCTTTTCCCAAACCGACGAGCGAATATCGAGAACGGCCTCGATCGCGGCATGCAGATGTTGGCAGCATGCATACATCTTGGTGTACCCATGCGTGACCGCCCAAGATTGACCTAATTCCTCGGTCAGTACCTCTGGCTGGAAGCTTCCGCGTAGTACGGTGCAGTAAACGTCGTACAGGCTGCCCGCCGTGCCAGTGATTCCTGCTGGTGCCCAGTCGGCGAGATTCATCCCTGTTCGAGCACCCACGCCGGCCCATACATTGCGCACCAGCGCACCTAGGGCGAGATGGTTTCTCGGCGCCGGCGTGATCAAGGTCGCGGCCGAACCAGCTAGGTTTGACAGCTGTGACGCTGGCAGGCGGCGGTGCAACGCCACCGCCATTGCAGCTCCGAGAGCCGCGAATCGGCCATGCGATTGCATGACGGCCGGTTGTTGGGAAAATGCACGGGCAATGCGGGTGATTAGCTCATACGCTACGGCGAGCGTCGCGATGAGGGTATTGGTCGGTACCGGGTCAGTTTCCGCGCTGGCCAGCAACGCCGGCAATACATAGAGCCCGGCGTGACAGGGCGTCGTGCGATATCCTTCGTCCAGTTCTAGCCAATTTGCCGATACGGCGTTGACGAGTGCGGCCGTTTCGGGGTCGGCCTTGGCGCCGGGTCGGCAAAAGACCGTACAGGCGTGGCTACTACTGTTTTTCATGAGCGTGGGATATGCCTGTCTGAATTCCGGTTCAGTCCAGGCTCCGACCATTGCCGAAATGTCGTCGAACAATATTTGCGCGGCACGGCGCATCGCCGCGTCCGGAACGTCTTCCGGTTTCAATGCAGCGGCCCAGGCAAACAACTGGTGCAGGCTTTCTTCGCAAACTAAGCGTGCGTGTGTGGCGTCAGCCGGCGACGACATGTTTGTCTCCTTGCTTAGGAGAATGGGTTTGCGAGCGACGTGGCGGCGTGATCGCCGGCGATGAGCCCCAATCCGTACGCGCTCAGCAAACCGTTTCCGGACAAGTATCCTTCCGGCCGGTCCCCGGACAAGCCCGCTGCCGTGCCTCCGCCGGCGTATAGATTGGGGATCACCGAACCATCCTGTCGTAGCACGCGTGCGTGGACATCCACTACCAAGCCGCCTTGCGTGTGAACCATTGCGCCGGTGATAACGGCGCCGTAAAACGGCGCTTCGGCCGGCACGGGCAGGGGCGCTCGCCCGAAGGGATCAGGCGCGTCGCCGCGGCACTGGGCGAAGCTGCATTCGAGGGCTTGCATCGGTATCTTGAACAAGGCGGCCAGCTCGGCCAGCGTTGGTGCTGATTTGATGGCGCCGGATGCCACGGCATCTTTCCAGTGATCCAACCGCGCCACGACATCGACGACGCGCTGGTCGAAGATGGCCACCGCCGTCCGATCGGGTTGGGACAAGACATGCCGCGCAAATTCCGAGTAACCCTGGTCTTCGCGGGCAAAGCGCTGTCCCAGTCGATTGACGATTACGGCACCCAGTTGGGGAATTTCGGGAACGAGTCGCGTGCCATAGCCTGCGCACACGAGGCCATGCGCCTGGTAGCCGCTCATGTGGGCAACCGCGGCACCGAGTTCGATTCCCCAGCGTATGGCGTCTCCCGTGTTGCCTTGCACGCCGATCGACTCGACGCCGTTCATCTCTGGGATATAGCGGCGGATCATGTCCTGGTTCGAACCGAAGCCGTCGCAGGCAAGGATGACGCGTCGTGCCCCGATGCGCTGCTCGGTTTGCATGCCGGCACGCACACCGATGACCGCACCGCAGCCGTCGGTGATCAGGCCCGTGCCCGGTGTTCGATCGGCGTAAGTGATGTTATCGGTTTCACTTATCGCGCGGCGCAGGGCCTGGATAAGAGGCGCACCGGTGCGACCTGGGCCGTTGTGCAGGCGCATGGCGGAAAAGCCGTAGCGGCTGGCGTCCGTATTGAGCTCCATCGGGACACCAAGGTCTTCTTCAAATATGCGGATGATTTCCGGCGATCGGTCGCATAGCGTCCGAACAATTTCGGAATTGGCCTGGTAGCCGCTTTTGCGCAGGATGTCGTTGGCCATCTGTTCGGACGAGTCAACCACTCCCGCGCGACGTTGATGTTCGGTAGGGGCGGCCGGAACCGATCCGCTGGCGATTTCGGCGTTGCAGCCGTGTCGGGAATCTTTCTCCAGCAGCACGACGTCCAGGCCGCGCAGCCCGGCCCTATAGGCAGCCATCAGCCCGCATGCGCCACCCCCTACGATGACGATGTCGGCTTCGTAATCAAAACTCCGTCCGCCCATTGCTATTGTTGGATCTTGATGTTGGCTTTCCTGATCAGCTCGCCCAGGCGCTGATAATCATTCTTGACGAAATCGGCGAACTGCTCTGCGTTCATGTCCGAAGCGGGGTCCATGCCCTGCTTGAGAAATCGCTCGCGTAGATCCCCTGACAGAGCTTGGTTGACTGCTGCGTTGATCTTTTCGATAACTTCTTTGGGCGTGCCGGCGGGCGCGAAGATGCCGTACCAGGTGCCGGATTCGTAGTCGGCGATTCCTAATTCTTTGACAGTGGAAATATTGGGCAACGGCGTCGAACGGCGACTGCCTGTCACTGCTAGGATTCTTATTCGGTCGGAATCTGCGTGCGGCATGGCATATGGAATGTCGGCAAACGCAAATTGCACCTCGCCGGCAAGCACGGCATTCATTGCCGGTCCCATACCCTTGTATGCGATGTGCAAGAACTTGACGCCAGTGACGGCGCTTAACATCTCCCCCGCCAGGTGAGGCGCGCCGGCAATTCCCGATGTGCCGTAGCTCACGGTGCCCGGATTTCGGCGGGCAAGATCTAGTAGCTGCTGCAGCGACGATACGTTGGTGGATTGATGGGCCACGATGGCGTACGGTGTCTTGACGACGAGTGCCACGGGAACGAAGGCCTTACTTGGATCGACCCGAAGGTCGTACAGGTGGGGTGCTGCGACCATGGGGCCCGCTGCGGCAAACAGCAGTGTGTAGCCGTCGGGCGTGGAATTGGCTACGTCGAGATTCGCGATCGTGCCGTTGGCGCCGGGTTTGTTTTCTACGACGATGGGTTGCCCGAGGATTTTCTCTAGTTCAGGCGCTAGCGGTCGGGCGACGGCGTCGCTGCCGCCGCCTGGCGCGAACTGCTGGACCAGGCGGATGGGCTTGTCAGGGTATGCCGATGCCGCCACCGCTGGCATCAGCGATATCGCGATGAGCAATGCAGCAGACTTGAAGTTGCGCGACATGTTTCTTTCTCCGAAGTGACGAGGGCTTTAAGCCTTATGAGGCCTGGCTTTCCAACGCGGCAGGCAGAATCTGCTGCATTGCCGTGCGCGCGATGGAGAGATAGTCGAGCATGGTTTCGGCGGCTTTTTCGGAGTCGCCCGATTTCAAGTGCTGGCCGATCTTCTCCATGTACTCCAGCACAATGACCTGGCGTTGCGGGTCGCCCAAGCTCAGGATCTGCAGCGACCGAACCAAGCCCGCATACAGTTCCACAGCCGAAACCAGCCTCTTGTTGTGGACCAGGGCGAGCCAGGTTGCCCGGAAGTCGTGGTTGGCCTCTATGAATTCTTCGCTGTCGCCTTGCTGCACCGCGCGCCTTGCTCGTTCGATCGCGTCCTGTACACCTTTAAGGCGTGAGGGCTGCTGTTTGACTGCTGCAGCCGCCATGCGTATGGCGTCCGTTTCGAGCAGGACGCGCAAGTGACAGATTTCTTCGATGTCTTCCTTCGTTAGCAGCGGTACCGCAAAGCTGCGGCCCCTTGTTTCAAGGAAGCCTTCGCTTGCGAGGCGGGTCAGCGCCTCACGGACAGGTGTGCGCGACACGCCTAAGCGGGATGCCAGGACGCTTTCCCGCAAGACCTCCCCCCAGCGAACGTTGCCTGACCATAGGTAGGACCGGAGTTGTCGGTAGACACGTTCACTAAGTAAATCAATGGGTTGGAGCTTTTCCAGGAAGTCTGTCATAGGCCGATGCCGTGCTTGCGGACAGGAATACCCAATACATACCAATCAATACTGAGTTCAGTATACCAAAATTTGAGCACCGTATTCGGTATACATTTTTTTCGCGCGTAGTGTCCCATCTCAATCCCAACGGAAGGGGCGACGGGGGCAGCCACTGCAGCACTCTGCTGTTACGACAGAGCCTCCTCCTCTACCCCATAGATGCTGCGCCCGCCGTATCCAGCCGACGCCAGCCGCTCCCGTTCGATGAATGCCGGCAAGGACGGCCCGCGGGCATAGCGCTCCAGGCGCCGGGCCTGTTCGTCCAACCGGCGCAGCGCCTGCAGTCGCTCGTCGTTGCCCAGCTTGGCGCTGGCGACGGCGGACTTGAGCACTTCCAATGTCTTGTCGTAGACGTCGCACGGCACGGCGTAGGGGTGCCTGTCCTTGCCGCCGTGGGCAAGCGAAAACCTTGCCGGGTCAGTGAATCGGCACGGGGCGCCGTGCACGACTTCGGCGACCATGGCCAGCGACAAGATGGTGCGTGCGCCGACGCCCGGCACCCGCAGCAGGTCGGCGAAGTCTTTGGGACCGCGGTCGGCGGCGGCTGCCAGGGCGCCGTGCAGGCGCCGCAGGTTGACGTCCGATGGCCGGACGTCGTGATGGGCGGGCAAGTCCAGGTGGGGCAATGCAAGTTGCGGGCTGGCATTGACGTCGCCGGCTGGTGGCCGCGCGAGCGCCGTCGCAAGGATCGAAAGCGCTTCGTCCTGCGCGCAGCCATGTGTGGCACGGTCGCCGGCCGCGCGGCGGTTGGCTGGCCGGCTGCTTGCCAGTGCGGCGGCTTGCTTGACGATGCGGTCCGGTCCGAGTTCGTGCAGCAAGGTCAACTGCCCCCGGCGCGACGCCTCGGCGCGCGGGTCGGTCAGGTTGACGATGCGGCCTTGGCCGATGCCGTCGATGGCAGTGTGCGGTGCGTCGACGAAGCTTTTGAGGTTCTCGGACAGCCAGTGATAGCGGCGCGCCCGCCGGTTGGCACCATTCATGCCCTGCTGCACCACGACCCAGCGCCCGTCGTCGGTGACGATGAAGCCGTGTAGGTAAAGGTCGTAGCCATCTTGGACGGCGGCGCTGTCCACCTTGGCGACCAAGCGGCTGGCGCCGGCGAGCGCATCGCCGTCGAAGCCGACGCGCTCGCCGATCGCAGCCAGCTCTTGTGGAGTCTTGCGCGAATGGGCACCACGGCCGCCGCAGACATGGATGCCCAGTTCGTTGGCCAACGGCGCCAGGCCGCGCTTGAGCGCCCCGATCACGCTGGTCGTGATGCCAGAGGAGTGCCAGTCCATGCCCATGACCGCGCCGAAGCACTGGAACCAAAACGGGTGCGCCAACCGGCGCAGGAACTCGTCGCGGCCGTAGTGGTGGACGATGGCCTGGGTGATGACCGCGCCCAACCGGGCCATGCGCTGGCCCAGCCATGGCGGGACGCGCCCGCCGTGCAGCGGAAGGTCTGCGCTGCCCGCGCGTCGCATGATGTCTCCGCAAGCCCAAAGATTCGACCGGGTTTTATAGCATTGCGAACCTCTTTACACACCTGTAACGCGTAGGGAAACAGTCCCTGCCGCGATGGGGGGTTATTAATGTCGCCGTGCGGCGCGAGCGCACGGCCTTCTTGAACACTGACAACGCCCAGGCCTGGCCTCGCCCGGCGGCCGGTTGCGACCGGCCTATCAGAGGGAGAAGGGAGATATGCAAGCACTGAAGCGTTGGGCTGGGCCCTGCCTGCTGGCCGGGTCCCTTGCGCTGCTGGCCGGCTGCGCCAGCCGCGTTGGCGGTGATGCCGTCGTCGATGTCCCGGGATTGAGCCAACCGGTGGAAATCCTGCGCGACAAGCACGGCGTGTCGCACATCTATGCGCAGAACGAGCATGACCTGTTCTTCGCGCAGGGGTTTGCCGCCGCGCGCGACCGACTGTGGCAGCTGGACCTGTGGCGCCGTCGCGGCGAAGGCAAGATGGCCGAACAGTTCGGCCCGCGCTTCATCGAGCAGGACCGGGCGGCGAGGCTTTTCCTTTACCGGGGCGACCTGCAGGCTGAATTTGCCAGCTACCATCCGCGCGGCCAGGCGATCCTGACCGCGTTCGCCAAAGGGATCAACGCCTACGTCGATTGGGTACGCGCCAACCCGGAGCGCTTGCCGGAAGAGTTCCGGCTGACCGGCACGCTGCCCGGATACTGGCGGCCGGAAACGTCGCTGATCCGCATCTTCGGCCTGACGCGCAACGTCACCAGCGAGGTCAGGTTGGCGCGCCAGATCGCCGCGCTCGGGGTCAACGCGGTGCAGGACCTCACCGTGATGGAGCCGCCGATGGCGCTGCAGGTTCCGGCGGGCCTGGACGTGCGGGCAATTCCGGCCAACGTGCTCGACACCTACCGGCTGGCGCGCGACGGGCTGCCGTTTACGGCGGCCGATTTTCCCAACAGTCCACTGGGGATGGGCGAGCGCGCCGAGCTCGCCGAAAAGCTGTCGGCTACCCAGCTGGCCTCGCTCGATCCGACGTTCGATGCCGATGCGCCGCGGTATGAAAGCAACAACTGGACCGTGTCGGGGCAGCACACCGCCACGGGCAAGCCTATCCTGGCGGGCGACCCCCATCGCGCCATTACCATGCCGTCGCTGCGGTACATGGTGCACTTGAATGCCCCAGGCTGGAACGTCATCGGTGCGGGCGAGCCGGCGCTGCCCGGCGTGTCCATGGGGCACAACGACCGCATCGCCTTCGGCCTGACGATTTTCTCCTTTGCGGACGAAGAAGACCTTTACGTGTACGACACCAATCCGGCCGACCCGAACCAGTATCGCTACGCGGGCCGGTGGGAGCCAATGCGCACGATAGAGGAGGTCATCGAGGTACGCGGACAGGAGCCGGTGCGGCGCACGCTGAAGTTCACGCGCCATGGGCCGGTCATCCACGAGGACCCGGCCAACCGCAAGGCGTACGCACTGCGCGCCGCATACCTCGAATTTCCCGGCACGGCGGCCTATTTGGCCAGCCTGCGGCTGAACCAGGCGCAGAATTGGCAGGAATTCGTGCAGGCCATGGAGCGCCACTTCACGCCCAGCGAGAATATGGTCTATGCCGATGTCGACGGCAACATCGGCTGGTTCGGCGGCAGCATTGCGCCCATCCGGCCGCGCGCGGACTGGTCCGGCATGCTGCCCGTGCCCGGCGATGGCACGTTCGAATGGAAAGGATATTTGGACCCGTCGGCGCTGCCGCGACGCTTCAATCCGCCGCAGGGCTATATCGCCACGGCCAACGAGTACAACCTGCCCAATGACTACCCCTACAAGGAGATGTCCGCGCGCTCGTGGGCCGAACCCTATCGCGCCATGCGCATCCACGAGGTGCTGGGCGCGGGCGATGCGGTGACGGTGCAGTCTGCGCAGCAGTTGCAGTTCGACAACTTGTCCGTGCTGGCCCGCCGCCTGCTCGAGTACGTGCGTCCGCTCGAATCGAACGACGCGCGCGTGGCCGAAGGGTTGCGCCTGCTCAAAGACTGGGACGCGCGCACTGAAACCGATTCGACGGCGGCGACCGTGTATGAATTCTGGCTGGCGGAAGTGGTCGAGCGTGTCACGGCGTTGTACGTGCCGGCCAACGCGCGGCAGGTTTTCGGCTCGCTTTCCACGGTCAAGGTGCTGGAAAAGCTGGCCAACCCAGATTCGGCCTTCGGACCGGTGCCGCTGCAAGGGCGCGACGCGTTGCTGCTGGCGGCGCTGGCCGATGGAATGGCCAAGTTGCAGGCCAAGCTGGGTAGCGATTCCAGCCAATGGCAGTGGGGACGACTGCATCACATCCAGTTTGAACACCCGTTGTCACCGGTCCTCAAGCCCGAGTTGGCCAAGGCGTTTGCCACGCCGCGCTATCCGGTGGCCGGCGACAACGAGACGGTGCATCGTGCCACCTTCCGCCGCTCGGATTTCCGGGTGACCAGCGGCGCGTCGTACCGCCAGGTCATAGACGTGTCGAATTGGGACAATTCCGTGGCCCAGAACGTGCCGGGGCAGTCGGCAGATCCGCGCAGTCCCTATTACAAGAACCTGATCGAAGGGTGGGCGACCGGCAAGTATTTCCCCATGGCGTTTAGCCGCGCCAAGGTCGAAAGCGAGCTGGGCGATGCGCTGACGCTGCGGCCTTCGGCGGACCGGTAGGGCGGTGCGCACGGCCAGGCCCGGGGGCTGGCCGTGCGCTATCATCCGCGCCATGATCAAGCGCCTGCCGCGCTCCTGCGCGGCAGCTTCCCCCATGGACTATCCACGACGGAGCACCCCAAGCATGAGCGGCGCCCGAACGACCTCGGGGAGCCGCGTCGTGCGCATGGCCGACGTTGCCGCAGCGGCCGGCGTATCGTTGATGACAGTGTCGCGGGCGTTGCGCCAGCCCGAAAAGCTGTCCGAGAAAACCCGCAACCTGGTCCTGGAAACGATACGGCGGATAGGCTATGTGCCCAACGGCATCGCGGCCAGCCTGGCTTCGAGCCGCTCCAGCGTAGTCGGCCAGATCGTCCCTAGCATCCAGAATTCCCTGTACGCCAACACCGTGCAGGGAACGGCCGACGTGCTCAAGACCGCCGGCCTGCACCTGCTATTGGCCGACAGCGGCCATTCGATGCAGGAAGAAGAGGCGCTGATTGCCACGCTCATTTCGCAGCGCGTGTGCGGACTGATCTTGCACGATACCCACCACACGCCGCGGGCGTTGCAAATGATCCGGCAGGCGGGCATCCCTGTGGTCGAGACGGGCGACATCGTGCGCCGCCCGACCGATATGGTGGTGAGCTATTCCAACTACCAGGCGGCCAAGGCCATGACCCTGCATTTGGCCGCCCGCGGTTATCGCAACATCGGCTTCGTCAGCCTGCCGGTCAAGACCAACCGGCGGGCCCGCGAGCGGTTGCGCGGCTACTGCGCCGCGCTCAAGACCCTTGGTCGGGCGCGAAATCCCTTGCTCGTGGCCGAGGCCGAGCCGGGGTTGACGGCCGGTGCGCGCGCGATGACGGAGATGGTTGCGCGTATGCCGCAGGTGGATGCGATCTTTTTCGCCGGTGATGTGCTCGCGGTGGGCGCGCTGTTCGAGGCGCAGCGCCGCGGCTGGAAGGTGCCCGGCCGCATCGCGATTGCCGGCTTCGACGACCTGGACATCCTCAACCATACGGTGCCGCGCCTGACCTGCCTGAAGCTGCCCAGGCTCGAAATCGGCCGGCGCAGCGCCGAGCTGCTGCTTGACCGGTTGCGCGGCGGCGAACCCGGCTGCACCGTCGTCGACCTCGGTTTCGAGATCATCCAGCGCGACAGTACCTGAGCGGACCGGGCCGGCGCGGCTTGCGTGCGCATGGTGATTGGCGCGATAATGTTAACGCTATCATCACGCGGCGCGACGCCGAATGGGCGGCGGGATACGCATGCCGCCATAACAGGACGAACACGAAATGAAGGGCAAGACCGCACTGATCACCGGCTCATCGGGCGGGCTGGGCTACGCCATGGCGCAAGGCCTGGCACGCGCCGGCTGCCATGTCGTGCTGCACGGCCTGGAACCGGTCGACGCCATGGCACCGCGCTGCAGGGAACTGGCCAATGCCCACGGCGTGTCTGCCATCTACGTGCAGGCCGACTTGGCCGATCCGCAGGCCATCGGGCGGCTCATGGACGAGGCGCAAGCCCGGGCAGGCGGGGTCGATATCCTGGTCAACAACGCCGTGGTGCGTCACTACGCGGATACGGCGGAATTTCCGGTTGACAGGTGGGACCGTGCCCTCGCAGTCAACCTGTCGGCGGCGTTTCACACCATCCGGCTTGCCTTACCGGGCATGCGCGCGCGGGGCTGGGGGCGCATCATCAACATGTCGTCGGTCTACGGCACCCGCGCGGTGGTCAACCGCATCGACTACGTGACGACCAAGACGGCGCTACTGGGCATGACGCGCGTGGTCGCGCTGGAGAACGTCGGGCGTGGCATCACCTGCAACGCCGTTTGCCCGGGTTCGGTGCTGACTCCCGACACGGACGCGCGGGTCAACAAGCTGATGGCCGAGCACGGCCTGGACCGCGACGCAGCCACCCGGCGTTTCCTGGTCGGCAAGCAGCCGTCGCAACAGTTCATTCCCGCCTCGGACGTCGCCGAGCTCGTCGTCTTCCTGTGCGGGCCGGCAAGCGCGCATATCACGGGCGCAATGCTGCCGGTCGAGGGCGGCTGGCTCGCGACCTGACCGGCTGATCGCCGCGTCCGGAGTCGGTTTCCCGGGGATGGGGTGCCGGGGGGCGGCTGCTTTTGCAACGAAACGTGCGGGTCCTCCTGTCGCACGCGGCACGTGGCTCCAGCCCCCCAGCGGTGGCAGGCGCCGCTTGCCACGGCGCCTGGCGCGCCCGAATCCCCCGCCCTGGTCGCGATCGCGGCCAATATCGCGTAACACAATAGGAGAAACGATCACCGCGCCGCGGCGTGGCGGCCGGTGGCGGGCGCGTATAGTCGTCGACAGGCGCTGCCTGTGGGGGCAGGGGTGGACCGAACCGGAGACCGGCGTGGCATGGCTCAAGGCGCTGCATATCGCATCGCTGCTCGCATGGTGCGCGGGCCTGCTGTATCTGCCCGGGCTGTTCGCCGCCTCGCGGGGGGCGGACATGGCACGGCTGCGTCGCTTGCACATGGCGATGCGGTTCACCTTCGTGGCGGTGACCTCTCCTGCGGCGATCGTGGCGATCCTGTCGGGCGCGGCGTTGGCTGCGGTCACCGCTGCCCAGGGTGGGTGGCTGCTCGCCAAGCTGGGCGCGGTCACCGCCATGGTGGTGTTTCACTTGTACTGCGGCCACCTGGTGACGCTGTTGGATACGTCCCCGCGATTGGGCAGGCGCCCGCGTTCATCGTGGCTTGCCGGCGTGCCAGCGGCGCTGATGGCAGCGGTGTTTTGGCTGGCATTGGCCAAACCCTTTTAGACCCGCTGTTGGATGGGGGGATCTTGCTCGTCGTCGTGGATGCCAACCTGATGCTCGAAGACGAGTTTGCCGCCAAACCAGCCGGCAGCCGCCACCAGCGCGGCACCGAGGGTGGACAGATACAGCGCCGAGGCATCGACCTGATGCATGGGCGGCCGGATGCGCGCCAGCCAATTGATGAACTCCACGGCCAGCAGCATGACGGCCACGACGAAATGGCTCCAACCGGCCGCGCGCCGCCTGATGCCGGCCACCGCCAGCAGCTCGACGGTTCCCGCCAGGCCCGCGAGCGCGCCCATCAGCGTACCCATCCCCAGCAGCCAGGTCGATGCGCGGGCCCAGAATGGATCGCCAAGGAACCAGTATGTCCAATCCGTGCCCAGTGCTCCGATGAAAAACGCGATGGGAAATGTCACCAGCATCGGGTGCATGGGATGGCGGGCGATCGCCACCTGGGTGGTCGTGCCCATGGGCACCGGTTTGCTGAAGCGTTCCATGCGCGGCGCTCCGTTGCGTTGAGCGGGACGGCGAAAGTCCTTGCCGCTTCAACTTACCACAGCGCGTGGCGCTGCGTCGCGGCGGCGTGCGTCTTGGCGCTGTCGGCCGGTTGCGTGCGCGGTCCGCTCTCGGTGCTGGACCCGGCGGGACCAGCCAGCGCGTCGGTGGCACGCGCGTGGTGGACGATGGCGGCTGCCGCCGCGCTGATACTGGCCGTCGTCATGACGCTGGCCGCCGCGGCGTTTTTCAGGCGCCAAGCCGCGCGCGAGCGCACGCCGTGCCGTGCGCTCATCGTGGCCGGCGGCATAGTCGTGCCCGCCATCCTGCTGGCGGCCTTGCTGGCATATGGCTTGCGCGCCGGGCAGGCGATGCTGCCGATGGCCAACGAAAGGGCGTTTCGCGTGGACATCACCGCGCATCAATGGTGGTGGGAAGTTTCCTATCCGGATGCGCCAGGCGGGCCGCTCTATGCGGCCAACGAAATCCACATCCCGGCCGCGCGCATGGTGCACGTGCGCGTCAGGTCTGCGGACGTGATCCACAGTTTCTGGGTGCCTCGGTTGGGCGGCAAGATCGATGCCATTCCGGGACGAACCAACGTCATCCGCCTGCTGGCTGATGCGCCGGGGGAATACCGGGGCGCTTGCGCAGAGTTCTGTGGAACCCAGCATGCGCGCATGGGCATGCAGGTAACGGCACATGCGCCGACCGGCCTGGATCGGCATTTGCGCGCGCTGGGCGCGGCCGGACCGCCAGCGGGCGGCAACCCTGCCGCGCGCACCTTTGCCGCCCATTGCCAAGCCTGCCACAGCCTGGATCCGCGCCAGCCAGGCCATGGGGGACCCAATTTGGCGGGCTTGCGCTTGCGCGCGACACTAGGCGCGGGCGCAGTCGCCGCCGACCACGAGTCCTTGCTGCGGTGGTTGCGTGATCACCAGCGCATCAAGCCGGGCAACCGGATGCCTGCGACGCAACTGGATGCCGAGGCGCTGGAGCGCGTCGCGGCCTACGTGTGGGGTGACCGATGACCGAGGGCCGCGCGCGCGATGCGTCCGGCGCCGTCGCGCTGCACCACGCCTTGCAGCGCGATTGGGCCAACCCGCGGGGATGGCGGACGTTATCTGCGGTCAATCACACCACGATGGGGCTGCGCTTTATCGCGACGTCGTTCGCGTTTTTCCTGATCGGTGGGGTGTTGGCCATGTTGCTGCGCACGCAGCTGGCCACGCCGCATAACGCTTTTCTCGATGCGTCGCGTTACAACCAGGTTTTCACCATGCACGGCACGGTGATGATGTTCCTGTTCGCCATCCCGATGCTGGAGGGTTTTGCGCTGTATCTATTGCCCAAAATGCTGGGCTCGCGCGACCTTGCCTACCCGAGGCTGGGTGCCTATGCCTATTGGTGCTATCTGTTCGGCGGCCTGATTCTGATCGGGGCGATGGCTGCAGGTCTGGCGCCCGACGCCGGCTGGTTCATGTACACGCCGCTGTCAGGACCGAGTTTCAGTCCGGGCATCAACGCCGATGTGTGGCTCATCGGCGTGACCTTTTCCGAGATTTCGGCGGTTTGCGGCGCCGTCGAGCTCATGACGACCATCCTGACGCAGCGCGCCGCTGGCATGGGGCTGGCGCGCATGTCGTTGTTCGCCTGGTACATGCTGGTGACTGCCGGCATGATGCTGATCGGTTTTCCCCCGCTGATCCTCGGCAGCGTGCTGCTGGAGTTGGAGAGGGCCTTCGGTTGGGCGTTCTTCGACCCAGGGCGCGGCGGCGATCCCTTACTCTGGCAGCACCTGTTCTGGATGTTTGGCCACCCGGAGGTCTACATCATCTTCCTGCCTGCGGCGGGGATCGTCTCCACGCTGGTGCCAGTGTTCGCGCGCCGGCCGCTGGTGGGCCATGGCTGGGTGGTGGCCAGCGTGGTCGTGCTCGCGCTGCTGAGCTTTGCCCTGTGGGCGCATCATATGTTCACGGTGGGCATCTCCCATCTGGCGCAATCGTTTTTTTCCGTCGCCAGCATGCTGGTGGCCGTGCCGACGGCGGTGCAAGTCTTTGCGTGGATTGCCACGTTGTGGGCGGGGCGGCCGGTATGGCGCCTGCCCATGCTGTACTTGGCGGGGTTCTTGTGCGTGTTCGTGGCGGGCGGGCTGACGGGCGTCATGCTGGCGCTTGCGCCGTTCGATTGGCAGGCGCACGACACGCACTTCGTCGTGGCGCACCTGCACTATGTGCTGGTGGGAGGCATGGTGTTCCCGCTCTTGGCCGCGGCTTACTACTGGATGCCGCACGTTACCGGGCGCATGCCTTCCGAACGCATGGGGCAATGGGCGTTTTGGCTGATTTTCCTGGGCTTTAACACCACATTCCTGGTGATGCACTTGACCGGCCTGATCGGCATGCCGCGGCGTGTTTATACGTACGACGAGGCGACAGGATGGGGGCCGTTGAACCTCGTCTCGTCGGTGGGCAGTTTCGTCATGGCGGCGGGTTTTGCGGTCTTTCTACTGGACGTGTTCCTGCATGCGCGCATCGGCCGGCGCGCACCTCACAACCCTTGGGGAGCGGGCACCTTGGAGTGGGCCATGCCGGTGCCCGCGCCGGTGTACAACATCGCAAGCGTGCCGCAGGTGTCCGGACGCGAACCACTATGGGATGCCCCGGCATTGGGCGCGCGCATGGCCGCCGGCCGTTTCTGGCTGGGCAGGGCGGTCGCGGGCAGGCGAGAAACACTGGGCGTGGACATGGTTTCGGGCGCGCCCACGCACATCGTGGACTTGCCCGGCCCAAGCTGGCTACCGCTGGCTGCCGCGGCGATGACCGGCCTGTTCTTCGTGGCGCTGCTTTTCAAGCTCTATTGGCTGGCGCCGCCCGCCGCGCTGGCGGCGCTGGCTGTGGCGCTGCGCTGGGCGTGGCGAAGTGGCTGCCGCCATGACACGCCGATTGCGGCGCAGGCGCCAGGCACGCCGCTGCCGCTACATTACGCTTGCCGCAATGCGCCCGGTTGGCTGGGCATGCTCTTCGCTTTGACAGCGGATGCCGCAGTGCTGGCTTCGTTATTGTTCGGGTGCGCGTATCTGCGGTTTTTTGCTCCTGGGTCGCCCCCGTCCGAGGCCCTGCCGCATGCAGCGGGGGCCTTCTCTGCAGTGGTCGTAGCGGCGATCGTGGCAAGCCGATGGGCGGCGACGCGCGCATTGCGCATGGCCCGGGACGGACGCGACTGCGCGCCATGGCTGGCAAGCGTGGCGTTACCTGGCACGATTTGCTGCTTGGCGTGGTGCTGGCTGTTTGCCGCGCTGCCGCCGGCCACCGCCCATGCCTATGGTGCAACCACTCGAGCGCTGGCTGGCTACGTTGCGATACACGCGGGGCTTGCAGTAGTGATCAGCCTGCATGTGGCGTGCCGGGCGCGGTGCGGCTACGTTTCGAGTCACCGCAGCTTGGAGCCCAGGGTCGTCCGGCTGTGGTGGGATTACACGACGGCTTGCGTTGCGCTTGCGCTGGTCACGCTGTGGCTGCCCGTGATCCTCACCCCGCACGGCTGAGGGGCGGCAGCCGCACGTGCACGGGATGTCGTTGCCGGCCCCGTCGCCGCCGCGTCGAATCTAGCCGGCCGAAGGCGCTTGCACGCGCCAGCAGCCGGCTGCGCGACCGACTTGCCAGCCATAAAAATGCGCCAGCTGCTCGACTTCGGGCCAATGCACGGCATCAGGCTGGTCTTGCGCGGGTAGCGGCTTTGCCGTGGCGAGCGTCGTCGGCAGGCTGGCCTGGATCTGGCCGGGAGCCGGGCATTCCAGCAACATTTCGGTGCTATCGGGCATGGCGTCGACGGCGTGCAGCAGCCAGGCCAGCAGGACGTATCGAGCAGGAAACTTCGCCACGAGAAAAGGCCCCGGCGCATCGGCGAGGCGGATCCGCTTGCCGGCGGTGAACAGGTGCGTGAACACCAGCTTGCGGCTCTCGTTGATCGCCTGGTCCAGCCTTACGGTCTCGGCGTCGTCGCGTAGCCACGCGTCTAGCGAGCGCAACGCATCGACGCCTTCGTCCAAGAGCAGGTCGAGGTCGGCCAGCAGTTCGCGCGAGCGTTCCTGCGTGTCCGGATCTGCGCTGGCCACGCGCTGCGCCAGCATGACCGTGGCAAGCTTGGCGTTGGAAATCGGCTTGATGGCGTCATGGCGCAGCACCGGAAACGCATGGCCCAGCACCTTGAACTGAATGCCCCGGACGACCTGGCTGGTTGCGGCAAGCCTACCTTGCATCTTCAATGCGTCCTCGAAGCGATGCCGGCGATCAGTTTTTCCAGCGCAGACAGGTCTGCAGGCTTTTCCAGCCATGCGTCGAAGACTTCCTCGCCGCAAGGGGGGGAGGTCTTGGGTAAGCCGCTCATCGCGATGCAGACCGGCGCAGGATCAAGCGTGTCACGCAGCGTGCGGGCAAGCGCGTGGCCGTCCATGTCGGGAAGGATGATGTCCACGATCACGATGCGCGGGCGCGTTTGCTGGCAAACGGCCATCGCCTGCGACCCGGTGGCAGCCACCTTGACTTCGTGGCCCAGCATGGCGAGGAACTCCGAAAGCAGTTCGGACGCCAGTTCGTTGTCGTCGATGATGACGATGGTCTGCGGCGCAGTGGACATGAGCAGGTCTCCTGGTTGTCGGCGGCGGACGCGGTGGCGTGCGCCGTGCGCTCGCGGCGATGCTTGCCCGGCAAAGGCCCGCAGTCGCGGCATGCCCGTCACGAAATCGACAGGAAGCACGAATGTCAAGAAGTTACATGGAAACCCTGGCGAGCGAAAGCGGCCCTGGCCGAATGGATGATTGTACCCGCGGGGTTTGCGGCCAATACTCAAGTGCCGGCGGCGGTGCGATTGAGATGATTATTGCGCTCTGGTCAATCTTGTTACGTACCCGTCGCATCGCTGCAAGACGTGCCGCGTACAGTGCATGCACAGGCTGATCGTGCCGGGAGGTCTCATGTTCACCACCAAGCCGTCGCTGACCGTCGAGCAATTCCGCTGGATGAAAGAGCTGTCATTGCATGCCGGGCTTAGCCGCAGGCAAATCCCCCAGGCGGTGCTGATGCAGCTCATGGCCAGCCGCTATGTGGAGGATCGCGCCGGCCGTCCCATCGTCACGCCTGCCGGGAAGGCCGCATTGGTCACCTACCGCGGCCCGCTGGCCGATACGCCGATACGCGGCGCTGCGCGATAAGCGCGCAGTGCCTGCCCGTTCACGGCAGGCCCAAGCAGGGACCAGCCCCAAGCCAAGGATGTCATCGTGATTGCCCACGCCCCCCTGGACGCGCAATGCGCGCACGACTTGCCCGCGCCCGACCCGATCGAGCCGCGCGCGCAGCTGCCCGAATCCGTCAACGCCGTCTTTGCCAAGATCGTTTCCGGCACGGCGCAACCTGGCGATTTCGCAAAGTACGTAGACCTTTGGGACAAGCTTCAGGCGGCGCAGTGGCGTCGCAAGCCCAAAGACCATTGAAAGGCGATCCGGGCGCGGTCCGGCTCCAGAAGGCGAAACGGCCCTGCGTCCGGACGCGCCGCGGTTGTTCGGTGTGCAACGACCTACGCTGCCTTGGGATGGCTGGGGGCAGGGCCCTGTGGATCGTTTTCCGCTTCGGGCCTGCGGTCCAGGGCCGGTAGGCCCAGGGCTAGCCGCAGCCGCTGGCAATCCGGATTGGGCGATCCGTCAGGCATCCACACGTCGAATTCCCGGCACGGAGTCGGGCGGTCTTCGTAAATCGCGCAGCGGATGCCGGGCCGGCCCAGTTGGCCGCGCAGTGCAATGCACCGCCCGCCACCCCGTTCCGTGCCTTTCATGCACACGCGCAGTGGCGACAGCTGGGTGACCATGTCTGCGGGTACCGTGCCGCCGTTGGGGCCGGCGACTTCGCCGCAGTAGAACGACACGCGGAAGTGCGCACAGCAGGCGCCGCAGGACAGGCACGGGTTGGCCGCATCGTCCGCGGCGATGAAAGAGACGGGATACGATGTTAGGGACATGGCGGCAGCGAACGAAGCGGGCCGTGCCGTGGGGCGCACATCGTAGCAGAGGCGCGCCCCACGTGGAGCGGGGGCAGCTTGGCCGAGCGGCGGCCCGCGGGGCAGACCGAGGGCTTGCCGATCAATGCCAAATGGTGTAAGATCTTTCGTCTTGGGACGGCATCGCTTTTTCGGGCGTCTGCCGGGTGCGACGGGCTGTTAGCTCAGCTGGTAGAGCAGCGGACTCTTAATCCGTAGGTCGTAGGTTCGAGCCCTACACAGCCCACCAGGATCCTTGTCAAAAAGCCAACCCATCCGGGTTGGCTTTTTGTTTTCAGCCGGCGCGGCCTACCCGCGCGGGGCCCAGGCCACCTCGCCGCCGATCCAGCAGCCGGCCACCTTGCCTTGGTCGTCGAATCGCGCGCGGACCGCTATGGCGGAAGGACGGCCCACGGCCTCACCCTGGCGAACGACGCAGGTCACGGGCGCGTCCGGCCGCCCGATGGGAATCGTGCCATGGCTGGCCAAGTATCCCCACAGCGCGGCCGCGGCCACGCCCGTGGCCGCGTCTTCGGGATAGCCGGCCGACTTGGGAAACTGGCGGGCGGCGAGCACGGGACGGCCGGCGCTGCCATCGCCCACGATGGCGTAGGGATACAGGCCGGTCGATCCGAGGGCGCTACATAGTTCTTCCATCGCATCGAAGTCGGGACCCAAGGCGTCGACGGCCACCGCATCGGGCAGGCGCACCAGGGTTTTGACGCGGCTGGTGCTGGCGTTGACGATGTCAGGCAGGGGGTATCCGGCCGGCAGGCGAAGGATCCTTGCGATGCGTGCGGCCATCGCCGGCGGCACGGGCTCGACTGCGACGCCAGGCTGCGATATCCATGCGCGCTGCGCCGCTTCGTCCCAATAGGCATCGATCAGGCCGCTCAGCGTTTGCAAGCGCGCCCTGTCGCGCGTCCACCGGCCCCATTGGCGCAACGCCCAGAGGGTGCCCACCGTGGCGTGCCCGCACATTTCCATTTCGTGCTGGGGCAGGAAAAAGCGCAGCCGCCAGTCTGCGCCCGGGACGGTGGGCGGCAGCACGAAGGCCGACTCGCACCCGTGCGAGCGTGCGACGGCTTGCATCGCCTCGTCCGTCAATTGGGACGCGTCGCCAACCAGGGCAACCGGATTGCCTCCGCCCGGTCCGGCGACGAAGACGTCGAGCAGGCGCACCGCGCCAGGCGCGGGCGCTACCGATGGGGTGCCAGGGTCTGGCGCCGCGTATTCGATCGATGATTGACGCATCGGATCAGTGTACCGGCTTATCGATGCGCCGTCGGGACCGCTATGGCGTCTTGCGTTCGATCGACATGAGCAATCCCGTGGCCACCAGCGCCAGCGCAACCAGCAAGCCCGGCTTGGGCGGTTGCCCTAGCCATGTGGACAGGACGACGCTGGTGACTGGACTCAATGCCAGGAAGGCCGTGGCGACCTGCGCCGGCAATCGCGACAGGGAATAGAGCCACAGCAGGTAGCCGACCGCGCTCGACAGCCCGATGAAGCCGATCAGCGCGTAAACATGCGCAGGCCAGGCGCCGGGCGGCGCGGCGGACGATTCCATCGTCCCCATGACGGCCAGCGGCAGCAGCGATGCGCCCATTGCGATCACGCTGATGCGCACCACGCCGTAGCGGCCGAGGTAATCGCGATAGCCCACCGAGCAGAATGCCGCCACACAGGTGCCCGCGAGCGTCAGGGCTAGGCCGATGAGGTCACGCCTGGCCAGGCCGCCAGATAATGCGTCACCCCCGAGCAGCACCACCACGCCGCCGACCGACAGCGCGATGGACAGCATCATGCGCCTGGACAGCGCTTCCCGCCCAAGGCTCCAGCATGCGATCGAGGTCACGATAGGCAGGGTTGCGAACAGCACGGCCACGCGCGCCGAAGTCGTATAAAGCACGGCAAGGTTGAGCAGCCCGATCAGCGCGCCGAACTGCCCGAGTCCGAGTAGTAGCACCATGGGCAGGTCTTGCCGCGCGATGCGCGGGCCGCTGGCGCGCATCGCCAAGGGAAGCAGCAAGACCACGGCCAGCGCGTAGCGCAAAAAGCCCAGCCGCCCGGCGCCGACGTCGGCTACCACGGCTTGGCTGGCCACCAGCGCCGCCCCGACCTGCACGCCGGTTGCCGCGGCGGCGAGGTAGGGGATCACGGAGGCGGAGGGCCGCATCGAAGCCGTCATTGACATAGTCAATTTGAGTTTGATAGTGTCAATTAGATGCGATGTCCCGCCGCGTGTCACTAGGGGATGTCCCACGGCATCTTCGCGACGCGTCGGCGGGCTGTGCCCGCCGACGGCGCGTGGGCAGCAGGCGCTGCGCCATGAATGGCGCCGGCATTGCCGCGGGCGCCAGGCCGCAAGCCTCGCCCGCGCAGGTTTTGCGGCCGGGCAAGGCATCCTTGCGGGCTGCTATAAAGAGGGTTTCCTGTTTGGCAAGCATGGATGGTTGCGCATGTCGATTCGAATGATCGGTAAGGTGGGGGCGATGCTGTTGCTGCCGGCCGTGTTGGCCGGATGTGCCTTGGGCGGCGCGGGTGACGGGCCGGCCTCGGCAAATACAGGCCGTGGCAACGCAGTGGTGCGCGATGGCGATTGCAAGGCCGAGCCCAGCATGTGCCGTTACGAGCCGGGCGAGCGCGAATATGCGGAACAGGAAGCGGCCCGGCTGAACCGGGAATCGGCGCGCAAGCTGCGCCGCTGGTTCTGACCAGCCAGGATGGTCGTGGCAAGGTCCGCCGCCAAGACGACGCGCCAGTAGCGCTTTTCGTGCTTGCTGCGCGAAAGCATCAGCGCATGGCAGGGCACGCCGGCTTTCCGGCTACACTGCGCCGCAGTGCAGCCACGCAGGCAATAATCCGATGAATCGTTCCGATGCTTTTGCGTGCGCGGCGCTGATCAAGGAGATCGGCCGCGGCGCACGGGGCGCGCGCAGCCTCGCGCGCGATGAGGCCCGCCTGCTGTACGAGGCCATCCTGGATGGACGCGTGTCGGACCTGGAGCTGGGCGCGGTGCTGATCGCCTACCGGATCAAGGGCGAAAGCCCCGAGGAGCTCGCTGGCATGCTCGAGGCGGTGCACGCGGCGATGGCGCCGTTGCGCGCCCCGCATGGCACGACGGCAGTCTCGATCCCCAGCTACAACGGCGCGCGCAAGCAGCCCAACCTGGTACCGTTGTTGGCACTGCTGCTGGCGCGCGAAGGCGTGCCCGTCCTCATCCATGGGGTTATGCACGATCCGGGCAGGGTAACCACCGCCGAAGTCCTGGCTGAAATGGGGATATTGCCTGACCGGGACCGCGCCGCGGCCGAGGCATCGCTGTGCGAGCGGCGCCTGGCGATGATGCCCATCGATGCGTTGGCGCCTGCGCTGGCGCGCCAGCTTTCCTTGCGTTCGGTGCTCGGGGTTCGCAATAGCGCACATACGCTGGCCAAGCTCATCCACCCCTTCGCTCAGCCGGCACTGCGGCTGGTCAATTACACGCATCCTGCTTACCGGGACACGCTTGCCGGGCTGTTTTCCCTGCCCGGGCAGGCCGGCGCGCCAGGGGTGTTGCTGGCCCGTGGCAGCGAAGGCGAGGCGGCGGCCGATCCGGCCGTTCCACGTCCCATTGAATGGCTGCGCGATGGACAGCGCAGCGTCATTTCCGGCGATGTCCCCAGGCAGGACTGGCCCGGCTCGGCGGGACCCGCCTCGCGCGAAGCCGCGGTGACCGCCGAATGGACGCGCCGCGTCATGCAGGGCGAGTTTCCCATCCCGGCAGCCATCGCCGCGCAAGTACAGGCCGTGCGCCAGGCGCTGGGCTGACCGCGCGCCGGCCTTGCGTGGCGCCAAGCGCATTCGCCGAGTACCTGCCATTGCGGGCGTCCGGCGAGCCCCGCTAGGCGTGCCAATGGGGCAGGGGCGCCCTTATGATGGACATATCGTCCATGGTCAAGGGAGGCCATCATGACCGCAACGAACGCGCTGGGCGCCGCAGCGGCGCTCAAGGAACTGCCCGGCTGGCATGCCGTGCCTGGGCGCGACGCCATCGGGCGGCGCTACGAATTCGCCGATTTCAACGCCGCATTCGGGTTCATGTGCCGGGTCGCGCTGGAGGCCGAGAAGGCGGACCACCATCCCGAATGGACCAATGTGTACAACCGGGTCGACGTGGTGCTGACCAGCCATGACGTCCAGGGGGTCACCGAACGGGACATCCAGCTGGCCCACTTCATGGACCGCGCGGCTGCGGCGGGGATTCGCGGCTAGGTCCCCGGGCAAGCACCTTGCCGCGCGGCAGCGGCGGCGCGGTCAGTGGCGCACGATGAGTATGCGCATCGCGCGCTGGCGGCCGCCTTGTTCGCCGTCGAAGACCCGCACCGTCACACGCCGTGCGGAAAATCCGTCGGGCAGCTTGGCGGTGCCGGTGAGGTGTTGGTAGCGGTCCAGGCGCACGGCCAGCGGATCGAGTTCCAGCGTCTCGTACCGGCCGTTGGCATGGCGGCCTTCCACCGCCATTTCCAGCCGGCCCTGGAAGGGCTGGCCCTCTGCCTCGTCGCGCAGCAGCAGGACGTGGTAGTCCAGGCCGCCGGCGCCTTGCCGGAAGTTCGCCGCGCTGACGCCGATGGGACCGCCGCGCGGGTCGGGCGGCATGACCGCGGCAAACAGGTTCAACTCGTCTCGCAGCGGTTGCAGGGCCGCTTCGGCGGCCTTGAGTTGCTCGGCGATGGCCAGGCGCGCTTCGCGCGCTTCGGACAGTTCCCGGGCGGTTCGTTCGAGTTCGCTTTGCAGGCGCTGGCGCTCCAGCGACACCGATTGCAATTCATCGGTCAATTCCTGCGACTCGAGCACGGTCAGCCGCTTGGGACCGTAGCTCGTTTGCAGGAACAGCAGTCCGCCCGCGCCCAGGACCATGCCGACGATGAGCAGGATCAGCCAGCGCGGCAGGCGGCGCCGGCGGCGGCTGGTCTCATAGACGGACGGTGTAAATACCCGACGCTTGTTGCTGCGAAACATCCCCATTGAACTTCGTTTCCCACAGAGTCGCACCGGCCAACGGGCCGGCAAACCGCTAAGCATAACGCGGCCCAGGGGCGCGCGCGCCACGCTGACAAGGCTGGTTGCGATCCCAGACGTTATGAAATAAGCAGGCGGCGCGTGATGCGTGGGCCGGTTTATCCGCGCAACCTTGCCAGCAGCCGCGCGTCCATTTCGGCCAGCCGCTGCGGGGTGCCGACGTCGGTCCAAATGCCCGCGTGGCGGCGACCGAGCACCGCCCGGCCGTCCATCGCCGCGCGCAGCAGCGGCGCCAGCGGCGCGGGCCGATCCGGCGCGGTGTGGGCGAAGAGCGCCGGATGATAAATGCCGATGCCGCTAAACGTGAGCTTATCGGGTCCTTGCGTGAGCACGTGCTCGCCACACAGCGCGAAGTCCCCTTCGGGGTGGTGCGGCGGATTGTCCACCAGCAGCAGCCAGGCAAGCGCGTCGCGCCCGTCGAGGCGGGTGGCCAGCGCCGCGGCTTCGCCGGGATCCCAGTCGCACCAGATATCGCCGTTGATGACCAGGAAGGGCGCATCGCCCAGCAGTGGCAGCGCCCGCGCGATGCCGCCGGCGGTCTCCAGCGCGATGGTTTCCTGGGAGTAGCGGATGCGCACGTTCCAGCGCGAGCCGTCGCCGAGCGCGGCTTCGATCTGCTCGCCCAGCCAGGCATGGTTGATGACGATCTCGCGCAGCCCGGCGGCAGCCAGCCGTTCCAGGTGCCAGACCGCCAATGGCTTGCCGCCCACCGGCAGCAGGGGCTTGGGCGTGCGGTCGGTCAGCGGCCGCATGCGCTCGCCGCGCCCGGCCGCCAGGATCATGGCGCGCATCGGCGCTCCCTAGAAAGTAAACCCCACGGTAGCCTGCCGGTTCTCCAGCGTGTCGAGCAGGCGCACGAGCGGCGCGAATACGTCGTAGCGGCGGGCGACCTGCCGCACGTAGGCGCTGACGCGAGGAATATGGTCCAGATATCCTGACTTGCCGTCACGATGGTGCAGCCGGGCGAAGACGCCCAGGATGCGCAGGTTGCGCTGCAGGCCCATCCACTCGTAGTCGCGGTGAAATTCCGCGAAATCAGCCGGCACCGGCAACCCCTGCCTGCGCGCCATGTCCCAATAGCGTATGGCCCAATCCAGCTGCTGCGGCTCTTCCCAGGTCGTGCGCGCATCCATGACCAGCGAGGCGATGTCGTAGCTGATCGGCCCGGCCAGGGCGTCCTGGAAGTCCAGCACGCCCGGGTTGGGCCCGTAGCGGTCGGGGTCGTCGCTGACGATCAGGTTGGGGCTATGGTAGTCGCGGTGCACCAGCACCCTGGGCTGGGCGGCGTTGTGGGCGACGAGCACCGAAAAGACCTTTTGCAGCGCCGCGGCTTGCGCCGGGGCCAGCGTCACGCCGCAGTGGCGTTCGGCGTACCACTGCGGGAACAGCTCGAGCTCGGCGGCCAGGCGCGCCGCGTCGTAGGCGGGCAGCCCCTGGACCGGTGCCGTCTGCATGCGCACCAGCGCCGCCAGCGCGTCGCGGTACAGCCTTTGCAGCACATCGTCGGCCAGCCCGGCGACCACGCGCTGGTAGTACGTGTCCGGGCCGAGGTCGGTCAGCAAGAGCAGTCCTTGCTCCAGATCGCTGGCCACGATCCTGGGCACGTTCAGGCCGGTCCGCGCCAGCAGCTCGGCGACGTGCACGAAGGGGCGGCAGTCCTCGCGCCCGGGCGGGGCGTCCATGACGATGAGCGTGCGCCCGGCGGCGTCGACCCGGAAATAGCGGCGAAAGCTCGCGTCCCCGGAAACCGGACGCAGGGTGTCGGGCGCCAGGCCAAGGGCGCCGGGCAGGCTGCGAAGCCAGCCGGTCAATTGGTCGCGGCGCGGATCGTGGGTGGTGTCCAAGGGGAAAAACCGGAAACAATAAAAGGATGCCGGCAGGCGGCCTTCTCTATAATACCGGGTCGCTCGCCCGGTCAGGGGCAGCGGATGCCGTTCGTACCGAAGCCGTCCGCCCTCGCGGAGGCTTTTCCCGCCAAGCTGCTACCAAAAAAAGGTTGTCCCAGACCCGTGCGCAAGGTTCGATGCTTGATCCTCTCCGTCGTTTGCACCCTGTCGGTGGCAAACGCCCAAGGCGTCGAGCCAGCGGCGCAGCGGGCCGCGAGCGCGCCGGCCGCTGCATCGCTGGCCGGCTCGGCGAGCACGGGTTTCGGATTGCGGGTGTCGCCGGGCCTGCGCATCCACCAGGTCGGCGACGAGGCGCTGCCCGCCTTTCTCGAGGCCGACCAGATCGACGGCGATGACCAGGGCGTGGTCACGCTCACCGGCAACGCCCAGGTGCGTCGCATGGATGCCATCCTCAAGGGCGACGTCATCAAATACCGGCGCGAAACGGGCGACCTCGACGCGCAGGGCAGCGTGCGGCTGCTGCGCGATGCCACCCTGATCACCGGGCCCGGCCTGAAGTACAACATCGATGCCGATACGGGCGAACTCGACGAGCCGGTATTCCGCCTGGGCACCAACGGCGGCTCGGGGTCGGCCTCGCATGCCCTCATCCTGAGCCGGTCGCGCATGCGCCTGAAGGACGTCATCTACACCGGCTGCCCTTGCCCCAACCCGTCCTGGGAAATCCGCTCCAAGCAGGTGGACCTGGATTTCGACCGCAACGAGGGCGTGGCGCGCAATGGCGTCCTGTACTTCAAGGACGTGCCTATCTTGGCCTCGCCCTACCTGACCTTTCCGGTCAAGCGCGAGCGCAAGTCCGGTTTCCTGCTACCGACTTACGGGACCAGCAGCCAGGGGGGCATCGACATCATGGTGCCGTACTACGTCAACCTGGCGCCCAACTACGACATGACGCTGATGCCGCGCTACATGTCCAAGCGCGGGGTGCAGGCCGGCGGCGAGTTCCGCTATCTGGGCCGCAGCTATGCCGGCCGCATGACCGGCACCTACCTGAACAACGATCACCAGACCGGCACCAACCGCTGGATGTATTCGACGGTCCATCGCCACCTGTTGCCCAACGGATTCTTCGCCGACTGGGATATATCGCGGGTATCGGACATCAACTACTTCCGGGATCTTTCCTCCCTGGGCCTGAACGAATCGACCACCAGCTACTTGCGCCAGCGCGGGCGCCTGGGCTGGACCAGCCGCTATGTGCGCTCGTACGTGCAGGTCTACAAATACCAAAGCCTCTACGACGAGGACGCCGTCTCGCGCAATCCGCAGTACGACAAAGAGCCCGAATTGGTCGTCAAGGCGGCACGCTACAACTGGGGCGGCTTTGACCTCGAGCTCGATTCGGCCGCGACGCGCTTTCGCAAGCCCATGGGCGAACAGCTGATCGCCGGATCGTGGCAGGACAAGCGCTTCGGCCCCGATGGCGAGCGCTTGGTCGCCTATCCGTCGATTTCCTACCCCATCGTGCGCTCGGGCTGGTACATCACGCCCAAGGCGGGCGTGCACATGTCGCGCTACCAGACCCGCTGGCACGCTTCGGGCCGGGACACCAGCTGGGCGAGTTCGTACCGCGACAGCTACGACAACTACTACGGCGCGCCGGACGATGGGTCGGTGTCGCGCGTGCAGCCGATTTTCTCGGTGGACGCCGGGATGACCTTCGACCGGGACACGACCCTGTTCGGCAAGCCGTCGCTGCAGACACTGGAGCCGCGCATCTACTATCTGCGTGTTCCCTACCGCGAGCAGTCGTCGTTGCCGGTCTACGACACCAACCTGTCGGACTTCAACTTTTCGCAGGCCTTCCAGGAAAACATCTATTCCGGCGGGTGGGACCGCATCGTCAACGCCGACCAGGTCACGTTGGGGCTGACCACGCGCTTCCTGGACGCCGACACGGGCTTTGAGCGGCTGAGCCTGTCCGGCGCGCAGCGGATTTATTTCGAGGACCAGCGCGTGACGCTGCCGCGCGAGGTCGCCCGCACCGACGTGCGCTCGGAGTTCCTACTGGGCGCGACCGCGGCGTTGACCGATACGTTGAGCACGCAGGCTGCCTTGCAGTACAACCCCTATGAGACCGAGTGGGACCGCGCCATGATCGGCCTGCGCTGGAAGCCGCAGCGCCTGACCATGATCTCGGCGGCGTACCGCTACCAGCGCGACCATCTCACCGAACAGGGCACGCGCGTGCCCTACAGCCCGCGCGGGCAGAACCAGATCAGCATCGCCTTCCAGTGGCCGTTCACCGACCGGATATACGGGGTGGGCCGCGTCGACTATTCGCTGCGCCGCGCCGCTGCCATCGGCTCCTTGCCTGAAGAGCGTCCGCGCGTGACCCAGGCCATACTGGGGCTGGAATACAAGGGCGATTGCTGCTGGACGGGACGGGTGGTGTTCCAGCGCTACGCCGTCGACGCCAACGACAGCAACACCGCGGTTTTCTTCCAGCTGGAGCTCAACGGCCTGGGGTCGTTGGGAACCGATCCCATGGATCTGCTGTCTCGCAGCGTGCCGGGGTATGAATCGATCAATTCTCCGATTCCGGCGGCAACCACTTTCGAAAGGTACGAATGATGCGTAGTGTGCAAGCCATGCGCCTGCTGGTGGCGGCGACCATGTTGGGCGTGCTGCTTCCCGCCGGTGCGCAATCGCAGGCGCGGCAGGCGACTGCGGCGAGTGCGCCGTCCGGCGCATCCGCGTCCGGCTCGGCGTTCGTCGACGGCATCGCCGCCGTCGTCAACAAGGACGTGATCACGCTGCGTGAGCTGGAGCAACGCGTGGCGCGGGCGCGTCGGGACCTGCAAAACCAGAATATCCAGGCGCCCAGCGACGACATCTTGCGCCGCCAGGTGTTGCAGCGGCTGATCATCGAGCGGGTCGAGGACCAGGAAGCGGCGCGCATGAATATCCGCGTCACCGACGACCACGTCCAGCAGGCCGTGCGCGTTATCGCCGAGCGCAACCGCGTCACGCCCGAGCAGATGCGACAGCAGATCGAAGCCGGCGGCACGACGTGGGAAGACTACCTGGCGGTGCTGCGCCGGGACATCATGCTCGACCGCATGCGCCAGCGGGCCATCGACAGCACCATCACGATTTCGGACGCCGAGGTCGACGCCTATCTCAAGGAGCAGGCCGCACGCCGCGACGCGTCCCTGTCGTTGGGGCAGCCGGCCGCGCCCGCCCAGCAAGGCGGCATGGCGTTGGCGCAGATCTTGGTCCGGGTACCGGAAGGTTCCTCGCCCGAACAGGTGGCGGCGCTGCGCCGCAAGGCAGAACAGCTGCTGGCCCGCGCCCGCGCCGGCGAGGATTTCGCCGCGCTGGCCGCAGCATCTTCCGACGGCCCGGAGGCGCTGGAAGGCGGCAACATGGGCATGCGCGCCATGGACGGCTGGCCTGACCTGTTCGTGCAGGCGGCCGGCCACCTGCAGCCGGGGCAGATCTCAGACCTGATCCAGAGCGGCAACGGCTTTCACATCCTCAAGGTCCTGGATCGCAGCGGCCCGCCGCCGCAGGCGCAAGCCGGCGCAGCCGGGCCGGGCATGGATCCGGTCGGTCCGCAAGGGCCCATGCCGGTGACGCAGACGCGCGCCCGCCATATCCTGATCCGCACTTCGGCGGTGGTCAGCGACGAGCAGGCGCGCCAGCGGCTGGCCCAGCTGCGCGAACGCATCCTGCACGGCGAATCGTTCGAAGACCTGGCACGACGCTATTCCAACGATTCGACCGCGCCCCAGGGCGGGGACCTGGGCTGGCTCAGCCCGGGCACCACGGTGCCGCCCTTCGAACAGGCCATGGATGCCTTGGCCGAAGGGGAGATCAGCCAACCGGTGCAGTCGCCTTTCGGCTGGCACCTGATCAAGGTCGAAGAGCGCCGCACCCAGGACATGGCTGACGAGTATCGCCGCATGCAGGCGCGCCAGACGTTGTTCGAGCGCCGCGCGCAGCCGGCTTTCGAGGACTGGCTGCAGCAGCTGGTGCAGCAGGCGTATATCGACAACCGGCTGGAGCGTCGCGAGCAGCTGGAGCAATCGCTGTAGCGGCCGGCCGGGACCTAACGTCGTGGCTCATCACCAGGCGCGCAAGCGCTTCGGCCAGCACTTCCTGACGGACGAATCCGTCGTCGCCGCCATCGTCCGCGCCATTGATCCGGCGCCCGGTGACGCGATGGTGGAGATCGGCCCGGGGCTGTCGGCCTTGACCGACCCGCTGCTGCAGCGGCTGGATCATTTGCGCGTGGTCGAGATCGACCGCGACCTGGCCGCGCGGTTGCGCCGCAGGTATCCGCCCGAGCGCCTGACCGTCGTCGAGGCCGACGCGTTGACCGTCGATTTCGCCAGTTTCGCGCCCGCGTCCGGCGCGTCGCTGCGCATCGCGGGCAACCTGCCTTACAACATCTCCAGCCCGCTGCTGTTTCATTTGATGCGCTGCGCGGATGTCGTCCGCGACCAGCACTTCATGTTGCAGCGGGAGGTCATCGATCGCATGGTGGCGCGGCCGTCCACGCCCGATTACGGGCGCCTGTCGGTCATGCTGCAAGCACGCTACCGCATGGAAAAGCTCTTGGATGTGCCGCCGGAGGCGTTCGATCCCCCGCCGCGCGTCGTGTCGGCGGTGGTGCGCATGATCCCTCTGCCGGACGGGCGCGTGCGCCCGCGCAGTGAGTCCGCCTTCGAGGCGGTCGTCGCGCGTGCCTTTGCGCAGCGGCGCAAGATGCTGCGCCGCGCCCTCGGTGATTGGGCAGCCAGCATCGACTGGGAATCGCTGGGCATCGCGCCCACCGCGCGGGCCGAAGAGGTCCCGGTCGAAAGATTCATCGCCCTGGCCGATGCCTTGTACGACGCCGGCCTGGCCGGTGCGGCGCCGGGCTGACTGGGGCGGTCAGAGTGCTTGGCGTCGTCCGGCCAGCCATAACCGGGTGGCGTCGCGCGCGCGGGCTGCGAGCAGTTCCCCGGCGCGCGACAATGCCTCCTGAAGCGTGATCGGTCCGGGTGCCAGGCTAAACGCGGCCGATATGCCGACCTCGTACAGCGCTTCGTAGCCGTCGCCCAGCGAGCCGGCCAGCGCTACGACAGGCACGCCGGCAGCCTGGGCGATGCGGGCCACGCCGGCGGGGGTCTTGCCATGCAGCGTCTGGGCATCCATGCGTCCTTCGCCGGTAAAGACCAGGGACGCGCCTTGCACGGCCTGCGCCAGGCCGCCCAGTTCGGCGACGACTTCCACGCCAGGCCGGAAGTCCGCGCGCATGAACGCGCGCGCGGCAAATCCCAGGCCGCCCGCCGATCCGGCGCCGGGTTCGTTGCGCAGATCGCGCCCCAGGTGATGCGCGCATACGTCGGCCAGGCGCGTGAGCGCGGCATCCAGTTCGGCGACTTGTTCCGGCGTGGCGCCTTTTTGTGGCCCGAAGACGTGTGCCGCCCCCTTGGTGCCGCACAGGGGATTGTTGACGTCCGAGGCGACGGTGACCGGGATGTCCGCGAGCCGCGGGTCCAGGCCACTGGCGTCGATCTCGGCCAGGTGGCGCAGCGCTGCGCCCCCCGGGGGCAGCGGCTGGCCTCGTTCGTCCAGCCAACGCATGCCGAGCGCGCTCAGCATGCCGGCACCGCCGTCGGTGGTGGAGGAGCCGCCCAGCCCCAGGATGATGCGTCGGGCGCCGGCGTCCAGCGCCGCGGCGACCAGCTGGCCTACGCCGAAACTGCTGGCTTGCAGCGGGCGGCGGTCGGCGGGCGCGATTTGCTCCAACCCGGCGGCGGCGGCCATTTCGATGACTGCGGTGCCGTCGGCCAGCCAGCCCCAGCGCGCCTGCAACGGCTCGCCCAAGGCGCCTTGCACGGGCGTGGTTTTCCATTGGCCGCCGGTGGCTGCAAGCACAGCCGCGACCGTACCCTCGCCGCCATCGGCCATGGGAATACAGACAATCTCGGCCTGGGGAGCGGCCTGGCGCACGCCTTCGGCGATCGCGGCCGCCACTTCGGGCGCGCCGAGGCTTTCCTTGAACGAATCGGGGGCGATGACGATCTTCACGGTCCAGTCGTGGTCTGGCAGGAAAAGCGCTCATGATAATGCGGCGCGGGCTTGCGGTGGCGCTGCCTCGACGGCTGCCGGTGGCAGCGCCAGCGGCCGCTGAGAGGGGCACCTACGCAGCGTCGTGCGCAAGCGATACCATTGCTACTTTACTTGGCCATTCGTGGAGAAAGCTTCATGGCTGCATCGCGCCGAACCAAGATCGTTGCCACCCTGGGGCCAGCCAGTTCCAGCCGCGAGCGCATCGGCGAGCTGATACGCGCCGGCATGGACGTCGCGCGCCTGAACTTCTCCCACGGCAATGCCGATGACCACCGCGAGCGTGCCCGACTGGTGCGGGAACTCGCCGCCGAGCAGGGACGGTTCGTCGCGCTGATGGGCGACCTGCAAGGCCCCAAGATCCGCATCGCGCGCTTTGCCCAAGGGCGCGTCACGCTGCGTCCGGGGCAAAGGTTCACTTTGTCGAACAGCCACCCTTACGACGCGGGCGATGAAACGGTGGTTGGCATCGACTATCCCGATCTGGTCAAGGATTGCCGCCCGGGCGACGAGCTGCTGCTCGACGACGGCCGCATCGTCCTGCAGGTCGACGATGTGTCGGGCGACGCCGTGCATACCACCGTGACGGTGGGCGGCCCGCTATCCAACAACAAAGGCATCAACCGCCGCGGCGGTGGCCTGTCGGCGCCGAGCCTGACCGACAAGGACAAGCAGGACATCCGCCTGGCCGCCGAGCTCGGCTTGGACTATGTCGCCGTGTCGTTTCCACGCTATGGCAGCGACATCGAGCAAGCGCGCGAACTGGTGCGCGCAGCCGGCAGCGATGCCTGGCTGATCGCCAAGATCGAGCGGGCCGAGGCGGTGGCCGACGACGAGGCGCTCGACGCCTTGATACGCGCCAGCGACGGCGTCATGGTTGCGCGCGGCGACCTGGGCGTGGAGGTCGGCGATGCCGAGCTCGTCGGCATACAGAAGCGCATCATCCAGCACGCTCGTACCCTGAACAAGCTGGTGATCACCGCCACGCAGATGATGGAGTCGATGATTTCGAGCTCCTTGCCGACCCGCGCCGAGGTCTCGGACGTGGCCAACGCCGTGCTCGACTATACGGATGCGGTGATGCTGTCGGCCGAAAGCGCCTCGGGCCAATACCCCGTGGAAGCGGTGCAGGCCATGGCGCGAATCTGCCTGGGCGCGGAAAAGCACCCGACCACGACGCGCTCGCATCACCGGCTGGGCGAGACGTTCTCGCGCTGTGACGAGACGATCGCGCTGGCGGCCATGTATGCGGCCAACCACTTCCCGGGCGTCAAGGCCATCATCGCCTTGACCGAAAGCGGCCACACCCCGCTGATCATGTCGCGCATCCGCTCGGGCGTGCCGATCTATTGCTACACCCGGCACCAATCCACGCAGAACCGCGCGGCGCTGTTTCGCGGCGTCTACACTGTCCCTTTCGACCCGACGGCCTACGACCCGTCCGAGCTTAGCCAGGCGGCGATCGGCGAGCTAAAGCGCCGGGGCAAGGTGCAGCCGGGCGACTGGGTCATCCTGACCAAGGGCGACTACTATCAGGATAGCGGCGGCACCAACGGCATGAAGATCCTGAAGGTGGAGTAGCGCCGGGCAGACAGGCGATGGCGGGCGCGCCGTGGCGGCAGGCCGGCGCCGCCTGCCGCGCAGGCCGCTAGCCGAAGAACCAATAGCACACGCCGATCGCGGCCAGCACGCCGGCCACGTCCGCCAGCAGTGCGCAGCCTACGGCATGCCGGGCCCGCTTGATGCCGACGGCGCCGAAGTACACCGCCAGCACGTAAAAGGTGGTTTCCGTGCTGCCCTGCATGACCGCGGCCAGCAATGCCGGGAAGCTGTCCACGCCGAAGTGCTGCATGGTCTCCAGCATCATCGCGCGCGCGGCGCTGCCCGAAAACGGCTTGACCAGGGCGGTGGGCAATGCATCGACGAACCGCGCGTCCCAGCCGGTCACCTGCGCCAGCCACCGGATGCCGTCCAGCACCAGGTCCAGCGCGCCGGATGCGCGCAGCGCCCCGACCGCGCACAGCATCGCCACCAGGTAGGGCAGCAGGCCGCGCGCGACGTCAAAGCCTTCCTTGGCCCCGTCGACGAAGGCTTCGTAAACCGGCACGCGGCGGATGGCCCCGGCCGCGAGAAAGGCGATGACGATGGCGAAAAGCGTCAAATTGCCCGCTAGCGACGACAGCGAGGCCAATGCCGCCGACGTCATCGAGGCCAGGATGGCCATGAAGCCGCCCAGCGCCAGGGCGGCCGAACCCAGCCACGCCAGCACGACCGGGTCGTGCAGGCGCAGGCGCTGCATCAGCGCCACCGACAGCAGTCCGGCCAGCGTCGATGCGCTGGTGGCCAGCAGGATGGGAAGGAAGACCAGCGTGGGGTCGGCCGCACCCTGTTGGGCGCGGTACATGAAAATCGTCACCGGCAGCAACGTCAACGACGAAGCGTTGAGCACAAGGAACAGGATTTGCGCGTTGCTGGCTGATTCCGGGTCGCGATTGAGCGCTTGCAGTTCGCGCATGGCGCGCAGGCCGATGGGCGTGGCCGCATTGTCCAGCCCCAGCGCGTTGGCCGCGAAGTTCAATGTGATCAGCCCCACGGCAGGGTGACCGCGCGGGACTTCCGGCATGAGGCGGGCAAAGAGCGGCCCAAGCAGCCGGGCCAGCGCCTGGACCAGGCCGGCCCGTTCGGCGATGCGCAGGAACCCCAGCCAGAGTGTCAGCGTGCCGAACAGTAGCACCATGACCTCGACCGACAGCCGCGCCATGTCGAACAGCGCGGCCACGATGGCGGCGAAAACCTGGCCATCGCCGGCCAGCAGCCACTTGCCCGCGGCCACGACCGCGGCGGTCAGGAAAAAAGCCAGCCAAAGGATGTTGAGCATGGGCGTCGGGTAAGCGAGTCGCCGCTGCACTGTACGCGAAGCTGCCCGTCCTTGCCAGCCGTCCGGCGCTGGCCGCGTCCGGCACAGGCCTCGCGCGCGCCGCAATCGCGCGCCGCGTGGCATGATTGCATCATTGCTGCAGGAGAACGCCTTGGATATGAACGACTTGCGCCGTGAACGCCTGACCCGCCCAGTCTATCGTTGGGCCCGCAAGGCATTGCCAGGCCTGTCTGACACCGAGCGCGAGGCCATCGACGCCGGCGACGTCTGGTGGGAGGCCGACCTGTTCGCCGGGGATCCAGACTGGAACAAGCTGCTGGCCATGCCCCCAGCGCGGCTCAGCGATGCCGAGCAGGCCTTCCTGGATGGACCGGTGGCCGAGCTGTGCGCCATGCTCGATGACTGGAAGATCAACAGCCAGTGGCGCGACCTGCCTACCGAAGTGTGGCAATTTCTCAAGGCACAGCGTTTTTTCGGCATGATCATCCCGCGCGAATACGGCGGCCTGGGGTTTTCGGCCTATGCGCACTCCGAGGTCGTGCGGCGCATCTCGTTGCGGTCGGTGACCGCGGCCGTGACCGTCATGGTGCCCAACTCGTTGGGGCCAGGCGAGCTGCTGATGCAGTTCGGTACCGACGCGCAGCGCGCCTATTGGCTGCCACGGCTGGCCGATGGCACCGAGATTCCCTGTTTCGGCCTGACCAGCGCCGAGGCGGGCTCGGATGCGGCATCGATGACCGACACCGGCGTGGTCTGCCGCGGCGAGATCGACGGCAGGGAGGTGCTCGGCATACGGCTTAACTGGCGCAAGCGCTACATCACGCTGGCGCCGGTGGCCACCGTGCTTGGCCTGGCGTTCAAGCTCAGCGACCCCGAAGGCCTGCTGGGCGGCCCGGCCGACATCGGCATATCCGTGGCCCTGGTGCCGACGCACCTGCCGGGCGTGGAGATCGGCAAGCGCCATGTGCCGTCGATGCAGGTCTTCCAGAACGGCCCCACCGTGGGCCGCGACGTGTTCGTTCCGCTGGATGCGTTGATTGGCGGCCCGGCGCGCGCCGGCCAAGGCTGGAAGATGCTCATGAGCGCGCTGGCCGCCGGGCGCGGGATCTCGCTGCCGTCGCTGTCGGCCGCTGCCGTGGCGTTCGCTGCGCACAGCGCAGGCGCCTATGCCCGCGTACGCAAGCAGTTCGGCTTGCCCATTTCCCGCTTCGAGGGGATCCAGGACAAGCTCGGCCGGCTGGCCGCCAACGCCTATCTGGTCGAGGCGGCCAGGCGCATGACATGCGCGGGGCTGGACCAAGGCAAGAAGCCCGCGGTCGTTTCGGCCATCATGAAATACCACGCGACCGAACGCATGCGCGAGGCGGTCAACGATGCGATGGACATCCATGCCGGCAAGGCGGTGATAGACGGGCCGCACAACTATCTATCCGGCCTGTACCGCGCGCTGCCGGTCGGCATCACGGTGGAAGGCGCCAACATCCTGACGCGCTGCCTGATCATTTTCGGGCAAGGGGCCATCCGCGCGCACCCCTACCTGATGAAGGAAATCGAGGCACTGGCCGACGACGATGCCGCGCGCGGCCTGGACGCGTTCGACGCCATATTCTGGAAGCATGCCGGCCACAGCGCCAAGAATGCCCTGCGCGCATGGCTGCGCAGCTGGACGGCAGGGCTGGCTGCACCGGCACCGTCTGCCGGACGTGCGAGGGCGCATTACCGCCAGCTGGGGCGTTACGCCAGCGCCTTTGCGCTGGTGGCCGAAGCGGCGTTGGGGCTGTTGGGCGGCGAGCTCAAGCGCAAGGAGATGCTCTCGGCCAGGCTCGGCGACATCCTGGCCGAACTGTACTTGCTGTCGGCGGTGCTCAAGCGCTGGCAGGACGAGGGCCGCCAGGAAGCGGATCTTCCGCTGGTACGCTGGTGCGTCGAGCAAGGCTGCGCCACGATAGAGGCGCGGTTGGCCGAAGTCCTCGCCAACCTGCCGAACCGGCCGGTGGCGTGGCTGCTCAAGTTCCTCGTGCAGCCGCTGGGCCCGCGCGCCGCCGGGCCGTCGGACGCGTTGACGCAGGCGTGTGCGCGCATCCTGACCGAACCTGGCGCCGCGCGCGACCGCCTGGTGGGCACCCTTTGGCGCACTTGCGGCTCACCCAGCGTGGCACAGCTCGATCGCGCCTTCGCGCTGGTGTGCGAGGTGCAGCCACTTTACGACCGGCTGCGCACCCAGGGCCTGCGCGATTGGCGCGCCGCTGCCGAGGCGGGGCTATTGACGGACGAAGAATCCGAGCGCCTGCGGCAGGCTGAAGAAGCGGTCGCCGCGGTCATCGCCGTGGATGATTTCGATCCTGAGGACCTGGTGCATCCGTGCCGATAAGGGTGCAGGCAGGCGTTGCGCCTTTGCCCTTGGCCGATGGTTCACGTTCGCGCGATGCGCAGGAACGCTTGCGCGGCGGGCGATAGCAGCGAGCGCGAGCGATAGAGAAACCCGATCGGCCGGGTAACGACGGGACGCTGCAGTGCAATGACGGCAATGCCATCCAGGTTGCACATGCGCACGGCGGCCTCGGGCAGGATGGCCACGGCCAATCCGGCACGCGCCATGCCCATGGCCGTCGCGACCAAGCTGACTTCCGCGTGGGGCCGCACCGACAGGCCGTTCGCAGAGAACGCACTGTCCATCAGCCGGCGGACGTGGCTGTGATAGCTCATTGCGACGATGGGCTCGGTTGCGATGTCGCGCCAGCTCAAGACCTTGCGCCGGCCATATCGGTGCCCGGTCGCCACGGCAGCCATCATGCGGTCTTCGGTATAGGGCTCGAAGCCGATGTCGCTATCTTCGTCCGAGGGCGGACCCATGGCCAGGTCGATCTCCCCTCTGCGCAGCATGCCTATCATGCCGCGCGTTTCGGTCATGGCGTCCTTGACAGTGATGCGCACCCTTGGGTATTCAGCCGCGAATCGCCGGATCAAGTCGGGCAGCATCAGCGCGCCGGCCGACGGGATGCAGCCAATGCTGATTGCGCCCCCGCTGGGCAGCGTGGCATCGCGCAGATTATCGACGGTCGTTTCGAGTTCGCCCACTAGCCGTTGAATCGCTGGTAAGAACTCGCGACCAGACGGCGATAGGCGAACGCCATGCGTATTGCGCTCGAGCAGTTGCACGCCCAGCTGCCGCTCGAGCTTCTGGATCATCAGGGTCAGTGCTGGCTGGGTGACGTGCAAGGTCTGGGCCGTGCGCGAAAAGCTGCCGGAACGCGCCACGGCGATGAACGCTTGCAATTGGCGCAGCGTAATGTTCATTAGTTAATTTAATTACAGAATTTTAAAAATAAAATTCTAATATTACGTTCGGATGCCTAGAATGGCCGCGGTCTAGGAGTTTGAACAATGCAAGCAGCAGACAGCGGCATTGCGGGCCAAGGCACGTGGGCACGCCGCGACCTAAGCGGTTTCGTGGCGGCCGACGCCATGGCGACCGTATTGAGATCGGCGGGGGTTTCCTTCATCTTCGGGCAGAGTTGCCCGACGGCGCTGTTCCTAGCGGCGGAAAAACTCGGCATCCGGCAGATCGGCTATCGCACCGAAAACGCCGGCGTGGCGATGGCAGACGGGTATGCGCGCGCTAGTGGCCGCCTGGGAGTGGTCGCAGCCCAGAACGGTCCGGCGGCAGGGTTGCTGATAGCCGGCCTGTGCGAGGCGCTCAAGGCTTCGATCCCGTTGCTGGCCATCGTGCAGGACGTCCCGCGAGCCAGCACGGACAAGAACGCCTTCCAGGAGCTGGACCACGTCCAGCTGTTCCAGGGTAGCGCGAAGTGGATACGGCGGGTGACCGAACCGCAACGGGTGGGCGAGTACACCTTGCGCGCGGTCATGGCGGCTACCACCGGGCGACCGGGGCCGGCCGTGCTCATCGTCCCTTTCGACGTCCTGCTCGAACAGGTCCCACCCATTGCGGTGGGCGGGCAGGTGGCAGGGGGTGCGATTCCGGAAGGTTTCGGCGCTTATCCGGTGGACCGATTCTTGCCGGCACGTGACCAGATCCAACGTGCGGTGCAGATCCTGGCCCGGGCCGAGCGTCCCTTGATCGTTGCCGGCGGCGGCGTGCACATCTCCGGCGCCGCACAGGTGCTGTCGCACGTGCAGGATGCCTGGGGCATCCCCGTAGCGACCACCAACATGGGCAAGGGGGCCATCGATGAGCGCCATCCGCTTTCGCTTGGCGTGATCGGCAATTGCATGGGCACGCGCAGCCCCGCCCGATACCATCGCGACTACGTCGCGCAGGCCGATGCGGTGCTGCTTGTCGGGACGCGCACCAACGAAAACGGCACGGCATCTTGGTCGCTGTTCAATCCAGACGCCGATTTCATCCAGATCGACGTCGATCCGGAAGAGCTCGGCCGGAATTATCGTGGCTTACGCTTGCTGGGCGATGCAGCCGCCACGTTGCACGCCATGCTGGAGGAAGGTCAGCCCGTTTTTGGAGCTAAGGGACACCGCAACCGGGCAGACTTTGCTCGTCGTGTCGAGCAAGCCCGGGCGCAAGCCTGGCAGGAAATCCAGCCTTATGAAGATGCCGACCATCTGCCCATGCGGCCGGAGCGCCTGTTCAGGGCGCTGCGAGCCTGCGCAGCGGACGCGTTATGGGTCAGCGATGCGAGTTACTCGTCGCTGTGGATGCTGCAATTCCTGCAGTCGCATGCCCCGGGACAGCGTTACCTGACACCGCGTGGCATCGCTGGCCTGGGCTGGGGGTTTCCCATGGCGATAGGCGCCAGATTGGCCGAACCCGGGCGCCCGGTTATCGCGGTGGTCGGAGACGGCGGATTCGCGCACTGTTGGTCGGAATTGGAGACGGCGCGCCGTCATGGCATTGCCGTCACAGTCATTGTCTTGAATAACGGGGTGCTGGGATTCCAGCGAGACGCCGAGGAAAGCCGATTCGGACGCCATACCGATATATGCAACTTCGGCCCGATCGACCATGTGGCCATTGCCCGCGCCTGCGGTTGCGGCGGGCAGAGGGTGGAGCGGCCGCAGGACGTTCCCGAGGCGCTTGGCCAAGCCCTGGCCACCGGCGTTCCGTACGTCCTGGACGTGCCGGTCGCGCCGCAAGCCTTTCCGCCCATCACGGCTTTTGAACAACTGAACTTGCCGCGCTACGGAACATTATGCAACCAGGTGAGCTCGTGACACAGCAGGAGGACTTCACCGGCAAGGCCGCCATGGTCACCGGCGGGGCACGCGGCATCGGGTTTGCCGTGGCGCAAGCCCTGGCGCGTCGCGGCGCTTTGGTCATCTTGGTGGACCAAGATGAGCAGGCGGTCTCGGACAGTGCGCGCACGTTGAGCGAGCAGGGCTGGCATGCGCAAGGTTGGCAAACCGACGTTGGCGACCCAGCGTGCATCGCCGATCTCCAGGCGCGCATTAGCGGCCTGGAAACGGGCAAGATCGACTATTTAGTCAACAATGCTGGCATTTCGCCCAAGGTGAACGGGCAGAGGGTTCCGGCATGGGAAGTCGACCCCTTGGAATGGCAGTGCGTGCTGGCAGTCAACTTGAGTGGCTCCTTTTACGTGAGCAAGGCCGTGCTGCCCGGCATGATGGCTGCGCGCTACGGGGCCATTGTCAATATCAGTTCACTGGCAGGATTGCGCTATTCCACGATCGCGGGCGTGTCTTACGCGGTTTCCAAGGCGGCTATAACGGGCCTGACGCGGCAGCTAGCGGGCGAGGTCGCCGGCTTCGGCATTCGCGTCAATGCCGTGGCGCCGGGCCGCATCGAGACGCCCATGAGCGCCATGGCTGCGCCGGGCATCAACGAAGCGACGCTTGCCGTGACCCCGTTGGGCAGGTTGGGGCAGCCGTCGGACGTGGCCGAGACGGTCGTATTCCTACTTTCGGACCGGGCGGGATTCATTACCGGCCAAACCCTTGCGGTCACGGGAGGGCGCGGCCTGTGAAGGCACTGGGTTGCGAACCACCATCTCATCACAATAGACAGGAGACTCCGTTCATGTTCGCCAAGAAGCTGTTATGCGTTATTGCCGCTGTTGCCGCTCTCGGCGCGGCCCAGGCCGGGGAGAATTATCCGTCGCGTCCGATCACCATGATCGTGCCGTATCCCCCGGGCGGGATTACGGATATCGCCGCGCGGGCGACGGCTAAGGCCATGAGCGCGCGCCTGGGCCAATCGGTAATTGTCGAAAACCGCGCCGGTGCTGGGGGCACGATAGGTGCAACCGCCGCAGCGCGGACCAAGCCGGATGGTTACACCATTTTCATGGGCACCAGCGCGACGCACGGCACCAACCCGACGACGCTAGCCAACCTGAACTACGATGCAATCAAGGATTTCGACGCCGTGGCGCTTGTCGCCTCGGCACCGCTGGTCGTGGTAGTTAACCCAGACCTGCCGGTCAAGACCATAGGGGAGCTGGTCGCCTACCTGAAGGCCAATCCCGATAAGGTGTCGTACGCATCGACTGGGACTGGCGGCTCGGTCCACTTGAGCGTCGAACATTTCAAGCTGATGACGGGAACGAGCATGCAGCATGTACCGTACAAGGGCAGCGCGCCGGCGTTGACCGACTTGGTTGGGGGCAGCGTACAAGTCATGTTCGACAACGTGCCGTCGGCCGCACCCATGGTCAAGGCGGGCAAGCTGCGCGCGCTGGCCGTGACCGGCGCCACGCAAGTGTCTGATTTTCCCGGTGTGCCAACCGTGTCGGAATCCGGTGTGCCTGGCTACCAAACGGGCTCCTGGGTCGGCATTTATGCTCCGGCCGGCACGCCCAAGGCCATCGTGGACAAACTTAACGCCGCCATCAATGCGGGACTGCAGGCCGATGAGCTGCGCCAGACCTTCGCGGCATCTAACCTGATTCCGGAAGGTGGCAGCCCCGAAGATTTCGACAAGTTCACGCGCGACGAAATCGCCAAATGGGCGCAAGTCGCCAAGCAGATCGATTACAAGCCGCAATAGCGGGCCGCGCTAGCCGTCCAGAAATAAGAAACGCCGGCCATTGTGGCCGGCGTTTCTTATTCATCAATCGACGCGGGTCTTGCGCTCGATGAACTCGATCTTGTAGCCGTCCGGATCCTCGATGAAGGCGATGACCGTCTGGCCGTGCTTCATCGGCCCGGCTTCGCGCACGACCTTGCCGCCGCGTTCCTTGACCTTGGCACAGGCTTCGTAGGCGTCCTCGACTTCGATCGCGATGTGGCCATAGCCGGTGCCCAGGTCATAGTGGTCCGTGTCCCAGTTGTGGGTCAGCTCGATGACCGCGCCTTCAGATTCGTCCTGGTATCCCACGAAGGCCAGGGTGAACTTGCCTTCGGGGTAATCCTTCTTGCGCAACAGGCGCATGCCGAGCACGTTGGTGTAGAAATCGAGCGAGCGCTCGAGGTTGCCGACGCGAAGCATGGTGTGCAGCAGGCGCATGGGGTACTCCTTGACGTGAATCTATGGAAGGGATCGTAGCAAAGTTCGTCGGCACGGGCCGGCGCTTGCGCAATGGCGGCCCGGGCGGGGCGTTCGGTTTTTCCTTGCTAGAGCAGCGGCAGCGACGCTGGGTCGTAGCGGCGCAGCACGTCCTTGGCGCTTTCGAAGCCGGGCAGGATATTCCCGACCTCGGTCCAAAAGTTCTGGCTGTGGTTCATTTCGCGCAGGTGCGCCAGCTCGTGCGCGATGACGTAGTCGATGATGTCCGGCGCAAAATGGATCAGGCGCCAGTTGAGCATGATGCTGCCGTCGCTGGTGCACGACCCCCAGCGCGTGGCCGCGCTGGACAGCCGCCAACGACGGATTTTCAGGCCGGTGCGCTGCAGGAAATAGGCAAGCCGTGCGCCGAACCAGGCGTCGGCGCGCTGCTGCAGCCACGATTGCGCGGCGTCGCGCACGCGCGCCGAAGACGCATCGGCCGGCAGCGGCAGCCACAGGGTGTCGCCGTCGCGCGGGGCGTTGGCGTCGCCCGACAAAAAGGGCTGGCGGCAGTCGGCCGCCAGGCCCAGGACGATGCGCTTGCCCAGGTAGGGCAGCTGGCCGCCCGCCTGCCAGCGCGTGTCAGCCATGGCCAATTGTTCCTTGCGCGCCTGCCATTCGCGCAGCTTGGCCAAAATCCAGCGCGATTTCTCGCGTACGGCATCGTCGACCTGTGCCAGCGTGACCCAGTTCGGCGCAGTCACGCGTAACCCATCGTCGGTGATGACGAATCCGATGGTGCGCCGGCGCGATCGCAGCAGCACGAAGCCGATATCCTGTTGGTCGGTCGAGACCACGCGCCAGCGCGCGCCAGGCGGCAAGGGATCAGGACGGGGGGTGGCCACCGTTGCCGCCGCGGGGGGCGGGGAGACGGGCCCTGGGCCGGCGCCCTGCGGATCACGGGGCGGGGCGGGAGGCTGGCGTACCGGCTCGCGTTGCGCAGCCGGCCAGTCCGGTTCGAAACGAAGCTCCAGCTGTTCAGGGCTGGCCATACCGTTCGGGATTCAGGCGTCGCATTTCGCCTTCGATCCAGTCCTGGACCTTTTGGTTCAGCGCTTCCGGCGACAGGCCTTGCGGATCGATGGCAGGGCCGATGGAGACGGTGATCAGCCCAGGTGATTTTACGAAGGCGTTGCGCGGCCAGCATTCCCCGGCGTTGTGGGCGATGGGGATGACCAGGGCGCCGGTGCGTGCCGCCAGGATGGCACCGCCCAGTTTGTAGCGGCCGACCTGGCCTGGCGCCACGCGCGTGCCTTCTGGAAACAGCACTGGCCAGGCGCCTTCGGCCAGGCGCTTGCGCCCTTGCGCGACCACCTGGGCGAAGGCGTCGCGCCCGCGCGAGCGGTCGATGGAGATCATGCGCAGCAGCGCCAACCCCCAGCCGAAGAAGGGGATGAAGTTCAGCTCGCGCTTGTAGACGAAGCAGGCTTGGCGCGGCAGGTAGGCTGGCAGGAAAAGCGTTTCCCATGCCGACTGGTGCTTGGCCAGCACGATGGCCGGCGCGTCTGGCAGGTTATGCTCGCCGCGCACTTGCCACCGTATTCCGCAAATGACGCGCGCGCCCCAGATGGCCAGGCGCGGCCATCCCATCGTCAGCCGGTAGCGCCATTTCAGCGGCAGCGGCGCCCACAGCATGCAGGCCAGGGCGTACGGGATCACCGTGACGACCAGGAACAGCATGTATAGCAGCGAGCGCAGCGCGGCCATGGTCAAGCCTCCAGCAAGGCGTCGGCGAGTTCGTGCAAATCCGAGCACACCCGCGTGCCGCGCGGCAGCTCGCCCGTCTCGCGCGTGCGCTCGCCGTTTCCGGTCAACACCAGCCAAGGCTGACAACCCGCGGCGGCGGCCGCCTGCAGGTCGCGCAGCGAATCGCCCACGGCCGGCACGCCCGACAGGCTTATCTCGTAACGGCGGGCGATCTGCTGGAAGAGCCCAGGAGCGGGCTTTCGGCAGTCGCAGCCGTCGTTGGGCCCGTGCGGGCAGACGAAGATCGCATCGACGGCGCCGCCCGCGGCGGCCAGCTCGCGCCGCAGTTTGGCGTGCATGGCGTTGAGGGCGTCCATGTCGAATAGTCCGCGCGCCAGCCCCGACTGGTTGGTGGCGATGACTACCTTCCACCGCGCGCGGGAGAACCGCGCGATCGCCTGCAAGGCGCCGGGCAGGGCGATCCATTCTTCCGGACTCTTGACGAAGTCCGGGCTATCCTGGTTGATGACGCCGTCGCGGTCGAGGATGAGCAGCTTCACTTTGCCAGCCTGGAAATGTCGGCGACCTGGTTCATCAGGCCGTGCAATCGCGCCAGCAGGGCGAGCCGGTTGGCGCGCACGGCCGGATCCTCGGCCATGACCATGACGTCGGCGAAGAACGCGTCCACGGCCGTGCGCACCTGCGCGAGGGTGGTCAGCGCCCCGGCGAAATCGCCGGCGGCCAGCTGGTTTTCGGCCAGCGGCGCGAGCCGGCGCACGGCCTGGGCCAGTTCGCGCTCGGCTGCCTCGGACAGCCGCGATTCGTCCAGCTGGGCGATTTCCCCTTCCGCCTTGCGCAACAGGTTGCCAATTCGCTTGTTGGCCGCGGCCAGGCTTTCTGCCTCGGGCAGCTGCTGGAAGGCGGTGACCGCCCGCACGCGGGCAGCAGCCTGGTGCAGTGGCGGGCGCAGCGCGATCACGGCGTCCACGGCGCTGCGGTCGAACTCGCCTTGCAGCTGGTTGCGCAGGCGTTCGTAGACGAAATCGGTGACTGCTTCGAGCACCGACGCGGCGATGCCGCCTTCGAACGTGGCCGCCGCATCGTCCAGCAACCCTTGCAGGGTCAGTTGCCCGGGGTCGCTGACCTCGAGCAGGCCGCCGGCAGCCAGCTGCTCGAAGGCGCTGATCACGCCCAATGCGGCGCGGCGCAGCCCAAACGGGTCGCGTTCGCCGGTGGGGGCCAGCCCGATGCTCCAGATGCCCACCAGCGTCTCGGCGCGATCGGCCAAAAAGAGCGCCGTCGCGGTGATGTCTTCACGCGAGACGGGCGCGTCGATGCGGATGCGGTACTGCCCACGCAGCGCACGCACCACGTCGGGCGGTTCACCGTCGGCCTCGGCGTAATAGCCGCCCATGATGCCTTGCAGCTCGGGAAATTCGCCCACCATGCTGGAGGTCAGATCGGCCTTGGCCAGGTAGGCGGCGCGGTCCGCAGCCCCTTCGTCGCCACCCAGCAGCGCCGCGACGCGCCGGGCGACGGCGCGCACGCGCTCGACCCGCGCCAGCTGCGAACCGAGCTTGTTGTGGTAGACGATGTCGGCAAGGCGCGGCACGCGCTGGGCAAGTGGCGTCTTACGGTCGGTTTCGAAGAAGAACTGGGCATCGGCCAAGCGCGGGCGTACCACGCGCTGGTTGCCTTCGATGATGTTGGCCGGGTCCTTGATCGCCATGTTGCTGACGATCAGGTATTGGTTGGTCAGCTTGCCCGTCTCCGGCGAGAACAGCGGAAAGTATTTCTGGTTCAGCCGCATGGTCAGGATCAGGCATTCCTGCGGCACGTCCAGGAAACGGCGGTCGAATTCGCCGACGTAGACCGCGGGCTGCTCGACCAGCGCGGTCACCTCATCGAGCAGGGCCTCGACCTCCGGGTCCGTTCCCAGCGTCGCGCCCAGCCGGGCCGCGTGCGTCTGCAACTGCGCCTCGATGTCGGCGCGGCGCGTCGCGAAAGCGGCGACGACCTTGCCGCGTTCGGCCAGCTCGGCCTCGTAGGCCGATGCCGTGGTGAGCTCGAAGGGGGCCGGGCACAAGAAGCGATGGCCGTGCACCGTGCGCCCGGCTTCCAGCCCCAGCACGCGCACCGGCACCACGTCGGCGCCGTGCAGCGCGACCAAGCCGTGCGCCGGCCGCACGAAGCGCACCGTCGTCGTCCCGTCTGCCAGCTGATAGCGCATCACCTTGGGGATGGGCAAACCGGCCACGGCGTCATCCAGCGCCTGCTGCAGGCCAGGCGTCAGCTGCACGCCGGCAGCAGTGCCGCGCGCCACGAGGTATTCCTGCTTGCCGTCGGACTCGCGCGAGAGCGTGGCCGGATCGATGTCCTGCAGCCCCTTGGCCGCGAGCTTCTTGCGCAGTGCAGGCGTGGGCGACCCGTCCGCGGCCAAGCCGACGGACACGGGCATGAGCTTTTCGGCGTAGGGCTGGTCGGGGGCCTGCGGCAGCACGTGGCTGAACAAGGCCGCCAGCCGGCGCGGGGTCGCATAGGCCGTGACGGTGCAGCCCGAGGCGAGCAACCCCTGCTTGTCCAGGGACGCGCGCAGGCCTTCGGCAAAGGCTTGCCCGAGCCTGTTCAAGGCCTTGGGCGGCAACTCTTCGGTGAACAGCTCGACCAGCAGGGGGCGGGTTTGCGCGCTCATTGCACGGCCTCCCGGCGCAGCATGGGAAAGCCCAGTCGTTCGCGCGAATCGTAGTAGGCCTGCGCCACCGCGCGCGACAGGTTGCGGATGCGGCCGATGTAGGCGGCGCGCTCGGTCACGCTGATGGCGCCGCGCGCATCGAGCAGGTTGAAGGTGTGGGCGGCCTTCAAGGTGGCTTCATAGGCCGGCAGCGCGAGCGGGACTTCCATGAGCCGCTTGGCCTCGGCCTCGTAGTCGTTGAAATGGGCGAACAGCATGTCGGCCGAGGAATGTTCGAAGTTGTAGGTGGATTGTTCGACTTCGTTCTGGTGGAAGACGTCGCGGTACAGCACGCGCTCGCCGCCGGCGCCTTCGGTCCAGACCAGGTCGTAGACGCTTTCGACGCCTTGCAGGTACATGGCCAGGCGCTCAAGGCCGTAGGTGATCTCGCCCGTGGTGGGCGTGCAGTCCAGGCCGCCGACCTGCTGGAAATAAGTGAACTGGGTGATCTCCATGCCGTTGAGCCAGACCTCCCAACCCAGCCCCCAGGCACCCAGCGTGGGGTTTTCCCAGTCGTCCTCGACGAAACGGATGTCGTGCTGCAGGGGGGCTATGCCCAGGGCGCGCAGCGAACCGATGTACAGGTCCAGGATGTCCGGGGGCGCCGGCTTGAGAACGACCTGGTATTGGTAATAGTGCTGCAGGCGGTTCGGGTTCTCGCCGTAGCGTCCATCCTTCGGGCGGCGCGACGGCTGCACGTACGCCGCGCGCCACGGTTCGGGGCCGATCGCGCGCAGGAAGGTCGCCGTGTGCGAGGTGCCGGCGCCGACCTCCATGTCGTAGGGCTGCAGCAGCGCGCAGCCCTGCTTGTCCCAGTAGTCCTGGAGCTTGAGGATGATTTGCTGGAAGGTGAGCATAGGATTCTTATCGTGCGGGGTGCCGGCGCGCGGCGCCCCAAGCGCCCGGCCCGGACGGAAGTAAACCGGGCATTTTAACTGGCGCCAGGGCCGGCCCGGCCGGCGCCGGCGCCCGGCGGGGTGGCCGACCCATTCGGGCAGAAATTTCGGGGACGGGGCGCGCATCGCCGCAAGTCGTATCATTCGGCCTTGTGTCCGGCGCGACCTGCGCCGATGTCGCCGCATTTGTCCAATTCAACATAGAGAGGAGCAGTCCATGTCCGAGTTGATCAAGGTAGAGGTCGCAGACGGCATCCAGGTCATTACCGTGAATCGCCCCGAGGCGCGCAATGCCATCAACCTGGAAGCCGCCAAGGCCATGGCCGCCGCCTTGGACGAACTGGACGCGCGCGACGATGTGCGCATCGGCATCCTGACTGGCGCGGGTAGTACGTTTTCCTCCGGCATGGACTTGAAGGCGTTCGCGCAAAGCGGCGAGCGTCCCCTGATCCCCGGGCGGGGCTTTGCCGGATTGAACGAGGCACCGCCCAAGAAACCCCTGATCGCCGCGGTCGAAGGCTATGCCCTGGCTGGCGGGTGCGAGATGGCGCTGGCCTGCGACCTTATCGTCGCCGCGCGCAATGCCCGCTTCGGCCTGCCCGAGGTCAAGCGCGGCCTGGTCGCGGGCGCCGGCGGCATGCTGCGGCTGCCGCGCCGCATCCCCTATCACATCGCAATGGAGATCGTGCTCACCGGCGAGATGTTCGACGCCGAGCGCGCGCATCACTTTGGCCTGGTCAACCGGCTGACCGAGCCGGGCAAGGCGCTGGAGGCCGCCCTGGACCTGGCGCGCATCATCGTCGAAAACGGCCCGCTGGCGGTCCAGACCGCCAAGCGGATCGTTTCCGAGTCGGGCCACTGGCCGCACGACGAAATGTTCGACCGGCAGCGCCCGCTCATCGTCCACATCTTCACTTCGGCAGACGCCAAGGAAGGCGCCACCGCCTTTGCCGAGAAGCGCAAACCCGTCTGGCAAGGCAAGTAGGCCGGGCGCAAGAAACCCCTTCGTTCATTTCCTAGCAACCGTAAAGCCGCCATGTCCGTTCTCATCAAGGAAGAAGACTTCATCCAGTCGATCGCCGATGGCATCCAGTTCATCAGCTACTACCATCCGGTCGACTACATCCGCCACCTGGCGCGCGCCTACGAGCGCGAGCAAAGCCCCGCCGCGCGCGACGCGATGGCCCAGATCCTGACCAATTCGCGCATGTGCGCCGAAGGCAAGCGGCCGCTTTGCCAGGACACGGGCATCGTCAACGTCTTCCTCAAGGTGGGCATGGACGTGCGCTTCGACACGCGCCGCAGCCTGCAGGAACTATGCGATGAAGGCGTGCGCCGCGGCTACACCAACCCCGACAACCCGCTGCGCGCCTCGGTGCTGGACGACCCGCTGTTCGCGCGCAAGAACACGCGCGACAACACGCCCTGTGTGCTGAACGTCGAGCTCGTGCCTGGCAACACCGTGGACGTGCAGATTGCGGCAAAGGGCGGCGGTTCCGAGAACAAATCCAAGTTCGTCATGCTCAACCCCAGCGATTCGCTGGTCGACTGGGTGCTCAAGACCGTGCCGACCATGGGCGCTGGCTGGTGCCCGCCCGGCATGCTGGGCATCGGCGTGGGCGGTACGGCCGAGAAGGCCATGCTGCTGGCCAAGCAGTCGCTCATGGATGACATCGACATGTACGAACTGCTCGAGCGCGGTCCGCAGAACAAGCTTGAAGAGCTGCGCATCGAACTCTATGAAAAGGTCAACGCGCTGGGCATCGGCGCCCAGGGCCTGGGCGGCCTGACGACCGTGCTGGACGTCAAGATCCGCACCTATCCGACGCATGCCGCGTCCAAGCCGGTGGCCATGATCCCGAACTGCGCCGCCACCCGCCACGTGCACTTCGTGCTGGACGGGTCCGGCCCGGCGCTGCTCGAGCCGCCGTCGCTGTCGGAGTGGCCCGAAGTTCATTGGGCGCCGGACTACAACAAGTCCAAGCAGGTCAACCTGGACACGCTTACGCGCGAGGAAGTCGCCAGCTGGAAGCCCGGCCAAACGCTGCTGCTGTCGGGCAAGATGCTCACCGGCCGCGACGCCGCCCACAAGCGCATCCAGGACATGCTGGCCAAGGGCGAGCCGTTGCCCGTGGACTTCACCAACCGCGTCATCTACTACGTCGGCCCGGTCGATCCGGTGCGCGACGAAGTGGTCGGCCCGGCTGGCCCGACCACGGCCACGCGCATGGACAAGTTCACCGAGATGATGCTGGCCCAGACCGGCCTGATTGCCATGATCGGCAAGGCCGAGCGCGGGCCGGCGGCCGTCGAGGCGATTCGCAAGCACCGCTCGGCCTACCTGATGGCCGTCGGCGGTGCCGCCTACTTGGTGTCCAAGGCCATCCGCAATGCCCGCGTGGTTGCCTTCGAGGACCTGGGCATGGAAGCCATCTACGAATTCGAGGTTAAGGACATGCCCGTGACGGTCGCGGTCGACGCGCAAGGCACGTCGGTGCATGCGACCGGGCCGCGCGAGTGGCAGGCGCGCATCGGCAAGATTCCGGTGACGGTGGCTTAAGGCCTGCGGGATATCCGGCCGCCTGCCTGGGGCGGGCGGCGCGTCACGCGCCGGCGGCCATGCTGCCGTCGACCGCGGCCAACGTCGCCAAGGTGCCTGCCTGGCGCCCGTCCGTGCCGGCCGCATCACCGGCCTGCCGGATCGTGTCGATCAATGCCCGCGCGCATGCCGGCAGGGCGTCCAGGTCGCGCACCAGTAGCTTGCGTTCGCGCAGGACCCAGGGCTCGTCCAGCTCGACGATCCGGATTTTGTCGCGGGCGTTGTAGCGCTGCGCAGCCGAGTCGGGGATGACGCCCACGCCCACGCCGGCTTGGACCATGCCCAGGATGGCATCGAAGCTGTAGAGCTGGATGCGCAGCGGCAGGCGCGCGCCGCTGCGCTCGACCTGCTCGCGTAGGAAGGCGACCAGCGTCGACCCTTCGTGCATGCCGATGAAGGGGTATTGCACGGCCTCGGTCAGCTTGACGCTGGCGCGCTCGGCCAGGGGGTGACCGGGTGGCACGGCCAGCACCAGCCGGTCGGTGCTGAAGTGGATGGCCTGCAATCCAGGCGCGTCCACCGGGCCGGCGACGATGCCCAGGTCGGTGGAGCCGTCCATGACGCCGCGCACGATGTCGCGCGTCAGCCGTTCCTGCAGGTCGATGGTCACGCCGGGCCGCTCGGCCAGGAAACGCGCCAGGATGGCCGGCATGAACTGCGTGACGGCGGTGGTGTTGGCGAAGATGCGGATATGGCCGGCATCGCTGTCGGACTGGGCGGCGAAGTCGTGCTTCAGGTGCTCGACCTGGCGCAGGATGACCCGGGCGTGCTGCAGCAGCCGGTGCCCGGCAGGGGTCAGCTCCACGCCCCGGCTGTCGCGGTACAGCAGCCGGGTGTTGAGCTGGGCTTCCAGCGTCTTGATGCGCGTGCTGACCGCGGCCAGCGACAGGTGCGCCCGGCGCGCGCCCTGGGTCAGGCTGGGCGATTCGGCGATGTGGATGAATAGCCGGAGGTCTGCGAGGTCGAAGTGCATATCCCTATCATAGGGCCCGATCGGCCGGGTTCGGCCCGCCTGAACCCCGGGTTGAGAAAAAGCGAATTCACAATCCGGCAGCGCGCGGGGCATGCTGGCCATTTTTCCGGATCCAGAAAACAAGGGAAATGCCATGACTTCGACCGACCCGACCGCCTGGGTGGGCCGTAGCGAGCGCTCGGTGGACGACCTGTCGCCCACGCTGGCCAAGCGCGTCGCCTTGACCCTAGACGAACCTGCTCCTGGCCGCGGCGAGCCCTTGCCGCCGCTATGGCATTGGGCTTTCTTCATCGAGGCGGTGCCGCTTAACGCCCTGGGTACCGACGGCCATCCGGAGCGCGGCGGGTTTTTGCCGCCGGCGGACAATCGCAACCGCATGTGGGCCGGGGGGCGGGTGCAGTTCCTGCAGCCACTGCGCGTGGGCATCGACGCCGAGCGCGTGTCCACCGTGGCCGCGGTCAAGGAAAAAACCGGCCGCACGGGGTCCCTGCTTTTCGTCACGGTGCGGCACGAGTACCGCCAGGAGGGCGAGCTGGCCATCAGCGAGGAGCAGGACATCGTCTACCGCGAACCCAACCCGCCCAAGCTTGCCGGCACCGAGCCGGCCCCGCAGGCGCAATGGAGCGAAACCGTCGAGCCGTCCGAGGTGCTGCTGTTCCGCTATTCGGCGGTGACCTTCAACGGCCATCGCATCCATTACGACCATCCCTATGTCACCGGCGCCGAGGGCTACCCCGGGTTGGTGGTGCATGGCCCCATGATCGCCACGCTGATGTGCCGCGCGTTCAGGCGCGCCCATCCGCAGGCCGTGCCGACGCATTTCTCCTATCGCGGCCTGCGCCCGCTGATCGCGCCGGCCCCGTTCAAGGTTGCCGGCCGCAAACAGGCCGAAGGCGTCGCCCAGCTGTGGGCCGAGCAGGACGGCACGCTGGCGCACCAGGCGGAGGTGACGTACAAGTGAACGCTGCGCAATCCCAGCAGGGCGTGCGCCCGCTCGACGGCATTACCGTCATCAGCCTCGAACATGCCATCGCCGCGCCGTTTTGCACGCGCCAGCTCGCCGACATGGGTGCGCGCGTGATCAAGATCGAACGGCCGGGCGTGGGCGATTTCGCGCGCCGCTACGACGAGCGGGTGCGCGGCATGGCGTCGCATTTCGTCTGGACCAACCGGTCCAAGGAAAGCCTGACGCTGGACCTGAAGCAGCCGGCGGCTGCGGGCGTGCTCTCGCGCCTGCTCGAGCGCGCGGACGTGCTGGTGCAGAACTTGGCGCCTGGCGCGGCCGCGCGCCTGGGCCTGTCTTTCGAAGCCTTGCACGAGCGGCATCCGCGCCTCATCGTCTGCGACATCTCCGGCTATGGCATGACCGGTCCCTACCAGGACAAGAAGGCCTACGACCTGCTGATCCAGAGCGAAAGCGGCTTCGTTTCGGTGACGGGATCGCCTAACGAACCGGCCAAGGCGGGGTGCTCGATTTCGGACATTGCCGCCGGCATGTATGCCTATAGCGGCATCCTGAACGCCTTGCTGCTGCGCGAACGCACGGGGCGGGGCAGCCGCATCGAGGTGTCCATGCTGGAAGCCATGGTGGAATGGATGGGCTACCCGCTTTACTATGCCTTCGAGGGCGCCCCGCCGCCACCGCGCGCCGGCGCCGCGCACGCCACCATCTACCCCTATGGGCCTTTCCCCGTGGGCGACGGCACGACGGTGATGCTGGGCCTGCAGAACGAGCGCGAGTGGAAGGTGTTTTGCGAGCAGGTGCTGGGCAAGCCCGAACTGGCCGGCGACCCGCGCTTTGACAGCAACTCGCGCCGGGCCGCCAACCGCGATGCGCTGCGCGAGCTGATCGTCCAGGCATTCGCCGCGCTGACCATCGGCCAGGTCACGGAGCGCCTGGAGCAGGCCGGCATCGCCAACGCGCGCGTCAACACGATGCAGGACGTCTGGGACCATCCGCAACTGAAGGCGCGCGGGCGCTGGCGCGACGTGGGCAGCCCGGTCGGCACGTTGCCTGCGTCGCTGCCGCCGGCGACGAGCAATGCCTTCGAGCCCCGCATGGACCCGGTGCCCGACCTGGGCGAGCACACCGACGCCATCCTGGGCGAGCTCGGCTATACGCCCGCGCAGGTGGCCGACATGCGCAGCGCGGGCGCGATATGAACCCGGGGGCCGCAAATGACTGATTTGCTGCGTACGGCGCTGTTCGTTCCCGCCAGCCGTCCGGACCGCATCCCCAAGGCGCTCGCCAGCGGCGCCGACGCCGTCATCGTCGACCTGGAGGACGCCGTCGAGCCGGCGGCCAAGGATACGGCGCGCGCCGCGCTGGCCGCTTTCTGCGGGGAGCAGCCGCAGGCCCGCGTGCTGGTGCGCGTCAACGACGCAGCCAGCGCATGGTTCGCGTCCGACCTCGATGTGTGCGCGCGCCTGGCTGGCGTGGCCGGCATCGTCCTGCCCAAGGCCGAAAGCGCCGAACAGGTTGCCGCCGCGGCCGTTGCCGGCAAGCCAGTCATTCCCATCATCGAGAGCGCCCGGGGCGTGCTGGAATTGCCGCGCATCGCAGCCGTGGCCGGCGTGCAGCGCCTGTCCTTCGGCGCGCTGGACCTGGGGCTGGACCTGGGCATGGCGCCGCAGGCCGATGGCGCCCGCGCCATGCTGGACCACGTGCGCTGCCAGCTGCTGCTGCATGGCCGCGTAGCTGGCCTGGCCGCGCCGCTGGACGGGGTGTATCCGGCCATCGACGACGAAAGCGGCCTGGCGGCTGCGGCCCGTCATGCCCGTGAATTGGGCTTTGCCGGGATGCTGTGCATCCACCCGGCGCAGATCCCCATCGTGCATCGGACGTATGCGCCGTCCGAGCAGGAGGTCGACTGGGCGCGGCGCGTCGTGCAAGCGCACGAAAGCACCGGTGCGGCCGCCTTCCGCCTGGACGGGAAAATGGTCGATGCGCCGGTCATCGCTCAGGCCCGCCAGGTGCTGGCGCGGGCGGCAAGCCAGCCGGGGCAAGCGCCCGGCTGACCGGCTCAAGGCAGGGGCTCGATGCGCTGGCCGACACAGCGGGCGAGCCAATGCGCCAGCGGCATGCCGCGCACGCGCAGGCCTGGCGCGAGCTCCGCAAGTGGTGCCAGGACGAAGGCCCGTTCGTGCATGCGGGGATGCGGCAAGGTCAGGCGCGCATCGTCCATGGTTTCGTCGCCATAGAGCAGCAAATCCAGGTCCAGCGTGCGCGGTGCGTTGCGGTAAGGGCGTTTACGCCCGTGGGCGGCCTCCAGGGCCTGCAGCAGGTCCAGCAGCGCGAGCGGCGCGAGGCCGGTGCGCACGCAGGCCACCGCATTGAAGAAATCCGGGCCGGCCGCGTCGACCGGCGCGCTGCGGTACAGGCGAGAGAGCCGGCAGGCCGCTATGCGGGGATGGGCGGCCAGTTCCTCGGCTGCCCGCCGCAACGTTGCCGGCGCATCGCCCAAGTTGGCGCCCAACCCGATATAGGCGATGCGCGTGGGCGGCTCGGCGGCGGACCGCGGCATGGCGTTACCCGGCAAGTGCGCCGCCGGCATCACCGTTGCCGCCATCGCCCGCGGGGCGGCGGCGCCGGCGCCGCCGCCGGCGCGGACTCGATTCGCCATTGGCACCGTCGCGCGGCGCGCGGCCGATTTCGTCGATCATCGCGGCGCGGGTGGCCTGGTCGGCGTTGGCCAAGTCCATCCACCATTGCGCCAGCACGCTGTCGAATTCACCGGCCGCCGCGCGCAGCTGCAGGAAATCGCACGCTGCCCGGAAGCGCGGCTGTTCCAGCATGCGCCAGATCGCCTTGGGGACCCGGCGCTCGAAGCGCGGCTGCATGAACCAGATCTCGCGCATGTCGGCGGTAAAGCGCCTTTGGATGGCCATTTTTTCGGTCTGCTCTTCCAGCACCGAATCGGCCGCCTGCATGAGTGCGGGGATGGTGTGCTCGCCGGCGGCGCGCAGCTGCTGCCAGCGCGTTTCCACCAACTGCCAGAGCAGCGCCGCAAACAGGAAGCTGGGGCTGACGCTTTTGCCGCTGCGCACCCGCGCGTCGGTGCGTTCCAGGGCAAGCTCGACGAAGCGCTCGCCGCGAGGCTGCTCGAGCACGACATCCAGCAGCGGCAGCAGGCCGTGATGCAGCCCTTCGGCGCGCAACTGGCGCAGGCAGTCCATGGCATGGCCACAGGTCAGCAGCTTGAGCATCTCGTCGAACAGGCGCGATGCCGGCACGTTTTCGATCAGCTTGGCCATGGACCGTATGGGCTCGCGCGTGGCCGGATCGATGGACCCGTTCAGCTTGGCGGCAAAGCGCACGGCGCGGAGCATGCGCACCGGATCTTCGCGGTAGCGCTTGCGCGGGTCGCCGATCATGCGAACGACGCGTTTTTTCAGGTCGGCCACGCCGTTGTGGTAGTCGATGACGATTTCGCTGCTCGGATCGTAGTAAAGCGCGTTGAGCGTGAAGTCGCGCCGGGCGGCGTCCTGCTGCTGGGTGCCGAACACGTTGTCGCTGAGGATGCGGCCGTGTTCGTCCGTGGGTTGTCCGTCCGAAGACGGCGCGCGGTACGTCGACGTCTCGATGATTTCCTGTCCGAAGACGACGTGCACCAGCTGGAACCGCCGGCCGATGATGCGCGCGCGGCGAAACAGCGGCCGGATTTGCTCGGGCGTGGCGTTGGTGGCGACGTCGAAATCCTTGGGTTCGAGCCCCAGGATCAGGTCGCGCACGGCGCCGCCCACGATGTAGGCTTCGTAGCCGTGCTGGTGCAACACTTCGCACACCTTGATGGCGTGGCGGGACACGTTGCGCCGGTCTATGCCGTGGCGTTCGCGGGGGATGTGCTGCGGCTTGCCGTTGCCCAGCAGCCGGCCGACGAAGCGCTTTATTGTTTCGGTGATCATTAGGACTTGGCGTCTTCCAGATGGCTGAACAGATCGAGCAGCTGCCAGCGGCGCGCCAGCGCGGCTTCACGCAGGGCGGGGCTGGGATTGACGGCCACCGGGTGCGTGACCGCCTCCAGCAGCGGCAGATCGTTGATGGAATCGCTATAGAAATACGATTCCCGGAAATCGGCCAGCTTCAGGCCCAGGCTGGCCAGCCAGGCATGGACCCGGGCGACCTTGCCTTCCTTGAAGCTGGGAATGCCGGCGATGCGGCCGGTATAGCGGCCGGCGACGTATTCGGGCTCTGTGGCGATCAGCGTGGGGATTCCGAAGGCGCGCGCAATCGGCGCAGTCACGAAGCTGTTGGTGGCGGTCACCACGGCGCACAGGTCGCCTGCCAGCAGGTGCTGCTCGACCAGCTCTATCGCGCAAGGGTGGATGCTCGGCCGGATGACCTCGGCCATGAACTGTTCGTGCCATGCCGCCAGGTCGCTGGGGCGGTGTGCGGCCAGCAGGCCCAGCATGAATTCGGCAGCCTGTTCGGCGGTGAGCTCGCCCTGGTTGTAGCGCTCCATCAATTCGTCGTTGCGGCGCCGCGCCTGCACGGGATCGCCCGCGCGGCCTGTCCGGGCCAGGAAATCGGCCCACTGGTAGTCGGAATCCAGGGGCAGCAGCGTATGGTCGAGGTCGAAAAGGGCGAGGCGAGGGGCAACGGTCATGGCGTAGGGGCGTCCGGATCGGCCAGCATGGCGCGCAGCAACGGGACGGTGATGGGCCGGCGGGCTGCCAGCGAGTAGCGATCCAGGGCGTCGAGCAGCGCCGTCAGGCGGCGCATGTCGCGCGCATGGCGAGTCAGTATCCAGTTCAGGACTTCGGGGGCCAATTGCAGCCCGCGCTCGGCAGCCAGCGCCGCGAGCGCGGTGCGCTTTTCGTCATCGGACAGGGGTTCGAGACGGAAAACCAGGTCCCAGCCCAGTCGCGTGCGCAGGTCTTCCCGCAGCGGCATGGCCATCGGCGCCCGGTCGCCGGCCACGGCCAGCGCAAAGGCGCCGGCCGCAGCGGCCGATTCGCGCCAGCGATTGTACAGGGCAAACAATGCCGCCTGGCCGGCGGGATCCATGCGGTGCACGTCGTCGACCGCGACCACGGCCGGCATGCCGGCTTCTTCGGGCGGCGTTTCGGCAAGCGCGCGCAGCCTTGCCGCCGCGTCGGCGATGGCGCCCTCGATCATGGTGCCGCCGGCTTTCGCGGCAACGGCGCGCAGCAAATGCGTGCGGCCGCAGCCGGCCGGCCCCCAGAGATAGAGCGCACGTCCCGGCCGCAGCTCGCGCGCGGCTGCCAGCGCCGCGGCGTTGGGCCCAGCCAGGTAATTGTTCAGCGTGGCGGCCGGCGCAGGCAGTACATCGAGCAGCAGCTGTCGATTCATGGTTGCGGGTGCAGCTTGCCGGCTGCGGCGGGCAGCCCTGCGATCATCGTAAAATCGTCCGCCTGATATCCGGGGAAAAAACCCCGCAATTTTTACATACCCGGCGGTTCTCCATGACGAAATCTCAATCGGCCCCCTTGACCTACCGCGACGCAGGCGTGGACATCGATGCCGGCGACGCCCTGGTCGACCGCATCAAACCGCTGGCCGCGCGCACGATGCGTGCCGGCGTGCTGGCCGGAATCGGCGGGTTTGGCGCGCTGTTCGAGGTGCCCAAGAAATACCGCGAGCCGGTGCTCGTCTCCGGCACCGACGGCGTGGGCACCAAGCTCAAGCTCGCCTTCCAATGGAACCGCCACGACACCGTCGGCATCGACCTGGTGGCCATGAGCGTCAACGACATCCTGGTCCAGGGTGCAGAGCCGCTGTTTTTCCTTGACTACTTCGCGTGCGGCAAGTTGTCGGTCGATACCGCGGCCAGCGTCGTCGGCGGCATCGCGCGTGGCTGCGAGCTGGCCGGTTGCGCCTTGATCGGCGGCGAGACGGCGGAAATGCCGGGCATGTATCCGGAAGGGGAATACGACCTGGCGGGCTTTGCCGTCGGCGTGGTCGAAAAGTCGGCCATCATCGATGGCAAATCGATCGCGCCGGGCGATGTCGTGCTCGGCCTGGCTTCCAGCGGCGCGCATTCCAACGGCTATTCGCTGCTGCGCAAGATCCTCGAGCGCACGGACGCGCGCCCGGACCAGGACTTTCACGGCCAGCCGCTTGCCGACGTGGTCATGGCGCCTACGCGCATCTACGTCAAGCAGGTGCTGGCGGCCCTGGCCGAGCACGGGACGGCGATCAAGGGGCTGGCCCACATCACCGGCGGTGGCCTGCTCGAGAACGTGCCGCGCATCCTGCAGCCCGGCCTGCAGGCGCGCCTGCACCGTGATGCCTGGCCGATGCCACCGCTGTTTGCGTGGCTGCAGCAGGAAGGCGGCGTGGCCGACTCGGAAATGCATCGGGTCTTCAATTGCGGCATCGGCATGGTACTGGTCGTCGACGCCGCCCGCGCCGATGCCGTGGCCGCGACGCTGCGCGGCCAGGGCGAAACCGTATACGCTCTGGGCCAGGTCGCCGCTTGCGGTGAAGGCGAACCGCGCACCGTGGTGATTTGAGGCTGCAGGCCCCGCCTGGCCGCCAGCCGGGCGGGGGCGTCGCCCGGGCGTGCAACGCTGGACGGGCGGCGCTTAGCGACCGATGAGCGCAGCGTAGCGGTCCACGACTTGCGCGGCTGCGTCCGGCGCCAGGCAATCGACGACGATGCGTTCGGGCTGGGCCCGCAGCCAGGTCATTTGCCGCTTGGCCAGCTGGCGGGTCGCCGCGACGGCCTGTTCGCGGGCCTGCGTCAGGTCGATGGCGCCGTCCAGCATGCTCCAGATTTGCCGGTATCCCACGCAGCGCACCGATGGCAGCCCGGGATGCAGGTCGCCGCGCGCGTGCAGCCGTCGTACTTCGTCGACCAGCCCCGCCTGCAGCATGGCATCGAAGCGCTGCGCGATGCGTGCGTGCAACCCGCCCCGGTCGGCTGGCTCCAGGCTGAGCGTGACGTAGCGGTAGGGCGACGGCGCGGCCGCAGGCGCGGCAAGCAGCTGCGACATGGGCACGCCGGCCAGGCGGTGGATTTCCAGCGCCCGTTGGATGCGCTGGCTGTCGTGCGGCGCCAGCCGCGCTGCCGTGACCGGATCCACCCGCGCCAATTCGGCGTGTAGCGCAGGCCAGCCCAGGCGACGGGCTCGCTCGTCTATTTCGGCGCGCACCGCCGGGTCCGCGCCGGGCAGGTCGTTCAAGCCGTCGCGCAACGCCTTGAAGTACAGCATGGTGCCGCCGGCCAGCAGCGGCATGCGGCCGCGTGCGCGGATCTCCTCGATCAGCCTGAGCGCATCCGCGCGGAATTCGGCGGCCGAATACGACTGGGCCGGGTCGCGGATGTCGAGCAAGTGCATGGGTACGCGCGCACGCTCGGCCGCATCCGGCTTGGCCGTGCCGATGTCCATGCCGCGGTAGATCGTGGCCGAGTCGACGTTGATGATCTCGATCGGCCAGCGCTCGGCCAGCGCCAGGGTCGCGGCGCTTTTGCCGGCCGCGGTGGGGCCGGCCAGGCAGACGATGACGGGCTGGTTCATTGGCCGCGCAGGAAAAGGCGGTCGAGGTCGGCCAGGCTCCACTGCACCCAGGTGGGGCGGCCGTGATTGCACTGGTCGGCGCGCTCGGTGCGCTCCATGCTGCGCAGCAGGGCGTTCATTTCCTCGAGCGTCAGCCGGCGATTGGCGCGCACCGACCCATGGCAGGCCATGGTTGCCAGCAGCTGGTTGCGCTGCTCGGCCAGCAGCCGCGTGACGCCGACCGATGCCAATTCGCTGACCACGGCGCGTGCCAACGCTTCGACGTCGCCGCCGGCAAGTGCCGCCGGTACCGCGCGCACGGCGATCGACGCAGGCCCGGCCGGACGCATGTCAAAGCCCAGCTCGGCCAAGCTGTCGCCGTGTTCTTCGACCAGGGCGACGTCCTTCTCTGGCGCGTTGAACACCACGGGTACGAGCAGGTCTTGGCGGGGCATGCTGCGCGCATCCATGGCCTGCTTGAGGCTTTCGTAGACCACGCGCTCGTGTGCGGCGTGCATGTCCACCAGCACGAGGCCGCGGCGGTTCTGGGCAAGGATATAGATGCCGTGCAGCTGGCCGATCGCCATGCCTAGGGGCATGTCGTCGTCATCGGCGACGGATGCGGGTCGGGCCACGGCCTGTGCGGCGCTGGCCGATCCAGGCGGCGTACCGGCGCCGCCCGCAGCGGTATCGGCTTGCTGTGCCGTGGCGGCTTCCAGCGGCTGGTACAGGGTTTGCCAATCGGCGCTGCCGTATGCCGGCTGGCGTTCGCGCAAGCGGAAGGGAAGCTGGGCGTGCGGGCGTGCCGGCGGCGGTTCGGCGATGGGCGGCGACGGCATGGGTTTGGACGGGCTGGCCGTCATTCCGGCAGGCGCGGCCACCGTCTGCGATCCGCCGGTCTGCGCCAGCGCCTGCGTCACGGCCTGGCTCACGAACCGGTGCACCGCGCCACTATCGCGAAAGCGCACCTCGTGCTTGGCCGGGTGCACGTTGACGTCGACCGCTGCGGGATCGATGTCCAGGAACAACACGTAGGCGGGCTGCCGGTCGCCGTGCAGCACGTCGGCGTAGGCGCTGCGCAGCGCATGGCTGACCGTGCGGTCGCGCACAAAGCGGCCGTTGACGTACAGGTACTGGCGGTCGGCGCGCGCGCGGGCAGCGGTCGGGCGCACGATCATGCCGGCCAGCCCGATGGCGCCGGCTTGGGCGCGCAGTGGCAGCCCGTGGTCGCAGAACTCGGCGCCGAGCACGTCGCGGATGCGCTGCATGGGGTCGGCGGGCAGCCACTGCCGGTACGCGCGGTCGTGGTGGAACAGCCGGAACGCCACGGCCGGATGGGCCAGCGCCACGCGCTCCAGCGCGTCCAGGCAATGGCCGAATTCCGTGGCTTCCGATCGCAGGAACTTACGCCGAGCGGGCACGGCGTCGAATAGCTGCCGCACGTCGACCTGCGTGCCGGCCGGGCCGGCAGCAGGGGTGACGAGTCCGCCAGCGCGAACCTGCCAGGCACAATCGGCATCGCGGGTGCGGGAAGTCAGGGTTAGCTGCGCCACCGAGGCAATCGAGGCCAAGGCCTCGCCGCGAAACCCCATGGAGGTGACGGCTTCCAGGTCTGCCAGGCTGGCGATCTTGCTGGTGGCATGGCGCTGCAAGGCCAGCGGCAGTTCGTCGCGGGGGATGCCGTGGCCGTCGTCGCTGACGGCGATACGGCGGATGCCGCCGCCTTCCAGGCGCACCTCGATGGCGCGCGCACCGGCGTCCAGCGCGTTTTCGAGCAGTTCCTTGAGCACCGACGCTGGCCGTTCGATGACCTCGCCGGCGGCGATCTGGCTGATCAGCTGGTCGGGCAGGGCAGCAATGGGTCGGCGGTCAGGCATCCGGGCAAACGGCTAAGGCTCGCAAGCCTAGCATTCTAGCCGCTGCCGCCGGCGCACGCGGGCCGGGGAAGGGCAGGTCCGGCATGCGCCGGCATGGGTGGCCGGGCGTTCCCTCGGGCAATCAGGACGGTGAGCTTTCCGCGAGGACGGCCAATGCGGCCTTGGCCGCGTTGGCCACGTGGCGCACGGCCGCGGCGCGCGCGCCCGCCGCGTCGCCGGCATCGATGGCACGCATCAGTTCTTCGAGTTCACGGATGCTTTCGCGCCAACGGTCCTTTTGCCGCATCGACGCCGCACGCAGCAGGGTGATGCGCCCGTTGAGCAGCTTGAGCATCTGCCCCAGCACTTCGTTGCCCGTTCCCTCGATCAGGCAGTCGTAGAAGCGGTTCTTGGCAGTCAGGCGCTCGGCGCGGTTGTCGTTGTCGGCTGTGCGCGCCAGCGCTTCGATCGCATGGTGCAAGGCGCGGCGGGCGGCGTCGTCGGCATTCTGCACGAACAGCTCCGCAGCCAGCCCCTCGAGCTCGCTGCGCACCTTGTAGACCTTTTGCGCCTGTTCCGGCGTATAGCGCGCGACCATGGGGCCGCGGTTGGGCACGACGACGATGAGCCCCTCGGATTCGAGCTGGCGCAGCGCTTCGCGCACCAAGGTCCGGCTGACCCCGGTCAGTTCGCAGAGATTGCGCTCGGTCAGCCTTTCCCCCGGCTGGAAGCGGCCGACGGCGATGGCCATGCGTATGCTTTCGACCACGCTGTGGCGCAGCGGCGCGGCGATTTTCAGGACGCGGAAATCCTGCTGGGATACATCGGAAATGGAAGAAATGTCTTGCATATCGCTATCCTGCCAGGGCCGGGCGCGGCTGTCGAAAGCAGCCGGGCCCGCCGGATTCTATCAGCCGCGGTCCGCGCCGCGGCAGTCGCCGGCGCGCGGCGACCGGCAGGCAGGGCGCCTGGCGGGCGGCTAGATGCCCAGTTCTTCGAATGTCTTGCGGGCGATCTTGAAGCTGCCCAGGCCTGCCGGCATGCCGCAGTAGATGGCCACCTGCAGGAAGACTTCGCGGATTTCCTCCTTGGTCACGCCGTTGTTGATGGCGCCGCGGATATGCGCGGCCAGCTCATCCGGACGGTTCAGCGCAGCGATCATGCTCAGGTTGATCAGGCTGCGCGCACGGCGATCCAGCCCGGGCCGTGCCCAGACGTCGCCCCAGCAGTACTTGGTGACCAGTTCCTGCATGGGCCGCGAGAAATCGTCGGCGTTTTTCAGCGATTGCTCCACGTAAGCGTCACCGACGACTTCGCGACGGATTTTCAAACCCTTTTCGTACAAATCCTGGTCCATCTGGTTCTCCTCTGGTGTGGCAGGCCGCTGGGGGCGACTCTAAACCCGAACATATGAACAGTCAATGGTATTGACTGATTGTAGTACCGTAAGATTAAATCCTGAAGCGACTTCCCCGGCATGGGGCCGGGCGCCTACCCATCGATGGAGGAGACGAAAATGAAAAGCACCCGATTTTTGTTGGCGCTCGCCTGCGCCTTCGGCTTGCAGGCGGCGGCCTCGGCGGCGTTTCCGGAACGCGCCATACGCCTGGTCGTGCCGTTTGCTGCAGGGGGCGGCGTCGACGCGCTGGCCCGGCCGCTGGCCAAGGAAATGAGCGATGTCATCGGCCAGAGCGTCGTGGTCGAGAACCGTCCGAGCGCCAACGGCCAGATCGGCATGACCGAAATTGCGCGCGCCAAGCCCGATGGATACACCATCGTCATCAATTCGGCCGCCTACGCGCTGACACCGGCCTTCTATTCCAATCTTCCGTACGACGTGGACAAGGATTTCGCGCCCATCACCATCCTGGCGTCCAATCCGTTGGTGCTGGTGGCCTCCAAGCAGTTCGCGGCGGATTCGGTGGCCGACATGATCCGCATGGGCAAGGAAAACAAGCCGGTGAACTTCGCCGCGCCGGGCAACAGCGGCATCCATTTCCTTGCCTCCGAGCTGATGGCCGCCACCGCCGGGGTGAAGTGGACCAGCGTTCCCTACAAGGGCGCCGGACAAGCGTTCCCAGACCTGATCAGCGGCCAGGTGGACGTGATGTTCGACAACCCGTCGTCATCGCTGCCTTTCGTCCAATCGGACAAGCTCAAGCTGCTGGCCACCACGGGATTGAAGCGTAGCCCGGTCACGCCGGACACGCCGACCGTAGCCGAAACCCTGCCGGGGTTCGATGCGGCCAACTGGTTCATCCTGGCCGCGCCGGCGGGGACCCCGCAGGACGTCATCGATAAGTTGAACCAAGCCGCGGCGCAGGCGATGAAAGGCGAAAGCGTCGTACGCCTGCTGCAGGCCAACGGCATGGATGCCATCGTCAACAGCCCGGCCGAGGCGGCGCGCTTTGCCAAGGACGAGGCCGCCAAGTGGGGCAAGGTCGTCAAGGACAACAACCTCGCGGTGCAGTAAAGGATCGGGGATGGCGATGCAAACGGATATCGGCTTCATCGGCCTGGGAAAGATGGGCGCGCCCATGGCCGGGCGCCTGCTGCAGCAGGGCCGTGCGGTGCATGCCTTCGACGTCAATGCCGCGGCGCTGCAGCGCACCGCCGAGGCGGGAGCGCGGCCGCACCGTTCGCCGCGCGAAGTGGCCGACGCCGCGCCGTGCGTGGCGCTGAGCCTGCCAGACCCCTCGGTCGTGCACGCCGTGTTGTTCGGCGAAGACGGGGTGTGCCGCGGCTCGCGCGTCAAGCGCGTGATCGATTTCTCGACCATCGGCCCGCGCGCGGCAGCCGAGGCGGCCGCCCGCCTGGCCGAGGCAGGCATCGAATACGTGGATGCACCGGTCAGCGGCGGAGTGGCGGGTGCGGCCAAGGGCACCTTGGCCGTCATGGTCTCGTGCGCGCGCGCCACCTACGACGAACTGCAGGAGATGCTCGCGGGATTGGGCAAGCCCTTCTACGTCGGGCCCGAAGCAGGGCAAGGACAGGTGGTCAAGCTTGCCAATAACCTGATGTCCATGGCCGCGCTGGCCATCACATCCGAGGCCATGGTCATGGGGGCCAAGGCAGGCGTGGACCCGGCGCTCATGCTCGACGTGATCAACGTCAGCTCGGGACGCAATACCGCGTCGATGGAAAAGTTCCCGCGCGCCGTGTTGCCGGGCACCTTCGACTTCGGGTTTGCGACCGGGCTGGCGTACAAGGATGTGAAGTTGTGCGTGGACGAGGCCGAAAGCCTCGGCGTGCCGATGGTGGTGGGCGGGGCCGTGCGCGAGCTGTATGCGGTAACCCAGGCCACCCAGGGCGCGGCGTCCGACTTTACCTCGGTGTGCCGCGTGGTCGAGGCCTGGGCCGGGACCGAAGTGCGCGCGCGCAAGGGCTGAAAGGGCGCTTCCAGCCACGCTGCGCCGCCTGGCCGTGCTGCCCCGGCCGGCGGCGCGGGCGGTGTCAGCTCACCCCGTCGACGGCCGCCAGCGGCGGGTTTGCCGCGAAGTAGTTTTCGATGCCGGCAAGCAGCGCAGCCGCGAGTTTTTCCTGGTGCGCGCTGCTGCGCAGCAGGCGCTCCTCTTCGGGATTGCTGATGAAGGCCGTCTCGACCAGGATGGACGGGATATCCGGCGCCTTGAGCACGGCGAATCCCGCCTGTTCCACGTGCGGCTTGTGCAGGCGGCCGATGGTCTTGAGCTGGTCGAGCACGTGCCGGCCGATCTTGAGCGAGTCGTTGATTTGCGCGGTGGTCGACAGGTCGAGCAGGACCCGTGCGACCTGGCGGTCATGGCTGCCCAGGTTGATGCCGCCTATCAGGTCGGCCGCGTTTTCCTTGTCTGCCAGCCAGCGGGCTGCCGTGCTGGTCGCGCCTCGTTCGGACAGGGCGAACACCGAGCTGCCACGCGCGCTGGGCTTGATCCAGGCATCGGCGTGGATGGACACGAACAAATCGGCGCGCACGCGGCGGGCCTTCTGCACCCGCACGTGTAGCGGCACGAAGTAATCGCCATCGCGCGTCAGGTAGGCGCGCATCCCTGGCTGCCTGTCGATGCGCGCTTTCAGGCGCCGGGCGATTTGCAGCACCACGTCTTTCTCGCGCGTGCCGCCGCGCCCGATGGCGCCCGGATCCTCGCCGCCGTGGCCGGGGTCGAGCGCCACGATGAGCGTGCGGCGCCGACCCGGCCGCGGCGCGGGCGACGGTTGCGGCGTCGGCTTGGCGATTTGGCCCGGCACGGTGGGGGCCGGCGGCAGTTCATCCTGTCCCGGCGTGACCGGATTGCGGGCGATGTCCTCCAGGATCTTGGCTAGCGGATCGTCATCCTCGATGGCCGGCTGCCGCTGCAGCAGCGCGAGCAGAGGATCCTGGGCGATTTTGGGGTAAAGGTCCAGCACCAGCCGGAACTGGTAATCGCCCACCGGCTTGAGGGTGAACACCTGCGGCGCGATGGCCTGCTTCAGGTCGAACACCAGCCGGACCACGTCCGGACGGTTTTGCGCGCCGCGGACGCTGGCGATGTAGGGATCGTCGGGCTTGACCTTGGCGATCAGGTCGTTGATGGCGCCGTTCATCGTCAGGCCTTGGATATCCACGACCAGGCGATGCGGATTCTCCAGCGTGAAGTGCTCGGCCTTCAGTTCGCGGTCCAGCTCTAGCGTGACACGCGTGTATTCCTCGGCAGGCCAGGTGCGCACGGCCAGGATGGTGGCCGCGCGCGCCATGCGCGGCACCACGGGCAGCACCAGCAGGGTGGCTGCCGCACCGATCAGGCGCCGCCGCGTGGCGGCGCGCCCGTCCCCGGGGGGGACGCGGTTTGGGTCAATACGTTCAGCCATGCTTGCCCTCGCGCGGTATAGACCGTCAGATCGGCGTCGCGTCCCCGGTCGGCGTAGGCCAGGAAGATTTCCATGTCCGGGGCGGGCAGCAGGCCTTGCGCCCGCTCCGGCCATTCGATCAAAACGACGGCGTCGTCACGCAACAGATCGCGGAACCCTGCGTCCAGCCATTCCCGCGGATCGCTAAATCTATAGAAATCAAAGTGATAGAAGTATAAGTTAGAAATTTTATAAGATTCAAGGAGGGCGTAGCTAGGGCTCTTGATTCGTCCCTTGATGCCGCATGCGCGCAACAGCGCGCGCACGAAGGCGGTTTTCCCTGCGCCTAGGTCGCCGCGCAGGTGGATGCGCCCGCCTGCGGCGGCTCCCGGTGGCGCGTCGGGGGCGGCCGGCGCGGGCCGGTCGGTCAGCAGCGGCGCCAGGCGCGCGGCCAGCGCTTCGGTGGCCGTTTCGTCGGGCAGGTGCAGGCGCAGGCTCGGCGATGCTGACATGGCGGCGCTCCGGTGAAAGAATGGGGCCGATGATTATAGGTAGGCGACCGGCCGCCCACCTGCGATCGCCATCGATGCCCGGCCCACCCATTTGCTTGCCCCCGCCGGTCCGGGGGCGGCACCAACCACGGACGCCACCTGCCATGACTACCCGCCGCGAACAAGACAGCTTCGGCCCCATAGACGTCCCCGCCTACCGGCTTTGGGGCGCGCAGACGCAGCGCTCGCTGCAGTTCTTCGCCATTTCCACCGAAACCCTGCCGGCCGCGCTCATCGACGCGTTGGCGCGCGTCAAGCGCGCCGCGGCGCGCGTGAACGCGGCGCTCGGCGAACTCGACGGCGAGATCGCGCGCGCCATCGTGCAGGCGGCCGACGAGGTCATCGGCGGCAAGTGGCCGCACGAGTTTCCGCTGTCGGTCTGGCAGACCGGCTCCGGCACCCAGAGCAACATGAACATGAACGAGGTGCTGGCCAACCGCGCCTCGGAACTGCTCGGGGGTGAGCGCGGCCCGGGGCGCAAGGTGCACCCCAACGACCACGTTAACCGCGGGCAATCGTCCAACGACGTGTTCCCCACGGCCATGCACGTGGCAGCCGCCTTGCAGGTCGAAGGCCGCCTGCTTCCGGCGCTGCAGCAGCTACGGGAGACGCTGCACGCCAAAAGCCAGGCCTTCATGGATATCGTCAAGATCGGCCGTACGCATTTGCAGGACGCCACGCCGCTGACCCTCGGCCAGGAGATCTCCGGCTACGTGGCCCAGCTGGACCTGGCTGCCGAGCAGTTGCGCGCCGCGCTGCCGGGACTGCGCCAGTTGGCCATCGGCGGCACGGCGGTGGGCACGGGGCTGAATGCCCATCCGGAATTTGGCCGGCGCGTGGCCGAGGAACTGGCCGCCGAAACGGGCTGCGCCTTTGTCAGCGCACCCAATAAGTTCCAGGCGCTGGCCGGCCATGAGGCGCTGCTTTTCGCACACGGTGCGCTCAAGGCGCTTGCCGCCGCGCTGATGAAGATCGCCAACGACGTACGCTGGCTGGCCAGCGGGCCGCGCTCCGGGCTGGGCGAGATCCGCATACCGGAAAACGAGCCGGGCAGCTCCATCATGCCTGGCAAGGTCAATCCCACCCAGTGCGAAGCGCTGACCATGATCGCTGCGCAGGTCATGGGCAACGACGTGGCCATCAACGTGGGTGGCGCCAGCGGCAACTTCGAGCTCAATGTGTTCAAGCCCATGATCATCCACAACTTCCTGCAGTCGGTGCGGCTGCTGGCCGACGGCATGGCCAGCTTCGACCGCAACTGCGCCGCGGGCATCGAGGCCAACGAGGACAGGATAGGTGAGCTAGTCGAGCGATCGCTCATGCTGGTCACTGCGCTCAATCCGCATATCGGCTACGACAAGGCCGCGCAGATCGCCAAGAAGGCTCACAAGGAAAACCTCTCGCTACGCGAAGCCGCGCTGGCGCTGGGTTACGTCACCGCCGAGCAGTTTGACCAGTGGGTCGTGCCGGCCCACATGACCAATCTAGGCAAGTAGCCCGTGCGAAGTGGGATGGCCATCGCCTTGGTGCCTGGGCAACCATTGTCGGACACAAATTGTTTCAATCTTTCGGGTAATAGGCCGTCACGCCGCCGCGGCCTACCTCGTCTTGAACGGTGCGGCCTTGCCTGCCGCAGGTTTTTTTCGAGGTATGCCAATGACACCCAGACTCGATGCTTACACCGCCTCGCCCAAGGCGATGCGCGCCATGTTGGCCTTGCAGGAATACGTCAACCAATGTGGGCTCGAACAGAGCCTGCTCGAGTTGGTCAAGATCCGGGCGTCGCAGCTCAACCACTGCGCCTTCTGCCTACACATGCACACCACGGACGCGCGCAAGCTGGGCGAAAGCGAATTGCGCCTGTACATGCTCGATGCGTGGCGCGAGTCTTCGCTATATACGCCGCGTGAGCGCGCGGCGCTGGCCTGGACCGAGGCGTTGACGCTGCTGCCCAGCTCCCAGGCACCGGACGAGGACTACGCTGCACTGGCCGAGCATTTCACGCCGGCCGAGCAGGTAGACCTGACCTTGGCGATCAACGTCATCAATGCCTGGAACCGCTTCGGTGTCGGCTTTCGCCGCCCGCACCCGGTCGACTAAGCCAACGCGCCATGGCATCGCAGCCGCTTTCGCTTCCTGCCGTGCAGGCCGTCGACGACGATGGCTTCGAGGCCCACCGCCGTCATTTGCGCGGACTGGCCTACCGCATGCTGGGTTCCTGGGCCGACGCCGAGGACGTGGTCCAGGATACGTGGCTGCGCTGGCGCGAGGTCGACCGCAGCGCCGTCGACTCCCCGCGCGCCTACCTGTCACGCGTAGCGGCGCGCCTGTGCCTGGACAAGCTCAAGTCCGCGCAGGCACGGCGCGAGCAATACGTCGGACCATGGCTGCCCGAGCCGCTGCCGCAGGCGCATTGGTACGCCGGGCCGGCGCCCGGCGAGTTCGCCGCCGACCTGTCCGTGGCGCTGATGCTCGCGCTGGAGCGGCTATCGGCGCCGGAGCGGGCGGCGTTCCTGCTGCACGATGTCTTCGACGTGCCTTATGCGGAGATCGCGCGCACGCTTGGGCGTGAGGAGGCCACCTGCCGGCAGCTTGCCGCGCGGGCGCGTGCCCGCGTGCGCGAGGCCAGGCCGAGGTACAACGCGAGCGAGGAGGAAGGCGCGCGCCTGGCCGAGGCCTTCATGCGCGCCTCGCGCGAGGGCGACGTCGATGCGCTGCGCACCCTGCTCGCCGAAGATGCGGTGCTCTATAGCGACGGCGGGGGCCGCAAGGCAGCTGCACTGCGCCCGGTCTTGGGCAGCGACCGCATCGCGCGCTTTTATCGCGGGCTGGCGCGCAAGCCCGACGCGCCGGGATACATCGCCGAGCACATTACGCGCTTGAACGGGATGCCGGCCATCGTCGCCATCGAACCCGATGGCCTGCCGCGCACGACCACGCTGGCCATAGACGGCGGGCGCATCGCCGCCATCTACCTTGTGCGCAATCCCGAAAAGCTGGCTCACCTGGCGGCCCTGGCCGGCCAGCCCGATGTCGCGCATTGAGCCGCGCGCCGGGCTAGCCCGCGATCGCCAGCCACATGGGTATGGTCGCAGCCGACAGTATCGTGCCCAGCGTGATGAGCGCGGCGGCGATGGGCCCGTCGCCCCCCATGCGCACGGCCAGCACATACGAAGCCGAGGCGGTGGGCAAGGATGCGAAGAGGACCAGCATTTGCTGCTGAAGCGGCGGCAAGCCGAGCAGCGGCCCCAAGGCCAGCGCGATCGCCGGCAGGATGCCCAGCTTGATGGCAAGCATCCAGCCCATGAGTGGGGCGGCGCCTTTGCCTGCCTGCCACGATAGCCCGGCGCCCACGCAGAGTATGCCCAGCGCCACGGCGGCCGCGCCCAGTCGCGCCAGCATCGTGTCCACGGGCACCGGCAGCGTGATTCCGCCCAGGTTGCACGCCAGGCCGGCGACGGCGGCGCCCAGCAGCGGGTTGCGGGCGAGCTCGCCGAGCAGCCCCGACCCGTTGTGGCGCGCCAGCGACCAGACCGCCGCGAAGTTGCCCAGTGCGACCGCAAAGCCCATCACCAGCGCCATGATGCTTTGTCCCTGCTCGCCCCCCAGGCTGGCCGCGAGCGCCAGCCCGATGTAGGTGTTGAAGCGATAGGCGCACTGTGCCGCCGACGCATGCACGATCGCCGGCACGCGCAGCGCATGGCGGGCGGGCCATGCCAACGCAATGCCCGCGCCTACGACCAGCGCGGTCGCGACGATGAGGTCGGCGGCCGCGCCAGCGGTCAGCGGCACGCGCAACACCGACCTGAACAGCAGTGCCGGCAGTAACAGGTAATAGACCAGGCGCTCCAGGCCGGCAAAGAACTCGCGCGAAAAACCGAACCGATGCCGAAGCAGCCAGCCGAGTGCGACCAGCAGAAAATCCGGCAGGACGAGCACAGCAACCGACATGGATTCCTTTCCGAACAGGGGCGCCCCAGGGCAGCCGTCAACCGCGGCCGGGCACGCCGGCGCGCTGCAGCCGAGGCGGAATGCTGATATTCTCGGTGGCTTCCGCCGGCAGCTTCGGCCACGAGCCGGACCGCCTCGCGACGGTACCGCAAACGGTGCCGGACTTCCAATCGACAATGCTTGCAAGACAAGCGCATGTGCATCACGAGGAGGAAACACACATGAAGAAGAAACCCGTCCTTGCCGCCATCCTGGCCGTCGCGGCCGCGCTGGCCGGCCCCGCGCTGGCAGCCGACGGCTATCCGACCAAACCGATCCGCGTCATCGTGCCTTTCGCCCCGGGCGGCTCGACCGACATCATCGCCCGGCTGGTCACCCAGCGCATGAGCGAGGAGCTCGGCCAACCCATGGTGGTGGAAAACAAAGGCGGCGCGGGCGGGGCCATCGGCGCGGCCGAAGCGGCGCGCGCCCAGCCCGACGGCTATACGCTGTCGATCGCGACCGTCTCGACCATGGCCGTCAACCCGGCCTGCCGTCCCAATGACCTGCCGTACGACCCCATCAAGGACTTCCAGCCGGTCACCAACTTCGCCAACACGGCCAACGTGATTTCGGCCAACCCCAAGTTTCCGGCCAAGGATTTCGCCGGGCTGCTTGAAGAGCTGAAGAAGAACCCGGGCAAGTACTCCTACGGCAGCTCCGGCACGTGCGGCGTGCTGCACCTGTTCGGCGAAGCCTTCAAGATGTCGACCAAGACCGATATCGTGCACGTCCCGTACAAGGGTTCGGGTCCGGCGCTGGCCGATGCGGTCGGCGGCCAGATCGAACTGCTGTTCGACAACCTGCCTTCGTCCATGCCGCAAATCCAGGCCGGCAAGCTGCGCGCCCTGGCGGTGGCCTGGCCGGAGCGCATCGGCTCGCTCAAGGATGTGCCCACGCTGGCCGAGGTCGGCTATCCCGAGCTGAACCAGCCGGTTTGGTACGGCCTGCTGGCGCCGGCCGGCACGCCGATGGACATCGTCAACAAGCTGCGCGATGCCGCCGTGGTGGCGCTCAAGGATCCCAAGGTGATCAAGGCGCTGGAAGAGCAAGGTTCTTCGCCGTCGGGCAACACGCCTGAGGAGTTCGCCAAGGAGATCCGCGCGCAGTACGATTGGGCGCGCGACGTCGTGCAAAAGCAAAACATCACGCTGCAGTAAAGCGCGCCATCCAGGCGCGCCGTACTCGGCATGAGCGGGCCCGCGTCGGGCCCCAGGCGGCGGGCAATGCCCGCCGCCGTCGTTTTGCACGGCGCACATTGCGCCCTCTGACTGTCCCTCGCGTATCGCTGCATGCCGGCCGCCACCGACCAACCGGACATCGACACCTTCCTGGATGCCGTCTGGCTCGAGGACGGCTTGTCTGCCAACACCCTGGCCGCCTACCGGCGCGACCTGGCCGGCTTCCAGGCGTGGCTGCGTGACACGCGCGGCCTGGCGCTGGACCAGGCCGGCCGCGCCGACATCGAGGCCTGGTTTGCCGAGCGGCATGCGCAGACGCGTCCGTCCACGGCCAACCGGCGCCTGGCTACCTTGCGCCGCTATTACGCCTGGGCGCTACGCGAGCACCGGGTCGCAAGCGACCCCTGCCTGGCGCTGCGCAGCGCCAGGCAGGCGCCGCGCCTGCCCAAGACGCTGACCGAGGCGCAGGTCGAGGCGCTACTCGCAGCGCCCGACGTCGACTCCGAGCTCGGGCTGCGTGACCGGGCCATGCTCGAAACCCTTTACGCGACTGGCCTGCGCGTGTCCGAGCTCGTCAACCTCGGCATGCTGGAGGTCAACCTGGATGAGGGCGTGGTGCGGGTAACCCGCGGCAAGGGCGGCAAGGACCGGTTGGTGCCGCTGGGCGCCGAAGCCGCACACTGGATCGCGCGTTATTGCTCGCAATCCCGGCCGCTGCTGCTGGCTGGTCGCGTCAGCGACGCGCTGTTCGTCACCGGCCGGGCCCAGGCCATGACGCGCCAGGCGTTCTGGCAGCTGATCAAGAAGTATGCCGTGCAGGCTGGCGTGCATGCGCCGCTGTCGCCCCACGTGCTGCGCCATGCCTTTGCCACGCACCTGCTGAACCACGGCGCGGATCTGCGCGTGGTGCAGATGCTGCTGGGCCATGCCGATATATCGACCACGCAGATCTACACTCACGTGGCGCGCGAGCGCCTGAAGGCGCTGCACGCGCGCCATCACCCCCGGGGGTAGGACCCGGCCGCGCGCAGTGCGGCCGGGGCACAGCCCCGGCTGCTGGCACATCTATCCATGAGCAAATCCCGCCACGTTTCCGAGACGCCCGCCACGCAGTTCCTGCGCAAGCAGGGACTGGCCTTTTCCGAGCATACCTACGACTACGTCGAGCACGGCGGCGCCCCTGAGGCGGCGCGCCAGCTCGGGCTGGACCCGCATGCCGTGGTCAAGACGCTGATCATGGAGGACGAGAACGGCAGCCCGCTGGTCGTGCTCATGCACGGAGACCGCGAAGTGTCGACCAAGAACCTGGCGCGCCAAATCGGCGCCAAGCGGGTGCAGCCGTGCCAACCGCAAACGGCCCAGCGGCATTCGGGTTACCTGGTCGGGGGCACGTCCCCGTTTGCCACCCGCAAGCGCATGCCGGTTTGGGTCGAGCAAAGCATCCTGGCGCTGGAGCGCATGTACGTCAACGGCGGCCGGCGCGGGTTCTTGGTGGGGGTGGATCCCCGCCAGGCGGCGCGGCTGCTCGATGCCAATCCGGTGTCTGCGGCGCTGGATTGACGGGCAAAGGCGGCTTGCGGCCGTGGGAATTGGCCCGGGGCGCGCGGCCCCGGACGGTGGCCTCGCCGACAGGAATCGAACCTGTAATCTCCCCTTAGGAGGGGGAAGTTATATCCATTTAACTACGGCGAGGAAAAGGGAATTGTACCGATCTTCGCCGCCCCTTATGTATGATTGCCCCCCGATGGTGCGCGTCGGCGCCCGCCGTTTTCGCCCGCCTGCCGGTGGCCGGCCTTTTGGGAATTTCCATGTCTTCGTCTGCTGAATCGTTTTCCGTGCGCACCGTGATCCTGGGCACGCTGGTGGTGATGCTCGCCATGGGCGTGCGGGCCACCTTCGGGCTGTTCATGCAGCCCATGGGGTTGGACCAGGGGTGGGGGCGGGACGTCTTTTCCATGGCGTTCGCGCTGCAGAACCTGGTCTGGGGGGCGGCGAGCATCGTCATGGGGATGATGGCCGACCGTTACGGCTCGGGCCGTACCATCGCGCTGGGCGGCCTGTTGTACGGCCTTGGCATGCTGGGCACCCGCTTTGCGGGCGACGAGCTCATGCTGTTCCTGTCGGCCGGCGTGCTGGTGGGGTTGGGCCAGGCAGGCATGACCTTTCCCGTCGTCCTGCCCGTGGTCGCACGCTCGGTGCCGCTGGCCTCGCGTAGCACGGCCATGGGCATCGTCAGCGCGGGCGGCTCCCTGGGGCAGTTCCTCGTCGTGCCCGCCGGCCAGGCGCTGATAGACGGCTTGCAGTGGTACGGCGCGCTCTGGGTCTTGTCGCTGTTCGTGGCGACGGCCATTCCCCTGGCCTGGGGCCTGCGGGGTAGGCCCGACGCTTCGGCCGGCGCCCAGTCGCTGAGCGTCGCAGTGCGGCAGGCGGTCGCCCACCCATCGTTCCATTTCCTGTTCTGGAGTTATTTCGTCTGCGGCTTTCACACCGCATTCATCACGCTGCACCTGCCGGCCTATGTCACGGACGCGGGGCTGAACGCCAGCAATGGCGCGATGGCGCTCGCCCTGATCGGCCTGTTCAACGTCATCGGCTCCTTCGGCGCCGGCAAGCTGGGTGGCATCTACAGCAAGAAGCGGCTGCTTGCCTGGGTCTACGGCCTGCGCGCCGTGGGCATTCTCTGGCTGCTGGCCATGCCCATGTCGCCCTTCGTGCTGTACGTATTCGCCGGTTGGATGGGGCTGTTCTGGCTGGGCACCGTACCCTTGACGCAAGGGCTGATCGGCCAGATCTACGGGCTGCGCTACGCCGCAACGCTGTCGGGCATCGTCTTCCTTGGCCACCAGGTGGGCAGCTTCATCGGCGTGTGGCTGGGCGGCGCGGCCTATGCCAGCACGGGCAGCTACGATCTCGTCTGGTGGCTGGGCGTGGTGCTGGCGCTGGTCGCGGCGGCGCTGTGCCTGCCGGTGCGCGAAAGGCCGCTGGCGCCGGCGGGAGCCTAGCCATGACGGATCCGGCCTGCACCGACGATCGCAAAGACGGCCAAGCCGACGCGTCGCGCCGGGCCGGCCGTGGCTGGCGATGGACCGGGTACGCCGCCTTTGCAGCGGTCGTCGCGCTGGGATTTTGGGGGTATTCCAGTCCTGGCCTTCGGCTGAGCTGGGATGCTTTGGTAGCCTTGTGCGGTTTTTGAACCGCTTTCGCGTACCCGCCGTCCCAAGATGCCGCTTTCCGTTTCCGATCTGCCCGGCCTGACGCTGGACGCAGTGGCGGCGCTGCCTGCCGCGGACACGGTGGTGCTGACCGTCAACAATCGCCTGGCGCGCCGCCTGGTCGCCGAACTGGCGGCCAGGCTGGGCGACGGCCGGCGCGCCGCGGAGCTTGCGCGCATCATGCCGTTGTCGGCCTGGCTGCGCCATGTCGCCGACGCGCATGCCTTCTTGCCCGATGCGGACGTCGCCGGCCGGCGGCTGGACGGTTTTGCCGCGCGCTGGCTATGGGCCCAGGTCATCTCCCAAGCTGAAGCCGACCGCCCGTTGCTCGACGTCGCGCAGGCTGCGGCGCTTGCCGCCGACGCCGACAGCCAGATCGACGAATGGATGCTGTCCGTGCCCCCTGCGCTGGAAACGCCCGAGTATCAGCGGCTGGCCGTCTGGCGCCGGGCGTATCGCGACGCGCTCGAGCGCGCCGGCGCCGAGGACGAGAACACGGGATACGAAAACGTGCTGCGCCGGTTGGATGCCGGCGCGCCGCCGGGCATGCGCCACCTGGTGCTGGCCGGCTTTGGCGAGATCAGCCCGCGGCTGGCGCGGCTGCTGGACGTGTTGCGCCGCGCCTCGGTGACCACGGCGCGGTTGCTGGACGAGGGCGAGGCCGCTTCGCCTGTTTGCCTGCGCGCTGCGGACCGCTACGCCGAATGGCAAGCCGCCGCGGCCTGGGCGGCCGAAAGGCTGCGCGCCGATCCCAAGGGGCGCTATGCGATCGTCGCCGCCCAGCTGCAGCAGGACGCGCCGCTGGCGCGCCGTTACTTGGCACGGATGCTCGCCGCCGGGCCGCAGGGGCCCGCGCTACCCTTTAACGTGGCCGTGGGCCGGCCGCTGTCTGAGTGGCCGGCGGTGCGCGCGGCGCTGGCTTGGTTGTCCGTGCTGGTCAAGTTCGCCGAGGATCGTGCCTGCCCGGTGCCCATGGTCGGGGCCGCGTTGCTGGCCGGGCATTGCGCGGGCGATGTCGACGAGGCGGGCGTCCACGCCGGGTTGGATGCAAAGTGGCGCCGGCGCCAACGCGTGGTCCTGGCGCTGACCGAGTGGATGCGTGAGCTCGAGCGCTGTCCCAGGCTGGCCGCCGGCTGGCGCAAGGCTTGGCAAGCTTGGGGCGGGTCGCAGGAGGAGGCGCCTGCCGATGCCTGGGGGCGCCGTTTTCGTGCCGCGCTCGCTGCACTGGGTTTTCCGGGCGACCGGGCGCTGGACAGTGCCGGCTACCAGGTGTGCGAGGCCTTCGAGGCGGCGCTGGATCGTTATGCCGGGATGACCGTGGTGGGCAAGCTCGACGCCAGCCAAGCCGTTTCCTTGCTGGCCGATCTGGCGGCCGATACGCTGTTCCAGCCGCAGCGTGACCCCGGCGCGCGCCTGGACGTGCTGGGCCTGCTCGAAGCCGAGGGTGGGCGCTGGGATGGGGTTTGGGTGCTGGGCCTGTCCGACGAGGTGCTGCCGGCCACGCCCAAGCCCAATCCGCTGCTGCCGCTGGCGGTGCTGCGCCGGGCCGGCGCGCCGCGGGCCACGCCGGAGCGCGAACGCCAATGGGCGCAGGAGCTTTTCGCGTCCCTCTGTCGATGCGCGCCGCAGGTCGTTTTCTCCCACCCGCAGTTCGACGGCGAGCGCGCGTTGCGCCCGGCGCCCATGATCGCCGCGCTGCCGGCGATGCTCGCTCCCCAGCCGCCGGCAGCACCCCAGCCCGTGCCGATGGAATCGCTGCGCGACGAACAAGGGCTGCCGCTTGCGGCCGATAGGCCCACGGTTGGCGGCTTGGACGTGCTCGATACGCAGTCCCGCAACCCGATGTGGGCCTACGTGCGTCATCGCCTGGGCGCGCGTGCCCTGCCGGATTACGCCGAGCCGGCCACCACGAGCGCGCGCGGACAGTTCCTGCATGCGGCGCTCGAAGCCATATGGCGCGACTTGCGCGACCAGGAAACCTTGCACGAATACCTGCGGTCCGGCCGCCTGCCCGATTTCCTGCGCGCGCGGGTCGACGCGGCGGCCGACGCGCATCTGCGCGACTATTCGCCGGCATTGCGCCAACTGGAGTGCGAGCGCGCCTGCTCGGTGCTGGCCACCTGGCTGGACGTGGAAGCGCAGCGCACGCCGTTTGCGGTCGAACAGCTGGAATATGAACGGGCGTGGCAGCACGGCCCACTGACGCTGAACCTGCGGCTGGACCGCGTCGACCGGCTGGCCGACGGCAGCGTCCTCATCGTCGATTACAAGACCGGCATGGGTCTGGCGTCGCCCGAGTCCGACTGGACGCGCGAGCGGCCCGTCAACCTGCAACTGCCTTTCTACGCGGCGGTGCTTGGCGCGGGCGAGCAGGCCGTCTGCGGCCTGGTGCTTGCGCGCGTGCATGCCCGCCATGCCGACGCAGCAGGACTGGCCGACGTGGACGTGGGCCTGCCCGGTGTGGACGCGCCCCAGGATTGGGAGGCTTTTCGCGACACGGATTGGGGCGGCGTGCTGCAGCGATGGCGTCGCGCCGTGCAGGCACTGGCCGACGAGTATGCAGCGGGCGTGGCGACCAACGCGGCGATGCGCCGCGATGATCTGAAGTACTGCGACGCCTTGCCTTTCCTGCGCCTGGAGCAGGAGGTCGGCGATGATTGAGCGGCTGCCACACGACCAGGCCCAGCGCGAGCTGGCGCTGGATCCGTCGCAATCGTTCCTGGTGCAGGCGCCGGCCGGCTCGGGCAAGACCGAACTGCTTACCGACCGCATCCTGGCGCTGTTGGCCACGGTGCAACGGCCGGAAGAGATCGTTGCCATCACCTTCACGCGTAAGGCTGCGGCCGAAATGCACGACCGCGTGCTGGAAAAGCTGCGCGCCGGCCGGGGCCCGGAGCCGCAAGGCCGCCACCGGCGGCGCAGCTGGGAGCTTGCGCGGGCGGCGCTTGCGCGCGACGCGCAGCTGGGCTGGGGGTTGCTGGACCATCCGGCACGGCTGGCCATACGGACCATAGACTCGTTCTGCGCGTCGCTGGTACGTGCCATGCCCTGGCTGTCCGAACTGGGCGGCATGCCCGCCATCACGGACGACGCGCAGCCCCATTACCTCGCCGCGGCTTCGGCCACGCTCGCCATGGCTGACGAGGAGCCGGCCGTGCGCGCCCTGTTGGCACACCTGGACGTCGACGTGCAGGCCGCGCGCCAGGCGCTCGCGGGCATGCTCGCGCAGCGCGACCAATGGCTGCCGCTGCTTGGCCATGGGCGCGACCGCGAACTGCTCGAAAGCGCATTGCGCGAAGCCGTGCGTGAACAACTGGCGGCCTTGGCCGAACGCCTACCGGCGGGCTGGTCGCAGGCGCTCGCGGAACCGGCGCGCATGGCGTGCGAGGCGCTGGCCGCCGGTGGCGGCGACAACCCTTTGCAAGCCTTGCAGGACTGGGACGGCGCGGCGCTGCCGGCCAGCCCCGATGCCTTGCCGAGATGGCGTTGCCTGGCCCATTTGCTGCTGACGGGCAAGGGCGAGCTGCGCAAGCCGGGCGGGATCAACGCCAAGCTGGGTTTCGCGCCCAAGACCGCGCACAAGGAGCGTTTCGCCCAGTGGCTGCAGGCTGCTGCTGCCGAAGACACCGGTTGGTGCGCGCGCCTTGCAGCCGTGCGCGACATCCCCGATCCGCGCTTGAGCGACGCCCAGTGGGAAATCCTCGGCGCCCAGCTCCACGTGCTGCTGTTGGCCGCGGCGCAGCTGCGCGTGCGGTTCGCGCAGGCCGGCGAGGTCGATTTCATCGAAATCGCCCAACGTGCCGCGTCGGCGCTGGGCAGCGCCGACGATCCCGGTGAGCTGTTGCTTTCGCTCGATGCTGGGCTTCGCCACTTGCTGATCGACGAGTTCCAGGACACCAGCCAGGCGCAGGTCGAACTGCTGCGTACCTTGACCTCGGGCTGGCAGCCGGGCGACGGCCGGACGCTGTTTTTGGTTGGCGACCCGATGCAATCCATCTACCGGTTCCGCAAGGCCGAGGTGGGGCTGTTCCTGCAAGTGCGCGACCAGGGCATCGGCCAGGTTCGCCCACGCTTCTTGCAGCTGACCGACAACTTCCGGTCGCAGGCCGGCATCGTCGATTGGGTCAACCGGGTGTTCGGCGCGCTGTTGCCGGCGCGCGATGAGCCGGCAACTGGCGCGATCCGCTATGCGCCGTCGAGCGCCTTCAATCCCGCCTTGGATGGCCCGGCGGTCAGCGTGCACGCGGTTTGCGGCCAAGGCGACGCTGCCGAGGGGCAGGCCGAGGCGCTGGCGGTGCGGCTGGTGCGCGAGGCGCTCGATCGTCACCGCGGCAGTGAGCACCCCGTGGCGGTCCTGGTGCGCGCGCGCAACCACCTGGGTGCGCTGGCACGGCGCCTGGCGCAGGCGGGCGTGCCGGTGCGCGCCGTGGAGCTGGTGCCGCTGGCCATGCGCCCCGTGGTCAGCGACCTGGTGCAGTTGGTGCGCGCGCTGTCGCATCCGGGTGATCGCATGGCTTGGCTGTCCGTCTTGCGCGCCCCATGGTGCGGCCTGACGCTGGCCAGCCTGACCGAGCTATTCGGCAATGACCACCTCACACCCGTGCCGCTGCTGATGGCCCGCGCCCTGGCCGACGGCACCGCCGAACGCCTGCCTACCGACGAGCGCCTGCGCCTGGCGCACGCGGCGCGGGCGTTGCTCGACCGCGGCAACGCATCGGGCGCCGAACCGCTTGCAGCCTGGGTCGAAGCGGTCTGGACCCGACTGGGCGGACCGTCGGTGTATGGCACTGAAAGCGACCTGGCGGATGCGCAAAGCGTGTTCCAGTTGATCGAGCGCATCGCCCCCTATGGCGGGCTGGATTTGGCCCGGCTGGAGACGGAAATCGGTCGCTTGTACGCCGCCCCGCAAAGCGGCAGCCCGGTGGTGGAAATCATGACCATGCACAAGGCCAAGGGGCTGCAGTTCGACACGGTCATCCTCTACGGGTTGCAGCGCGTGCCGCGCGGTGATGCCGCACCCTTGGTGCGCTTCGAGCAAAGCGAGGGCAGGGTGTTGCTCGGGCCGATCAAGGCGCGCGCCGATACCGAAGCGGACCCGCTGTCGCGCTACCTGGCCGTGCGCGAAAAGCAACGCGCCGACTACGAAACCGACCGGCTGCTGTACGTGGCCGCCACGCGTGCGCGTGAGCGCCTGCATCTGATCGGTACGGTGGCGCCTGACGAGGCAGACCAGCCCAAACCGCCGCCGGCAGCCAGCTTGCTCGGCCGGCTGTGGCCCTACGTCGGGCATGAGGCCGAAGTGATCGTGCCGGCCCATGCGATGGAAGACAGTGACGCGCCTTTGACCGGGCCGGCGCTGCGCCGCATTGCGCGGCAGGCGCTGCCGGACGTGGCGCCGGCGGCAGGCATCGCGGGCGCTGGGGTCGGCGGCCTCGAGGGCGCGGTTGGTGCATCCTCCCCGGCCGAAAGCGAGGCGGTGGGCAATCGCCCGGATAAGCTGGCTGCGTTCCGTCTGGCGGCCGAGCCAGCCTACGAGTCGATCGTCGGCACGGTCGCCCACGCGTGGCTGGCGTGGCTGGGCGCAGAGGGGCCGGCAGCCTGGCCTGCGCCCGACGAGCTGCCGCAGTGGCTGCCGCGCATCCGCCGCCAGCTCGGCCGCGCGGGCGTGCCCGACGCACAGCTGGACGCGTGTGCTGCGCAGGTGATGGAAACCTTGCAAGCCACCTTGTCCAGCGAGCGCGGGCGGTGGCTGCTCGGACACGCTGACGCGCGGCGCGAATGGCCGTTGCTGGACCTGCAGGGCAAAGTGTCCATCATCGACCTGGCCCTTTCCAGCGAGGCCGGCTGGCTGGTCGTGGACTACAAGACCGGGCGGCCCGCACCGGGCGAAAGCCTGGAATCGTTCTCCGCCCGCATGCGTGCCCGCTACGCCGCGCAGCTGCAGCGCTATTGTGCCCAAGTCCACGCGCTGGACGCGCGGCCCGTCCAGGCCGCCCTGTACTTCCCCCGCGCCGACCTCTGGCTCGAATTCGCGCCCGAAGAAATGGCGTAAGTATTTTTTTGAGGAGGGCTGGGGAGGGAGTCCACATGCAGCCCCTTAGGGGCCCGCCACATCGCATTCAGTTCAAGCGTGGCGCCCTCCCTCGCGGAGGGAGGGTTGGGGAGGGAGCCCACATGCAGCCCCTTGGGGGCCCGCCACATCGCATTCAGTTAGAATGCTATGTGGCGGGCCCC
>CALEQZ010000073.1 GCA_937908115.1 uncultured Alcaligenaceae bacterium | reverse complement strand
ATGGCCGCGTAGCGTTCCTACTTCTGGCAAGCGCTAAAAATGGGGGGATTACCCCATGAGTTCGAAAGTTTGAAGGCGGGCGGTCCGGGCCAGTTCTTCCTCGCGGTCACGAACGTCCTTGGGGTCCTGACCGTTGGCACGTAGGCTGTTTGCCTCGTTTGCCTTGATCCGAGCCTGGGCCAGCGTGACGCCCGGATACGGCCCCATGCCCAGCTTCACCGGCTTGCCGTGTCTCATGTACCGATAGATCCATGCCTTGCCTGTCGCTCGAACGCGCAGGTAAAGGTTGTCGCCGTCGTTCAGCAGATATTCTTTTGGGCCGGGCTTGGCCGCTCTGATCTGAGTCTCGCTCAGTAAGCCCATGACTTGTACCCCCAGAGGCCGTTAATGACGAAACCATTGTGGGGTACAAACTGGGGTACAGACAAACTCGGGATGTAGCGGCGCGCAGTGAGACGTCCTGGGCAGCGAATTGCGCCTAAGACATTGATTTTTTGAAGATTTGGGAGGTTTTGAACCGTGCTGGAACAGCAGAATGGTGGCCTGGGGCGGAATCGAACCACCGACACGCGGATTTTCAGTCCGCTGCTCTACCAACTGAGCTACCAGGCCGGCAAAGCCCGCAACTATACACGAAATCCTGGGCGTCTGCAGGAAAAGTTCGTCCCGGACTATAATTCTGGCCTGTCCACGTCCCTTTACCGACCGCCGCGCCTTGGCGCGCTGCGCCGTGCGATGTCCCTCAACGTCCTTACCTTCGGCCTGAACCACCAGTCCGCCCCAGTGTCGGTGCGCGAACGCGTGGCCATGCCGATGGAGCTCATCAAGCCGGCCCTGCAGGGGCTGCGCTCGGCGTTTGGCGGCGCGGTCAAGGAAGCGGCCATCCTGTCGACCTGTAACCGCACCGAAGTCTATTGCGCGGCCGAGCCGCAGGTGGCCGGCGAACTGCCCGCATGGCTTGCGGACTTCCATCGGCTGCAGCCCCAGGTCCTGGATCCTCACCTGTATCGCCACGAAAGCGACGGCGCGGTGCGGCACGCCTTTCGCGTGGCGAGCGGCCTGGACTCCATGGTGCTGGGCGAGCCGCAGATCCTGGGCCAGATGAAGGACGCGGTGCGCGCCGCCGACGAGGCTGGTTCGCTGGGCACGCTGTTGCACCAGCTGTTCCAGCGCACCTTCGCGGTGGCCAAGGAAGTCCGCTCGCAGACGGCCATCGGCGCGCACTCGGTGTCCATGGCCGCGGCCGCGGTGCGGCTGGCCGAGCGGGTCTTTGGCGACCTCGGACAGGCCCACACCCTGTTCATCGGCGCGGGCGAGATGATCGAACTGTGCGCCACGCACTTTGCCGCGCGCCGGCCGCGCGCCATGGTGGTGGCCAACCGCACGCTGGAGCGCGCCGAGCAGCTGGCCGGGCGCTTTGCGGCGTCGACCATGAAGCTGACCGACCTGCCCGAGCGGCTGGCCGAGTTCGACGTGGTGGTGTCCTGTACGGCCAGCTCCTTGCCCATCCTCGGGCTGGGGATGGTCGAGCGCGCCACGCGGCTGCGCCGCCACCGCCCCATCGTCATGGTGGACCTTGCCGTGCCGCGCGACATCGAGCCCGAGGTCGCGCGCCTGGACGACGTTTACCTGTATTCGGTGGACGACTTGGGCAAGCTGGTGCAAAGCGGCACCGATGCGCGCCGCGCCGCAGTGGTGCAGGCCGAGGCCATCATCGAGACGCGCGTCCAGAGTTTCATGCATTGGATGCAGTCACGGGCGCTGGTGCCGGTGATCCGCGACCTGCACCAGGCCGCCGATGCGCTGCGCGCTGCCGAGCTCGAACGTGCGCGGCGCCTGCTTGCGCGCGGCGAATCCCCGGAAGCCGTGCTCGAGCAGCTCTCGCACGCGCTGACCCAGAAGTACCTGCACGGCCCGCTGGCCGCGCTCAACCACAGCGAGGGCGAGGAGCGCCAGCAGTTGCTGGGCTGGCTGCCGCGCCTGTTCCCTTCCCGCGATACGCGCCGGTAGCGGCGCTGCGTGTGCCGCGCCGCGGGCCGGGGCCGATCCGGCGCCCGGCTGCTTCGCCATCCGCCGGGCACCCGCCCGTGTCGCCAAAGCGATTTCCCTTAAGCCATCAACGATTTCCGTCACGCAGATACCGTCCATGAAACCTTCCATGCGCAACCGGCTGGAGCAGATTTCCCGCCGCCTGATCGAAGTCGACGCCTTGCTGGCGGAACCGGACACGGCTGCGGACATGGACCGCTTTCGCAAGCTGTCGCGCGAGCGCGCCGAGCTCGAGCCCGTGGTGGCGGCCTTCAAGGCGTACACCCAGGCCGAGGCCGACCTGGAGACGGCGCAATCCATGCTCGCCGACCCCGAAATGAAGGAAATGGCCCAGGAGGAGATCGAGCTGGCGCGGGCCAAGATCGAGGAGCTGGAAGGTCGGCTGAAGGTGCTGCTGCTGCCGCGCGATCCGGACGATGATCGCAGCGTCTTCCTGGAAATCCGCGCCGGTACCGGCGGCGACGAAAGCGCGTTGTTTTCGGGTGACCTGCTGCGCATGTATACGCGCTATGCCGAGCAGCGCGGCTGGCGGGTGGAAATCATGTCCGAAAGCCCCTCGGAACTCGGGGGCTACAAGGAAGTGATCGCGCGCATCGAAGGCGATGGCGTGTACGGCCGGCTCAAGTTCGAGTCCGGCGCGCACCGCGTGCAGCGCGTGCCGGCGACCGAGGCGCAAGGGCGCATCCATACCTCGGCCTGTACCGTGGCCATCATGCCCGAGGCCGACGCCGCCACCGAGATCGTCATCAACCCGGCGGATTTGCGCATCGATACGTTTCGCGCCAGTGGCGCGGGCGGCCAGCACGTCAACAAGACGGATTCGGCGGTGCGCATCACCCACCTGCCCACCGGATTGGTGGTGGAATGCCAGGACGATCGGTCGCAGCATCGCAACCGCGAAAAGGCCATGCAGGTGCTGGCTGCGCGCTTGAAGGACAAGGAGCAGCGCGAACGCCAAAGCCGCGAGGCCGCCCAGCGCAAGAGCCTGGTCGGCTCGGGCGATCGGTCCGAGCGCATCCGCACGTACAACTTTCCCCAGGGCCGGGTGACCGACCACCGCATCAACCTGACGCTGCACAAGCTGCAGCAAGTCATGGAAGGCGACCTGGACGAACTGACCGACGCCCTGATCGCCGAGCACCAGGCCGAGCAGCTGGCCGCGCTCGCCGACGAGTGACGACGCGATGGATGCGGACATAACAGGCAGCGGGGGCCAGGCGGCCGCCACCGTGCGCGAGCTGGCCGACGGCTGCGGGCTGCCGCGCCTGGAGGCCGCCATGCTGATGTCGCATGTGCTGGACCGGCCGCGCGCTTGGCTGATCGCCCACGATACCGATCCGGTCGCGCCGCAGGCGGCGGCCACGTTTCGCGAGCTGGCCGCCCTTCGCCGTGCTGGCCGTCCCATGGCCTACCTGATCGGGCAGCGCGAGTTCATGGGCCACATGTTTCGCGTGACCGATGCCGTCCTCATCCCCCGCCCCGAGACCGAGCTGCTGGTCGAGGCGGGCCTGGCGCACCTGCGCAGCTTGGCTGCCGGGGGCGCGGCGCCGACGGTCGTCGACCTGGGCACGGGCAGCGGGGCCATCGCGATCTCGATCGCGCTGGCTTTTCCGCGGGCGCGGGTCACGGCCACCGACGCGAGCGCCGCGGCGCTGGCGGTTGCCGCCGACAACGCGGCCCGGCTGGGCGCGCGCGTCGAGTTCCTGCAGGGCGATTGGTATGCGGCGCTGCCCGAAGGGGGGCGCTATGACCTGATCGTGGCCAATCCGCCCTACATCGCCGCGGCCGACCCCCATCTCGCGCAGGGCGACCTGCGCCACGAGCCGGGCATGGCGCTGACCGACGGCGCCGACGGGCTGTCGGCCCTGCGCGTGTTGGCCCAAGGCGCGCCGCAGCGGCTGGCGCCCGGCGGCGCCCTGTGGGTCGAGCACGGCTGGGACCAGGCCGGGGCCGTGCGGCAATTGCTGTCTGCCGCCGGGCTGCGCGACGTGGCCAGCCGGCGCGACCTGGCCGGCATCGAGCGGATCAGTGGCGGCTACCTATAATCCATCCATTGCACCCTGCCTAACGAGGCGAATCATGAGCGACGTCCAGGAATTCATACGCGAAACCGTCACCAAGCACCCGGTGGTGCTTTTCATGAAGGGCTCGGCCCAGTTCCCGCAGTGCGGGTTCTCCGGCCGCGCCATCCAGATCCTGAAAAGCTGTGGCGTGAAAAAGCTCGTCACCGTCAACGTGCTCGAGGACGAGGAAGTGCGCCAGGGCATCAAGGAATACTCCAACTGGCCCACCATCCCGCAGCTGTACATCAACGGCGAGTTCATCGGCGGCTCGGACATCATGGGCGAGATGAACGAAACCGGCGAACTGAAGGCGCTGCTGGAGAAGGCCGGCGCGCTCGAGGCCGCCCAGTGAGCCAGCCGCGCCGGCTGGTGGTCGCCATCACCGGCGCCACCGGCGCCATCTATGCCGTGCGCATGCTCCAGGCGCTGCGTGCGGTGCCCGACGTCGAAACACATGTCATCGTTTCGGCCTCGGGCGTGCTCAACGCCCGCCATGAACTGGGCATGAGCCGCCAGGACCTGCATGCCCTGGCTGACGTCACCCACGGGGTGCGCGACGTGGGCGCGACGCTGGCCAGCGGCGCCTTCGATACCGCTGGCATGGTCATTGCGCCGTGCTCGATGCGCACGCTGGCGGCCGTGGCCCACGGGCTTTCCGATAACCTCATTACCCGCGCGGCCGACGTGACCCTCAAGGAGCGTCGCCGCCTGGTGCTGCTGGTGCGCGAAACGCCCCTGAACCTGGCCCACCTGCGCAACATGACCGCCGTGACGGAAATGGGCGGGGTGATTTTCCCGCCGCTGCCGGCCTTTTACCACCGGCCGCAATCCATCGAGGAAATGGTCGACCACACGGTGGCGCGGGTGCTGGCCTTGTTCGACATTTCGGTGCCCGGCCCGCAATGGGAAGGGATGAAGGAGCCGTCATGATCGATCACCTCGACCATCTCGTGTTGACGACTGCCGACGAGGCGGCCTGCGTGCGCTTTTACGTCGACGTGCTGGGGATGACGCTGGAGACCTTCGGCGCAGGTCGCAAGGCCCTTCGCTTCGGCAACCAGAAGATCAACCTGCACGTCAAGGGCAGGGAGTTCGAGCCCAAGGCGCATCTGCCCACGCCAGGCGCGCTGGACCTGTGCTTCATCGCGTCCGTGTCCTTGGACGACGTCATCCGGCGCTTGGAGGCGCTGCAGGTGCCCATCATCGAAGGGCCGGTGGAGCGCACCGGCGCGGTGTCGCGCCTGCGCTCCATCTATCTGCGCGACCCGGACCAGAACCTGATCGAGATTTCCGAACCCTTGTCCGCCTAAGAGGCCGGCACGCACCGGCCTTGCGTCGCCGTCCCGGTCGTGTCGGCGGCGCGATCGGGCGGCGCTATAGGGTAGTGAAGCGGATCGGTCGTTCGCCGGCCGGCCAGTCTGCCGCGTGGCCGTCCGCGCAGGTGTCGTCGCCCGCGTGGTCCTCCAGGTCCTGCGGCGGATCGAACGCCGTATCCCCCATCGGATCGGGCACGCCCGTGGGCTTGAGCCCGGCAAAATCGTACAGGTCCCTGTCCATCAGGTGTGAAGGCACCACGCGCGAAAGCGCGTTGAAGATGTTCCAGGCGCGCCCCGGGTGCTTCTTGTCCCACTCTGCCAGCATGCGGGAAACCTCCTTGCGCTTGAGGTTTTCCTGCGACCCGCACAGCGAGCAGGGGATGATGGGGAACTGTTTCCATTCGGCGTAGGCGACCAGGTCCCGCTCGGGCACGTAGGCCAGCGGGCGGATGATGACGTTGCGCCCGTCATCGGACACCAGCTTGGGCGGCATGGCCTTCATCTTGCCGCCGTAGAACAGGTTCAGGAAAAACGTCGCCAGGATGTCGTCGCGGTGATGGCCCAGCGCGATCTTGGTGGCGCCCAGCTCGCGCGCCACGCGGTAGAGGATGCCGCGGCGCAGGCGCGAGCACAGCGAGCACATGGTCTTGCCCTCGGGCACCAGCCGCGTGACGATGGAATAGGTGTCCTGCGTCTCGATGTGGAAAGGGATCTCGCGCGAGCGCAGGTAATTGGGCAGCACGTCGGCGGGAAACCCGGGCTGCTTCTGGTCCAGGTTGACGGCGACGATGTCGAATGGGATGGGCGCGCGGGCCCGCAGCGCGAGCAGGATGTCCAGCAGCCCGTAGGAGTCCTTGCCGCCGGACAGGCAAACCATGACCTTGTCGCCGGGCTCGATCATGTTGTAGTCGGCAATGGCGCGGCCGACTTCGCGCTGCAGTCGCTTGGCCAGCTTGTTGCGCTCGATGCGGCGGCATTCGGTGCGCGCGGCATCTGCGATGTGTGGGTCCGGGGCGTTCATATTTGGCTGCTTGGTCAATGGTTTGCTGCGGGGCGTGCCGGCGCCGGCCTGGCTTTCAGTCCTCGCGGCCGACGACGACCTCCACGCCGACGGCGGCACAGTCCGAAAAGGCCATGGGCTTGCTGATGCGCAGCTTCACGGTGCGGATTTCCTTGAAGTCGGCCAGCAACCGGGCGGCCACCTGCTCGGTCAGCGTCTCGATCAGGTTGACGTGCGAATGCGTGCATTCCGCGACGATGGCCTCGCGCAGCCGACGATAGTCCAGCACGCTGTGGATGTCATGGTCGTCGACGGGGCGGGTGATGTCCACGTCGATTTCCGCATCCACGTGCAGCGGCTGCGTGGCGCGCCGCTCATGCTCGAGGATGCCGATGCGGGCGTCGAGGGCCAGCCGCGAAAATATGATGCGTCGGGTGGGCATGGATCTGTCGTCGGGATGAGGCCCCGCCATTTTATGCGGTGTGCCCGCCGGACGCCCCGGGCGGCTGGCTACAATTTCCGGTTTATCGCATCAGCCTTTGCGCGCAAGCGGCCTGGCCAGGGCCGCCTGTGCGCTCGAACCGACACCGATGAATCCGATTTGGGACGCCATCATCGTGGGCGGCGGCCCGGCGGGCGCCTCCTGTGCCACGTGGCTGGCCCGCCTGGGGCTGGCCCCGTTGCTGCTGGAAGCGGCGCCGCTGCTGGGCGGCCTGACGGCGGGCAATCCGTTTCGCGATGACTGGATCGTCGCGCTGCCGGCCGTCACGGGCCGCGACGTCGCCGCCAATATCGCGCGCAGCGTCGAGCTGGCGTGCGAGCAGACCCGGCTCGAGGTGGTCACTGGGGCGCGGGTGACGGCCGTGCGCCGCGCGGCCGATGGGTTCGAGGTGGATTGCCTGCAGCAAGGCGCCACGCGCCGGCACGCGGGCCGCACCCTGGTCCTGGCCACCGGGGTGCGGCCGCGCCCGCTCGATGCCAGCCGGCCCGGCCATGCCTGGCCAGGGGTGTTGTGCGGCCCCGGCGAGCATATCGCCCGCGCCGACTATGCCGGCCGCTCGGTGGCTATCCTGGGCGGGGGTGACAACGCGTTCGAGAACTACGCCTACGTGCGTGGGCGCGGCGCCGCCAGCGTGCAGGTCTACGCCCGCACCGTGCGCGCCCAGCGCCAGCTCGTGCGCGCCGTCGCCGATGGCGACCTGCACGTGGGCGCCTACCAGGTCGATCCCGAGACCCGGCAGGTCCAGGGGCGCACCTATGACCTGATCCTGGTGTTCTACGGCTGGGAGCCCCGCGCCGACTTCGCCGACGGCCTGGCCTTGCGCCGCGACGAGCGCGGCTTCATCCGCACCGACCCGGACAGTGCCGTCACCAGCGTGCCCGGCTGCTATGCCGTGGGTGAGGTCGCGCGCCGCATGCACCCGTGCGTCGTGACGGCCATGGCCGACGGCGTGGTGGCGGCCAAGGCGATAGAGCGGGCGTTGCAGGCCTAGGCCGGCGCGTGCGTCACTGCATCGACAGCACGCACTCCAGCGCGGGCGGCTTGCCCAGCTTGACGCGGAAGGCCCGCAATTCGTCCCGGCGAAAGACGTGCACGGTCACGACGTCGCCGGGGCGATAGTTCGATAGCAGCGTCTCCAGGCCCGCGGGCCCGTCGACACGCAAGCCGTCGACGGCCACCAGCGTATCCAGGGCCGACAGCCCGCCGCGGTGCGCGGCGCCGCCTTCGTAGACGGTGGCCAGCACGGTGCGCTCGCCCTCGCGGCGCACGCGTGCGTCCAAGCTGGGTAGCGGCGACGCGGGCCGCCACTGCAGCCGGATCCCTTGCGCGGCGAGCAGCTCTGCGAGCGGCACGTCGCGGGTGCCTTCGACATAGTCGCGCACGAAGCCCTTGACGTCCACGCCGGTCGCCTCGCGGACCAGCTCCGGGATGGCGTCCTCGGGCACGCCTTGCGCACGGCCGCGGTAGAAGTCGCGGCCATAGCGCCGCCACATCAGGCGCATGACGTCGTCCAGTGAGCGCCTGCCGCCGGTATCGCGGCGGATCAGCAGGTCCATCCCCATGGCGGCTAGCGCGCCTTTGGCGTAGTAGCTGACGATGGCGTTGGGGGAGTTCTCGTCCTGCTTGTAGTAGCGTGTCCAGGCGTCGAACGAGCTTTGCGCGATCGATTGCTTGAACCGGCCCGGCGTGCGCGCCACGGCGCTGATCGTCTTGGCCACCAGGTGCAGGTAGGCGTCGCGGTCGATGACGCCGGCGCGCAGCAACATCAGGTCATCGTAGTAGGACGTGAAACCTTCGAACACCCAAAGCAGCCGCGTGTGGTTTTCGTGCGCGAGGTCGTAGGGCACGAAGGCAGCCGGCTTGATGCGCTTGACGTTCCAGGTGTGAAAGTATTCGTGGCTGACCAGGCCGAGGAAGGTGCGGTAGCCCTCGTTCTGGCCCGTTTGGCCCACCGCGGGCAGGTCTTTGCGCGAAGCCATCAGCGCGGTGCTGGCGCGATGCTCCAGCCCCCCGTAGCCATCGGCGGTGACGGTGGTCATGAAGACATACCGTTCGGCGCTGTCCAGGAAGGGCACACGTCGCGTGCGCGGTTCGAACAGCGTGATCTGCGCCTCACAGATCCGCCGTACGTCTTCGGCGATACGCGCCAGGTCCAGGTTGGGCACGACGCCGGTGAACACCAGCTCGTGTTCGGCACCGCACGCGGTAAAGCGCGCCACCTGTGGCGTTCCCATCTCGACGGGGTGGTCGATCAGCGCGTCATAGTCGGGCGCGCGGTACAACCCAAATCCATGCAGCCGCGCCGCGCCCGGCAGGCCGCGCGCGCTGGGCAGGCTGGTGTAGACCTTCCAGTGGCGCAGCGCGGCAGGCGCCTGGATGTCGACCAAGCAGGGCTCGTGCTCGCGCCCTTCCACGCGCAGGAAAACGCTGGTGCCGTTGAAGAACCCGTGGCTTTCATCCAGGTGCGCGCCGCGCACCGACAGGTCCCAGGCATAGACCACATAATCGACCACCAGCGGCCCGCTGCACGGCGCCACCCGCCAGGTGTGGTTGCCGGTCTTCTCGACGCGCACGGGCCGCCGGCCCGACTTGGCCGACAGGGTTTCGATTTGGCGCGAGAAATCGCGGATCAGGTAGCTGCCCGGTATCCAGGCAGGCAGGCTCAGGCGCTGGCCGGCCGGGTCGGGCGCGGGGATGGTCAGGGTGATTCGGTAGCGATGGCCCGCCGGATCGGCGGGTTCCAGACGGTAAAGTATGGATTCCGGGTTCATCCCCCTATCTTACTTTTCCAGGAGACATTCCATGAGCGACTCCGTGGTGCTGGTCGAAACCCGCGGCCGGGTGGGCCTGCTGACGCTGAACCGTCCCAAGGCGCTGAACGCCCTGAACGATCAGTTGATGGACGAGCTGGGCGCGGCGCTACTGAAGTTCGACGCCGACGACGAGATCGGCGCGATCGTGATCACCGGCAACGAGAAGGCCTTCGCTGCGGGCGCGGACATCGGCGCGATGAAGGACTGGAGCTACATGGACGTCTACCGCACTGACTACATCACGCGCAACTGGGAAACCCTCAAGCGCGTGCGCAAGCCGGTGATCGCCGCGGTGGCGGGGTATGCGCTGGGCGGCGGCTGCGAGCTGGCGATGATGTGCGACATCATCATCGCGGCCGACAGCGCCCGCTTTGGCCAGCCCGAGATCAAGCTCGGCGTGATCCCGGGCGCCGGCGGCACGCAGCGCCTGCCGCGCGCAGTCGGCAAGGCCAAGGCCATGGACCTGGTGCTGACCGCCCGCATGATGGACGCCGTCGAGGCCGAGCGCGCCGGGCTGGTGTCGCGCGTGGTGCCGGCCGAGCGGCTGCTGGACGAGGCGCTGGAGGCGGCGACGGTGATCGCCTCGATGTCGCTGCCGGCGGTCATGATGGCCAAGGAGTGCGTCAACCGCGCCTACGAGTCCTCGCTGGCCGAAGGCGTTTTGTTCGAGCGCCGGGTGTTCCATTCGCTGTTTGCCACCGAAGACCAGAAGGAGGGCATGCGCGCCTTCGTCGAAAAGCGCAAGCCGCAATTCCGCCACGGCTAAGGCCAGGCGGCGTGGCGCGCGGGTCGCGGGTGGACGGGCGCCCGACGCGCTGCGCATGGGTAGCTCCTTGATACCTTTGCCCTAAACCTTGTTGCAGCTGGCCGTCCTATTCTGGACCGGCTGGTCCGGCGGGACCCGACGCAAGGCGGACAGGCGCCGGCGCGCCTGTCCGCGGCGAAGACGACGAACGACAAGGAGCCCGTACATGCGCATTTCCCATTCGTCCCCGGCATGGCTGGGCGTGCTGCTTGTTGGCGTGCTTGGCGTGCATGCGGCGGGCGACGCCGCCGCGCAGACCCCTTCGCTACGGCTGGTGTCCGAGACCCCGGCCGGCGCCGCCGACGGCGCGACTGGCTACGCGCCGGTGCCTGCGCCGATCAGTGGCGAGGAGGTCCGCGCCATCGCCGTCGATGCCTACATCTACGCCTATCCCATGGTGCTGATGGAGATCACGCGCCGCATGGCCACGGCCTCCTCGGCCGCGGGCGCCGCGCCCATGAACCAGTTTGGCCACAAGACGAACTTCGCCGACGCGTCGGCTGCCGGCGCCGTCTGGCCCAACCGCGACGTGCTGTATTCCAACCTGTGGTACGACGTGTCGGCCGAACCGCTGGTGGTCCACATCCCCGATTCGGGCGGGCGCTACTACTTTATGCCCATCATGGACATGTGGACAGACGTGTTCGCCTCGCGCGGGCCGCGCACGACTGGCGGTGGCGCGCAAACGTTCGCCATCGTCGGGCCCTATTGGCAGGGGCAGCTGCCGCCCGGCATGGACGTGGTGCGCAGCCCCACGGGCATGGGCTGGCTGCTTGGCCGCATCCAGGCCGATGACGCGCAGCAGCTGGCCGAGGTTGGCCGCTTCCAGGCCGGCATGTCGGCCATGCCGCTGTCGCAGTGGGCGCGCGCGACCTATGGTGCCGACTATGCCGCGCTTTTCTTGCCCGGGCCGGACCAGGCGGGCCAGGCCGGGCCGGCGGCGGGCCCGCCGCCGGTGCGC
>CALEQZ010000072.1 GCA_937908115.1 uncultured Alcaligenaceae bacterium | reverse complement strand
ATGGCCGCGTAGCCTTCCTACTTCTGGCAATTGCTATAAATGGGGGGATTACCGTGGCATTTTGCAGGGACCGTATTCGTGCCAGCCGGAACACGCAGGCCCGAGAGTGATAACGCGCATACGGGACCATACGTGAAGCGCCTTAAAGCTCACAGCACGCTGCGAAGCGTGCTTACCCTAGCGGGCGGGACCGCGTTAAGTCAGGGCCTAATTGTGCTCGCGTCTCCCTTGCTGACGCGGCTCTATTCTCCCGCGAGCTTCGGAGCCTTTACGGTTTTTGTATCGCTCTTGTCCGTCCTGTCCTGCGTGGCCACTCTTCGGTATGAGCTAGCGATTCCACTACCTAAAGATGACGATGAAGCACTAACGACCTGCATACTCTCGGGCGCGGTGACGCTTTTTTACACGGCGGCGACCGCGGTTCCATTGCTGTTCTTTTCTACAGCCATTGCCGAACTGGCGGGTGTCCCGGAGATCGCACCTTACTTGTGGCTTCTGCCAATCGGAATTCTTGGAGTGGGCTTCTATCAGTCTCTGTACTACTGGGCGGTCCGCTGTGGAGAGTACCCCACTATTTCCCGCACGAGGATATCCCAGTCACTGGCAATGGTCGTGATTCAGGTTAGCGCGTCCTTCGCGGGCATTGCCGGCCTGATCTTTGGCCAGGTCATCAGTCGATATGTTGGCATTTCATCGCTCGCGCGTAGCAGGCCAAGCGGCACCGTCATACGGGCCGCTTCGTCGCTTCCAGCGCTGCGGGAACAAGCCTTCCGATATAAGAGCTTCCCCCTATGGTCGGCTCCCGGCACGCTACTGAATACCGTGGGAGCTCAAGCTCCGATGCTGGCCTTCGCCGCGCTGTTCTCCTCCCATATTGCCGGCCTGTATGCCTTGACTCACCGCGTGCTCAGCATTCCCATCACGCTTATCGGTACGGCAATGGCCGATGTGTTCTTTTCCAATGCATCCGATGCGCACCGGGACGGCCGTCTGGGTCACATCACGGGTAATCTCTTGGACAAACTAGTGACTTTTGGCCTGCCCATTGCCGTTGCCCTGATGTTGGCGGGACCAGACCTATTCCTGATAGTGTTCGGTCCCGAGTGGGTGGAAGCCGGTACTCTGACTACCTACGCGACGCCCTGGCTGTTCATGGCCTTGCTTGCATCCCCAGTGTCGCGCGTGTTCCTGGTTGCTGCGCGGCAGAAGGAACTTTTTGCCCTTCAAGTCCTGCAGCCTTGTCTCGGAATACTTGTCATCGCCATCGCCACGGCTTTCCGCTGGGAGTTCCTGCCGACCTTTATTCTGTTTTCGGCGGTTTATACGATTTTCTACGCACTTTATCTATGGCGTAGCCTGAGCATAGCCGCAGCGCGCCTTACGGACAGGGTGTGGCCCGCTCTTCGGGTAGGTGGCATCACTGCTCTGACTACGGGACTCCCATACACGTTCTTCTCGTCCATGCTTCCTTACGAGGGGCAGGCCCACGCATTGCTTAGCCTCGGGCTATGTCTGGTATTGACGCTGGCATGCTACGGGGTTCTGCTTTTGAGCCTTCGTTCCAGCAAGCAGTCCGATTAAGCAGCTTAGCAAAAGAATTTGGCGCCCGTGATTAATTTTTTTCTCGTACTCGCTATCAAGTGGCTGCTGGACCTAGTGTTCTGGCTCTACGTTGAGCCAATTTTTGGCGCGGACCCCTACCTTGCCGAGTACGGCGGGTTCGATTTTGGCAAATGGCTCATCGCGTCGGCGTTGGCCCCATTACTGTGGGCGTTCGCTCGCTGCTTGAAAACCACTTCCGCCCGAATTAGTTCCTTTTATATCCAGATCCAGTTCTTTATCATTGTCCTTCCATACCTCGTTCTGTTTGGTATGCAGGACCGGCCGTACTATCACATAATCATACTTTGCGGCGCGTTTAGCCTCCTGGTATTTCTCATAGCGTTAACCCCGCGCATCATCGTGCCATCGCCGCCGAAAATCGTTGCTTATGCGCTTGCCGCTGTAGGCGTAGCCTGCTGCGCGTATGTGTATCTGGGGCTGATGGCTACCGGCGGTCTAGCGCGGCTCAATTTCAACCTCTATTCCGTATATGAGACTCGCGGGGAGTACAAACATGCAATGCTCCCCGGTTTCGGCTACTTCGTCTCATGGGTAGCGTACGTAATTAACATGGCGCTGCTCGTCTATTTCCTGATCAAGCGCCGGTGGGTTTTAGTGGGAGGGGTTTTGGCGGCGCAGCTGCTTCTTTTCGGAATGACGAACTTCAAGTCCTTCCTGCTTGCTCCGATTATCGCGCTGGGCCTTGGCATCGCGCGCCAACGCTTTTCCCTGGAACGGCTGCTCTTAGTAGGATCCATAACGGTTACCGTAGCGGGGGTTCTTATATACAACGCCGGGGAGCTAATGGGGGTCTCGATTTTGCGGAGAGCTCTTTTTGTCCCGGCCGCCTTGCACGGGCTGTACTTTGACTATTTCTCTGAGGCGCCGATCAGCATGCTCTCTGGGACGCGCTTTGCTAGTCTTTTTGGGGCCACCTACGACGAAACGACGGTTAGCATGATTGCAAGGCTGTTCTGGGGCCGAGATATGAGCCCGAATGTGGGCTGGGTCGGGGACGCCTTTGCACAGTTCCGCTGGAGCGGGGTCGTCGTGTATACTTTTGTCTTGGCGGCGTTGCTGAAAGTGGCGGATTGCGTCGTAGCAGAGCTAGATCCCAACCATAAGGCTATAGAGGGATTACTTGTTGGCTCCGCTTTCGCCTTATGTAGTTCCAGCCTTACGGCTGTGTTTCTCACCCACGGATTTTTTGTCCTTCTTGTTACTTTGTGGGTATTGAGCCACTTTCTTCGCGCAGTTCAGCGGCACTGACTTGAAAAATCCTTCATTGCTGCAACTCCGGTAGGGTAATCCCCCCATTTTTAGCGATTGCCAGAAGTAGGAACGCTATGCGGCCATGGCCAGCCGCTGTTTTGGGGTGATTCCGCCCAGGGCCATGTTCGGGCGCTCGTGATTGTAGGACCACATCCACTGCGTGGCGACACGCTGAACGTGATCCAGATCGTCCCAATGATATTGGGACAGCCATTCGTAGCGAACGGTCCGGTTGAATCGCTCGACGTAGGCGTTCTGCTGGGGCCGGCCTGGTTGAATATATTCGAGCTTGATGCCCCATGTGCCTGCCCACTGCACAATGGCCGCACTCAGGTACTCCGGACCGTTGTCGCAACGAATCGCCGAGGGTTTTCCTCGCCAGCCAATGATCTGCTTGAGCGTGCGAATCACACGCTCCGAAGGCAGCGAGAAGTCGACCTCGATGCCCAGCGCCTCGCGGTTAAAGTCGTCGATCACGTTCAGCACTCGGATGCTACGTCCATCGGCAAGTTGGTCATGCATGAAGTCCATCGACCACACCTGGTTGACCTGGGTCGGTACCGTCAACGGCTCGGGCGTCTGCCGAACCAGCCGTTTGCGCGGTTTGATACGCAGGTTCAGTTCGAGCTCGCGATAGATCCGGTACACGCGCTTGTGGTTCCACCGCAAGCCGCGGACATTCCGCAGGTACAGAAAGCACAACCCAAAGCCCCAGCTGCGGTGGTTGTCCGTCAGGCGAAGCAGCCAGTTTGCGATCTCCTCGTTCTCGGCGTCGGTCTTGGCGACGTACCGATAGCAGGTCTGGCTAATGCTGAACGCCTCGCAAGCCATCCGGATCGATACGCCGCGATCTTGCACGGCATGTCGGGCCATCTCGCGGCGGCGAGATGGCCTCACCACTTTTTTTCTAGCGCCTCCGCCACGATCTCGGCCTTGAGCTTCTCTTCGACGTACATCTTGCGCAGCCGGGCGTTCTCGGCCTCCAGCTCCTTCATGCGCGCCATCAGCGACACGTCCATGCCCCCGTACTTGGAGCGCCACTTATAGAACGTGGCCGTGCTGATGCCCAGCTCTCGGCAAAGCTCGGGCACCGCCAGACCCGCCTCCACTCGCTTGAGCGCTTCGATGATCTGGCTATCCGTGAACCTCGACTTCTTCATGCTGTAGAACTCCTCAGTCAGAAAATTCTACTTCTGACCCCATCGCTTTTGCGGGGGGATTACAAAAGGAGATAGCTACCGCCTGAAACAGCAACGCCGCGCCGGGCATGTGCCCGCCGCCAAGAACTAATCGAATGGCCCAGATTTACTTTGCGCGCCGACGCGCGAAGTGGCTCACATTTCAATTGCGTTTGACACCGTCCGCCTTCCGTCGGTACCCCTTTGCTTTGTTCCTTGTTGTCCAAGGTTCCCCCTAAGAGGGAACACCGCCAAGGTGCCGTCAGAGAGGGGGCGCACTGATTCAGTGGTTTCTTGTGTCATACAGATACCGTTAGTTGCATGACGCAATATACCACCAGTCCCTTGCTCCGCCGTTCGTAAAGTGCTTCCGGCGCGGGCGAGCACGCCCCTATTCCAGCGCAGGATTACCGCGCGGATAGCTCATAAAGGTAATTACAGGCTCTTCGACAGCTTGTTAGAGGCCGCCCGGGCCTCGCTGTCACGATTTGTTGTATTATCTCGATAATTTACTGTATTACTTTCGATTAGGATCAGGGCTCGTGGCTAGGCGTAAGACCATATTGTTTGGCGCATTACTTGTCTTGGCTGTAAGTGCCGGAGCCATGGCGCTCGAAGCTTTCACGCCCAAACCTCCTGCTGCACAGGCAGCCATGGCGGCCTTCAATGCAGAGGCTCCGGGCAGGGGGCTGGACCTTTACCAGAGGAAGGTTCAAGACCACGCAATGGCATACGCGCTGTATGGGTCTGCCGCCGCACTCTTGGGGCGGGAGCACGACGCCATCAAGGCGGCTGATTGGCTCATCCAGAATCCAGCCCGGGCTGAAGCAACAGGATGGGGCTTGCCTTTTGCATGGGATGCCTTCGGGGATGGAACGCCGAATCCAGCGAGCACAGTCTATGGAGTTACTACGGCGTTGGCTGTACGGGCGCTATTCGATACATATGACCTGACCAAGGATGTCAGGTACAGGGACACGGCGAAGGCGGCCCTCGACTACTACAGAAAATTTTTCACGGAAACGCACAACGGGGGGTATTTCTGGTATTCCGACCAGCCCCAGGACAATATTGACGTGCATAACATATCGGCCATTTTGATGGGCCAGTATGCGCGGGCCGCCAAGCATTTCGCACAGGAACCCTATGCCGATATTGCAAAAAAGACACGTGACCACCTAATAGCGAACCGTCGGGCCATCGGAAATTCGTTCTACTGGCCGTATTCCGTCAAGACGGATCGACCCAATGACTTGGTACATGCCTCTTATATTGCTCAAGGATTTATCGACTATCAGAAATATTCCGATAGCGACGCAGACAGCGACGGTGAAGTCCGCTATCTGCTGGAGTTTTTCGGGGACCAGACCATCTGGGAATTTCCCCGTCACGCCGACATTGCGCCCGAACTTCTCCAACGGCCGGCACGGGCATGGGGAGTGGGCATGCTTATACATACGCTTGCAGACGCTGGGCAGACCAAGCTAGCACGCAAGGCAGCCTATGCGCTGCGCGCCTACGAAGCAGCGCCCAATGTGTTCGGAACCACACCCGGCCGTACGGAGTTTGTACCCCGTATCCAGGCCCACGTCGCCCTGGGACTGGCAAGGCTAGAGCAGTAGAAGCAGGTTCGGGCCAGGCGCAACGCACTGCGGCCCTGCTCGCGAGTCCTACAATGGTTGGCGTTGCCTATCACCCAAACTCGGAGGCGCGATGCAGGTATTGATTACCGGCGCGGCTGGCTTCATAGGTCGCAGCTTGTGCGGGCAGGTGCTTCGGCACGGCCACGGCTTGATCGCGCTGGCGCGATACTGGTCCAGCACTGCCGAATACCCGGGCTCGAACCTTGTTGCTGTGGACCTCACCACCCCCTTGGATGCCGCGCTCGCTGACTACAGGCCCGACGCCATCATCCATCTGGCCGGCAGGGCGCACCAGCTCAACGACACCGCACCGGACCCGCTTGCCGAGTTTCGCCGGGTCAACTGCGATGCAACACTGGCGCTCGCCCGCTGGGCGGCCGACGCCAACGTGCGCCGCTTCGTCTATGTCAGCTCCATAGGAGTGAATGGCAATGCTACGCGGCCCGGCACTCCCTTCACCGAGGAAAGCCCCGCCGCGCCCCACGATCTCTACGCGATTTCCAAACACGAGGCAGAGTTGGCGCTGCAGGAACTCGCCCAGCGTACCGGCATGGAACTGTGCATCGTTCGCCCGCCCCTCGTTTACGGGCCGGATGCACCGGGCAACTTCGGCCGGCTGGTGCGGCTGCTGCAAACCGGTCTGCCGCTGCCGTTGGGAGGCATTGATAATCGCCGCAGCTTCATTTACGTCGAAAACCTGGCGGATGCGCTGCTTCGCTGTGCGACCCTTCCGGCCGCATCAGGACAGCTGTTTCTGGTCAGCGACGGTCGGGCCGTCTCGACTCCGGAACTACTCAGACTGATGGCGGCGGCCACTGGCCGGCGGGCACGCCTGTTTTCCGCACCGCTTGCGATGATGCGTCTGCCGCTCGATACGATAGGCAAGGCCGACGTGCTGGAGAAGCTGACGGCGTCCCTGGAAGTGGACGACACGCATATCCGCCAGACGCTGGGATGGCAACCGCCATTCGAGCTGGGCGAGGGGCTCGCCCGCACATTCTGCCAAGACCGGACCGCCCGCTAGGAACACTTGCATGCAAAAGATTAAAGGTTTGGATGGCCTGCGCGGCATCTCGGTGCTGCTGGTCATCTTCTCGCACGCCATGATTTTCGACCGGCTGGGATGGCGAGATCCCATCTTCCGCAAGATCGTGTCGGCAGAGAACGGCGTGTCGGTTTTCTTCGTGCTGTCGGGATTCCTCATCACGCTGCTACTGCTGCGGGAACAGAAGCAGACAGGGTCCATCAACGTACTGAACTTCTATGCCCGGCGCACCTTGCGAATCTTCCCGCTGTACTTCCTGGCGATCACCCTGGTGCTGGTGCTGGACCTGCTGTCCGTCATCTCGCTGCGCAGCTGCACCTACCAGTACGCGTATACCTACCTGTTCAATTTCGTGCCTAAGCAGTGCAGCTTTAGCGCCTTCAGCCACTTCTGGTCCCTGGCCGTGGAAGAGCACTTCTATATTGTCTGGCCATTCGTCTTCCTGCTCGGACCACGCATCGCGATCGGGCTATTGCTGGCTTTTCTCGCAGCCGTACAAATCTGGGACACCAGCCTCTTTTCAGCGTATGCATCGACGCATTCCATCAACCGCTGGACTTTTCCTGCCGCTGCGCCGATTGTCTACGGTTGCCTGGCCGCGTACATAGCTGCTTCGCCTGCGGTATCCGGCTGGATGGGCAAGGCGACCGTATCTAGGGCGGTATTGGTCGCGGCCATCCTGGGCGTCGTCGGCTACGTCGCCGGTATGCCGCGGATTTACTTTCTAGCGGGCGTGGCGCTTCTCATCCTCTTCATGTACTTCAACCAGCGTTCGCTGCTGGTGCGATCGCTCGAATTCCGGCCGCTCGCCTACATAGGACTGATCAGCTATGGCCTGTACGTGTGGCAGGGCATCTTCACGGGCAACGGCCCCTACCGGCAGTTCCCGGCGTTTCCGCCGCCCATAGACTACGGCTTGTTGTTGACATTCATCGCGGCGCCGCTCAGCTATGCGTTCTTCGAAAAGCCCATCATGCGTTTGAAACGTCGCTTTCAAGGTGCACGCGAAGTTGCACGGCCCGCGAGCCGGAACGGTATGGAGGCGGCATCCGTTTTGCGGGATTCCTGATATATATCGGGCTGCGTTGCCGCCGTGCATCGCCTTTTTATAATCGCCTCCGATGCCCGCCCCCTCCGAAGACCACCCCGACTTCGTCACCGCCCTCGCGCGCGGTCTGGACGTCATCCGCTCCTTTTCGGCTGAGCACCCCGAGATGACGCTGACCGAGGTCGCCGGCTACACGGGGCTGAGCCCGGCCACGGTGCGCCGCTCGCTGCTCACCCTGCAGACGCTCGGCTATGTGCGCCAGAACGGCCGCAAGTTCGTCCTGACGGCCCGCGTGCTGCAACTGGGCGCGGCCTTTGTGGAGTCGATGAACCTGAAGGAGGTGGCGCAGGTCCACCTGCAAGAGCTGGTCGATGAGTTCCACGACGCATCCTCGCTGACGACGCTGGACGGCAACGATGTGGTGTACGTGGTGCATGTGCCGACGACCCGGCCGGTTCGCTTGCGCCAGTATGTGGGCGCGCGCATGCCGGCGCACGCGGCGTCCACGGGCTATGTGATGCTGGGGCACTTGGACGAGGCGCGGCGCGAGACCTATCTGGCCCAGGCGCCTTTTCCGGCCTTCACGCCGCGCACGCCCGTGACGGAGCAGGAGCTGCGCGCGCTGCTGGATGCCGCCCGGCGCGACGGCTACGCAGTGGCGCAGGACGCGATCGCCTTCGGCACGATTGCGGTGGCGGTGCCTATCGTGGATGCGGAGGGCCGGGTGGTGGCGGCGATCAATTGCTCAGCCGACTCCACCCGGGTGGACCGGGATACGCTGCTGACCACCCGGCTGCCGGCGTTGCGCCGGGCAGCGGAGCAGATCAACAAGGCGCTGGTGCAGTACCCGGCGTTGGCGATGTCGGTGCAGCGCTGAGCGGCCGCGCGCGGGCCGCTTGCCCTAGGCTGCGTCTGCCCGGGCCGCCATGGCCGCCGCGGTGCCGGGCAGTCCGGCACGCCGGCGCCGCGCTTCGGCCTCGGCAGCGCCGGCCTGTCACCGCTATTCCATCGATATATTGCCGATTTCCGCAATCCGCTTGGTGCGTTCGATTTCCCGGCCCATCAGGGCAGTCAGTTCCTCGGGCTTCATGGCGGTGGGGATGGTGCCCTGGTCTATCAGCTGCTGGCGGAAGTCGGGCTTGGCCAGCACCTTGGCCAGGGTGTCGTTCAGGCGCGTGACGATCTCCGGCGGCGTGCCGGCGGGCGCGAAGAAGGCATACCAGCTGCCTATGTTCAGTTCCTTGTAGCCGGCTTCGTTGAAGGTGGGAACGTCGGGCAGCAGCGGCGGCCGTTCTTCTCCGGAGATGGCGAGCACCTTGATCTTGCCTGCCTGGATGTGGCTCTGGATGGTGGCCAGCGCCGGGAACGTGAAGAGAATCTGCTTGCCCATGACGTCGGTGACGGCGGGCGCCGAGCCTTTGTATGGCACATGGACGAGGTCGGTCTTGGTGACGTTCTTGTACATCTCGCCCATCAGATGGGGGTGGCTGCCGACGCCGAAGGAGCCGTAGGCCAGGTTGCCGGCGTTCTTGCGCGTGTACTCCTCCAGTTCCTTCATGTTGGCCACGGGCGTGTCGGTGGATACGGCCAGGCCCAGGTTCAGGTAGCAGACCGTGCCCACCGGCACGAAGTCACGCGCCATGTCGTAGTTGAGCTTCTTGAACAGCGCCGGGTTCAGCACGAAGGTGGCGTCGTTGGTGAACATGAGGGTGTCGCCGTCCGGGTTGGCCCGGGCTACGCTGCCGGCGGCGATGGTGGTGTTGGCGCCGGCCATGTTTTCCACCACGATGGTCTGGCCCAGTTCTTCGCCCAGCTGCTTGCCGACCAGGCGCGCCAGGATGTCGGTGGCGCCTCCCGGGGCATAGGGCACGACGACGCGCACGGGTTTGCTGGGGTATTGCTGGGCATGGGCCCCACCGGCCGCCGCCAGGGCGAGCAGGCCGCAGGCCAGGGCCTGGGCAAGGCGCGGGACGGTGCCGATTCGCCGGGCAGGCTGGGCGCGGCGCGCCGCGATCGCATCACCTGGGTTCATGGCTGTCTCCTTTTCGTGCAGGGGCGCGCCGCCTGGGCGCGTCCGCCAGCGCATCGTTATGGTTTCCTGACGGTGTGGGTGTCCGAGGCGCGCGCCAGGAGATCGCGGTCGGATTTCAATTTGAACTTTTCGACGCGTTGCGTCGGTGTCTTGGGCAATGCGTCCGTGAAGACGACGTAGCGCGGCACTTTGATCGCCGCCAGGTGGCGGCAGACCCAGTCGGCCACGTCGCCGGCCGAGAGCGCCGCGCCGGGGCGCGGCACCACCACGGCCAGGATGTCCTCTTCGCCCAGTTCGGCGGGCACGCCTATGGCCGCGGCCTCGAGCACGTCCGGGTGCTGGCCGATGACGCGGTCCAGCTCCGCCCCGGCGACGTTCTCGCCGCGCACGCGGATGATGTCCTTCTGCCGGGCGACGAACCAGAAGTAGCCGTCGGGATCGCGCCAGCCGACGTCGCCGGTGACGAACCAGCCGTCGTGGAACGCCGCGGCGGTGCGCGCCTCGTCGCGGTAGTAGCCCAGCATCAGCGTGGGCGTGCGCACCAGCAGCTGGCCCGGGGTGCCGTCGGGCACGTCCCGGAAGTTTTCGTCGACGACGCGCACACACGGCTGCGGCAGGTCCGGCGCCAGGTGCGGGGAGATGCAGCCCATGCTGCCAAGCTTGCGCGGGCCCTTGTAGGGATTGGACAGCACGCCTGGGATCTCGGTCATGCCGTAGCACTCGATCAGGACCCCGACGCCGAACTCACCGGTGAAGGTCTCCAGCAGCATCCGGTCCAGCGGCGCGATGAAGGCCTTGGCCAGCGCGTGGCCCGCAACGAACTCGCTGCGAGGGCGCTTGGCGAGGATGGAGGCGGCCGCGCCGATGAGGTTGACCGTGGTCGCGCCGGTTTGCGCGACGGTGCGCCAGAACGCAGAGGCCGAGAACCGGCGCACCACGACGAGCGTGGCGCCCGCCGCCAGGGCCCCGCCCAGCGAATAGAACAGGGCGTTGATGTGAAAAAGCGGCGGCACGCACATGACGCGATCGTCGGGCTGCAGGTACATGCGGACCACGAAGGCTTCCGCGGTCAGCACGTAGCCGCGCTGGCCGTGCATGGCGCCCTTGGGCGAGCCGGTGGTGCCGGAGGTGTAGATGAAGACGCCGGGCAGGTCCGGCGAGTCGGCGCGCGGCGGCGCGGGCAGGCTGCACCGGGCGATCTCTGCGTAGGTCCGGCTGCGGCCCTCGAAGACGACGCAGGGCTTGTCCGGCAGCGCGGCGGCGCGGCTGGCGAGCAGCCCCGGCACGGTGTAGCCGTGCCCGGGGTAGCGCGCCACGACCCCGGCGGGCTCCAGCAGCGGGGCGGCGGCCGCGTTCATTGCGCCCGCGGGCCGTCGTAGGCCACGCCCGCTTCGGCCCGGGCGGCCAGTTTGAAGCCCAGCGCGCGCTCGCGCTCTTCCATCAGGTGGCCGATGAGCGAAGCGGTGCGCGCCAGCAGCGGGATGCCGCGCAGCGCCGGCAGCGGGAAGCCGGCATCCAGCAGCACGGCGGGGATCGCCGCCGAGACGTTGACCGGCAGCTGCCGTCCGTAGGCCGCGGCGACGTTGCGCGCCAGCGCCTGCAGCGCCCGGGCGTGCTCGCCTTCGGCGCCGAGCTCGCGCGCGACCGCCAGCAGCCGGGCGGCGCGGGGGTCTTCCTGCCTGTGCACCGGATGGCCGAAGCCCGGCAGCGGCTGGCGCGCGGCGCGCAGCCGCGCCAGATGAGCCGTTGCGGCCGCGTCCATGTCCCCGCCCTGCCGGGCGGCGTCCTGCGCGACGGCGGCCAGCAGTTCGCCGGCGCTTTCCGAGGCGCCCAGGATGACCGGCCCGCAGCCCAGCAGGCCGGCGGCCACGGCGCCCTGCAGCGCATCCGGCGCCGCCGCATAGGTCATCCGCGCGGCCTGGACCGACGGCACCAGGCCGTGCTCGGCGATGGCAACCAGGCAGGCGTCGACCAGCCGGGACAGCGCGGGCGAGGGCTGCTGGCCGTTCAGCAGGAACAGGAAGTAGTCGGTGAAGCCCACGCGGCCTATCAGGTCCCGGCACAGGTCGCTGCCGCGCACGGTAATGCGGTCGGGCTCGACGCAGGCGATGGCGCTGGCCTCGGCGGCCGGGCTGGGGGGCTTCATGGGTCGTCTCCTGGCGCTTCCGGGCGGCGCAGGGCGGCCGCCCGTCGATTTATTCGTATAACGAAAATACTTTCGTATTGCGAACAATATCGGCCGCGCCTGCCGGCGTGTCAACGCAGGACAGGGGCGGACGGGCCGCCTCGCCGCGCGCGGCGCTGGCACGACGCATCGGCATCGCCCGCGCGTCGCTGGCATCGCCTGCCCTTTCGCGCCACAATGGTCCGCAGAACAAGCACATCATGGGAGACAGCCATGCGTATCGCCGACGCGCAGTGGATACCCGCGCCCCCGCACGAAACGTGGCGGGCGCTCAACGACCCGGAGGTGCTGCAGCGCTGCATTCCCGGCTGCGTGCAGGTCGGGCAGCGTTCGCCGACCGAATACGAGCTCACCGTGCGCACCCGCGTGGCCGGGATGGAGTCCGAGTACCAGGGCGAGCTGCTGGTCGCCGACGTCAACGCGCCGCACGGCTGCACGCTGGCTTTCGAAGGCAAGGGCCAGGCGGCCGGCTTGGTGATCGGCACGGCCCAGGTCAACCTGGCGCCCAAGGACGACGGCACGCGGCTGTCTTATACGGTTGCCGCGCACGTGGGCGGCAAGTTGGCAGAAATCGGCGAACCGGCCATCCTGAAGGCGGCCGGCCACATCGTGGAAAAGTTCTTCGCCGCGTTCATCGACTACGCAGCCAAGCTGCCGCCGGCGCCCCCGCCGCCCGCAGAGCAGCCTGAATCCCGGCGCAGCCTACGCGAATCCCCGTTGTCCTGGCTGGTGTTTGCCGGGGTGTTGCTGGCGTTTTTCCTGTACCACGGCTTCGTCAAATCTTAAGCCGGGCCGCAGCCGCCGTGGCCCCCGGCATGGGCATCGGCCCCGCCTCGATCGGCGCCCTGCCCCCGCCCGGTGCACGCCAGGATCGTGCCGCCGCACCACGCGGGTGCACTAGGGTAAACGCTGACACGAGGTGGTATCCTTGCACCCCATGACTTCCCCTTCAGAGCCCGGAACGTCATCGTCCGGCGACGCTGCCCCCTCCCGCCGCGAGCTGCTGTTGGCGATGGCGGGGGTCGCAGCCACCGTGATCCTGGTGGCGTTCGATTCCACCATCGTCAGCACCACCCTTCCCCGCGTTGCCCAAGCCTTGAACGGCATGGCCCTGTATGCCTGGGTCGGCACGGGTTATTTGCTGTCGACGGCCGCGTCCATCCTGGTCTTTGGCAGGCTGGGCGATATGTTCGGCCGCAAGCCCTTGATGCTGGCCTCGGTGCTGATCGTCGGCATCGGCTCCATGCTGTGCGGGCTGGCGCAGTCCATGGAGCAGCTGATCGCCTTTCGCGTGCTGCAGGGCGTGGGCGGCGGGATGATGATCGCCACGGCCTTTGCGGCGCCTGCTGATTTGTTTCCCGACCCCCACGAGCGCGTGCGCTGGATGGCGATGGTCTCGGCGACCTTCGCGGTGTCCAGCGGCTTGGGTCCGGTGCTGGGCGGGGCGGTGACGCAGGCCTTGGGCTGGCGCGCCGCGTTTTTCATCACGCCGCTGGCGGCAATCCTGGCGCTGGGGCTGCTCGCACCGTTCTTTCCGCCCATTCGCCCGCAGCACGACGGCAAGCGCCGCGTGGATTGGATCGGCACGCTGCTGCTGGTGTTGGCGGTGGCCTGCCCGCTGGCTGCGCTGGAGCTTGCGTTTGCCACGGGCGGGGATGCGCGCCCCGGCTTGGCCTTGGTGCTTGCCGCCGCGGGTGTCGCGGCGATTGCGCTGCTGGTGCCGGTGGAACGCCGCACGAGCTGGCCGATCTTTCCGATGCGCATCCTGGCCTCGCGCCAATCGCAGCTCATCAACGTGATCGCCGTGGCGGTGGGCGGCGCCATGTTCATCCTGATCTTTTACGTGCCGCTGCTGCTGCAGCACGAGCTGGGCTATTCCCCCAGCCAGGCAGGCCTGCTGATGACGCCGCTGGTGGCCGCCATCCCCGTGGGCAGCATCATCAACGGCATGCTGTTTCCGCGCCAGACCCAGCCGCAGCGCCTGCTGGTGTTCGGCGCCGGGCTGATGGCGGCCGGCTGCGCGATGGTGCTGGCGTTTTCCGACCGCACGCCAGCCTGGTGGATCCTGTTGTCGCTTTTCGTCAGCGGCACGGCGCTGGGCTTCTTGCTGCCCAACCTGACGCTGTTCATGCAGATGCTGGCCGACCGCCGCGACGTGGGCGTGGCCTCGGCGCTGGTGCAAACCACGCGCGCCGTGGGCAGCGCCGTGGGCACCGCTGCGGTGGGCATCGCCGTGGCGCATGCGTCGGTGCGCGCCGGCGTGCGCATCGGGGTGATCCTGTGCATCGCGCTCGCCGTGGGTAGCGCGTTCCTGTCCACGCGCATCCAGATGAAGAACGAGGCCGCGCGCAATCCGCGCCGATAACAAGGCATAATCGCGCAACCACCGATCGCCTGCCCGCCGCCCACCAGGCGGCCCGGCGGGCCGGGACGAAACGCGAGACATCCGATGCGCGGGCGAGACCTGGCCTACCTGTTGATCCTTGCCGCTATTTGGGGCGGCTCCTTCCTGTTCATGCGCATCGCGGTGCCCGAGCTAGGCGCATTTGCGATGATCTTCGTGCGGTTGGCCGTGGCGGCGATGGTGCTGCTGCCCGTGCTGTTTTGGCGCGGCAAATGGCCGGCGCTGCGCGCCCGGTGGCGGCCGATCGCGGTGGTGGGCTGCCTCAATTCTGCCATCCCCTTCGTGCTGATCGCCTACGCCGCCCGCGAGCTCAACGCCGGGCTGCTGTCCATCATGAACGCGGTCACGCCGCTGGCTGGCGCTGCCGTGGCATGGGTCTGGCTCAAGGAATCGCTGCCGCCCTCGCGCGTGCTGGGGCTGGCCCTGGGCATGGCGGGCATCCTCATCCTGGTTTGGGATACGCTGTCGGCCAGCGTGGGCGGGCCACTGCCGGCGGTGCTGGCCGGCATCGCCGGGCCGTGCTTCTATGGCCTGGCCGCCTGCTATACCAAGCGCTACCTGACCGGCGCCGACACCTTGGCGTGCACGGCTGGCGGCATGACCGCGGCGACCGCGCTGCTTGCCGTGCCCGCCTTCCTGACGTGGCCGCAGGTACCGGTCTCTGCAGGCGCCTGGGCGGCCACCGTGGTGCTGGGCGTGCTGTGCACGGGCTTTGCCTACCTGCTGCTCTTCCAGCTGATCGCCCGGGTCGGGCCGCAAAAGGCCATCACCGTCACCTTCCTGGTGCCCGTCTTCGGGGTGCTGTGGGGCTGGCTGTGGCTGGACGAGGTGCTCAACTGGCGCGTGATCGCCGGCGCCCTGGTGGTGCTGGCCGGCACGGCGCTCGCCACGGGCGTGGTCGAGCGGCGCGCGGCGCAGCCCGGCACGCGGCCGGTATAGCCGGCGCCGGATTCGGCGCCTGTTGCTTGCCGGCCAGCGGGGCGCGTCATACCCGCTCGAACACCCCCGCCGCCCCCATGCCGGTGCCCACGCACATCGTCACCATGCCGTAGCGCAGCTTGCGACGGCGCAGGCCATGGACGACGGTGGCCGCGCGGATCGCGCCGGTCGCGCCCAGCGGGTGGCCCAGCGCGATGGCCCCGCCCAGCGGGTTGACGCGCGCGGGGTCCAGGTCCAGCTCGCGGATCACCGCGAGCGACTGCGCCGCAAAGGCTTCGTTCAGCTCGATCCAGTCAAGCTGGTCTTGCGCCAGGCCCGCCAGCTTCAGCGCCGCCGGGACGGCTTCCTTGGGCCCGATGCCCATGATCTCGGGCGGCACGCCGCGCACCGCAAAAGATGCAAAGCGCGCCAGCGGTGTCAGGTTGTGGGCCTTGAGCGCCCGCTCGGATACCACCAGTAGCGCCCCGGCGCCATCGGACGTCTGCGAGCTATTGCCGGCGGTGACGCTGCCGCGCGCGGCAAAGACGGGCTTCAGCCTGGCCAGTGCTTCCAGGCTGGTGTCGCGCCGCGGCCCTTCGTCCAGCGACAGTGTGCGCTGCTGCACGCGCAGGCCCCCGCCACCCAGGCCGGCGGTTTTTTCGGTGATGTCCACCGGGGTGATCTCGTCGGCGAATTCGCCCGCGTCCTGCGCGGCGATGGCGCGCTGGTGCGATTGCAGGGCAAAGGCGTCCTGGTCTTCGCGGCTGACCTGCCAGCGCTCGGCGACCTTTTCCGCCGTCAGGCCCATGCCGAAGGCGATGCCCAGGTTTTCGTCGTGCGCGTAGATCTGCGGGCTGAACGACGGGTTGGCGCCCATGGGCGGGTTTTGGCTCATGGATTCGGTGCCGGCGGCGATGATGACATCGGCCTCGCCCACGCGGATGCGGTCCGCGGCCATGGCGATTGCCGTCAGGCCCGAGGCGCAGAAACGATTGACGGTAACGCCCCCCACGCTGGCCGGCAGGCCGGCCAGCAGCACGCCCAGCCGCGCGACGTTCAGGCCCTGGGAGCCTTCCGGCATCGCGCAGCCGACGATGGCGTCTTCGATGGCGGCCGGATCCAGGCTGGGCACTTGCGCCAGCAGCGCGCGGATGACGTGGGCCAGCAGGTCGTCCGGCCGGTAATGGCGCAGCGCGCCGCGCGGCGCGCGGCCGATGGGGCTACGCGTGGCGGCGACGATGTAGGCGTCTTGGACTTGTCGGGTCATGCCGGTTTCCTCCTTAGTTGCGCACCGGCTTGCCGGTCTTGAGCAAGCCCATGATCCGCTCCTGCGTTTGCGGGCGGGCAAGCAGCCCCAAAAAGGCCTCGCGCTCGAGCGCCAGCATCCAGGCCTCGTCGACCAGGGTGCCGGCTTCGACATCGCCGCCGCACAGCACGTGCGCCACCGTGCGGCCAAGCGCGAAGTCATAGTCGGAAATGAAGCCGCCCTCGCGCAGGTTGACCAGCTGCGCCGTCAAGGTGGCCGCGCCGTCGCGGCCCGCCGCGCGGAAAGGCTGCGGCAGCGGCGGGCGCCAGCCGGCTTCGGCCATGGCGGCGGCTTCGCGCACCGCCACGTACAGTAGCTCGTGCGCGTTCATGACGATGGGATCAGATTCGTGCAGGTAGCCCATGGCGCGCGCCTGCAGCGCCGACCCCGAGACCTTGGCGCCGGCCACGGCCTCGGCGTACTTCTGCAGGAAGTGCAGCAGCGGCGCCTGCGGGGCGTAGGCCGCCTGTTCTTCGGCGGCGCGCCGCGCGCAGTAGGTCAGGCCGCCCGCGCCGGGGACCAGGCCCACGCCGACTTCCACCAGGCCGATGTAGGTTTCCATGTGCGCGACGCGGCGGGCGCAGTGCACGGCCAGCTCGCAGCCGCCGCCCAGCGCCCGGCCGGCCAGCGCCGCCACCGTGGGCACGCGCGCGTAGCGCAGCCGCAAGGCCAGCTGCTGCATTTGCTTTTCGGCCGGCTCCAGCGCCTTGGCCCCGCCCTGCATGAAGGCCGGCAGCATGGCCTGCAGGTCAGCGCCCGCGGAAAACGGGTCGCCCGGCTGCCAGATGACCAGCCCGCGGAAGTCCCGCTCGGCCAGTTCGATCGCCTCCAGCATGGTCTCGGTGACCTGCGGGCTGATGGTGTGCATCTTGGTCTTGAAGGTGGCAATCAGCACGTCCTGCGGATGCGGCGCGGGCAGCGTCCACAGGCGCACGGCGTCGGTGTCGCGCACCACCGTCGCACCGGGCACGCCGGCGCGCGGGTCGGCCTCGCCCGCCAGGCGCGGCGCGGCGAGCTGGCGGTCGTAGACCGGCAGCGCCGAACGCGGCTCGAAGCGCCCGGAGCGGGGGCTGAACGAACCGTGCGGGGTATGCACGCCCCCCGCCTGGGCCACCGGGCCGCTGGTCACCCAATCGGGTAGCGGCACGTCGGCCAGCGCCCGGCCGGCGGCGATGTCCTCCTGGATCCATTGCGCCACGCGCAGCCAGCCCGCGGCCTGCCACAGCTCGAACGGGCCTTGCTCGTGGCCGAAGCCCCAGCGCATGGCCAGGTCCACGTCGCGGGCGCTGTCGGCGATCTCGGCCAGGTGCACCGCGCTGTAGTGGAAGGTATCGCGCAGCAGCGCCCAAACGAATTGCGCCTGCGGGTGGGTGCTGTCGCGCAGGCCCTGCAGCCGCTCGGCCGGATCGCGCCGCGCCAGGATCTCGGCCACCTCCGGCGCGGCTTGCGCGCCGGCTTCGACGTAGTTGCCGGCGGCCGGGTCCAACCGCTCGATGACCTTGCCGCGCTTGCGATAGAACCCGGCGCCAGTCTTCTGGCCCAGGGCGCCTTGCTCGATCAGGCCGGCCAGCACCGCGGGCACGCCGAAGTGCGCGTGGAACGGATCGCGGGGCAGTCCTTCGTCCATGGTGCGGATGACGTGCGCCAGCGTATCCAGCCCGACCACGTCGGCGGTGCGGAAGGTACCGGACTTGGCGCGCCCCAGCCGCTTGCCGGTCAAGTCATCGACCAAATCGTAGGTCAGGCCCGCCTTCTCGGCTTCGACGAAGGCGGCCAGGATGCCGAACACGCCGATGCGGTTGCCGATGAAGTTGGGCGTGTCGTGCGCGCGCACCACCCCCTTGCCCAGGCGCGAAACCAGGAAAGCCTCCAGCGCGTCCAGCAGCTCGGGCCGGGTATCGGCGGTGGGGATCAATTCCACCAGCGGCATATAACGCGGCGGGTTGAAGAAATGCACGCCGCAGTAGCGCGGCCGCACGTCTGCCGGCAGCGCCTGGGCGAGCTTGCCCAGCGACAGCCCGGAAGTGTTGCTGGCCAGGATGGCATCCGGGGCCAGCGCCGGCGCGATGCGTTGATACAGCTGCGCCTTGAGGTCGGCGCGCTCGGCGATCGCTTCGATGACCAGGTCGCAGCCGGCCAGCTTGGCCAGCCCGGTGTCATAGTCAGCCGGCTCGATCAGGTCGGCCAGCTGGGGCAGCGCCAGCGGCGCAGGGTTCATGCGGCGCAGGTTGTCCAGGGCCTTGCGCACGGTGCCCGCGGGGTCGCCCTCGCGCGCGGGCAGATCGAACAGCACGACGGGCACGCCCGCATTGACGCAATGGGCGGCGATCTGCGCGCCCATCACGCCTGCGCCCAGTACGGCCACCTTGCCCAGGGTCGGTGTCTGCATGAGTTTGTCTCCGAATTTGCCGCCCGCACGCCTAAGCGTCGGGAGCCTTCCAGCTTACCGCATCGCAAGCCGTGGGCCTGCGGCCCGCCTGCCCCCCTACACCGAATGGCGAATCGCACGGTACATTGTGGAACTTTTTCTTTCATCCACTGCCAATTGGGGCATGGCGCCGGCCCCGCCAGGGGTGCCGGCGCCCGGCCTTTTGTTCAACCCGTCCACACGGCCGGCGTTGGCCTTTGGCAGAGCCGGCAGTGTGCAAGCATCGCGATAGGAACATGATGAAAAGAACCTTCCTCGCATTCTTGGCGTGCCTGTCCTTTGCCCTGTCGTCCGCGCACGCGCAGCCGCAGCACCGTGCGCCCGAAGGGTTGTACCTGGTGACCGACTATCCGTCGGTGACCGTGCAGCCGGGCAAACCCGCGACGATCAACCTAAGGCTCTACAACCATGGGGTCGCCCCCACCCGCCTGGCCCTGCGCGTGGAGGACGCGCCGGCCGACTGGAAGGTCCAGCTGCTGGGCGGCGGCCAGCCCGTGGCCGCGGCCATGCCAGCAACCGACGACCACGTATCGCTGCAGCTGCGCGTGGAAGTCCCCAAGGACGTGCAGCCCCAGCCGCGCACCCTGACCGTGGTCGCCCAAGGCCAGGGCACGGAGCTGCGCCTGCCGGTGGAAGTGGCGCTGGCCGAGCGCCTGCCCGCCAAGCTGGAGGTCAAGGCCAGCCTGCCGGCGCTGCGTGGCGGCCCGCGGGCGTCCTTTGACTACCAGCTGACCATCCGCAACGACAGCGGCGAAGACCAGCTGGTCAACGTCTCGGCGCAGGTGCCCCGCAACTTCGAGGCCAGCATCACCGAAAGCTACGGCTCGCAGCAGCTCAGCTCCGTGCCCGTGGCCGCCGGCTCGAGCAAGGACGTCAAGCTCAGCGTGCGCGCGCCGGCCCTGGTCCAGCCTGACACCTACCCCGTGGTCTTTACCGCCACTGCCGGCGACGCCCAGGCCACGGCCGAACTGTCGCTGGAAATCGTCGGCCAGCCGCGCCTGCGCATCAGCGGCCGCGACGGCCTGATGAGCCTGGCCGCCGAAGCCGGCAAGGCCGGCACCACGCCCATCCTGGTGCTCAACGAGGGCTCCGCCCCCGCCACCAGCGTGTCGCTGTCGGCCAGCGCCCCGTCGGGCTGGACCGCCGAGTTCGAACCCAAGGAAATCGAACGCATCCCGCCCGGTGAAAGCGCCGAAGTGCAGCTGCGCCTGACGCCGTCGAACCGGTCGCTGGCCGGCGACTACATGACCACCTTGCGCGCGTCCACCGAAGGCGAATCGGCCTCCGGGGATTTCCGCGTGACGGTAGAAACTTCCACCCTTTGGGGCATAACCGGGGCGGCGATCATCGCCATCGCGGTGCTCGTCCTGGTCGGCGCCATCGCGAGGTATGGCCGGCGATGAACACCACTGACACCACTCCCGTCATCCAGGCCGAGGCCCTGTGCAAGCGCTACGGCGCGACCAGTGCCGTGGACGGGATCACGCTGTCGATCGGCCGCGGCGAGGTCTTCGGCCTGCTCGGGCCCAATGGCGCGGGCAAGACCACGACCATCCTGATGCTGCTGGGCCTGACCGAAGCGACCTCCGGCACGGTGCGCGTGCTTGGCTGCGACCCGCAGCGCGATCCGCTGACGGTCAAGCGCCACGTCGGCTACATGCCGGACGCCGTGGGCTTTTACGACCACCTGACCGCCCGCGAGAACCTGGCCTACACGGCCCGCCTGCTGGGCATGCCGCAAAAGGAGCGCGATGCGGCGATCGACCAGGCGCTGGCGCGCGTGCGCCTGCAGCACGCGGCCGACAAGCGCGTGGCGACCTTCTCGCGCGGGATGCGCCAGCGCCTGGGCCTGGCCGAGATCATCATGAAGGGCGCGCAGGTCGCCATCCTGGACGAGCCTACCTCTGGGCTGGACCCCCAGTCCACCGAGGAATTCCTGACGCTGGTACGCACGCTCAGCGCCGACGGCGTCACCGTGCTGCTGTCCTCGCACCTGCTCGAGCACATGCAGCGCATCTGCGACCGGGTCGCGCTGTTCCACGCCGGGCGCATCGCACTGATGGGCACGGTGCCGGAACTCGCCCAACGCGTGCTGGGCGGTGGCCATGCCGTGCTGGTGCAGGCCCGTGGCAATGACCTGGCCAAGGTACTGGAATCAGTCGAAGGCGTGGGACGCGTCGAGCCCGCGGGCGAGGACGCCTACCGCCTGCGCGCCGACCGCGACGTGCGCGCGGCGGTCGCGCGCGCGGTCGTCTCGGCCGGCGGCGAGCTGCTTGGCCTGTCGCCCGAGACGCCCAGCCTGGACGCCATCTACAACCGCTACTTCCAGGACCAGTCTGCCAACGAGGAGATACGCCATGCCGCGTGACACCAACCGTACGGGCTCGCCCTGGCAAGGCATGGGCGCCGTGGCCATCAAGGAGCTGTCCGACCACCTATCCAGCTCGCGCATGCGGGTGCTGGAATGGCTGGTGGTACTGACCGCGGCCGCGTCCTTGTACGGCGCCGTGCGCAGCGCCTCGGGCGGCTCCGGCTCGGACCCCTTCGTCTTCCTGCGCCTGTTCACCAACGCGCAGCCGCCCCTGCCGTCCTTTGCCGCGCTGCTGGGCTTTCTGATCCCGCTGGTGGCCATCGGCCTGGGCTTCGATGCGGTCAACGGCGAATACTCGCGCCGGACCATGAGCCGCATCCTGTCCCAGCCGCTTTACCGCGATGCCCTGCTGTGCGGCAAGTTCCTGGCCGGCCTGGCCACGCTGGGCATCTGCCTGGTCGCGCTGTGGCTGCTGGTCATCGGCCTTGGGTTGGTCGCCCTGGGCGTGCCGCCCGGCGGCGAGGAAATCGCCCGGTCGCTGGTGTTCCTGCTGCTGGCGCTGGCCTACGCGGGCGTGTGGCTGGCGATCGCGATGCTGTTCTCCATCGTGTTCCGCTCGGCGGCGACGTCGGCCCTGGTCACGCTGGGGCTGTGGCTGTTCTTCGCCCTGCTGTGGCCCATGCTGGCACCGGCGCTGGCGCAGGTCATCGCGCCGCCCGACCCCCTGGCGCAGGCCTTCGGCCAACCCACCCTGCAGACCATGCAGTGGGAACAATGGCTGGGCCGGCTGTCACCCGCGCAGCTGTTCAACGAAGCGGTGATCGCCATCCTGAGCCCGGCCACCCGCGCACTGGGACCCGTGTTCCTTAGCCAGCTCGAAGGCGCCCTGGTCGGCACGCCGCTGCCGCTGACCCAAAGCCTGGCGCTGATCTGGCCGCAGGCCACCGGCCTGCTGGCCGGCGTGATCCTGCTGTTTGCGATCGGCTACATCGCCTTCCAGCGGCAGGAAGTGCGCGCCTGACGTCACGGCTGCCAACCGAGCCGCACCCGTCCTGCGGGACGGGTGCGGGCGGCCAGGCCCGGCAACGCAGGCGACGCTGCCGCCTGCCCACGCCCCAGCACCCTTCCCCGCCGGTCCTACACCGTCACTTTTGCAAGCGCACGACGGCCTTGCGCCCGGCTTCCGTCTGCGGCATGGATGCCATCTCGCCAAGGGTCATCGGTTTGGTGGGGAACCGCAACCGGTAAACGCCGACGTCGGCCGGCGACCGACCCTGCTCCTGGGCGATCAGCTCGGTCACGGTGACCGCGCAGAACCGGCCTTGGCAGGGGCCCATTCCGCAGCGCAGGAACGCCTTCATTTGGTTCGGGCCCTGGCATCCCAGCCGGGCCGCCGAGCGCACCTGCTCGGCCGTGACCTCTTCGCAGCGGCACACGATGGTGTCGCCTTCCGGGCGGCGCAGGCGGTCGGCCGGGCGATACAAGGCATCGAAGAAGGCACGCCCGCGCGTCGCGCGGCGCAACGTCGCCCGGATCGGCGCCGCCTCACGGTCACGCCGTTGCGCATCGATCACCCCCAAGGCGCGCGCCGCCTCCAGCGCCGCCAGGCGACCTCTGTGCTCGGCGGCCAGCGCGCCGGCGATGCCCGCGCCGTCGCCGGCAATGCCGATGTGCGGCACTGCCGTCGCTCCCCATTCGTCGACCTGCGGTTCCCAACAGGCCATGTCGTCGTTCCAGCGATGCGGCACGCCTGCCGCGTGCGCCAAGTTGATGTTGGGAATCACCCCTTGGTGCAGCAGCAGGTAATCGGCCGGCAAGGTGTGCCAGGCGCCGCGTGCGAGGTATCGCACGCTTTCGAGGCGTCCGCTGCCCTGCGCTTGCAATGCGTCGACCCCGCGCACGACGGGTACGGCGGCCTTGACCGCGCGCAGCAGGCGCAAGCCTTTGGCAAAATATGGCGAACGGAGAAAGCCCCATGCGTACGGCAGCGCCCGCCACATTTGTCCAGCAGGCGTGGTATCCAGCAACGCATCGATGCGCGCGCCGGCGCTCAGGTACTGCCAGGCCAGCAGATAGAGCAAGGGGCCGCAGCCCGCAAGCACCGTGCGGCCCTCTGGCACCAGGCCCGAAGATTTCAGCAGGATCTGTGCACCGCCCGCGGTCATGACGCCCGGCAGCGTCCAGCCCGGGATGGGGAACGGACGCTCCTGCGCGCCGGTGGCCAGTAGGACGTGCCGCGCGTGCAGCAGCCGGGCCTGTCCGTCGACCGAATAGCCGACGTCGTAATACGATGCTGGGGCGGAGGACGGCCCGGCGCCGTCGTCAAGCTCTCCCGGCAGGATGGCCCATACCGTTGCGCCGGCCTCGCGCCGGGCACCTGAGCGCTGAAAGGCATCGGCCAGCGCGGCGCCATGCCAGTAATCGGAACCAAGCACGGACCGGTCGTGCAACGGAGGGTTGGTGATACCGCGGTAAATCTGGCCGCCCGGTTCGGCCTGCTCATCCAGTACTACGGTCGCCAGGCCAAGGCGCGCGGCTTCGATGGCGGCGGCCATGCCGGCCGGTCCGGCGCCCACGATCGCCAAGTCACATCGGGCATGCATGGTCATGGCGCAACCTCACGGGGGCCCGACTGGCGCTGCACGACCATGCCTTCCCGTACCCGCGTCATGCAGGCCTGGCGGTTGGGTTGGCCGTCGATGGTGACCAGGCAGTCATAGCAGACGCCCATCATGCAGTAGGGTCCGCGGGGCACGCCGCCGACCACGGTGTCCCGGCACGCTGCATGGCCGTGGGCAAGCAAGGCCGCGGCCACGCTGTCGCCCTCGCGGCAGGCCAGCGGGCGGCCTTCGTAGGTCAGGTGCACAGTCGTGCCGGCGGTTCCATCAAGCCTTCTGAACATGGAATCTCCGGTTGGTAAAGGCTGACACGGTTGGCTGCAAGGCGCCGGCGGCAAGCATGGGAGCCAGTTCGAGCGCATGGGCCGCCGCCAGCGTGACGCCGCTGTGGCATGTCGCGACGAATGCGCCGGGATGGGTAGGCGACTCCTGGTAGATGGGGAACCCGTCCGCCGACATGATGCGTAGCGCCGACCAGGCGCGCACGATGCGCACATCGCGCAGAGCAGGCAAGGTCAATACGGCGCGCTCGGCCAGCGTGGCCAGCACGGGCAAGCCTACGAGGCGGTCCTCGAAGCCGGCCTCTTCCTGGGAATCGGCGACCAGCCACGACCCCTCATCCATCTGGCGCAACGTGTTGAGCGGAATGTCCAGCAGCCTGCGTGTGCGCTCCAGCGCGATGATCTGCCCGCGTTGCGGCCGCACCGGAACATCGAGGCCAACCTGCTCGCCGAGCGCGCGGTTGTTCAGGCCCGCGGCAAGAACCAGCCTGCGGCCGCTGAGCACGCCCTGGGGCGTGGTCACGCGAAACACGCCATCATCCCCTTGCGTGATGGTCGTCGCTGGACAGCGCGGAAGATAATGCACGCCTCGTCGCGCCAAAGCGACATGCAAAGCGCGAAACAACTTCAGCGGGTTGACTGCGCCGTCGACCGGGCTCCAGATCGCGTGCTGAACCGCCGGCCCCAGTCCCGGAACGAGTTCGGCCGCTTCTTTGTGGTCCAGCAGCTTCCAGGGATAACTCGGCATGTCCGGCTGGCCATGCAGCGTCTGCATGAACTTGACCCGCGCCTGCGTCTCGGCATCGCTGAGCATCGGAAACAGGCCGCCTGGCTGCCGCAGCTGTACATCGATGCCGGTTTCTTCCAACAGACGCGCCGCCAGCGTGGGCCATAGCCGGGCGGAATGCAGGGTCCAGCGCGCGTATGCAGGCAGGCCCAGCCCCTTGCTTTGTACCCACACCAGCCCGAAATTGCCGCGCGAAGCGCGCCAGGCGATGTCGCCTTCGTCGACCACGGCGATGTCCGCCAAGGCCGGATGCATGCCATAGGCCAGCGCGCATCCGACCAGGCCGCCGCCGACGACGAGGGCGTCATAGACGGCCGGGCGTGCGCGCGCCGGCCGGGTGGGTGCATGCGCCATGCGAGAGGTCTCCATGGTCGTCTTCTTTCCGGCCAGCACCGTCAAGCAGACGTCGCATCGCGCCCGGCCGCGGCGTACCCATACTCGGCGCGGGCGCTTTCGGGCGTGATCTTGCCGTCGCGCAGGTCCTGCTCGACCCATTCGCGCGGCCGCTCGGAAGGCGGCCCGAATCCTCCCCCGCCCGGCGTTTCGATGCGCACATTTTCCCCGGCATCCAAGCGGATGTTGGCCGTCTTGGAAAACAGCTCCTCCTGGCGGTCGGTGCCGTAGTTGCGGATCAGCCTGGCGCGCCGGCCGTCACGCCCGCCCAGCACGCCCGCGGCCACGCCCACGGTATGGCTATCCGAACGTGCCGAGAACACGATGCCCGGCACGCGCGCGCTGATCTGCTTGGCGATGGCCAGCCCGCCGCGGGTGCGTCCTGCTCCGCCCGAATCCGGGATCAACGCATACTCGTCCATGAGCAAGGGGTATTCGTTCTCCAGCGCTTCGACTGGCAGGTTGGACGTATTCGTCATGTGGACATGGATCGCGTCCATGCCGTCGGCATCGCGGCGCGCGCCCGCCCCGCCGCCGAGGGTTTCCAGGTAGACGAAATGCCCCGGCCGGTTTGGCCAGCGGCCGGAAAACACGATCGCCGGGCAGCAATCGTTGCTGGATGCCATGATCTTGTCCTCTGGCAACAGGCCGCGGAACGCGCCGAAGATCGCCCCCGCGACTTTCTGCGCGGTGATCGAGCGCGCACCCACCGCCGCCGGGAACTCCGGGTTGGTGATGGTGCCCAGCGGCGCGCGCACGGAAATCGGCTCGAACAGGCCGGCATTGGGCGGAATGTCTGGATCGAGCAGAGCCTTGACCGCGTAGTACACCGATGCCCGCAAGGCATTGAACGGCAGGTTCATGGCGCCACGCGCCTGTTTGCCCGACCCCTCGAAATCGAAGTCCAGGCCGTCCGGTTTCACCGTCAGGGTCACGCAAATGGGAACCGGTTCGCCCCCCATGCCGTCGTCGTCCAGGTCGGCACGGAAGGTGTAGCTGCCTTGCCGGAGTTCGGCGATACGGTTGAGCAGGCGCCGCCGCGTGTAGGCGATGACGTCCTCGACCGACCGCAGCACGGCATCCAGTCCCATCTGGCGGATCAACCCCTTGACGGCTGCCGCGCCACGCTGGTTGGTGGCCATCTGCACGCGCAGGTCCAGCTGCCGCTCCTCGGGGTCGCGTGTGTTGGAGCAAATCAGCCGCAGCATGTCCTCGTCGATCCGGCCCGCCCGCGCAATGCGGCAGGCCGGAATGCGAATGCCTTCCTCGAAAATCGACTGCAGGCCCCCGGCGATCGACCCCGGCACGGCGCCGCCCACGTCGGAATGGTGCGCGATGTTGGCCGCGAAAAAGCGTAGCGTGCCTTCCCAGAACACCGGGGTGACCACATTGATGTCGGGCAAGTGGCTGCCGTTGGCCAGGTACGGATCGTTGCAGATGAAGACGTCGCCGTCATGAATGTCGTCGGCGGGGTATTGCGCCAGGATCGCGCCCATGGCGCCGTCGAGCGATCCGAGATGCAGCGGGATCTGCGTGCCCTGCGCCACGAGCCGGCCGGTGGCGTCGAACAACGCCACGGAGCAATCCTTGCGCTCTTTGATGTTGGTCGAGAATGATGCCCGGACCAGGGTGTTGTTCATGTCTTCGGTGATCGACAGGAGCCGGTTGAAGAAGACTTCCATGCCGATCGGATCGACGGGGCCGGCCCGGACGCTGGAGGCGGCGGACTCAGTCATTGCGAATCTCCTTGAGGGTGATGACGAGGTTGCCGTAGACATCGACTTCTGCGCGATGGCCGACGCCGACCAGCGTGGTCGAACTCATTTCTTCGATCACGGCGGGACCCTGCAGGACGACCCCGGTCGGCAGCCGTTCCCGGTCGAACACCGGCGTGTCCAGCCAGCCGTGCCGGGCGCCGAAGTACACGCGCCGGCTACCGGTTCGCGCGTCCTCCAGGCTGCCCTGCACGATGCGTTGCGCCAGGGGCGCCTTGATGACCTGCCCCAAGGCCTGCATCCGGCAGTTGATGATTTGCACGGGCCGGTCATCGACGACATAGCCATACTCACGCTCGTGCGCCTGGCGGAAACGGCGCGCGAACTCCTCGAAGCCCCCCGGCCCCACATCATCCAGCGGTACTTGGACTTCGAAGTTCTGGCCTTCATAGCGCGCATCCACCGATGCATGGCAGCTGCGCAGCGCCGGCTCCACGCGCTCCTGGTCCAGCCAGGCTTGCGCGTCGGCACGCAGCTCCTCGAAGATTTTCGTCGTTGCGGCCCATGTGTCGGCATTGGCGACGGTGATCTCGCTGCGCACGAAATCGAAAGAGATGTCGCTGAGCAGGATGCCGCGCGCGCACATGGTGCCCGGCTCCTGCGGGACGATGACCCTGGGGATGCCGCATTCCTCGGCGACCTCCACCGCGTGCAGGGGGCCCGCGCCGCCGTACGCATAGAGCGCGAACGCCGACAGATCGTAGCCGCGCTCGGTCGAGACCGCGCGAATGGCCCGGCTCATGTTGGCCGTGGCAATGCGCAGGATCCCTTCGGCCGCCGCCTCCAGGCCGATACCCAACGGCTGTGCGACGCGCCGCTCGATGACCTCGCGCGCGGCCTGCGCCTGCACGGCCATGCGGCCATTGAGCAGCGACACCGGATTCAGGCGCTGCAGGACGACTTCGGCATCGGTGATGGTCGGTTCGGTGCCTCCGCGCCCGTACGCGGCCGGTCCGGGCACCGCGCCCGCGCTGTGCGGCCCTACCTTGAGCGCGCCCGCATCATCCATCCAGGCGATGCTGCCGCCGCCGGCGCCGATCACGTGTATGTCGACCATCGGCGTCTTGACGGGATAGCCCGCCACGCTGCGCTGCGAGGTGAACAGCGGCTTGCCATCGCACACCAGCGACACGTCGGTGCTGGTCCCGCCGACGTCGAACGTCACCAGGTTACGGCTCCCGATGACGCGCCCTACGGCCGCGGCGCCGACCACGCCGGCCGCCGGGCCGGACAGGCAGGTGCGCACCGGGTATTGCCGGACGGTGGCCACCGACATCAGCCCGCCGTTGGAGTGGATGGTGTGCGGCTCGTGTTCGATGCCCAGTTCCCTGACGCGCTGCAAGAAGCGCTCCAGGTAGCGCGCCATGCGCGGGCCGACCGCCGCGTTGAGCACGGTCGTGGACAAGCGTTCGTATTCCCGGAACTCCGGCAGGACTTCGCAAGACAGGCTGATGTAGGCCTCAGGCATTTCCTCGGCCACGATCTCCCGGGCGCGCAGCTCGTGCTTGGGGTTGCGGTAGGAATGCAGAAAGCAGATGGTGACCGCCTGGATCCCCTCCGCGGCGAAGAGCCGCGCCGCCTGGCGCACCTGTTCTTCATTCAGCGGCGTGAGCACCGCGCCGGAAGCATCCACCCGTTCTTCCACTTCGTAGCGGTGACGGCGCGGCACAGCGACCGGTGGCTTGCCCACACTGTAGTCGTACAAGTGGGGGCGCGTCTGCCGCCCGATTTCAAGGATGTCCCGGAAGCCTTTGGTCGTGATCAAGCCGACCGGCGCGCCCTTGCGCTCGATGATCAGGTTCGTGGCGACGGTGGTGCCATGCCCGACATGCGCGACCTCCGAAGGGTCGACGCCGTTGTCTCGGAGCATCTGGCCTATGCCCTGGGCGATCGCCCGGGACGGGTCGTCGGGAGTGGAAGGAACCTTGTGGAAGAACACGGTTCCCGCCCGTTCGTCGATCATGGTGAAGTCGGTGAACGTGCCTCCGACGTCTATCCCTATGCGGTACATATGCTTTGCATTCCAATGTTGTCGAATAAGGGCGTACGCCGCTTGCGCGGCGTGAAGATCCACCGCGCAGGCAGGCTTCAGGCAGGGAAAAAATCAGTTGAGCTGGATCTTGGCTTTCTTGGCCACTTGGCACCACTTGGCGATTTCGTCCTTGATCATCGCCCCAAATGCATCCGACGAGATCGCCGACACCCGCGCGCCTTGGGTTTCCAGGTAGTCGGTTATGGTCTTGCCCTTGAGCGTGGTTACCAACGCCTGGGTCAGCCGGTCGCGCACGTCGGCGGGTATGCCGGCCGGCGCCAGCATGCCAAACCAGACCATCGCTTCGTAGCCGGGATAGCCGGATTCGGCGATCGTGGGCACGTCCGGCAGCATCTCGGACCGCTCGAGCGAGGTCACCCCCAGCGCCCGCAGCTTGCCTTCCTTGATGTAGGGATAGGAAGTCATGACCACGTCCATCATCATCGTCACCTGGCCGCCGACCAGGTCAATGAGCGCCGGGCCTGAGCCGCGGTAGGGAACGTGGATCATGGACACGCCGGTGGTGCCGGCAAACAGTTCCGCCGCCAGGTGGTTGGACGTGCCCTGGCCGTTCGACGCGAAGGAATACTTGCCGGGATTCTGCTTGAGCAGCGCGATGAACTCCTGCAGGTTGCGGGCCGGGACGTTCTGGTTGATCACCAGCACATTGGGAATCGTGGCCACGACCGTCAGCGGCGCAAAGTCCTTGACGGGGTCGTAGGGCAGGTTCGAATAAATGCATGCCGCGCTTCCGTGCGTGCTGACCGATCCCATGAGGATCGTGTAGCCGTCGGCCGGCTGCTCGCGCACGTACTGGGTGCCGACCGTGCCGCCCGCGCCCGGCTTGTTTTCGACGATGACCGTGGCCTTCAGCTCGCTGGCCAGCCCTTCGCCAAGCTTGCGGGCGATCAGGTCCGTCGACCCGCCCGCGGCAAAGGGCACGACGATGCGCAGGGGTTTGTCATGTGGCCAGGCCGCATGCGCATTCGCGCATGCGGCAAACAGGAGCGCGGCGCCGGCCGTCCGCAGGTTCAGGACTTTCTTGAGCATTGCACATTCCCCGTGGTCTAGGTATCGCGGGAAGCAACACATTCCCGCCGGGTCTTGATGCTAGGAGCGAGGACTCCCTTGTGGCGCTAATTGCATTTATATTTTCATCAATTCCATTTATGACGAATCGCCATGAAGCACGCCGATCTCAACCTGCTGCTGCACTTCGACGCCTTGATGGCCTGCCGCAGCTTGTCGCGTGCCGCCGAGCAACTGGGCATCACCCAGCCAGCCATGAGCGCCGCGCTCTCGCGCCTGCGCAAGGTGTTCGGTGACCCGCTCTTCACCCGCGAAGCCGGGCTGTGGGAACCCACGCCGCGGGCGCAGGAGCTATACCGCGACCTCAGCCCGCTGCTGCAACGCTGGCAGCGTGCCACCCTGCCGCGCCAGGGCTTCGATCCTTCGCGCTCGCCGGGAAACCTGACGCTGTACGCCACGGACTACGTCCAGCATTTCCTCCTGCCGCGGGTCGTGCCCCGCTTGACGCGGGACGCGCCGCACTTCCACCTGCGCGTGGTCCCGGCCCGGCTGCTGCACGGCCTGAGCATGCTGGATACGAACCACGTTGAGCTGATCGCCGGCTATTTCCCCGAACCCAAGTCCGATCTGCGCACGCGCTTCCTCTACGACGAACCGGCGGTTTGTGTCGTGCGGCGCAACCATCCCTGCCTGCGCAAGCGCTGGAACCTGGACACCTACTTGCATTATGGGCACATCGACCTGGCGGCCCACACGGGGTTCTTCAGCGCAAAGATCGATCGCATGCTGCAAGGGCAAAACCGCAGCCGCCACATCGTCGTGACGCTATCGAGCTATTTGGCGTGCCCATATGTCGTCGAGCAATCCGACCTGATCGCCACCTTGCCCCTGAGCGTTGCCCGCTCGCTGGCGGCCACATCCCGCATCGAAGTGCTTGACGTGCCGCTGAGCCTGCCAAAGATCACGGTTTCCCTGTACTGGCACGAGCGCCATCACGACGACCCCTGCCATGCCTGGTTCAGGCAATACATTGCATCGGTCGTCAGTTGACGCCGGGGCGGACCCCGAAGATGCATCGCCCGCGGTGCCGCAGCGCCCGGCCGCCCCCCGGGCCACTTGCCTCGGCACCGCCAGCTAGGCCACCCGCCGCTCGCCTAGCAACCGCCGGTAAAGCGCCGCATAGCTTTCCGCGACCTGGTCCCATCCCAGCCGGGCGGCCAGCGCCCGTGCGTTGTCCGCGAGCCTTGCCCTTAGGTCGCGGTCTTCCAGCACCCTGCGCACCGCGCCGGCCAGCGCCGGCGCGTCGCGCGGGTCGTCGACGATCAGCCCGTCGATGCCATTGCGCACGTACTCGGCGAAACCGCAATGGCGCGGCCCGCTCATGATGGCGGGCACGCCATATGACATGGCTTCCAGCGCGACCATGCCGAAGGCATCGCCCGTGGTTGGAAAGACGAATAAGTCCGCAGCACTATAGAAGTCGTTCAAATCGCGCTGCGCGGGCCAGACGTGCACGCGCGGTCCCAAGCCCGCCTGCCCGGCCAGCTGCCGCGTCTGGCGCGCGGTGTCTTCGGGGCCCCCGACCACGATCAAGTGGACGTCTTCGTGCAGCGCGGGCATGGCCTGCAAGATGGTCTCGTACCCCTTGCGCACCGGGCTGTTGGCCACCAAGAGCAGGTAGGTTTTTTCCGGCGCCAGGCCCAGCGCCGCGCGCGCGGCAGCGGGCGTTGCCGGATTGGCCGGCATTCGCACGCCCGGCGGGATCACGATGACATCGCGCGCCTGCGGATACGCGGTTTGTATCTGCTGCCGGATGAGCGGGGACGCCGCCACCAGCGCGCGGTGGCCCGATGCGCGATAGCGTGTCTTTTCCAGCCACAGGTAAGCCTGCCAGCGGGGGCTGGTCACCGTCTGCAGCCAACGCCCCAGGCTGCGGCGATGGAAGTAGCGCGAATAGCGCACCGGCATCACATGCACGCCGTGCACGTCAGCCGCGCCGGCATTTTCGTGCGAATGGACCAGGTCGAAATCCCGCGCCGCCTTTGCGCATTGGCGCGTGAAATGCAGCAACCGCAGCCACCGCGGGCCCGAGCGCAGCGCGGGGACGATGGTGTGCGTGATCGGTAGGTCGCATTCCCACGCCTGGCAAAAGACGTGGATGTCGAAGTCATGGCGCAGCCGCTCCAGCAGCCTTTCAGCGTACGATTCCGCGCCGCCGAACCGCGCGCCGAAAGCCCGACTGATGAAGGCTACGCGCGGGCGGCGCGCGGCGCCTGCCGCCTCGTCGTTGTTCATGGTGTGAAGTCCATCCGGGTCCCGTCGCGACGGCGAATATTAGGCGCTGCCTGACGCCGGCCGCAAGCGTAGGCCCGCTTTGGCCTGCCCGTCCCCGCCGGCACGCGGGCGACGCGGGCACTCCCGGCCGCACCGGGCGGGCCGCCTCGCCAGTTTGTTGCCACAGGGCCCGGCCGTATACTCAGGGCCCTGCCGCTCGTTCGACCCGCTTTACGCCATGACGGCCACCATCCCCATATTGATGTACCACCAGATCGACCAGACCCCGCCCGCAGGTACGCCGATGCGCGGACTGGTGGTGCATCCCGCACGCTTCCGGGCCCACATGAAGTGGATGCACCGGCTGGGGTACCGCGGCCTGTCCATGCGCGACCTGATGCCCTACCTGCGCGGCGAACGCCAGGGCAAGGTCTTCGGCGTCACCTTCGACGACGGCTACCGCAACGTGCTGGCCAATGCCATGCCCGTGCTCGACGAACTGGGGTTTACTGCCACCACGTACTTCGTCAGCGGGCAGATCGGCGGCAGCAACGTATGGGACGAACCCATCGGCATCCCGCGCGCCGAGCTCATGGACGCCGACGAGATCCGGCAATGGCACGCCGCCGGCCACGAAGTCGGCGCGCATACCGTCGACCACGTGCAGCTGCCGCGCATGCAGCCGGCCGAGGCCTTCCGGCAAATCGCCCAGTGCCGCCGGATGCTGCAGGACATCACCGGCGCCGAGGTCTCCGCCTTCTGCTACCCCTACGGCAAGCAGCAGCCCGAACACCGGCGCATGGTCCAGGAAGCAGGCTACGCCAACGCCACCTCGACCATCCGCGGCCGTGCCCGGCCGGGCGACGACATGTTCTGCCTGCCCAGGGTGCTGGTCTCGCGGCGCACGCACGTGCTGCAGCTGCTCAGCAAATGCCTGACCGGCTACGAAGACCGGCGCGGGCGCGACCGCAGGAAATAAGCGCCGGCGCGCAACGGGCCCAACTCGATATAGCGTCAATACTGCGCCCCCCGCCCGGTCAGCGCCACGGCGATGCGAACGGCCGTATAGGCGGCCGCGTCGACCAAGCGGCGCAGCCATGCCCGGCGCGCATAGCTGTGCCGCTCCACCGGCCGGGAATCGGTGGCGATGGCACGCTGCAGCGACGCACGCAGCCGCGCGGCAAAGCCCGCGTCATCGACCACCACATTGGCCTCGCGCGCCAACAGCAGGCTGAATGGGTCCAGATTGGACGATCCGACCGTGGCGTAGTCATCGACCACGGCCACCTTGGCGTGCAGGAAGCTCGGCATGTATTCGTAGATCTCGATGCCGTGCGAAAGCAACTCATCGTACATGGCGCGCGTGGCGTAGCGCTGCAGCAGGTACTCCGCCTTGCCTTGCAGCAGCAGCCGCACGCGCACCCCGCGCGCCGTGGCTGCGACGAGCGCCTTGCGCAGTCGCCGCCCCGGCAGGAAGTATGCGCAGGCGATCAGGATGTCGCGGCGGGCTCGGCCCATGGCATGCAGGTAGGACTGCTCGATGGTGTGCCGAAAGCGCAGGTTGTCGCGCAGCGCCAGGGCGGCGCGCGTCGTCCCGCATGGCGGGTGGTCGGCGTAGCCCGGATGCCGCAGCTGCACGTCGCGCAGCGACCGCAGCGGCCGGCGCAACTGCAACCAGCTTAGCCGCACCCATAGCAAATCCACCGCGTGCACGATGTCGGCCACGATGGGCCCGGCCACCCGCACGGCGTAGTCAAAGCGCGGATGAGTGAAGCTCGGCTGATCCTCGCCCTCGTTGGTGTAGTCGTCGACGACGTTGATGCCGCCGACGAACGCCACGGCGTTATCGATGACGGCGATTTTGCGATGCATGCGCCGCAGGCGCCGGCGGCTGGGCACCAGCCGGCCCAGGTACCGGGGTTCGGGCCGGTACACGCGGCACTGGCCGCCCATGGCGCGGATACATTCCACGACTGCCTGGGCCGATTCTGCGCTGCCAAAGCCATCGATCACCACGCGGACCTTGACGCCGCGCGCGCAGGCCGCCTGCAGCCGGGCAAGCAGCGCCGTGCCCGCGTCGTCGATCTGGAAGATATAGGTTTCCAGGTGCACGACCGAACGCGCCTGGTCGATCGCCTCGAACAAGGCGGGAAAGAATTCCCCGCCGTTCTCCAGCAAGCGGACGTCGTTGCCGTCGTGCCAGTGCAGTTTCAGCGGCTCAGGCAAGGCGGCGCCTCCTTGCCACGCGCACGCGCCGGCCATCGGCCGGCGTGCATGCGCGGGACAATGCCGGATTGCGCCCGTCCGTCACGGCAGCTCCAGCTCGGCCAGCAGCGGGGCATGGTCGGAAAACTCCGACCACGGCCGGCCGCGCAGCACCCGGGCGCTGCGCACGGCAAAGCCGCGCTGGTAGATGCGGTCCAGGCGCAGCCAGGGAAACACCGCCGGGAACGTGCGCGGCGGCGGCAACAGGCAGTACGCGCCGTCCATGCCCAGTAGGTTGGCGCGCTGCTCGGCGACGCCGCCTCGCATGGCCGCGCGCAAGCGACGCAGGGATTCGCGCAGGCCCTGCCCGCCCAGTCCCTGGCCACGGATGGCATAGCTGTAGCCCATGCCGCGCGGCGCGTAGGCGAAAACCTCATACACGCCCAGCTGCCTGACGAACATCGGCGCCAGGCGGTCCTTCCAGTCGTTGAAGTCGCCCGCGATCAAAAGCGGCGCCTGCGCCGGCACCAGCCGGCTGATGCGGTCGGTCAGCGCGGCGACCTGCCGCATGCGGCTGCCGGCGAACAGCCCCAAGTGCACGACGAAGCAATGCACCTGCTGTCCGCCGATTTCCACCCGCGCATGTAGCATGCCGCGCTGCTCCAGCGGATGGTCGGAGATATCCTGGTTTTCGTAGTCCAGTATCGGAAACCGCGACAACAGCGCGTTGCCGTGGTCGGTGCGCCGCCGCACCGCATTGCGCCCGTAGGCGGCGCTCATGTGCAGGCCGGCGGCCAGGGATTCGTGCTGGGCATGCAGCAGCTGGTATTGCTCGTTGCGGCCTTGGACTTCCTGCAGGAAAACCAGGTCGGGGCGCAGTCCGTACAGCGCGAGCCGTAGGTCGTACAGCGAATCGCGCCGCCCCAGCGGGGAGCGCCCTTTGTGGATGTTGTAGCTGACGACGCGGATGACGGACACCGATGGCCTCGCATGGCGGTCGGCCTCGCGCCGGCCTGTCCGCTGCCGGCAAGGGGCCGAATCGAGACCAAGATTCTAGCGTGCCGGCCGCGCGGCGAAACAGACAGGGCGCCTCAAGGCGCCCTGTCCGAACCACTTGCTGGCTGACTGCTTACTTGACCTCGGCCTGCCGCAGCCGGATATGCAGCTCGCGCAGCTGCTTCTCGTCCACGGTCGAGGGCGCCTGGGTCAGCAGGCACTGGGCGCGCTGCGTCTTGGGGAAGGCGATCACGTCGCGGATCGATTCGGCCCCAGCCATCATGGTGACGATGCGGTCCAGCCCGAAGGCGATCCCGCCGTGGGGTGGCGCGCCGTACTGCAGGGCATCGAGCAGGAAGCCGAACTTCTCGCGCGCTTCCTCGGCGTCGATCTTCAGTGCGCGGAACACCTTGCTTTGGACTTCCTCGCGATGGATGCGCACCGATCCGCCGCCGATTTCCCAACCGTTGAGCACCATATCGTAGGCCTTGGCCAGCGCCTTGCCCGGGTCGGTCGCCAACAGGTCCTCGTGGCCGTCCTTGGGGCTGGTAAAGGGATGGTGCGCGGCGGTGTAGCGGCCTTCTTCCTCGTCGTACTCGAACATCGGGAAGTCGATCACCCACAGCGGTTTCCAGCCTTCCTCGAACAGGCCGTGCGTGCGGCCGAACTCGCTGTGGCCGATCTTGACGCGCAGCGCGCCCATGGAATCGTTGACCACCTTGGCACGGTCCGCGCCGAAGAAGATGATGTCGCCGTCCTTCGCACCGGTACGGGCCATCATCTCGGCAAGGGCCGCATCATGGATGTTCTTGACGATGGGCGACTGCAGGCCTTCGCGGCCCTTGGCGGCGTCGTTGACCTTGATCCAGGCCAGCCCCTTGGCACCGTAGATGCCCACGAACTGCGTGTAGGCATCGATCTCGCTGCGGGTCAGCTCCGCGCCGCCCGGTACGCGCAGCGCCACGACGCGGCCGCCCGGCAACGCGGCGGCTTGCGAGAACACCTTGAACTCGACGTCGCGCATCACGTCGGTCAGGTCGGTGAACTCCAGCGACACGCGCAGGTCCGGCTTGTCCGAGCCGTACCGGCGCATGGCCTCTTCCCAGGTCATTTGCGGGAAGGGGTCGGGCAGGTCGACGCCTTGCACCGTCTTGAAGACGTGGCGGATCATGCCCTCGAAGATGGCGCGGATCTCGCTCTCATCCAGGAAAGACGTTTCGCAGTCGATCTGGGTGAATTCAGGCTGGCGGTCGGCGCGCAGGTCTTCGTCGCGGAAGCACTTGGTGATCTGGTAGTAGCGGTCGAACCCCGCGATCATCAGCATCTGCTTGAACAGCTGCGGCGACTGCGGCAGCGCGAAGAACTGCCCCGCGTTCACGCGCGAGGGCACCAGGTAGTCGCGCGCACCTTCGGGCGTGCTCTTGGTGAGCATGGGCGTCTCGATGTCGATGAAGCCCAGGGCGTCCAGGTATTTGCGCACCTCGATGGACACGCGGTAGCGCAGCATCAGGTTGCGCTGCATCTGCGGACGGCGCAGGTCCAGTACGCGGTGCGTCAGCCGGGTGGTTTCCGACAGGTTGTCGTCATCGAGCTGGAAGGGCGGCGTGACCGACGGGTTGAGGATCTCGATCTCGTGGCACAGCACCTCGACTTCGCCCGAGGCCAGGTCCGGGTTGGCCGTGCCTTCCGGACGGTTGCGCACCTTGCCCGTCACGCGCACGCAGTATTCGTTGCGCAGCCGCTCGGCGATGGCGAAGGACTCGGCGTGGTCCGGATCGAAAACGATCTGTGCCAGGCCGGCGCGGTCGCGCAGGTCGATGAAGATGACCCCGCCGTGGTCTCGGCGGCGGTGCACCCAGCCGAACAGGGTGACGGTCTGGCCGAGATGATCGCGGCAAACCTCGCCGGTGTAGCAGGTACGCATGCGGGATGACTCCGTGATGAATGCGATGAATGAGTGTGCGGGCAGGCCGGCGGGACGCTTTGCCTGGCGCCGCAGGGCGGGGCCGGATGCCGCGCCCTGCGCCTGCCAAGGCCGCCGGGCGCGGCGGTCGTCAGGCCGACGCAGCGGCCGTATTGGATGCGGCGGCGGCCGGCTTGTCGCCGCCCGAGGAAGCCTTGTCCGACGCGCCGGACGAATCCGGCTTGGACGCATCCGAGGCTGGCTTGGACGGCGCGCCGCTGTTGCGGAAGTCGGTCACGTACCAGCCGGACCCCTTGAGCTGGAAACCGGCGGCGGTAACCTGCTTGGCAAAGGTTTCTTGCCCGCATTGCGGGCACGTCGACAGCGGCGCGTCGGACACTTTCTGGAGCACGTCCTGGGCGTGACCGCAGGCGCCGCACTTGTAGGCGTAGATAGGCACGGTTGGACTCCCCGGGCGCATCGCCCGGCCAGGGCACTGCGTCGGCGCCGCGCCGCGCCAGTCGCGTGCGGGCCCGTTGCGCAGGCCGAAGAACAAAAAACGGAAAGTCCAGGATTTTAGCGGTTTTTTGGGGCCATCCTCCCCCGCGCTGGGGCCGTCCCGGGGCCGGGCGCACCGGCACGCGCGATAATGCGCCTTGTCCGCGCCGCGCCGTCGGCTCGCCGCGCGCAAGCGGCCCGTGCCCGTGCCCGCGGCCGGGCCCACCCCCTTCGTCATCGACCGGTTTTGCCATGTCCCAGCACCCCCCCGTCTTTCGCCTCATCCCGGGCTCGCGCCCCCTGATCGTGTCCATGCCGCATGCCGGCACGCGCTTGCCGCCCGAGCTTGCCCAGCGCATGACCGAGCACGGCCGCGCCGTGCCCGACACCGACTGGCACATGGAAGCCTTGTACGGCTTCGCCCGCGAGATGGGGGCCTCATTGCTGGTGGCGGAGTATTCGCGCTACGTCATCGACCTGAACCGTCCGCCCGACGGCCAGAACCTGTACCCTGGCCAGGACACCACCGGCCTGTGCCCGGTCGACACCTTCCTGAAGCAGCCGATCTACCTGCCCGGCCAGGAGCCGACCGAGGAAGAAATCGCCCAACGCCTGCAGCGGTGGTGGCGGCCATACCATGAAGCACTGCAGGCCGAGCTGCAGCGCCTGCGCGCCGAGCACGGCACCGTGGCGCTATGGGATGCGCACTCGATTTGCTCGCAGCTGCCGCGCTTCTTCGAGGGCAAGCTACCGGACCTGAACCTTGGCACCGCCGACGGCGCCAGCTGCGCGCCCCAGCTGGCCGAGCGCGTCTATGCGCTCGCGCGCCAGGCCGAGGGCTACACCAGCGTGTTGAACGGCCGTTTCAAGGGCGGCTACATCACGCGGCGCTACGGCGATCCGACCCGCGGCATCCACGCGATCCAGCTGGAAATGGCCTACTGCGCCTACATGGGCGAAGAGCCGCCCTACCCGTGGATGCCCGAACGCGCCGCCGGCATCCAGCCGCACCTAAAGGCAATGCTACAGGCCTGCCTGGATTTCGTCGAAGGCCGCTGACCGCCGGCGTGCGCCGCGGGCAGCGCGGCATGCGCCGTGCGCGGCTTTTCCCATGCGGCCGGCCGTGCAGGGGTGCAAGCCGGGCCTGCACGGCCGGCCGCCCCAGAGCCGCCCTGCCGCTCAAATCAAGAACATGAACGCCGCCACGAGCGTCGGCCCGATTGCCGACAACAACAGCGGCCCGGCGGAAATGCTGCGGTTGGTGAAGCTGTTTTTCAGGATGGCGTAGCCGGCCGGATTGGGCGCGTTGGCGATCACGGTCAGCCCACCGCCGGTCACGGCGCCCGCCACCAGCATGTAGCGCCACATCTCGGACGTGCCGTCCACCAGCGACCCCAAATAGGTCAGCGCGGCGTTGTCGGTGACCGCGGTCAGGGCTGCCGCCCCCCAAAACAGCACCATCGGCGACAACCCGCCGAGCAAGTCCTGCAGCCACCATTTCTGCAGGCCGCCCAGCACGACCAGCCCGGCCAGGAAAAATCCGACCATCAGGCCTTCCTTGATCATCAGGCGCGACTGGTACTGCTTGTAGGCTTCGGCAAAACCGATGAACAACATCAGCAAGCCCAGGAAGATGGACGGATGGTGCGCAGCCAGCACCACCGCAACGAGAAACACCACGTGCACCAGCGTGCACGCCGCCGGCACCCGCTTGCGGCGCGCGGCGTCCTCGTCGGTGGCGTCCACCCCGGTGCCCGAACCGAAGGTGCCCGCCAGCAGTGCCTTGCGAAACAGCACGGTGACGACCAGGGCGTTGATCAGCACGGCGGTCACCGCTCGCCAGCCGAAGTGAGTGGCCATGTAGGACGTATCCCACTGGAAGGTCGACGCCACCATCAGCACGGGCGGTGCAGCATAGGCCGTCATCACGCCGCCGATGGACACGTTGACGAACAGCACGCCCAGCGTCAGGTACTTGAGCCGCTCCATCCCGGGACGGTTGAAGTAGCCGTCGCGCAGCAACAGCGCCGCCAGCGTCATGGCCGCGGGCTCGGTGATGAAGGAGCCGGCCAGCGGCACCACCGACAACACCAAGAAGAACGTCGCCAAATCGCGCGGCACCGGCAGCAGGCGCGCGAGCACGCGCACCACCGAATCGACCAGTTCGATGATGGGCCGGCTGGCGGCCACCACCATGATGGCGAAGACGAACAGCGGTTCGGTGAAGTTGCGTGTGTCCATGTACGCGACGACCTCGGGCACGCCCGCCAGCGCCGCCATGCATACGAGCAGCACGAAGGCCCACACGCCGAACACCGCCTCGACCTCGGACAGCAGGTGCCAGACGCCGGCGTGCGCGCCGCCCCGGTGCGCCATCAGCGCAAACAGCGGCACCGAAAACGTATGGATCACGGCTAGGGCGAACAGGATGGTGGCGATGAGTTCGATGTTCGAGGGCATCAGCAATCAATCCGTTGGTGTGACAGGCGCCGGCGGCTCGCGCGAGGCAACAGCGCCGCGCCGGCTGCGCGGCAGCGTACCATGATCGCTGCGGCTTGGCCTTACCGATTTACCCGGTTGACGGCCACGCGTGGCCGATTGCACAGCACGGCGCCTGGAACTTTGCGCCGCCCGCCCGGTCGCAAGCTCGACTACCTTCGCCGTTCAGCATTTTGTCAGCACCGCAGGTTAAAGGCATACTGCGCAAGCCGCAAACGACGCTTGCGCTGCCCCACGATCTGCCCGCCACGGAGACTTTGCCGATGTCATCGCCCCGCCAGGCAGTGCCCCAGACCCCTAAGCGATCCATGCCAGCCGGCGCCGCCAAGACGCCCGCTTGGGAGCGGGCATCGTGACGGCCGGCACGCGCGAAGCTGCCGGGCAGGCCACGGCCGGCCTGTCGGTGCTGGACGGCGCGGCCGTGATCGTGGGCATGGTCGTGGGCATCGGGATCTTCGGCTTTCCGCCGCTGGTGGCCATGCATGCGCCCACGCCCGCCGTGTATATCGGGCTGTGGCTGGCCGGCGGCCTGGTGATGCTGGTCGGCGCGCTTTGCTATGCCGAACTCGGCTCGGCCTACCCGGACAGCGGTGGCGAGTACCACTACCTGACCCGGGCCTGGGGGCGCCCGGTCGGGCTGCTCTTTGCGTGGGCGCGGGGCACGGTGGTGCAAACCGGCGCCATCGCCGCCGTGGCATTCATTTACGGCGACTACGCCCAGCGGCTGCTGCCCCTGGGCGCGCATGGCCCAGCCGTGCACGCCGCGATCGCGGTGATCGCGTTGACTGCCGTCAACATCATTGGCACGCGCCAATCCAAGGCGGCCCAACTCGTCTTTACCACGTTGACCCTCGTGGCGCTGGCCAGCGTCATGCTGGCCGGTGTGATCGACGACGGCTCGCACGCCGTAGACGCGGCGCCCGCCTCGGCGATGCCGGCGGGCGAGCTGGCCGGCATGCTGGGCATGGGCATGGTGTTCGTGCTGCTGACTTACGGTGGCTGGAACGAAGCGGCCTACCTATCGGGCGAACTACGCAATCCGCAGCGTGACGTCAGTCGCGTCATGCTGGCCGGCACCGCCGTGGTCACGGCGGGGTATCTGCTGGTCAACCTCGCCTACCTGCATATCTTCGGGCTGCAGGGCCTGCGCGATTCACAGGCGGTGGGGGCCGATGTCATGCGCGTGGTAGCCGGCCCCTATGCCGCCATCGTGCTCAGCCTGCTGATATGCGTCACGGCGCTCAGCACCATCAACGCCTCGATCATGACCGGCGCGCGCGTGTACTACGCGCTGGGCCGGGACGTGCCGGCGCTGCGCGCGCTGGGCGCATGGAGCCAGCGCGGAGCCACACCCGTGCGCGGCCTGTTGCTGCAAGGGGCGATCACGCTTGCCCTGGTGGCCTTCGGCGCCATGCAGGCCAACGGGGTGCAAACCATGGTGGCGTACACGGCACCGGTGTTCTGGCTCTTCATGACGCTGGTGGCGATGTCCGTCTGGCGGCTTCGCCGCATCGACCCACAGCGCCCGCGTCCCTTCCGGGTGCCGCTCTACCCGGTGCTGCCCGGCCTGCTGGCGCTGTGCTGCGCGGGCCTGTTGTGGTCGAGCGCCGCCTATGCGGGCCAGGGTGCACTGCTCGGGCTGGCGGTGCTGGCCGCCGGCGTGCCACTGCTGTGGCTGAACCGCCGGGCGCTGGCGCGCACGGCCGAGCCCCAGGCAGGAGAATGACGACGCGCCGGCCGGGCTCGACCGGCCGGCCTGGTGGCCGCCACAGGATTGGCCTGGCAATTTTCCTGTGCAGTGGCCCGGTCCACGGCGAAGCAAATTTTTGCGAAAAGCGTATTCTTGTCAGACGTGCGCCGGCGCGCTCCGCTCTGCCAGCGGGCGGCCGGCTTTTCGTGTATCCATCAACGAGGCAACCGTCGTGGACCAGAGGTTCCAACCCACCTGCCAATTTTCCGAGCGCGCGCGCCAGCTGACCAGCTCCGCGATCCGCGAAATCCTCAAAGTGACCGAGCGGCCCGAGGTCACGTCTTTTGCCGGGGGGCTGCCCTCGCCCGACGGTTTTCCCGCCGAAGTCGTACGCGCCGCGTTTGACCGCGTGCTGGCCGGCTCGGCCCGCCAGGCCCTGCAATACGGCCCGACCGAAGGCTATGCGCCATTGCGGGCCTGGGTGGCCGAAGACTTGAACCGCCAAGGCGCCAGCGTCACGCCCGACCAGATCCTGATCGTGTCCGGGTCGCAGCAAGGGCTGGACCTGCTGGGCAAGGTGCTCATCGACACCGGGGCCAAGGTGCTGGTCGAAACGCCCAGCTACCTGGGCGCGCTGCAATCGTTCAGCCTGTATCAGCCACGCTTCGTGTCGGTGCCGTCCGACGACGGCGGCCTGGTCCCCGAGGCGCTGACGCCCGAACTGGCCGAGGGCGCACGCTTCCTGTATGCGCTACCGAACTTCCAGAACCCCACCGGCCGCACGCTGGACCGTGCCCGCCGCGAGGCCCTGGTCCTGGCGTCTGCGCGCCTGGGCCTGCCCGTGATCGAAGACGACCCCTACGGCGAGCTGCGCTACGCGGGCCAGCCCCAGCCCAGCCTGCTGGCGCTGGCCGGCGAATGCGGCGCCAACGTCATCCGCCTGGGCTCCTTTTCCAAGGTGCTCGCGCCAGGCCTGCGGCTGGGTTACATCTGCGCCTCGCGGCCCATCATCGACAAGCTGGTGCAGGCCAAGCAGGCCACCGACCTGCATACGGCCACGCTCACGCAGATGGCCGTCTACGAAATCGTCAAGGACGGCTTTTTGGCCCAACACCTGCCCAAGGTGCGCGAACTCTACCGCAGCCAGTGCCAAATCATGCTGGACGCGCTGGAGAACGCCTTCCCGGCCGGAGCCACCTGGACGCGCCCGGAAGGCGGCATGTTCGTGTGGGCGACGCTGCCTGCGCACATCGACAGCACCCAGCTGCTGGAACAAGCCATCGCTGAAAACGTCGCCTTCGTGCCGGGAGCGCCCTTCTACGCCGGCGAACCCGCGCACAACACGCTGCGGCTCAGCTTCGTGACGGTGCCCGAAGCAAAAATCCGTCGTGGCATCGATACCTTGGGCAGGCTGATCGACGCCGCCAGCCGCTGACGCCAGACAAGGCCGGCCCGCCGCCCAGCGGGCCGGCGCGGGCCTCGCAGGGCTAGGGGTTTACCCGCAAAACTGTCATATTCAGACAGTAAGTTGCATTATGCTTGACCTCCCGCTGTGGAAGTCTGCCTTCCTTTATTCCTGGCCGCGCCCGCAGGCGTCGGTCTCCCTGAGCTGCCTGCGGGCCGCCCGCCATGAGCCCTTCGCCCCACCCTGCGCCGGGGCAGCCTTCGGCGCCTCCGACAAAATCCAGCGCCGCACCAGGCGACGAGGATTTGCTGCTGCGCGATCTGGTCCAGGCGCATGCCGCGCGACTACATCGCTTCATCGCCAAGCATGTCGGCCACTGCACAGAGGCCGAGGATCTGGCGCAGCAGGCATTTGCCGAAGCGGCCGCTTCCTACCGGCAATTCCGTGGCGAATCGCAACTGTCGACCTGGCTGTACGGCATTGCGCTCAACCTGGTGCGCAACTACCTGTCGCGCGCGCCCGAGCGCCGCTATCAGTTCGTTGATGAATCGGCGCTGGCCGACCAGCAATGTGCGCTGGGCTCGGCCGAACTGGTCGAACAAAAGCAAAGCGTCGCCCTGTTGCAGCAGGCACTGGCCGAGCTGCCCCCCAACATGCGCGAGGTGCTGCTGCTGGTCGGCCTGGACGGCATGTCGTACGAGGATGCGGCCGCGTTGCTGACCGTGCCCGTCGGCACCGTGCGCAGCCGCCTGTCGCGCGCGCGCTCGACCCTGCGGGAAAAGCTCGCTGTCAGGGGATTGGAGCTCGATTTCTGATCGTGGTGTCGCCCTGCGCGGCACGGCCGGCCGCCGCGCCGCGCCGCGCGGGCGCATGCCTTACGCGGCGGGCTGCTGGTCGTCGCGCGCCCAACGTTTTTCGAATTCCCACACCTGCGGGAAGCCGATGAGGTTGCAGAACTCACCGAAGTCGAACATGTCGATGTCCGGCGATTGGCTGATGCCTTCTTCCTTGAGTTTGCGCAGCGCCTTTTCCATGGCCGCGGCCGCGACCAGGCTGGTCATCGACGGGTAGATGGCCAGTGCATAGCCGATTTCCTTGAGCACCTTGGCCGGCAGAATGGGCGTCTTGCCGCCGTCGGCCATGTTGGCCAGCATGGGCACGTCGAAGGCTTCGCACGCGCGCCGCATTTCCTCTTCGGACTGGGGCGCCTCGAAGAACAGGATATCGGCGCCGGCCTTGGCGTAGGCCTCCATGCGACGCATGGCCTCATCCACGCCGAGCGACGCGCGCGCGTCCGTGCGCGCGATGATGAGGAAGTTTTCCTTGTCCTCGCGCGCCTCGACCGCCACCCGGATCTTGTCGACCATGTCCTGCGTGGGGATGCAGCGCTTGTATGGCGTGTGCCCGCACTTCTTGGGAAATTCCTGGTCTTCGAGCTGTATGGCGGTCACGCCCGCCGCCTCGTAGCCGCGCACCGTGTGGTGGACGTTGAGCAGGCCGCCGTAGCCGGTGTCGGCATCGGCGATCAGCGCCGCGCCCGTGGTCTGCGCCACGGTACGCATGCGGTCGACCATCTGCGTATAGGTGGCCAGGCCGGCGTCGGGCAGCCCCAGGCAAGAGGCCGTCAGCCAATATCCCGACCCATAGACGATGTCGAATCCGACCTTCTTGGTCATGACGGCGGCGATCATGTCCTGGACGCCGGGGACGACCAGAAACTCCTTTGCGTCCAGCTTCTTGCGCAAAATGGGATTGGCCAAGGCTTTCCTCCTGGTTTGGCTACGAAACGGGCGAGATTAATCCAGCTTCAGGTTGGCGGCTTGCGCGATTTCCTTGTTCTTTTGTAGGTCGCGCTTCATTTCCTCGTAGAAGGCCTGCGGCTCGGACGGCGTGGCGACCACGCCCAGGCCCATCAGCCGTTCGCTGACGGCGGGGTCCTTGAGCACGGCCTGCAGCTCGGCGTTCAGGCGATTGACGATGGCTTGCGGCGTACCAGCGGGTGCTGCCAACCCCACCCAAGAGTTGAAGACGTAGTCCTGCACGCCTTGCTCCTTGAGCGTGGGCACGTCCGGCAGGGACGGCGCGCGTTCGGCCGAAGTCGCGGCGATGGCGCGCACCTGCTTGCCCTCGACGAACGGCATGGCGCTGGCCACCGACGCGATGGTCATGGGCAGCACGCCAGAGGCGACGTCGACCACCGCGGCGCTGCCGCCCTTGTAGGGCACCGCGTGCAGCGGGATGCCGGTGCGCAGCGCCAGCATGGTACCGGCCAAGTGCGGCGTGCTGCCGTTGCCGGCCGTGCCGTAGAACAAGCCGCCGCTGGTTTCCTTGGCCAACGCCATCAGGTCATCGAAGTTGTTTACCGGCAGCTTGGGATTGACCAGCACGACCAGCAAGGCGTCACCGATTTTGCCCACGGAAACGAAGTCCTTGAGCGTGTCGAACGGCACTTTTTCATAAACGTTGGGGTTGATGACCAACGTGCCGTCATAGGCCAGCAGCAGCGTGTAGCCGTCCGGGGCGGAGCGGGCGACTTCGGCGGTGCCGATGTTGCCGCCAGCGCCGGGCCGGTTTTCCACGATGACCTGCTTGCCCAGCCGCTGGCTGAGCTTTTCTGCGACGATGCGCGCGGCCGAATCGGTCACGCCGCCGCCGACGAAGGGCACGACTAGGCGGATGGGCTGCTTGGGATAGCCGTCGGCCTCGTCGGCCGCTCGGGCGCTGGACACGCCGGCAAGGGCAATGGCCAGGGAAGCGGCGGCCGCGAACAAGGCGCGCCGCGCCGTAAAGGACGGGATTTTGGACATGATTGAGCGGGGTCTCTCGATTGTTATAGGAAATCTGCGTCGCACGGCAGGCGCCGTGTTGTCTGGCCAGGCAAAAGTGTCTGACACATCTTTCAGACTTTAGTATATGATTTTGGCTTGGTCAACTAGAATCGGGCCGCCTGATGCAGCAAACGGATCGAATTTCATGACCTCGATGAACCTTCCCGCCGATGAACCGGCCGGCCGGTCCGGAGAGACCGTCGAGCGCGTCGTGCACGAGCTGAAGATGGGCATCCTGGAAGGCCGCTACGCGCCCGGCCAGCGTCTGATCTCCCGCGACTTGGTCGAACAACTGGGCGTTAGCCGCAGCTCGCTGCGCGAGGCCTTCCGCAGCCTGGAAGCCGACGGGCTGGTGCACCTGATCCCGAACCGCGGCGCGGTGGTGCGTCGGCTGACGGCCGACGAAGTGAGGCACATGTATCAAATCCGCGAGGCCCTGGAAGGCTATGCCGCGCAGTTGGCGGCCCAGCGCATCGACGAAGGCGACAACCGCCGCCGCTTGCTGGCCGTGGTCGAGCGTGGCCGCAAGCACCGCGAAAAGCCCTCATTCCGGCAGTTCGCCGCGGATAACCAGGAATTCCATCGCGAGATCGTGCGCATCACCGGCAATCCGCTGCTTGCCGACCTGATCGACAAATACCATCAGCCCGTCTTCATCAGCCAGCTGCGCCAGATCATCAGCGAAGAAGAAGTGATCTACAGCGCGCTGGACGAGCACGATGCGATCGCCGCAGCAATCTTCGCCGGCGATGCGCAGGCCGCCTATGCCGCCATGAAAAAACACCTCTGGCGCTCGGCCGACCAGATGATCGCAAGGATGAACGGCTCGGCCGCCATGCAGTAACCCGCCCGCGCGCCGGCCCGTAATCGGGCCGTGTCGTCCCGGGCTGCGCGGCGCGCCCAGCGAAATTGCACATAAAGGAACCGTCACATGAACCCGCGGACCCTGTTCGACAAGATCTGGGATGCGCACGTCGTATCCCGGATTTCGGACGACGTCGCGCTATTGCACATCGATCGCCACCTGGTCCATGAGCTGACCACCGTTGAGGCGGTGCGCGTGCTCGAGCGCCGCGGCCTGGCGCCACGCCATCCCGAATTGACTTTCGCCACGCTCGACCATGTCATCCCGACCGACCCGGACCGAGGCGCCGACGACGCGGGCAATCCGCTCATCGCAGGCATGCGCGAGCAGACGCGCCGCCTGAAAATGCCCATGTTCGACGTCGCCGACGGCCGGCAGGGCATCGTCCACGTCATTGGACCCGAACAAGGCCTGAGCCTACCCGGCACCACCATCGTCTGCGGTGACAGCCATACCTGCACGCACGGCGCGTTCGGCGCGCTGGCCTGGGGGATAGGCTCGTCCGAGCAGGTGCACGTGCTGGCCACGCAAACCATCCGCCAGCGCCGCCCGCGCACCATGCGCGTGACGCTGGCCGGCCGCCCGGGCCCGCATGCCGGCGCCAAGGACGTCATCCTGCACGTCATCAGCGTGCTGGGTGCGGCCGCGGCCAATGGATACGCGGTGGAGTTCGCCGGCGAATGCGTGCGCGGCTTCGACATGGAAGCCCGCATGACGCTGTGCAACCTGGCCATCGAGATGGGCGCGCGCATCGGCATGATCGCGCCCGATGATGTGACCTATGCTTACCTGGCCGGCCGTCCCTATGCACCCAAGGGCGAAGATTTCGACCGCGCGGTGCAATACTGGGCGACGCTGCCGTCGGACCCCGATGCGACGTTCGACCGCGACGTGACCGTCGACGTCGAAGGATTGGGGCCTGTGGTCACCTGGGGCACCAGCCCCGAACACGCGATCGCCGTCAACGACCGCGTGCCGGACCCCGAAGCCGCCGACGCCGCCAAGCGACCGGGCATGCGCGCCGCCTTGGAATACATGCGCCTGCAGCCCGGCCAGCCGCTGGCCGGCATGCCCATCGATTGGGTGTTCATCGGGTCCTGCGCCAACAGCCGGATTTCGGACCTGCGCGCCGCGGCCGAAGTCGTGCGCGGGCGCAAGGTCGCCGCCGGCGTGCAGGCCTGGGTCGTGCCGGGTTCGCTGCCGGTCAAGCGCCAAGCCGAGCAAGAGGGCCTGGACGAGGTTTTTCGCCAAGCCGGTTTCCAGTGGCGCGAGCCGGGATGCTCGATGTGCGTGGGCGCCAACGGCGACATGGTCCCGCCAGGCAAGCGCTGCGTATCGACGTCGAACCGCAACTTCGTCGGCCGCCAGGGGCCGGGCGCGCTGACCCACCTGGCCAGCCCGCGAACCGCCGCGGCCTGCGCGATCGCCGGCCGCATCATCGCCCCCAACGACCTACAGGACGCAGCATGAAGGCTTTCGTCGAGTGTTCCAGCCCGGCGGCGGTGATCGACCGCGACAACGTCGACACCGACATGATCGTGCGCATCGAGCGCATGACCACGCTCAAGCGCGGGCAGTTCGGGCCATGGGCCTTCGAGATGCTGCGCTATCGTCCCGATGGCAGCGAAGACCCGTCCTTCGTCCTTAACCGCGAACCGTTTCGCCAGGCCAAGATACTGATCGCCGGCGACAACTTCGGTTGCGGCAGTTCGCGCGAAATGGCCGTCTGGGCGCTGGACGACTTCGGCATCCGCTGCGTCATCGCGCAAAGCTACGGCGACATCTTCTACAACAACTGCTTCCAGAATGGGCTGCTGCCCATCCAGCTGCCAGCCGGGCAATGCTCGGCGCTTGCCGGCATCGCCCGTGACGGCACCATCGTGCATGTCGACCTGCGCAGCTGCACGGTGCGCGCAGGCAGCATGGAAGTGTCCTTCTGCATCCCCGCGTTCCGGCGCGAAGCGCTCCTCAATGGCTGGGACGACATCGACCAGAGCTTGGCGGTCGCCGCGGAGATCGACGCCTTCCAGGCCCGCGACCGCGCCTTGCGGCCCTGGATTTACTCGACCGAAACGCCAAACTAGCGGGCCTGGCCGGTCCGATCCATACGACTGCAATGGGAGTAGCAGAATGAAGCCTTTTGAATTCACCACGGTCCCGCGGCTGATCATCGAACTGGGTGCGGCCCGCCGCCTGGGCGCCCTGCTGCGCCAGCGCCATCCCGACGCCCGGCGGCTATGCTTGGTCACGGACCGGTTCCTACACGAAAGCGGCCTGCTCAACCCGGCGCTCGAAGACCTGCGCGCCAACGCCTGGGAAGTGACCGTCATCGACGACGTGGTCGCCGACCCGCCCGACCATGTCGTGCTGCAAACCGCCGAACGCGCCCGGCAGGCGCGCGCCGAGGTGGTGCTCGGCCTGGGCGGCGGATCGTCGATGGACGTGGCCAAGCTCATCGCCGTGCTGTGCGGCTCGGACCAGCCGCTTGCCGAGATGTACGGCATCGGCAACGTCAAGGGACCGCGCCTGCCGCTGGTGCTGATGCCCACAACGGCGGGCACCGGCTCGGAAGTCACCGCCATCTCCATCGTCACCACCGGCGCTACCACCAAGAGCGGCGTGGTTTCGCCGCTGCTGATGGCCGATGTCGCCATCCTGGACGCCGAGCTGACCGTCGGGTTGCCGCCTGCGGCCACCGCCGCCACCGGCATCGACGCCATGGTCCACGCGATCGAGGCCTATACCTCGGCCCGGTTGAAGAACCCGATCTCCGACATGCTGGCCATCCAGGCCATGAAGCTGCTGTCGCACAACCTGCTGCAAGCTTGCCGCCAGGGGTCCGACATCCAGGCGCGCGAAGCCATGCTGCTGGGCGCGACGCTGGCCGGCCAGGCGTTTTCCAACGCGCCGGTGGCGGCGGTACATGCGCTGGCCTACCCGCTGGGCGGCCACTTTCACGTGCCGCACGGACTGTCCAACGCGCTGGTGCTCAGCCACGTCCTGCGCTTTAACCTGCCCGCCGCTCAGCCGCTGTACGCCCAACTGGCTGCGACGCTGCCCGGCAACGGCTGCCCGGCCGACGAAGCCGCGGCGGCGAACTACTTCATCGAGCAGATGGAAGCCTTGGTGCGCGATACGCAAATCCCGCGCACGCTGCGCGAAGTGGGCGTGGCCGAGGCCGACCTGCCCATGCTGGCGCACGATGCAATGGCGCAGCAGCGGCTGCTCGTCAACAACCCCCGTCCGGTCACCGAAGCCGACGCGCTGGCGATCTACCAGGCAGCGTTCTAAGCGCTGCGCGCCGGCCCGCAGCCGTCCCCCGGCCGGGGCGGCGAATGCCGGCGCGCGCCGTTCCAACGCGCGCGACGACAGCAAAGCGGAGCAAGAAAAAAGGCCGCGTTCGTGATGAACGCGGCCTTTCTTCGTGCAGCTCCGGTTGCGCCTGGGACCGCGACGCAATGGAAGCGATGCGCGTCAGGCCGCGGCCTCGGCCGGCTCGCGCTCGATGCGGCGAAAGCCGCGATTGAAATAGACCAGCGGCGCGGCTTCGCCCTTTTCCACGTGGACGACCTCGCCTACCAACACCGTGTGATCACCGGCGTCGTACGCGTCATAGGCCAGGCAATGCAGCGAGGCGAGCGAACCCGCCAGCACTGGCGGGTGGGGATCGTCGACGGTACCGAAGCGAAACGGATGCGGACCGAACTTGTCGACGCCCTTGCGCGAAAAATGGACGGCTATGTCCTGCTGGTGCTCGCCAAGGATATTGATGACATAGCGCTTGGCGCGCACGAACGCAGGATGCGAATCGGCGCTCTTGGCCAGGCAAACCAGCACCAGCGGGGGATCCATGGATACCGATGAGAATGAGCTGGCGGTAAAGCCCCAGTGACGCCCTTCGTCGTCAGTGGTCGAAACGATGGTGACGCCGCTCGGAAACGTGCTGAGCGCGTCACGGAAAACCTTGGCGTCGATCAAAGCCATGTAGTCGGGTTCCTTGTCTGATCCGGACGAATCGGCATGCGCCACGGCGCATGCCCCGGACGACAAGTCTATGTGCCGCCCGCACCCGACACAATTTCGATGTGGCAATGAAGTAATCAGCGAAACGTATAAAACGTATGTTCGCCGCGCCGCCGGCAGACGCGCTACGGTGCCTCTGCGGCCGCGGCGAAGTTTTCGCGCAGAAACCGCACGAAGCTGGCCGCCGCGGGCGTCAGCATCGCATTGCGCGCACGCAAGATGCCGAAGCGGCGCCTGAGCGGTACGTCGACGATGCGCAAGGTCGCGCGCGTGTCCTTGGCGTAGCGCTGGGCCATGGACTGCGGCAACACCGTGGCGCCCAGCCCCGCGTCGACCAGGCCGAGCAAGGTGTTGAGGTTGACGACCTCCTGCGCCGGGCGCAGCGCCATGCCCCGCTGCGCGAACGCCTCTGCCAGGCGGTCGCGCAGCATGCTGTAGCGCTCGAGCATCATCAGCGGCACATCGGCCAGCTGCAACAGCGTCACGCTCCCGGCGCCCGCCAGCGGATGCGCAGCCGGCACCATGAGCAGCAAGTCCTCTTCGGACAGCGGTTCGAAGTCCAGCTTGCTGGAGTCGTTGTCGAAGGCCACGACGGCGACGTCGGCTTCGCCGGCTTCGATCTTTTCGACGACCTCTTCGTACTGCAGGTCGCGCAGTTGGATGCTGACGTCCGGATAGCGTTGGCCGAAGGCGCGGATCAGCGGCGGCAGCATGACCGCGGCGATCATCGGCGTCGAAGCGACCCTGACGCGCAGCCTTTCCACCTCGGCTTGCGCCTGGAACTCCAGCATCAGCGCGCGCAGGTCGCGCAGCGCCGCTTCGGCGCGCTCGCGCAACCGCATCCCAGCCGGCGTCGGCTCGACGCGACGGGTGGTGCGGATCAGCAGCTTGGTCTTGAGCAGCGATTCGAGCCGCTGCACCCGGCTCGTGACCGACGGCTGGGAAATATGCAGGCGCTTGGCTGCCAGGCTGAAGCTGCCCAGTTCGACGACGACGAGAAAAGTTTCAAGCTCGACCAGGTCGAAGCGCAGGGTGGCCGGCGCCTGTGCCGCGCTGGGCGCAGGCTGGCCGGCAAGGGGGCGCGATGTCATGGCTGCCCTGTCGCGGCGGTTTTATCAGGAATGCCTATCAGTCTATCTCACAAGAGAAATAGTCGCCGCCGGCGCCCTTCCGGATAATCGCTGCCGCATGAAGGATAGGGTTGCGGCGTGCCACGTCGCACCGTCGCAAGACCGGCATGGGAGACTCCATTGAAGGACGAAGTTCGAATTTTGACGCCAAACGGAATCCTCGGGTATGGCATTCCTGAAGCGGATTTCTGGCGAGGCGTGGACAGGCAGCCCGACGCCATCATCGTCGACGGCGGATCGACCGATCCAGGGCCGTATTTGCTCGGCCTGCCCAAGACCATCGTGTCGCGCGAGGCCTACCTGCGCGATTTGTCGTTGATGCTCGATGCCTGCGCCAATCGCAAGATTCCGGTCTACATCAGCTCGGCGGGGGGAGCCGGCATTCGCGATCAGGTCGACCTGATGGTCGACCTGATTCGCGAAATCGCCAAGCGCGAAGGGTATCGCTTCAAGATTGCGAAGATCTACGCAGACATCGACGCGCAGACGGTGCGCAAGGCCTGGCAGGACGGCCTCGTTTCGCCGTGCGGGTCGGCGCCGCCCTTGCGCGAGGAGGACATCGACCTGTCCACCCACATCGTGGCGCAGATGGGCGCGGAGCCCTTCGTCAAGGTGCTGCGCGAGCATCCCGACGTGGACATCATCGTCTCGGGCCGCGCCTACGACCCGGCGCCCTTCGCCGCGCTATGCATGATGCACGGCATCGAGCCGGGCATCTACTGGCACATGGGCAAGATCGTCGAGTGCGGCGCCAACTGCGCCGAGCCCAAGGGCAAGGTGATCCTGACCACCGTGCGCAAGGACAGCTTCGACCTCGAGCCCATGAGCCTGTCCGAACGCTGCACGCCGGCATCGGTCGCCGCCCACACGCTGTACGAAAAATCGCGCCCTGACTTGCTGACCGGCCCGGGCGGCACGATCGACCTGCGCGAATCCCGCTACGAGCAGATCAGCGAGCGGGCAGTCCGGGTGCGCGGCAGCCGCTTCATTCCGGCCAAGGACTACACCGTCAAGATCGAAGGCGCCGGCGTGGTCGGCATGCGCACCATCTTCATCGGTGGCATCCGCGATCCCATCCTGATCGGCCAGATCGACGATTACCTGTGCCGCGTCAAGAAGGCGGCCTTCGACACCTATCCGGAGCTGCGCTCGGGCCAGGCCCAGATCGTCTTCCATGTCTACGGCATGAACGGCGTGATGGGTGATTTCGAACCGCTGGTCGACGCCGTCCCGCACGAAATCGGTTTGCTCGGTGAAGTTACGGCGCCCACGCAGGAATTGGCCAACGCCATCTGCAGCAGCGTGCGCATCGACGTGCTGCACATGGCCTACGAAGGCCAACTGGCCACCGCGGGCAATTTCGCCATCCCGCTGAACCCGCCGGAGAACCCCATCGGGCCGGTGTGCAAGTTCACGATCTATCACCTGATGAAGGTCGACTCGGCCGAAGCGCTGTTTCCCATCGAGATTGTGGAGGCCTGAACCATGGGCAATAACCAAGCGACCCCGGCGCGCACCTTGCGGCAATTGGCCAAGGTCGTGCGCAGCAAGAACTCCGGCCCGTTCGAGATCACCTTCGACGTCATTTTCGACAGCGACGAGGTGTACGAAAAGGTCAAGGCCAGCGGCGTGCTCGACGAGTCGCTGATCTGCCGCCTCTACGGCATCACCCGGGAAGACATCGTCACGCTCATGTTCTTCGACCCCGCACGTGCCTTCAAGCTGACGCTCAAGCGTGGCTGGCAGCAGGGCACGGTCGGCGAGCGCGACACCTTCGGCGCGCAGCAGCACGCGCCGTTGCTGACCGTCGAAATCCCCGGCATCTGAACACCGCAACGCAAGCAACCAGGAGACTGATACGATGTCCGCAACCGGCCAGCGCCAGATGACCCTCATCGGCTTCATGCAGGCCCAGAATTGCTCCACCTACCCGGGCTCGTGGCGCCACAGCGCCGCCATGCAGGATTTCCTCACGCCCGAGTACTACCAGCGCATCGCCCGCACGCTCGAAGAAGGCAAGTTCCATTTGGCGTTCTTCGACGACCGCCTGGCCATGCCCGATATCTACGGGCGCGATCACCGCAACACCGTGGAGCACGGCGTGCGCGCGGTCAAGATGGACCCGACCCCCGTGCTGATGGCCATGTCCGCCGCCACCAAGCACCTGGGCCTGGGCGCGACGTATTCCACCACCTATTACGAGCCCTTCCACGTCGCGCGCCATTTCTCGACGCTGGACCTGATGACGCACGGCCGCGTGGCGTGGAACGTGGTGACCTCGCTGAACGATTCCGAGGCAGCCAACTTCGGCGCGTCCGGCCACCTGGAGCACGACCTACGCTACGACCGCGCCGACGAGTTCCTGGAAACGGTGATGGGCCACTGGGATTCGTGGGAAGACGACGCGCTGGTCATGGACAAGGAAACCGGCCTGTTCGCCCATCCCGACAAAGTCCATCGCCTGGACCACCAGGGCAAGTTCTTCCGCTCGCGCGGCCCGCTGACGGTGCCGCGCTCCAGGCAAGGCCACCCTGTGCTGATCCAGGCCGGCCAAAGCGGGCGCGGCCGCAGCTTCGCCTCGCGCTGGGCCGACCTGGTCTTCGTCGTCTACCCCAACCTAGAAGCCGGCAAGAAGCAATATGCCGAACTCAAGAAGTCGGTCGAACTGGCCGGCCGCGACCCGGACCAGGTCAAGGTCGCCACGGCCATCTACACCATCGTGGCCGAAACCGACGAGATCGCCCAGCAGAAGAAGGCCTACATCGATTCGCTGGCCAAGCCCATCGATTCACTGACGCTGCTGTGCGAGATCCTGAACACGGACTTTTCTACGCGCGACTACGACGCCCCTTTCACCGACGAGGAAATGGCCGCCATCTCTGGCTGGACGGGCTTTCGCGACCGCGTGGTCATGCTTTCAGGCAAGAAGAATCCGTCGGTGCGCGACTTCGTCGAGTACTCCAACCGCGCGCGTATCCAGGAATTCCCGATCTTCGCCGGTTCGCCCAAGACCGTGGCCGACCAGCTGGAGCAGTGGTTCGTCGAAGGCGGCTGCGACGGCTTCGTCCTGTCGCCGACCCATGTCCCCGGCGGCTATGAAGACTTCGTGCGCTTCGTGGTGCCCGAGCTGCAGCGCCGCGGGGTGTTCCGCAAGGAATTCACCGGAACGACGCTGCGCGAAAACCTGGGCCTGCCGATCCCCCGTGCGGGCGATTGGCGCAAATCGGCCTACGCGGGCGTCAATGCCCAATTGGCCAAGACTGCCTGAGCGTTGACACGGCGAATCGCCGCACGCGGGTGACGTCGAACCGCCGGCGCGCGGCTCGGCAGAGGGGTTCCGGCTGGATACGATCCCCGAGTTGGGCTGACCGGCCCAGTGGCGCCGTTATAGCGACGCCACCACGCCGACCTCCGTCGCGCAGACGTAGCCGACGCCGTAGACGCTGCGGATGACGAGCTCGTCGTCGCCGCAGCGCAGCTTACGCCGCAGCCGGTAAACCAGCATGTCGAGACGGCGCGTGTCGTACGAGCCGGCAGCATCGACCGCCTGGATCAGGCGGTCGCGGCTGACCGGGCGCGGCATGGCCTGCACCAGGGCGCCCAGCAAAGCGGCTTCGGCCTCGGACAAGGCGATCACCGCGCCGCCCGGGCCGTGCACCTGGCGGCGCAGCGGATGAAAGGACCAGGGGCGGCTTTGCGCCTTGACCGGGGCGTGCAGCCTCAGCCTGCGTGACAGCGCGATCAGCGTCACGCTCACTTCCGCCATGGACGCCGGCTTGACCACGTAATAGTCCGCGCCCAGGCTCAAGGCATTGAACCGGTCCTCCTGGCGCGACGACGCGCCAACCACGACGATGCCCAGCAACGGGTAGGCCGTGCGCAGTTGCGTGATCCAAGCCATGCCTTCCGACATCGGACCGGCACCGACGACCAGGATATCCGGCTCATGCCGCTTGATGGCGCCGTCGAGTGCATCCATGCCGGCCAGCATGAACACGTCATACCCTTCAACGGATAGACGCTGGCCCATCGTTTCCCGCCATTCGCGCTGGCTGTCCACGATGAGGACTTTCAAGTGCCTGACTCCGAATTGGATTGATGGGAGGTAGGGATCCGAGCCGCCCCGGGCGAGTGAATATTCTTTTCTTTCAGGGCGTCCTCCGGCCTTGCCGAGGCGTACCCGTACGTCGCGCCCGTCGTCGACTCACGCAAAAGGATCCTGGGATGGCCGGCAGGACCCTACCGATTTGCGCTTTATAGCCAAAAGCCCCGGAAAAAGAGTCACCAATTCTCACGGCCCCGGGGTCCCCCGGACCGCCGCCCCGGCAAGCGCGCCTGGCCGGCCCAAGCTCCGGACAGGCACCTTCATTACGGTTTGGTGACAGCGCGGCGCCGTCGCCCGCGATGCGCGGCTCCCCCGGCCAGCGGGCGTCATGACGCCGTCATGACCGCCCCACAGAATGCCGACCGTATGACCTACGTCGGAGTCCGCCCATGAGGCACGCCATTGAAGTTCACGGTCTGTCCAAGACCTTCCGTGCCGGCCGCAAGGCACTCGACTCGGTCGACCTGTCGGTCGCCGATGGCGAGATGGTCGCCCTGCTGGGCGCGTCCGGTTCGGGCAAATCCACCCTGCTGCGCCACCTGGCGGGCTTCGTCGCCAGCGACGCGGGCTGCGGCAGCGTCGTCGTCAACGGCCGGCCGATCCAGCGCAACGGCCGGCTGTCAGCGGACGTGCGCCGCGCCCGTCGCCAAATCGGCTTCGTGTTCCAGCAGTTCAACCTGGTCGGAAGGCTGCCAGTCATCACCAACGTGCTGATCGGCATGCTGCCACGCATACCCGCCTGGCGCAGTCTGCTCAAGTTGTTTCGGCCTGCCGAGATCGAGGCGGGACTGGCCGTCCTCGATCAGGTCGGCATGCGCGAGTATGCGTTCCAACGGGCATCGACGCTGTCGGGCGGGCAGCAGCAGCGCGCCGCCATCGCCCGTACCCTGATACAGGATGCGCGGGTCATTCTGGCCGACGAGCCCATCGCCTCCCTGGATCCCGAATCTTCGCGCCGCGTCATGGACACACTGGCGCACATCAACCGCACCCGCGGCACGGCGGTGGTCGTATCGCTGCACCAAGTGGACGTGGCGCTACGCTACTGCCCGCGGGTCATCGCCCTGCGCAACGGTCGGGTGGTCTACGACGGGCCGTCGACCCGCCTGACCCCGGCCATGCTGCAGGACTTGTATGGCGCAGACCTGTCCGAACTGATGCCAGCCGACGGTTCTGCCTTGGACCTGGACCCGGCGACCGAGGTCCAGCCCGCCGCGGCATGACCGTCGCCTGCCGGCCACCTATTTCCGGCGCACCCGCGCCCTGCCTTTCTTGGGAGTTCTGTATGCCTCGAAGAATGTTTTGTGCATTGGTCGCCGCCTGCGCGATGCACTTTGCCACGCACGCGCAGACGGCGCCCACGTCGCTGAACTTCGGCATGATTTCCACCGAATCGTCCAATAACCTGAAAACGGTGTGGGGACCGGTCATCGAAGATCTCAGCAAGGCGCTGGGCATGCCGGTACAGCCCTTCTTCGCCTCCGACTACGCCGGCATCATCGAAGCCATGCGCTTTAACAAGGTGCACGTGGGTTGGTTCGGCAACCGATCAGCCATCGAAGCGGTCGATCGCGCCAACGGCGAGGTATTCGCCGCCGTGATCGACAAGGATGGCAACCCCGGCTACTGGTCGCTGCTCATCGTTCACAAGGACAGCGACCTCAAGACGCTGGACGACGTCATCGCCCGGGGCAGGGAACTGAGCTACGGCGCCGGCGACCCCAATTCCACTTCGGGCACCGCGGTGCCGGGCCATTATCTGTGGGGCGCGCGCGGCATCGATCCCAAGTCTTTTTTCAAGACTGTCCGGACGGCCAACCATGAGGCCAACCTGATGTCCGTCATCAACAAACAGGTCGACGTGGCAATCAACAATACCGAGGCCCTGGAGCGTTACCGCATCAATACCGGCAAAGACCCCAAGGACGTGGTGCGCATCCTGTGGCAATCGCCCCTGATTCCGTCCGATCCCATGGTCATGCGCGCCGACCTGCCCGGCGACCTGAAGGAAAAGCTGCGTAACTTCTTCATCAACTACGGCAAGCAGGGACCCGACGTCGAACGCCAAAAGGAGAACCTGGCGCGGCTGACCTATCAGGGCTTCCGGCCGTCGGACGACACGCAGCTGATACCCATCCGGCAAATCGAACTGGCCAAGGAAAGAGGCCGCCTGACGCGCGATGCGAGCCTGTCGGCCGAAGACAAGTCGAACCGGCTGGCCGAGATCGATGCGCAGCTGGCGGCACTAGACAAACAGCTCTCGGCGGCGCGTGGCGCCGTCGGCCAATAACCATCCCGGGACACGGCGCGCAGCCAAGCTCGCTCGAGGCCGCACGGCGCGCGCCAGGGAGACCGCCCAATGAATGCCATACTGCCGATACCCTCGCGCCCGCCGCGCGCATCGCTTCCCGTGCTCCTGGTGTGGGGGTTCTTGTTTGCCTTGCTTGCCTCATCGTGGCACGGGGCTGACATGCGTCCGCTGGACCTGTGGCGCGACGCCGCGAACATGGCCGCGTACGCGGCCGATTTTTTTCCGCCCGACTTCCGTGACTGGCGCATGTATTTGTCAGAAATGGTCGTGACGGTGCAGATCGCCGTGTGGGGCACGTTCCTGGCCGTCGCCGCCGCGGTCCCGCTGTCGCTGATGTGCTCGTCGAACATCGTGCCGCCTTGGGTCTATCTGCCCATGCGCCGGCTGATGGATGCCTGCCGGGCGATCAACGAAATGGTCTTCGCCATGCTGTTCATCGTCGCCGTCGGCCTGGGGCCTTTCGCCGGCGTACTGGCCCTTTGGGTGCATACGACGGGCGTGCTGGCCAAGCTGTTTTCCGAGGCGGTCGAAGCCATTGACCCCCGCCCCGTCGAAGGCGTGCGCGCCACCGGCGCCAGCGCCGTGGAAGAAATCGTCTACGGCGTGATCCCGCAGGTGCTGCCGCTGTGGATTTCGTATTCGCTGTATCGCTTCGAATCCAACGTCCGGTCCGCGTCCGTGGTGGGCATCGTCGGCGCAGGCGGCATCGGCATGGTCTTGTGGGACATCATGCGCAGCTTCCAATATGCCCAGACCTGCGCGGTGATGATCATCATCGTTTCGTTCGTCGTCGTAATCGATATGGTCTCCGCGCACATCCGCAAGGCACTGATATGAGCACGTTTTTTGACGCAGGCCCTTCCCGGCATCGAATTTTGACGCTACCCGATATCGCCATGCTGTTTGCCGGCCAGGGCACTGCGTGGTATGGCGGCGAGACCGTCACCCAGACGGCGCACGCGCTGCAATGCGCGCACCTGGCCGAGCAAGCCGGCGAGCCGCCGACGCTCGTTGCCGCGGCCCTGCTGCACGACATCGGCCATTTACTGGAACAGGCTGGCGAGCACCACGGTGACCGGCGGCACCAGGACGTGGGCGCCCGCGCGCTGGCCCACCTGTTCGGCCCCGACGTCATCGCCCCCATCCGCCTGCACGTTGCCGCCAAGCGTTATCTATGCGCAGTCGATGCGGCCTATCTGGACGCACTTTCCCCAGCGTCGGTGGACAGCCTTCGGCTGCAAGGCGGGCCGTTCGACGCTGAACAGGCTCGTGCCTTCGAGCGCATGCCCCACGCCGATGCGGCGATACGGCTTCGCCGCTATGACGACCTGGCCAAAACGCCCAACGCCAAGACGCCTGGCCTGCACCACTATCTGCAAGTGTTGCGCGCCCTGGCACGTGCCAACGCCAGCAGCGACTGAACGGCCCGCTCGATCGGGCCATCGTTGTCCAGCGGCACCACTTCGACGCCGGTCGGCACCGCGAAGGGCCGGCCGGCGCGCGCCAGTCGGGCGGCGATCTGTTCGGGCGTTTCGCGGCCGCGCCGCTTGAGCCGCTGCGCCAGGATCGCCGGAGAGACATGAACCTGTACCGCACGCAGCCCGGGATAGCGTTTCGCTGCTTCGGCCAGATAGGCGCGCGATCCGTTGACGATGACCACCATGCCCTGTTGCAGCCAGAGGTCGATCTCCACCCCGATGCCATAGCGCAGGCCGTGGCTTTGCCAATGCAGCGCGAAGCAGCCCAGGACTGCGCGGCGCTCGAACTCCTGGGGACTCAGTTCCATGGACGCCTCGTCCGCGCCGCTGGCTCGGGTAATGTAGCGGTGAGCGATCAGGATGGCGTCATCCTCGCGCAGGCAAGCTGCAACGCGGCGAAGCAAGGTGTCTTTGCCGCTGCCCGAGGGGCCCATCAGGTAGATTAGGCCCGCTCCCGCATCCAGGCCCATGTCGGCGCGCCCAGGGCGCACGGGCCAGCGCACGCTCATGTTCATGCGCTGGCACCCACACCGGCCAGCCAGGCCGCGCCCACGGCATCGGTGATGCTGCCGTCGAACCCGTAGTGGCGGGCCACGACGAACGGGCTGCCGGGTTCCGGCTGCACGTAGACGCTGACCGCATCCACTGGCATGACCTCCGGCAGCCCGGCACCGCCTGCTTGGTCATCGAACGCCCGCCCGGCTTGTTCGAGCTGCGCATCCGGCAACGCGTTGGTCAGCGTGATGTGGAAGGTGAACTCGTCCAGTACATAGGGGTAGCCCCAGCGGTCCAGCATGGCGCGCTGGTTTGCAGACAGCTGCTCGAGACTGCGGCGGGCGCGCTCAGCGTCGGTCAGGGGCGCGCGCAACGCGTCCAGCTCCGTCACTGCGGCATCGGCCAACTTGCGCATGGCGCGGATCGCGCTGGCATCCCCTTCGTCCAGGCACCACGCCATGAAACCGCGTAAGCGCCGCCGCCGCAACGGTACGTCGAAAGCAGAGAAGGCCCCAGCCAACGCGCGCGCGGCCGAGTCGACGTCGCGCGGGCAAACCTGGTCGCGTAGCCGGAAAGGCGGCTTGAGCGTGGCGTGCAGGCCATAGAGGCGGGGCGCGCGCGTCCACGCGTCGATGCGCGGATCTGCACTGTCATGGCGCTCGAGCGCCTGGCCGGTCGCGGCGCAGCGACCCAGCCAGCTGCTGCCTACGTCCCACCAGGGCTGCGCAGGTGCCAGGTAGAGCGCGTAACGGTATGCCGTCCGGGATGCGTTATCCATGTGAGGGGTGCGCAGCAGCGCGTCGGCAGCCGTGCTCATGCCGCCACCAATGCATCCGGATGCGAGGCATGGACGGCCAGGCGACGGTTGGCATAGCGCAGCCGTCCACCCACGACCGCAGCGCAGACCTGCGGTAGCCCAGGGCGGCTGTCGTCGACCAGGATGAGGTCGGCCCGCGTCCCAGGGTCCAGCGCGCCACGGTCGTTTCGCCCGGCTGCGCGCGCCGGATTGCGGCAGACCAGATCCCATGCCCGGGGCAGGTCCAGCACGCCATCGCGCACCAGCTTGAAAACCGCCGCCAGCGGCGCGGGATAGTAGTAGTCGGAGGCCAGCACGTCGCACAGCCCGGCGCGGATCATCGCTGTGGCGTCTGGTGCATGGGTATGGCTGCCGCCACGCACGACATTGGGCGCGCCGAATACGAGCGAATTGCCCAGTTCGCGTGCGGTGCGCGCAGCCGCCTCGGTCAGTGGAAACTCGGCCACGTCGCATCCCAGGCGATGGTAGTAGTCGCGTGTGGACGCGTCGGGATCGTCGTGCGAGGCCACTCGTAGGCCGGCGGCCCGAGCACCCGCGACCAGCTGTCGCATCGCGCCGGCCACTTCGCCGGCCGCCGACATGGCTTGCATGATCCGTTCGCGAAACGCATCGACGCTGCAATGGGCGCGGTCGGCGTACTGCTGCAACTTCCGGGCATCGTCCAGGCGCTTGATCATCGCAGGCAGATGGTCGTTTAGCGCCAGGAACTGCACCCGGCCCTCGCCTATCCATTGCAACGCAGTGGAAATGCCGGACACGTGATGCGTTTCAAAGCGCAGGTGCACATAATGGTTTGCGCCCAGCGCGTCGCGCATGCGCGCCAGGCAGTCGAACATTTGCCGGGCATAGGCCTCGCTACGCAGGCCGCCCTCCCACGACACGGTCACGCCATGAAATGCCGTGGTGATGCCATTGGCCAGCAATTGGCGGTCGACGTCAAGCAGCGCCTGCTCGTACGGGAAGGTCACCCCCGGCCTGGGCATGATGGCACGCTCGAAGGCGTCGCCATGCAGGTCGACGATGCCGGGCAGCACCAACAAGTCGCCGGCATCCAGCCAAAGGCCTGGCGCATTGCGGGCCGCGTCCGCGCGGCCGGCAATCCGGCCGTCATGCCAACAGAGTGTCGCGGCGGCCAATGCGCCGTCGACCAGGACGCGCCGTCCTGTCACGCCGGCAAGGGGCGGGCAGGCGCGATGCCCGGCATTCATGATTTCGGCATTCATGCTTGCAACTTAGCAGGGCTTCATTACAGCGGCATGTCTGCCCGTACCCCGTTATGACGTCATCGGGTGGTGCAGATGCGACGGCAGATCCCTGCGCAGCGTGCCCGGCAAGCGTTGCACGGCGCCTGCCAGGAAAACCGCGCAAGGCCGGCGCTTAGCCCTCGTCGGTGATCACCAGCTGCACCCAGTCGCCGGCAAAGTGCGTGATGCTGTACTGCAGTGGCTTGCCGTCCGGGTCGACGTTGAGTGCCTCGACCTGCAGCACCGGCCGCGTCTTTGGCTGGCCAAGCTGGCGCGCCACCGCCGGTGACGGCAGGACGGCGGTCACGCGCGACCATTTCCGCGTGTAATCCCGTATGCCATAGCCCGCATAGGCTTTGGACACCGAATGCGCCCGGGCCAGGCGCTCGGGCAAGTCGGGAAAGCGCTGCGGATCGAAGTAGTGCTCGGACATGCTCAAGGTCCGGCCTTCTGCCTTGCCCAGCAACTGCACGCGCAGCAACGGCGCGTTGCGCGGCAGCCCCAGGGATTTGGCGACCTCGGCCGCGCGCACGACCTCGCTGCCTTGTACTTCCAGGTGGCCGGACCTGCCTTGGTTGCGCAGGTTCTGCGAAAAGCGCGTGCGCCGGCCGATGGCGTAATCGATGGCGTGGTCCTGCACGAAGGTGCCACGGCCCTGCTCGATGCGCACCAGGCCCTGTTCTTCCAGCGCACCCATGGCGCGCCGGATGGTGTGGCGGTTGACGCAAAAACGCGCCGCCAGCTCGGATTCGGACGGCAGCTGCTCGCCGGCGGCATAGCGGCGATTGCGGATATCGCTCGCCAGCGATTCACCGATCTGCCTCCAAACGGCAATGCCTGAGCCTCTTTCGACCATGGTGATGATTTCTGCCAGGGACCTGCCTCAGTGAAACAGCCGGATTGTGCCTGAAGTGCGGCGCCCGCGGCAGGCGTCGATTGTCATCAAAGATTCATCGCACGCTGTTGAACTATGGGGCGTCGACCGGAACAACACATCTACTCGTCTAGACGTTTAGAGGTTAACGATGAGCAATGCCAAGAATGCCGATCCCGAACCTGCCGCGCGCGCCGCTTGGATGCGCGTCCTGGCGCTAGCCCAACCCCATGCGCTTGGCCGGGCCTGCGCCGGGCTTGGTCAATTGCCCGACCACCGTTGGCTGCGAAAGCCCGAGACCGGCATGGCCATGGTTCGCGCCCGCAGCGGCGGCAATGGGGGACGTTTCAACCTGGGGGAAATGACGATCACCCGCTGCGCCGTCACGCTCGATGCCGGAACCATCGGCGTGGCCTACGTCCAGGGACGAGACGCCGCCCATGCCGAGCGGGCAGCGGTGCTCGATGCCCTGTTGCAACTGCCTGGCTGGCACGACCGCGTGCAGGCCGAAGTCATTGCCCCGCTGGCCAGGGCCTACGACGAGCGCCTGGCGGCGCAGGCACAGCGCGCTGCCAGCACCCGGGTGGAATTCTTCACGATGGCGCGAGGAGAGGACCAATGAATGCAACCGCTGCTGCCGCGCATGCCGGCGGGCTGCCACCAGGCTATGCGGATCCGGTGGTCGGTGCGCAGGCGACCTTCCGGGCTGCCCTGCATGCCTTGTCCCGCCCGGGCACCATTGTCCGCGCCGCGGCGCCGCAAGGCTTGCCGCCCGGCTTGTCGCCGGCCATGACGGCGCTGCTGCTGACGTTGGCCGACGGCGACACACCGATTTGGCTGCCGCCGCAGGCCAGTGAAGCCGCGCGCAACTACGTGCGCTTTCACTGCGGCAGCCCGATCGTGGCCGATGCGGCCAGAGCGCGTTTCATAGCCGTGCCCGCCGGCGCGGCCATGCCGGCGCTGCGTGACTGCCCGCAAGGCGATCCCGCCTATCCCGACCGATCAGCCACCTTGCTGGTCGAAGTGCGTTCGCTGGGCACCGGCCGCCCCGTCGCGTTGCGCGGGCCAGGCATCGCCTCGGTCGCCAGGCTTGCCGTCGACGGCCTGCCCGACGATTTCTGGGCGCAGTGGCGCGCCAACCATGATCGCTTTCCGCTGGGCGTGGACGTGTTGCTGATGCACGGCGACCAACTCTGCGGCCTGCCCCGCACCACCGTCGTGGAGGACTGATATGTACGTGGCCGTCAAGGGAGGCGAACAAGCCATCCTCAATTCCTACCGCCTGCTGGACGAATACCGCCGCGGCGACCCGACGCTGCCGGAGTTGTCGGTGGCGCAGATCGCCAGCCAGATGCCGCTGGCCGTGGCTCGTGTCATGGCCGAAGGCGCCTTGTACGACCCGCAGCTCGCCGCCTTGGCGGTCAAGCAGGCCGCCGGCGACCTGATCGAAGCGGCATTTTTGCTGCGCGCCTATCGCACGACACTGCCAAGATTCGGCGCCACGCTGCCCATCGACACCAGCGCCATGCATCTGCAGCGGCGCATTTCCGCCACCTTCAAGGACGTGCCCGGCGGCCAGGTGCTGGGACCGACCTACGACTACACCCAGCGGCTGCTGGATTTCTCGCTGCTGGCCGAAGGCCGCGAGCCCGCATCGCCCCCGTCGGCCGGGCAGGGACTGGACCCGCACATGCCCAGGATCACCGACCTCTTGCGCGACGAAGCGCTGCTGGAGGACGACGCGTCGGCCGCGGGCGACCCGGAACCGGTCGACTTGACACGCGAGCCGCTCGAGCTGCCGGCCGCGCGCAGCGCCCGCCTGCAGAACCTGGCCCGCGCCGACGAAGGATTCCTACTGTCGATGGGTTATTCCACACAGCGCGGCTACGGCAATACCCACCCTTTCGTCGCGGAAATCCGCTACGGCACCGTGGAGGTGGAGATGCACATCGAAGAACTCGGCTTCGCGGTCACGGTCGGCTGCCTGGAAGTCACCGAGTGCCAGATGGTCAACCAGTTCGCCGGCCGTCCCGGTCAGGCGCCATGCTTTACCCGCGGCTACGGATTGGTGTTCGGCTACGGCGAACGCAAGGCCATGTCCATGGCGCTGGTTGACCGGGCCATGCGCGCCGGCGAGCTGGGCGAACCGGCCGACGCACCGGCCAACGACCAGGAATTCGTGCTCTACCACAGCGACAACGTCGAGGCCTCCGGCTTCGTGCAGCATTTGAAGCTGCCGCACTACGTCGACTTCCAAAGCAATCTGGATCTGCTTCGACGCCTGCGCGCGGGCACCTGCCCGCTCAAGGCGGGCGTGGTGCCGCCCGCGAATGCAAGCGGCGATGGGCATGCCGTCGCCAGCGCGGACGATTCCGCCGCATCCCCCACGAAAGAGGTACTGGCGTCATGACTTCCCCAACCGCACACCGCCCAACCACCGCCAATTCCCCGCCGGCCCCGGTCGTGCGCGACCCCAATTACAACTTCGGTTACCTGGACGAATCGACCAAGCGCATGCTGCGCCGGGCACTGCTCAAAGCGGTGGCCATCCCGGGCTACCAAGTGCCCTTCGGCGGCCGCGAAATGCCGCTGCCCTACGGCTGGGGCACGGGCGGCATCCAGGTGACGGCCTCGATCCTGGGCCCGGACGATGTGCTCAAGGTCATCGACCAGGGCTCGGACGACACCACCAACGCCGTCAATATCCGGCGCTTCTTTGCACGGGTGGCGGGCGTTGCCACCACGACCCGCACGCGCGAGGCGACCATCATCCAATCGCGTCATCGCATTCCCGAATCCCCCCTGCGTGAAGGGCAGATCATGGTGTTTCAGGTCCCGATCCCCGAGCCGCTGCGCTGGCTCGAGCCGAGCGAGGCCGAAACGCGCACCATGCACGCCTTGGCCGAATACGGCGGCATGCACGTCAAGCTGTACGAGGACATCGCGCAGCACGGCCGCATCGCCACCACCTACGACTATCCCGTGATCGTCAATGGACGCTACATGATGCGACCGTCGCCCATCCCGAAATTCGACAACCCCAAGCTGGACATGAGCCCGGCGCTGATGCTGTTCGGCGCCGGCCGTGAAAAGCGCGTCTACGCGGTCCCTCCCTACACCCGCGTCGAGAGCCTGGACTTCGACGACCATCCGTTTGCCGTCGAGCAATGGGATGCCGCCTGCGCGCTATGCGGAGCGCGCGACAGCTACCTCGACGAAATCATCTTGGACGATCGCGGCACGCGGCAGCATGTTTGCTCTGACACCGAGTACTGCACCGAGCGGCAGCTGGCCGCCCAGGGAGGCAAGCCATGACCGCTGCACGCCCCTTGCTGTCGGCCCGCACGCTGACCCGCACCTGGGACGGCGTGCACGGCTGCCGTGACGTGTCGTTCGACCTGTACCCCGGCGAGGTGCTTTGCATCGTCGGTGAATCGGGATCTGGCAAAAGCACGCTGCTGCAGGCGCTTTCCTGGCAGACGCCGCCCGAGTCGGGAAGCGTCTGGTATGACACCCGCGAACATGGGTTCGTGGATCTGGCCATCTTGGACGATGCCCAGCGCCGGCTGCTCGCTCGCACCGATTGGGGCTATGTGTACCAGCACGCCCGCGATGGACTGCGCATGCACGTCAGCGCCGGCGCCAATGTCGCCGAACGCCTGATGGCCGTGGGTGGACGCCATTACGGGCAGCTGCGCTCGAGCGCTTCACATTGGCTGCAGCGCATGGAAATCGACCCGATACGCCTGGACGATGCACCGTCGTCGTTTTCCGGCGGGATGCAGCAGCGCCTGCAGATCGCGCGCAACTTGGTGACGCATCCCAGGCTGGTATTCATGGACGAACCGACGGCGTCGCTGGATGTATCGGTGCAGGCGCGGCTACTCGACCTGTTGCGCGGCCTGGTCTCCGACCTGGGTCTGGCGGCCATCGTGGTCACCCATGACCTGGCGGTGGCGCGGCTGCTGGCACACCGCACGCTGGTCATGCGCGCAGGACAGGTCGTCGAGGCCGGCCTGACCGACCAGATCCTGGACGATCCGCAGCACGCCTACACCCAGCTGCTGGTCTCTTCCATCCTGCAACATTAAGCGCCCGATATGCCTGCCACCCAACCTTTGATCCAGGTACGCGGCCTGGAAAAAACCTTCATGCTTCACAACCAAGGCGGCATCCGCCTGCCCGTGCTGCAGGCGGTGGATTTCGACGCCTGGCCGGGCGAATGCATGGTGCTGTCCGGACCGTCCGGTACCGGCAAGAGCACGCTGATGCGCTGCCTGTACGGCAACTACCTGGCCAGCGCGGGGAGCATACGCGTGCGCAACGGCGAAACCTGGACGGAACTGCGTGGGGCGACGGAGCAGTGCATACTGGGCCTGCGCCGTGACGTGATCGGCTATGTCAGCCAGTTCCTGCGCGCGGTGCCCCGGGTCGGGGCCTTGGACGTGGTGGCCGAGCCGCTACGCGCGCGCGGCGTACCGGCGCACCAGGCGCGAGAGCGCGCCGCATCGCTGCTGTCACGGCTTAACCTGCCCTCCCGGCTGTTCAACCTGCCGCCGGCGACCTTCTCCGGCGGCGAGCAGCAGCGCGTCAACATTGCCCGCGGCTTCATCGTCGGCCACCCCATTCTGTTGCTGGATGAGCCTACCGCGTCGCTGGATGCCGAGAACCGCGCAGTGGTCGTCGAGCTGATGCGCGAAGCCGTGGCCGCCGGGCGTTGCCTGATCGGCATCTTTCACGACGAAGACGTGCGTGACGCAGTCGCCACACGCATCCTCACCCTGCAATCCGCCACGGCCGCGACTCCCATGGCCACTGTCCTGCCCAATTGAGACATATGCCTGCCACCTACCTGACACACGCCCGCATTGTGCTCGCCGATGCCGTCCTGGACGATGCCGCCTTGCTCATCGAGGACGGCTTGATCGCCGCCATCGAACCAGCCGGCAGCCACGGCGCCGCAACCGTCGACCTGTCCGGGCGGACACTCATCCCGGGCTTGATTGACCTGCACTGCGACGCCATCGAAAAGGAAGCCGAACCCCGCGCCCGCGTGCTGTTTCCCCTGGACTTCGCCGTCGCCCAGGTCGACCGCCGCAACGCAGCCGCCGGCATCACCACGCCCTACCACGCGCTGTCCTTCGCCAATAACGAGTGGGGGGTGCGCAACAACGAAACCGCCGCCGAGCTGGCGCGCGCCGTCAAGCGCTTCGGCGCCCACAGCCTGGTCGACAACCGTATCCACTGCCGCTATGAAGTCACCGACCCGCTGGCCGTTGACGTACTATGCGCGTTGATGGACGAAGGCGTCGTGGACCTGCTTTCGGTCATGGACCACTCTCCGGGCCAGGGGCAGTTCAAGACCATGCAGTCTTACCTGGACTACATGATGCGTAACCACGGGATGAGCCGTGACCAGGCACAGCAAGCCATGCAGGCCAAGGTGTCTGGCCAGGATGGGGCCTTGACCCGGGTCGAGACACTGCTCACCCGCGCCCGCGCGCTGGATATCCCCACCGCTAGCCACGACGACGACTCGGTGCAGCGCATCGCCGCGATGCGAGCGTTGGGCGTTGCGATGAGCGAGTTTCCGATCACCCTGGATACGGCACGCGCGGCGTTGGCCTGCGGCCTGCCCACCATACTGGGCGCCCCCAACATCCTGCGCGGAGGCAGCCAGAGCGGTTCGATGCGCGCTATCGACGCGGTGCGCGCAGGCGCTGCCAGCTGCCTGTGCTCGGACTACCAGCCTTCCACGCTCGCGGCGGCGGCCTTCCTGGCCGCCCGGCAAGCCGATATGGATCTGCCGCAGGCCATCGCCTTGGTCACCAGCAATCCGGCACAGGCCTGCGGCCTGCAGGACCGCGGACGCATTGCGCCGGGCCTGCGCGCCGATCTCGCCGCCATTGCGCACATCGACGGGCATGTGCTGGTCACGCACACCTGGTGCGCCGGCAAGCTCGTGTTCGCCGCAGGCTACGGCGGCCTGGCCCATTCGGTGCCCGTACCCACGCGCGCTACCGCCACCTTGGGCGCCGCGGCGTGACGCAAGCGCGCGTCATCGCGGTGGCCGCCAGCCCTGCGCACGGGTTCAGCAAGGCGGTGCGGGAAGCGGTCACCCTCATCGCCGGCTGGGGCGTGCAAGGCGATGCGCACGCCGGCGTCACCGTCAAGCACCGCTCGCGCTTGGCGCGCGACCCGACGCAGACCAATCTGCGGCAGCTGCACCTGTTGCACGAGGAATTGCTCGACGAACTGCGTGCCAAGGGCTTCAGGGTGTCCCCGGGCGTCATGGGAGAAAACATCACCACGCGCGGCGTGGATCTGCTTGGCCTGCCGCAAGGCGCGCTGCTGCAATTGGGCCAAACTGCCGTGGTGCGGGTCACCGGGCTGCGCAATCCGTGCGCGCAGCTGGATCACTATCAGGCGGGGCTGACCGCCGCGGTGCTGGCGCGCGATGCGCAAGGCCGGCTGGTGCGCAAGGCGGGTGTCATGGCGGTGGTCGTCGCCGGCGGTACGGTCAAGGCCGGCGATGCCATCCGCGTCAGGCTGCCGGAGCCGCCGTATCGGACGCTGGAGCCGGTTTAGCCTCGCCCTCGGGCATATAAAGCGTAGCGAGCGATTCGCCCATGCGCGGCGGGACCTTGAACAGGCGCGCCACGAGCAGGCATCCCTGCAGGGTGGCAAACACGGTGCGCGCCGTGTCCTCGGGCGTCCCGGCAAAGCGCAGCGTGCCGTCGCGCTTGCCATCGGCGAGCACGCCGGCAATCCATTCTTCGTGCACGCGGAAGAACTTTTGCAGTTCGGCCCGGGCCTCCTCCGGAAGCGCCAACATATCGGCCGCCAGCATGGTGCCCATGCACAGCTGGTCGCCTTGGCAGGCGTGGCTTTCCATCAGCTCGGCGTAGCGCTGCAGGCGCTCGCGCGCAGGCAGTTTCGGGTCGATGGCCTGCAGGCTGGCCCTGGCGTGGTCGGAATAATCCTTGAGCGCGCAGTTGACCAGGTCGTCCTTGCAGGGAAAGTAATAGTGGATGCTGGACGTCTTGACGCCCACCACCGCAGCCAGGTCGCGGTAGCTAAAGCCATGGTAGCCGCGGCTGCGGATAAGCTTCTGCGCTTGGGCGAGCAACTGCTCGCGCGTGCTGGCGGGGATGGCTGCGTTCATGATGTCTTCCTTGCTATGCCGCAAGTGTACTGTTGCCGGCGCCCCCGTGAAACCGGCTTGCCGCCCGCTGGAGGACGCGGGAACCGACATGGCGGCCCGGTCCTCTCTTTACGGCGTGCATTAGCTTGCGGCAGGGTAGCTCTGTTCACCATTCGTGATCTGGCCGGCGGCACGGGCCTGGGCCAGGTCACGGCGCACTTGCTCGCGGCTGGCTTGCTGCGTGGCTTGCGCGACGACCGGGTAGGCTTGCTCGCCGTTGACGATCTGGCCGGCGGCACGGGCCTGGGCCAGTTCTTGCACGACTTGCGCACGGCTGACCGTCGACGCCGCTTCGACCGCGGGCGGCCAATCCAACTCACCGGCTTGCGCGGCGCCGAAGAAACCGGCAGACAGAACGAGGGCGGATACGAGGGTTTTCATGTCAATACTCCTGATGGTACAGTATCAAAACTATCTATCAATAGGTAGATAACCGGGTTAAAAAAACTTAGCCGTGCGCGGGATAGGCTTGTTCGCCGTTGACGATCAATCCAGCGGCGCGGGCGGCGCGCAGTTCCTGCAGCACTTGGTCGCGGGTCAGGCGGGTTTCGGACGCCCGGGGCGTGGCCGGGTAGGCTTGCTCGCCGTTGGGGATTTCGCCGGTGGCACGGGCTTCGGCCAGTTGTTGCAGGACTTCGGCACGGGTCAGCGTGCTGGTCGTATCCAGGGGGGGCGGCCAATCCAGTTCGCCGGCGTGCGCGGCACCCAGGAACGAGGCGGACAGGATCAAGGCAGATGCAAAGGTCTTCATGGTGATTTCTCCTAGTGAGAGTCAGTGACGGGTCTTGTGTTGATCTATCTACTAGTAGATAGATGGATGGCTAAATAAAAAATGCCGGTCAAGGCTTGCTCAGGGTTCCTACTGCGTCCTGCTGCGGTACTTCCTTCCTCTCGACCCGCCGGCTTGCTGCTTCCGTCGTGTCGATGGGCGTATCTTATCTACTAGTAGATAGATAAAGCAAGGGTTAACCCCAGGTTGTTTTGTAAAAAGTTGCTACGGTGCTACAGCCCTATGGCGCGTTGACTTGCCGGCGCCTGGCATCCACGCTGCAGCCACCGCCGCCCGGCCGGGTACACCACCCGGCCGCGTCCAGGCAACGGGGCAGCCGGAAATGAAAAGGCCCGCAGCCGAAAGGCCGCGGGCCGATAGCGCGACGGCTTGGGCGGACCGCCCAAGCACGTCAAAACGGAATATCGTCGTCCATGTCCGACAGGTTGGCCCCGCCGCTGGCGGCCGGCGCGGCCGGCCGGGGCGCGGGCGCCGGGCGGGCAGCCTGCTGGCGCGGTGCCGGGGCATCCCCATAGCCGCCACCTTCGGCATCGGCGCGGCCGCCCAGCATTTGCATCTGGTCGGCGATGATCTCGGTGGTATAGCGCTCGATGCCGTCCTTGTCTTGCCACTTGCGCGTCTTCAGGCGCCCTTCGACGTAGACCGAGCGGCCCTTGCGCAGGTATTCGCCGGCGATTTCGGCCAGGCGGTTATAGAAGACCACGCGATGCCATTCGGTTTCCTCGCGGCGCTCGCCCGTGGCCTTGTCTTTCCATTGGGAGGTAGTGGCGATCGACACGTTGCAGATCGCCGCGCCGTCGGGGCTGTAGCGGACTTCCGGGTCGCGGCCCAGATTGCCGACGAGAATGACTTTGTTGACCGAGGCCATGGCTATCTCCCTTGTCGCGCGCGGCTAGCTGCGTCATGCGGCCCGCCCCGCGTGTGAAACCGTTGAATGCCCCGGCCACGGCAACCGCACACCCCGCGCGGGCGACGGCTGCCCGCTGGAGCGGGGCACTGTAAGTGTGTCCTAGATAGCTATTATCGACGATAAGGCGGGGGCGACAAATCCGGGTGGGATGCTTCTGTCCGCCCCAAAGGCGGCGGCTGCGCCATGGAGCCGTACCCGATGCCTGCGCCTAGGCGTGGCCCGCGCCGGGCCACGCCCGTGCACACCGGCCGGCATCGATCGCCGCACCCGAGCGGCACCGCGACTTAGCGCACCGGCTTCATCCCCCACGCCAGCGCCAGCCAAAGCAGCGCCAGCCCGGCCGCGGCCAGGAACACGGCTGACGGGCCGGCGGCCGAGGCCAACCTGCCGCCGGCCGTACCGCCCAAAAACAGGCCGGCCGCCTGCGCGGTGTTGTAAAAGCCCAGCGCCAGCCCCTTGAAGGCTGGCGGCGCGGTGCGCGACACCAGCGAGGGCTGCAACGCCTCCAGCACGTTGAACACCACGAAAAAGCCCGTCAGCGCGGCGGCCATGGCGAAGAAACCGTGACTGGCCAGCGGCATCAGCGCGCAAACGAGCGCCAGGCCCGCCACCGCCGCGCGCAGCGCGCCGCGGTGCGCGCGGCGTTTTTCAGCTGCGAAGATCACCGGCACCATCAGCACGAACGACAGCACGATCACGGGCAGGTAGACCTTCCACAGGTCCTGCGCCGCCAGGCCACCCAGCCGCGCCAGCAAGGCCGGCACCACGACGAAGAGCGCGACCTGGATCATGTGCAGGACGAAGACGCCGGCGTTAAGCCGCAACAGGTCGCGGTGCATCAGCACTTGGCGCGGCCGGGCGGGCGCCGCCTGTGGCACTGCGCGCGGCGCGTCGGGCACGACCCAGCAGGCCACCGCGATGCAGGCCAGGCCCAGGCAGGCGATGGTCCAGAAAAGCCCCGGCAGCCCGCCCCAGCCCACCAGCACCGGCGCGAGCACCAGGGATGCGGCAAAGGCCAGGCCGATGGAGCCGCCGACCATGGCCATGGCGCGGGTGCGGACCTCGTCGCGGGTGGCGTCGGCCAGCCAGGCGGTCACCGCGGCGGAAATCGCCCCGGCGCCCTGGATGGCGCGACCCACGGTGATCCAAAACACGTCACCGGCCAGCGCGCAAACGATGCTGCCGGCCACGAACAGCACCAAGCCGGCGAGCACGACCGGACGGCGGCCCCAGCGGTCCGAGGCCAGGCCGAAAGGGATCTGCATGAAGGCCTGCGTCAGGCCATATATCCCCAGCGCCAGCCCCACGCGCGCGGGGTCATCGCCGCCAGGCAGCCCCCGGGCTGCCACGGCGAACACGGGCAACAGCAGGAACAGGCCGAGCATACGGCAGGCGAACAGCCCGGCCAGCGCCACGCTGGCCCGGCGCTCATCCGGGGTCATCTTGAGAGAGGAAACGGCTGGCATGAAAACTTGCGGGTCGCACAAAGACAGGCTTGGCGGCCCGTGGACAGGGCAAAGGCGGGCAAGGCGCCGCGCGCGAAACGGGCGCGCGGCCGGCCATGGCGCGCTATAGTACCAGCCGCCGCCGGCGGCCCCGGCGGCCGCCCGGCAAATCAGGCTGCACCGGCCCGGCGCGCGCGATGTTGCGGCGCGCTATAGTTCCAAGTTGGCCTTGGAAAAAGCTTTCAGCCGCCTGATGGACGACATCCGCATACGGGGTGCGCGCACCCACAACCTGAAGAATGTGTCGGTGGACCTGCCACGCCACAAGCTGGTGGTGGTCACCGGCCTGTCGGGATCGGGCAAGTCCTCGCTTGCCTTCGACACCCTGTACGCCGAAGGACAGCGTCGCTACGTGGAAAGCCTGTCGGCCTACGCGCGCCAGTTCCTGCAGCTGATGGACAAGCCCGACGTCGACCTGATCGAGGGGCTATCGCCGGCCATTTCCATCGAGCAAAAGGCGGCCGGACACAACCCGCGCTCCACGGTCGGCACCATTACCGAAGTGCATGACTACCTGCGCCTGCTGTATGCGCGGGTGGGCACGCCCTATTGCCCCGAGCACGGCCTGCCGCTGGCGGCGCAAAGCGTCAGCCAGATGGTCGACGCCGTGCTGGCCTGGCCGGCGCAAACGCGCCTGGCCATCTTGGCGCCGATCGCCCGCGCCCGCAAGGGCAGCTTCGAGGACGAATGCGCCAGCCTCCAAGCGCAGGGCTACGTGCGGCTGCGGGTCGATGGCGAGATGGTCGACATCGCCGACATGGCGCCGCTGCGCAAGAACGAAAAGCACGACGTGGACGTAGTGATAGACCGGCTGCGCGTGCGCCCGGAAAGCAAGCAGCGCTTGGCCGAAAGCTTCGAGACGGCGCTGGCGCTGGGCGAAGGCCGCGTCACGGCGCTGAACATGGAGACCGGCCAGGAGCACGTGTTCTCCAGCCGCTATGCCTGCCCGGTGTGCAGCCATAGCTTGCCCGAGCTGGAGCCGCGGCTGTTCAGCTTCAACAACCCGGTCGGCGCCTGCCCGGCCTGCGACGGCATCGGCCAGGTCGGATTCTTCGACCCCAAGCGGGTCGTGGCCTTCCCCGAGCTTAGCCTGGCCTCGGGCGCGATCCGCGGCTGGGATCGGCGCAACGCCTTTACCCATGCGCTGCTCAGCAGCCTGGCCGCGCACTACGGGTTCGACATCGAGGCGCCCTTCGAAAGCCTGCCCGAAGAAATACGCAACAAGGTGCTGTATGGCTCGGGCGACGAAGAAATTCCCTTTTTGTATTTGAACGAGAAGGGCCGCAGCTCGGTGCGGCGCCACCCCTTCGAAGGGGTCATTCCCAACCTGGAGCGGCGCTGGCGCGAAACGGACTCGCCTGCCGTGCGCGAAGAGCTGGGCAAGTACCGCGCGGTCAAGACCTGCCCGGAATGCGGCGGCTCGCGCCTGCGCGCCGAAGCCCGCCACGTACGCATCGGCGATGACGTGCCGGCGCAGCGCAAGGGCGAGGAAAAAGGCCTGGCCATTTACGAGGTCGAGGCCATGCCGCTGTCGCAGTGCCTGGAATGGTTCCGCAACCTGCGGCTGACCGGCGCCAAGCAGGAAATCGCCCAGCGCATCGTGCGCGAGATCGAGGCGCGCCTGACCTTCCTGAATAACGTCGGGCTCAATTATTTGTCGCTGGACCGCAGCGCCGACACCATCTCCGGCGGCGAGGCGCAGCGCATCCGCCTGGCCAGCCAGATCGGCTCGGGGCTGACCGGTGTCATGTACGTGCTGGACGAGCCGTCCATCGGCCTGCACCAGCGCGACAACGACCGGCTGATCGCCACGCTGCAGCACCTGCGCGACCTGGGCAACAGTGTCATCGTGGTCGAGCACGACGAAGACATGATCCGCCAAGCGGACTGGGTCGTGGACATGGGGCCCGGGGCGGGCGAACGCGGCGGGCAAGTGGTCGCCCAGGGCACGCCGCAGGACGTGCAGCGCGATGCTCGCTCGCTGACCGGCCAGTACCTGAGCGGCGCACGCGCCATCCGCGTGCCCGAGCGGCGGCCGCTGGCACCGAACCAGGCGTGGCTGGAGCTGCGCGGCTGCACGGGCAACAACCTCAAGGGCGTGGACCTGCGCATACCGGCCGGCAAGCTGGTGTGCATCACCGGCGTGTCCGGATCGGGCAAATCCACGCTGATCAACGATACGCTGGCGGTGGCGGTGGCGCGCGCCCTGCACAACGCCCAGTCCGAGCCGGCGCCCTACGAGTCGCTGGACGGACTGGAACACTTCGACAAGATCATCAGCGTGGACCAAAGCCCCATCGGCCGCACGCCGCGCAGCAACCCGGCCACCTACACCGGCCTGTTCACGCCCATACGCGAACTGTTCGCCGGCGTGCCCGAGGCCCGCGCGCGCGGCTACGATCCGGGCCGGTTCAGCTTCAACGTCAAGGGCGGACGCTGCGAAGCGTGCCAGGGCGACGGCATGGTCAAAGTGGAGATGCACTTCCTGCCTGACATGTATGTGCCCTGCGACGTCTGCCACGGCAAGCGCTACAACCGGGAGACGCTCGAGATCCGCTACCGCGGCCGTAACATCAGCGAAGTGCTCGACCTGACCGTGGAGCAGGCGCTGGAATATTTCGATTCGGTGCCAGTCATTGCACGCAAGCTGCACACGCTGGTCGACGTGGGCCTGTCTTACATCCGCCTTGGCCAAAGCGCCACGACACTATCGGGCGGCGAGGCGCAGCGCGTGAAGCTGTCGCAGGAATTGTCCCGGCGCAGCACCGGACGCACGCTATACATCCTGGACGAGCCCACCACCGGGCTGCATTTCCACGACATCGAACTGCTGCTCAAGGTGCTGAACCAGCTGGTCGACGCCGGCAACACCGTGGTCGTGATCGAACATAACCTGGACGTCATCAAGACCGCGGACTGGATCGTGGACCTGGGCCCCGAAGGCGGCGACGGCGGCGGGCGCATCGTCGCCCAAGGCACACCCGAAGACATCGCGCGCGCCCCGGGCAGCCATACCGGCCGGTACCTGGAGCGGGTGCTGACGCGCCGCGCCGCCTGAAACGAAGAAGGCGGCCTGGCCGGACGACCGCCAGGCGGCAGGCAAACCACGCGGGCGGCGCCGTGCACGCTTGACACCGGCTTGCTATATTGCGGCGGGCATGCCGCAGCGCATCGTACCAGGGGGTCCCATGTACACGCTTTTGATCGGCAACAAGAATTACTCGTCTTGGTCGCTGCGCCCTTGGCTGGCGCTGAAGGCGGTCGACATCGCCTTTCGCGAGAAAAAGCTCGGCCTGTTCACCGAAGACTTCGCGCGCGAGGTGGGCGCCGTCAGCCCTGCCGGGCTGGTGCCGGTGCTGCTGGACGGTGGTTTCGCGGTCTGGGATTCGCTGGCCATCTGCGAGTACGTGGCCGAACGCCACCCCGACAAGCACCTGTGGCCCGAAGACCCGCGGGCGCGGGCGCGGGCGCGCTCGCTGGCCGCGCAGATGCATAGCGGCTTTACGGCCATGCGCAACGCATTGCCCATGAACATCGAAGCGCACCTGCCCGGCATCGAGCTGTCCGAAGCCGCGCGGCAGGACATCAGCCGCATCCAGGCGATCTGGCAGGACGCGCGCGCCGAGTTCGGCCGGGGCGGACCGTTCCTGTTCGGGCGTTTTTCGATCGCCGACGCCTTTTACGCGCCCGTGGTCAGCCGCTTCGTCACCTACGACGTGCCGGCTGCCGGCCCGGTGCGCGAATACATGGATGCGGTACTGTCCTTGCCGGCGATGCAGGAATGGATGCGCGAGGCGCGCACCGAAGGCACTTTCGTGCCCCAGGACGAGCCCTACCGTACGCAGCGCTGACGCGCGCTTTGGCCCTCGTAACTGCCGGAGTTTCTTGCATGCCCGCGCACAATCCGTTCAAGGCGGCCCTGGCCGCCGGCCGCCCCCAGATCGGCCTATGGATGTCCATGGCCGACCCCTACCTGGCCGAGGTGTCGGCCACCGCCGGCTTCGACTGGCTGCTGGTCGACGGCGAGCACGGACCCAACGACCTGCGCAGCACCTTGGGAGCGCTGCAGGCGGTCGCCCCCTACCGCTCGCATCCCGTCGTGCGCGTGGTCGCGGGCGAAGTGCCGCGCATCAAACAGGTGCTGGATATCGGCGCACAAACGCTGTTGGTGCCCATGGTGGACACCGCCGAGCAGGCACGCGAAGTCGTCGCCGCCACCCGCTATCCCCCAGAAGGCGTGCGCGGTGTGGGCAGCGCGGTCGCGCGCGCTTCGCGCTGGACTGCACGCAGCGACTACCTGGACGTGGCCGACGATGAGATCTGCGTGCTGGCGCAGGCCGAAACCGTCACGGCCCTGGAAAACCTGCAGGCCATCTGCGATGTCCCAGGGGTGGACGGCGTGTTCATCGGCCCGGCCGACCTGTCCGCCTCCATGGGCTACCGGGGCCGGCCCGACGCCCCCGAAGTGCAGCAGGCCATCGAATCGGCCATGCGCACCATCATCGCCAGCGGCAAGGCTGCCGGCACGCTGACATCCGACCCCGCACAAGCGCAGCGTTACCTGGACCTGGGCTGCACCTTCGTGGCGGTGGGCGTGGACGTACTGGTCTACGCGCACGCGGCGCGCAACCTGGCCGCGCGCTTTTTGCCGGGGACCGAGCCGTTGGCGCGAGCTGGTGCGGGGTATTGAGGCGGGCCCTTGCCGGCGGCGGCTCGGCAAAGCCCATGCCGCAGCGCCCGGACGCGCACCGCGCCCCTTACGGCACGCCCGCCTGGCGCAGCACCCGCACGACCGGCTCGCTGCAGCTTGCGGAAACCTGCAGCGGCACCGGGCTTTCGCACGACAAGCCACCGGGCCACGCATCGTAGACCGCTCCTGGGTCGCGATCCCGGCCAGGCAGCTCGCCGCCGTCCCACTGGCCCCAGGACACGCGCAACCTGCCCGAGCGCCGGCAGGCGCCGCCGGTCTGCGAGTCGCACGCATCCAACGCCGCCGAAAGGGCCGCTTGCGCAGCGTCGTAGCCGCACACCGCAGCTGAACCGGCCGGCACAGCCGGGGTCGCACCGCCCGCTTGCGCCTGGTACGACACAGACGCCAGCCAGCCGCCGCCGCAGACCGCCAAGACCTGCACCGTCGGCTGCCCTTGCCCGGGGCGCGCCTGCCCCAGGCGGCGGCCGACGAGCGCCGCCACGTCGTCGTCCTTGCGCGCATCGACCCATCCCAGCCGGCAGTCCGCGCCATCAGGCCGGCAGGCATACACGACGGCCAGGCGGTAGGCCGAGGCGATATCGCCGTGCACGGTTCCCGTGGGCGTGGCCGCTTCGTTGCCGGCACCGGCGACGGCGCATGCGGCGGCCCAGCCAAGCAAAGCTGCGAAACGAATACGGGACGGGCTCATGAGGCTCCTCCTGGGCGCCGGCATCTGCCGGCATCGCCGCGGCCCCATGCCACCGGCCGCGACAGGAACATCCTAAGCGGTTTTCGCGTCGGCGAGCGTTGACAGAACGTATCCATATCCGCGCCGCCTGCCGCCGGATTGGACCGGCGGACCGGCTATCCTGGCACCCCGTCAATAGGACGGATCCATGCGGAACAGGCGCTTGTGCTCCAGCACGGCATACCGGTCAGTCATGCCCGCGATGTAGTCGGCGATGGCGCGCGCCTGGGCCGTGGCGTCTTCGCGGCGGTAGTCCGGCGGAAGCAGCCGCGGATCGGACAGGAAGGCGGTGAACAGTTCGCGCACGATGCGCCGCGCCTTCATGGTCATGCGCACGACCTTGTAGTGGCGGTACAGGTTCTCGAAAAGAAACCGCTTGAGCGCGTCGGCCTCGCGGCGGACCTCGTCAGAAAACGCAGCCAGCGGCGGCGATTGCCGCACGTCGTCGACGTCGCGCGGGCGCGCGTCGGCGATGCGCGCGGCGGTGGTGGCGGTCAGGTCCACGATCAGCGTGTTGATCATGCGGCGTATCGTTTCCGATACGGCCCGCCGCTGGGCGATGGCCGGGTGGTCGTGCAGCACCTGGGCATAGTGCCGCGCGAAGATGTCCACCTGCCGCATCTGCTCGAGCGTGATCAGCCCGGAACGCAGCCCGTCGTCGATGTCATGGTTGTTGTACGCGACTTCGTCGGCCAAGTTGGCCAGCTGCGCCTCCAGCGACGGCTGGGTGCGGTTCAGGAACCGCTCGCCCACGTCACCCAGTTGGCGGGCGTGGGCCGCGGAGCAATGCTTGAGTATGCCCTCGCGCGTCTCGAAGCACAGGTTCAGTCCATTGAAGGCCGCGTAGCGCTCTTCCAGTTCGTCGACCACGCGCAGGCTCTGCAGGTTGTGCTCGAAGCCGCCCGCCTGCGGGGCGAATTCGCGCAGGCAGGCGTTCAGCTCGTCCTGCCCGGCGTGGCCGAACGGCGTGTGGCCCAGGTCGTGCGCCAGCGATATCGCCTCGATCAGGTCCTGGTCCAGCCCCAGGCTATGGGCGACGGTGCGGGCGATCTGCGCGACCTCCAGGCTATGGGTCAAGCGCGTGCGGAACAGGTCACCTTCGTGGTTGACGAAAACCTGCGTCTTGTATTCCAGGCGGCGAAACGCGTTGGAGTGAATGATGCGGTCGCGGTCGCGCTGGAATTCGGTTCGGTTGGACGGCGCGGGCTCGGCATGGCGGCGCCCGCGCGTGCGCGCGGGGTCGCAGGCGTACGGCGCACGTCCGTTGCCGTTCATGCGGCCTTCTCGACGGTGCGCGCCAACACGGCCCGCACCGCGGCCTCCGGTGCGGGCCGGGTCACCGCCCGGCCGATTTCTGGGATGAGCACGAAGCGGATCTCGCCGGCTTCGGCTTTCTTGTCCACGCGCATCAGCGACAGCCACCGATCGGCGCCCAGGTCCGGGGCGACGGCCGGGCAGCCGATGGCCTGGACCAGCCGGCGCACGCGCTCGACCTCGGCGCGCGGCAGGCCTTCGACTTCGGCCGACAGTTCCGCGGCCTGCACCAGGCCGCAGCCGACCGCTTCGCCGTGCAGCCACTGCCCATAGCCCAGGCCGGACTCGATCGCGTGGCCGAAGGTGTGGCCCAGGTTCAGGATCGCGCGCAGGCCGGATTCACGCTCGTCCTGCGAGACCACCTGCGCCTTCAGGCGGCAGGAGTGGGCAATGGCGTAGGCCAGCGCCTGCCGGTCAAGCGCCCGCAGCCCGGCGGCATGCGCCTCGCACCAGGCAAAAAACCCGGCATCCAGGATGAGCCCATATTTGATGACTTCTGCCAGTCCCGCGGAAATTTCGCGCGCCGGCAACGTGGCCAGCACGTCGGTGTCGATCTCGACCGCCACGGGCTGGTGGAAGGCACCGATCATGTTCTTGCCCAGCGGGTGGTTGATGGCCGTCTTGCCACCCACCGACGAATCGACCTGGGCCAACAGCGTGGTCGGTACCTGCACGAAACGGATGCCGCGCATGTAAACGGCTGCGGCAAAACCGGTCATGTCGCCGATCACCCCGCCGCCCAGCGCCACCAGCACCGATCGCCGGTCAAAGCCGTTGGCCAGCAGCGCGTCGAAAATGCGGTTCAGCGTCTGCATGTCCTTATGCGCCTCGCCGTCGGGCAGTTCGATGCGCAAGACGCGGCGGCCGGATGCCTGTAGGGCGGCGGCGGCGCGCTCCCCATAAAGCGCGCCCACCGTCGGGTTGGTCACCAGCGCCACCGCGGTGGCGTCCGCCGGCAGCGCCTCGGCCAGGCGGTCCAGCCGCCCGGGTGCGATACGGATGGGGTAGCGCCCGCCAGGGGCGTCGACTTCGAGCGTTTGGGCGAGTTCGGCGTTCATGCGTGTTTCTCGTAGGCCCGCAGGCGGGTCAGCAGGGCGCGCACCAAATGGGCGACCGGCGCCTGGCCGGTATCGACCACCAGGTCGGCCACTTCGGCATACAACGGCTCGCGCTGCTGCAGCAAGTCCTGCAGCGTGGCGCGCGGATCGGCGGTGGCCAGCAGCGGCCGGTTGCGGTCCTTGCAGGTGCGCCGGTAGAGTTCGTCGGCCGAGGCGCGCAGGTAGACCACCACGCCGCGCTCGCGCAGCGCGTGGCGATTGGCCGGATCGAGCACCGCGCCGCCGCCGGTGGCCAGCACGATGCCCGGCTGGCGCGTGCATTCCTGCAGCGCCGCCGCCTCGCGCCGGCGAAACCCCGCCTCGCCTTCGATCTCGAAGATGACCGGGATGCGCACCCCGCAACGATCCTCCAGGAAATGGTCCAGGTCGACGAAGTCCCTGCCCAGGGCGCGCGCCAAGGCGCGCCCAATGGTGGTCTTGCCCGCGCCCATCATGCCGACCAGGAAGACCGGCAGGTCGTACGGCAGCGCCTGCGGGGCGGGCTCGCAGGACGGGCAGGAAAGCGGTGGCTCATTCATGGCGGCAATTATCACATTGCCGGGCGCCAACCCACGCAGTGGCCGGGACGCTACACTGCACCATCCGGTTACAGAAACCTTGGCGGCCGTCCAGGGTCTACGGGCAACACCCCTTAAAATCGCAGGCGATGAGCAAATCCCCTTCCCCCAAGGCCAAGAACGGCGACGCCGGCTCCAGGTCTCCCATCCTGCGCTTTTTCGTCAAGGCCGGCATCCTGTTCGCCGGCCTGGGCCTGTGTGGCGTATTGCTGGTCGGCATGGCCCTGGCGCTGGCCTGGCCCAACCTGCCAGACCTGCACGCCATGACGGATTACCGTCCGCGCGTGCCGCTGCGCATCTACACGGCGGACAAGGTGCTGATCGGCGAATTCGGCGAAGAGCGGCGCAACGTGCTGCGCTTTCACGAAATCCCCGACGTGATGAAATCGGCCGTGCTGGCTGCCGAGGACGACCGCTTCTACCAGCACGGCGGCATCGACTGGATGGGCGTGGCCCGCGCGGGGCTGGCCAACCTCATCAGCATGTCCAAGAGCCAGGGCGCCAGCACCATCACCATGCAGGTGGCCCGCAACTTTTATCTGTCGTCCGAGAAAACCTGGTCGCGCAAGTTCTATGAGCTGCTGCTGACCTTCAAGATCGAAGCCAGCCTGACCAAGGACCAGATCCTGGAACTCTATATGAACCAGATCTACCTTGGCCACCGCGCCTACGGGTTTGCCGCCGCGGCGCGCACTTATTTCGGCAAGCAACTGTCGGAAGTGACCGCCGCCGAGGCAGCCATGCTGGCAGGCATCCCGAAGGCGCCGTCGCGCTTTAACCCGATCGCCAACCTGCCGCGCGCGCAGCTGCGCCAGCGCTATGTGCTGGGCCGGATGTACTCGCTGGGCTACCTGACCAAGGCCGAATACGAGCAAGCCCTGGCCCAGCCCATCGTGCTGAAGTCCGGCATGGGCACGCCCGCCGGCGGCTATTCGGTGCACGGCGAATACCCGGCCGAGCTGGCGCGCCAGCTGCTCTACAGCGTCTACCAGGACAATGTGTATTCGCGCGGGCTGAACATCTACACCACCATCGATTCCAAGGACCAGGAAGCGGCATACCGCGCGCTGCGCGACGGCGTGCTCGACTACACCCGCCGCGCCCCGTATCCGGGGCCGGAAGACCAGTTGGACCTGCCCGAAGGCATCGAAAAGAGCCCGGCCGCCCTGGATGAGTTCCTGGACTCGGTGTTCGAGAAGTACCCCGATAGCGACGACTTGCTGACCGGCGTGGTGCTGTCGGCCAGCCCCACCGCGATCAAGGTGGCACGCAGCTCCAACCAAATCATCGACATCACCGACAAGCGCGCGCTGACGGTGGTCGCCCGCGCGCTCAGCCCCAAGGCCAAGCCCGAGGCGCGGCTGCGTCGCGGCTCGGTGGTCTACCTGCACAACCGCGGCGAATACTGGGAAGTGATCAACATGCCCGCGGTGCAGGCCGCGCTGGTGTCGGTCTCGCCCCAGGACGGCGCGATCAAGGCCATGGTGGGCGGCTTCGATTTCTATCGCGGCAATTTCAATCGCGTCACCCAGGCCTGGCGCCAGCCGGGCTCGTCGTTCAAGCCCTTCATCTACGCGGCCGCGCTCGAGCGCGGCCTGACCCCGGCCACCCAGGTCTCGGACATGCCGTTTACCCTGACCGCCGAGCAGACCGGTTCGCGCCCCTGGCAGCCCAAGAACTACAGCGGCACCTACGAGCCCATGCTGACCATGCGCCAGGCACTGTACAAGTCCAAGAACATGGTGTCGATCCGCATCCTGCAGGCCATCACGCCGCAGTATGCGCAGGAATACGTCACCCGCTTTGGCTTCGACAAGTCGCGCCAGCCGGCCGTGCTGTCGCTGGCGCTGGGCGCCGGCTCGGTCACCCCGCTGCAGATGGCCGGGGCGTATTCGGTGTTCGCCAATGGCGGCTACCGCATCACCCCCTACCTGATCGACCGCGTCACCGACGCTTCCGGACGCGTCATCATGCAGGCCAGGCCCACCGTGGCCGGCGACGCGGCGGCCCGCGCCATCGACCCGCGCACGGCCTTCGTCATGGACGACATGCTGCGCGGCGTGGCGACCTCCGGCACGGCCGCGCGCGCGCGCCAAGTGCTCAAGCGCAGCGACGTCGCGGGCAAGACGGGCACGACCAACGAATCGGTCGATACCTGGTTTGCCGGCTATACGCCGTCGCTGGTGGCCGTTGCCTGGATGGGCTACGACCAGCCCCGCTCGCTGGGTTCGCGCGAGACCGGCGGCGGCGCGGCGCTGCCCATTTGGCTGTCTTACATGCAGAAGGCGCTGCAGGGCGTGCCCGAGCAGCCGCGCAAGCAGCCCGAAGGATTGCTGGTGCACGGCGGTGATTACTACTTTGCGGAATTCCCGCCCGGGCAAGCGGTGGCCAGGGTGGGGCTGCCCGAACCGGATACGCTGGGCGAATTCCTGGAAAACCTGACGAGCGGGTTCTTCAAGCCGGACCCGCCGCCGGGTGAAAACCACCCCTGGAACGTCATCCCGCACTAGCGCGGCCGTGGCCCCGCGGCGCCGGCTGCGCCCGCCGACGACGAGGCGGCAGCTAGAGCTGGACCGTCAACGGTTGGCCGGCGGCCTCGGAACAAATCTGCGACAGGGCTTCGGCCAGGTGCGGACCACCCCGGGTGTCGGCCCAAATGCGGCCGTCATAGCGGTAGTGAAAGCCCCCGCTTCGCGCGGCGACCCAGATTTCCTGCATCGCCGCCTGCGTGTTGATCACGACCTGGACACCGTCCTCGAAGGTCAGCGTCAGGACGTTGCCGCTGCGCACGGACTCGATGTCCAGGTCGAACTTCGCGGCCCAATCGTCGGCCTGGCTCTCGATCGCGTCGAGCACCGCGCCGGCCAGTTCCAGGAATTCGGATTCAGTCATAATCACGGTCTGCACGCATAACGGAGTCCCCAGTGTCCACACCGGCAACCATCCGTCGGGTTTCCTGCATTGTAGCCATGCTGCTGGTGGCCGGCACAGCTGCCGGCTGCGGCTACAAGGGCCCGCTTTATTTGCCCCCGGCCAGCGGGCAGGACGATGCCGCGCCGGCGCGTCCGCCCAGCCTGCCTGGCGACGACTCCCTGTCCAACGACGATTTCTCCCTGAACTGACCGGCCGGAATGACCTCGCATCAAACCAGCCTGCCCGAGGCAGGCGCCCGGGCGCCTTGCGGCGCGCCGCACTTCCATTACCGCAACGGCGCGCTCCACGCCGAAGGCGTACCGCTTGCCGAGCTGGCGGCCCAACTGGGCACCCCGCTGTACGTCTACTCGCGCGCAGCCTTGCGCGCGGCCTGGGATGCCTACCGGCAGGCGATCGGTACGCGCAACGTGCTGGTCTGCTACGGCATGAAGGCCAACTCCAGCCTGGCCGTGCTCAAGGAATTCGCCTCCCTCGGGGCGGGGTTCGACATCGTCTCGGGCGGGGAACTCGCCCGCGTGCTGGCCGCGGGCGCCGATCCGTCGCGCGTGGTGTTCTCCGGCGTGGGCAAGCAGCAATGGGAGATGCGCTCGGCGCTGGCCGCCGGCGTCAAATGCTTCAACGTGGAATCCGTGCCCGAGCTGCGCCTGCTGTCGCGCGTGGCCGAACAGTCCGGGCAGCAGGCACCCGTGTCGCTGCGCGTCAACCCTGACGTCGATGCGCAGACCCATCCCTACATTTCCACGGGACTGAAGGAAAACAAGTTCGGCATCGCCATCGATACCGCCCGCGACGTCTATCGCGAGGCTGCCCGCCTGCCGGGCATACGCGTGGTAGGCGTCGATTGCCACATCGGCTCGCAGATCACCGACGTGGCGCCTTACCTCGATGCGCTGGACAAGTTGCTGGACCTGATTGCGCAACTGGCCGGCGACGGCATCGCGATCGAACACCTGGACCTGGGCGGCGGGCTGGGCATACGCTACCGGGACGAAACGGCGCTTGCGCCGGCAGCGCTGCTCGACCGCGTCTTCGAGCGGCTGGCCGCCCGCGGGCTCGGGCACCTGCAGCTCTGCCTGGAGCCCGGCCGCTCGCTGGTGGGCAACGCCGGCGTGCTGCTGACGAGCGTGCAGTACCTCAAGTACACCGACGTGCGCGACTTCGCCATCGTCGACGCCGCCATGAACGACCTGATGCGGCCGGCGCTGTACGAAGCCTGGCACGGCGTGCTGCCCGTCATCGCGCGAACGGGCGAGCCGGCACGCCGCTATGACATCGTCGGCCCGGTATGCGAAAGCGCCGATTGGCTGGCAAAAGACCGGCAGCTGGCGCTGCGCGAGGGCGACCTGCTGGCCATCGAGTCGGCCGGCGCCTATGGCTTTGTCATGGCCAGCAACTACAACAGCCGCCCCCGGCCCGCCGAGGTCATGGTCGACGGCAACCGGCACCACGTCATCCGGCGCCGCGAAACGCTGGAAGATTTGATGCGCGGGGAGTCGGTGCTGCCTTGACCGGCCGGCCGCCCGGCCGGCTGCAGCGTCCGGGCGGCGCCTTCCCCCCTTCCCGGACGCCGGCCTGTGCCCCGGCGCACGCAAGCCCTTTTCCGGGCCTCGCCTTATCGCGAGGCCTTTCGGCGCGCTCAATCCGTGGTCAGCAGGCCCGTTTCGATCAAAGTGCGGTAGGTCTGGTCTGCACCTGGCGGTCCAAGAACTTCTTGAATTCCTCGCCGTGCAGGAAAGTCGGCACGCTGCCCATGCCTTCGATGCGCTTGAGCACGTCGGGGTCATTCAGTGCGGCGCGGCTGGCCTGCGCCAACAAGGGGGCCGGAATGTGGCGCCGCGCATGCGGCGCGGGACCAAGTTGCGGACGCGGTGGCGATTTGGAAATGGGGATGAAGCGCTTCTATGACCGACTCGGGGCAGGCCATAACTTGCTCGCAGCGCATCGCACCCAACGGTGGATACGGCTTCGGCCCAAGAAATAGTGCGTTTCATGCCGATGGCCGCACCCTCTATGCGGTGCTGGAACGGCAGAACCAACTCATAGGCTTTCGATGCCGCGGCGGAACCATCGAGCCGCGGCCGCGCTGGGTCATGAACCTGCTCGAGCGCCCGCTTGAAGTCCGTCGCCCCCAATTGGGCGGGGCCATCGTGCTGCATCCGGGCGGCCGCCATGCCTACGTCGTCAACCGCTGGCACCCCGTGCCCGCCGATACGGCGCAGCCTGCGCCGTGCGGCGAAAACAGCATCGTCGTAATTGCCCTGGATCCGGACGGCGGCAAGCCGGCAGTGACCCAGCGCGTGCCGCTTTCAGGGTTGCACGCCCGTTGCATCACGCTGTCGCACGACGGCCACTTCTTGGTTGCGGCGCCGCGCCAGCCCGGTCGATACCTCGACGAAAGCGACCGGATCGTTGAATGCACCGCCGGCTTTACGGTTTATCGCGTCATGTCCGACGGCCGCCTGGAACGCCTTGGCCACCATGCGGTCGACGTAGGACGGGACCAGTTGTTTTGGGCGGATTTTTGTCCCGCGTGATCGAGGCAGCGCGGCAGGCGTCCCGGCGTACGCCAATGGTTGGACCCACGGCCATAGCCGCCGGGCGCCCGCGCAGCCGCCCCCGTCAATGCCTTATCGGGGTTCCTTGCGCAGGCAGTGCGCCAGTCCGGGTTGCCTACAGCTCCCCGTACGAGTGCAGCCCGGACAGGAACATGTTCACGCCCAGGAAGGCAAACCCGGTGATGAGCAGTCCGACCAGGGCCCAATAGGCGGCGAAGGTGCCGCGCAGTCCCTTGAGCAGGCGCATATGCAGCCAGGCGGCGTAGTTCAGCCAGACGATCAGCGCCCAGGTCTCTTTGGGATCCCACTGCCAGTAAGCCCCCCAGGCGTCAGCGGCCCACAGCGCCCCCAGTATGGTGGCGACCGTGAAGAAGGCGAAGCCCACGGCGATGGCGCGGTACATGATGTCGTCGAGCACTTCGAGCGACGGCAGGCGCGCGGCGATGGCGCGCCGGCACAACAGGATGCCGCCCACGACGATGGCACCCACGCCGAAGTAAAGCATCCACGTGGCCGACAGCTCCTGCGTGCGGAACACCATGGGCTCGGCCGCCAGCAGCACGCCCAGCACGAACAGCGGCAGGAGCTTGCGCCAGGACGCGGTCTGCCCGTATTGCTTGACCAGGTAGGCAAACCCCACCATGGCCGCCAGCGAGAACGTGCCGTAGCCGATGAAATTGGCCGGCACGTGCAGCTTCATCCACCAGCTCTTGAGCGCCGGCACGAGCGGCTGGATTTGGTAGGCCTCGCGGGTAAACGAATACCACAGCAGGAAGACGACGGCCGAGCTGATCACCAGCATCACGAACCCGCCCAGCGCGCGCGTGGCATAGCGCCGCTCGTAGTACAGGTAGAACAGCGCAGTGATCAGGGCGAAAAGGACGAAGACTTCGTACAGGTTGCTGACGGGAATGTGGCCGATGTCCGGCCCCATGAGGTGGCCTTCCCGCCAGCGCACCAGCATGCCGGTCACGCCGGAAAAGACCGCGCCCCAAGCCAGCGCGGTACCCAGCCAGGCGGCCGTCGGGCTGGCCAGGCCCGCCCAATAGCACACGGTGGCCAGCACGAACAGGGCGCACATCCATAGGATGGCCGATTGCGAGGAAAACAGGTACTTCAGCAGAAACACCTGTTCGGCGCGCGCCAGGTCGCCCTGGTAGAGCCATACGGCCAGGCCTGCGGCCAGCCCCACGGCGACCATCAGCTTGCGCAAGGGCCGCCACAGCCAACCCAGCCAAGTCAGGAAGGGCACGGCCAGGCACAGGATGGCCTTTTCATAGCCGTCCATCGCGCCGGGATACGCCGACAGGGCGTAGCCGGCGCCGAGGGCCAGCACGAGGAAGAACACCAGGTCGGTCCAATCCGGCCTGCCGCGCAGCGCGCGCGCGTCGCCAGTATCGGACATGCCGTCGCCCCACGGGGCGGTCGTATGCGTTGCGGTATCGGCCATGTCAGGCTCCCCGTTTCGCCAGGTCCGCCAACGCCTGGCGAAAACGTTCGAATTCGCGGTTGAAGTCCAGTGTACGCTTCTGCGACGTCATCGCCGCCAGCACGGCGGTGCCGTCTGCGCCGGCTGGCCGCAGCCACACCCAGATGCGGCGGTCACGCACGTAGAACATCGCGAAGACCCCCAGCACCAGCAGCAGGCAGCCAAGATAAACGGCGTTCTTGCCCGGCGTGCGGGTCACCTGGAAAACGCTGGCCTGCTTGTGCTGGAAGTCCGCAAGGCTTAGCCAGACAGGCGCCGGATACAAGGCCAGGTCCGACAACGCCGCCACGGCCAAGCGCGACCAGGCAGCCGCGTCTTCGCCGGCCAGGTCTTCGGCCGGCAGCGGCGCCAGCCCCGCCCGCTCGCGGGCGACGTTGCGCAACTCGCCGATGGACGCGCCAAGCAACCGGATGATGATGTCGGCCGCGCGCGGCAGCTCATCGCCGGGCACGTTCTTTTCCAGGAAGTCAGCCACTTCCTGCAGGCCGCCGCGGGCAAAGGTCTCGAGCGCGCGCTCGGCCGATGTCTGCAGCGGCTCGCGGTCGGCGCCGGCGGCGGCGTTGGCCGCGGCAAAGCGCCGGGCGGCTTCGCGGCGCGCCTGCGGATCCTGCAGCGCCGCGCGCAGCCTCATGAACTCATCGATGGTGCCCTGCGCGTCGGCGGGAATGCGCACGTAGCGGAAGTTTTCTGCCGGATTGGCACGCACCCCGGACAGGAAGACCGGTTGCCCGTCCAACACCACGGGCAGCATGTAGTTGTTGAATTCGCGTGACTGGCCGGTTTCGTCGATCAGGCGGTACTGGATGCTGGGCCCGACGTTGCGCAGGTTGTCCTTGCGCTTGCCGGCGGCGCTGCCAGTGACCGCAGCCACGTGCTCGCCCAAGTCCCGGGGCTGGGGCGCGTCGCCGCCGGACAGGTCCTCGACGTTGATGGGGCGCAGGCCCGTGATCTCGATCCGCAACTTGCGGTCCAGCCCTTCCACGTCCAGCGGCAGGTCGCCACCGACGCGCCCATCCAGCTTGAAGGCAAAATCCCGCGCGCCGGCCAGCGGCCGGCCGACCAGCTGGACCGGGCTGCCACCATCGTCGAAGCTGGACTGGTACACCGTCACGCCCTTGTAGCGCAGCGGCTCGTTGACCTCGATGACCTGCTCGAAACGATGGCCGGTCTGGGGGTCGCGCACCTCCACCTCGCTGGCGAATCGGCTGGGCATGCCGGTTGAGTAGTAATCGATGACGAATTTCTTGAGCGTCATCTCGAAGGGCAACGGCTGCACCAGCGCGCCGTCGTCCACCATCACGACCGCGTTGCCCACGGTCGTTCCTTCGGGCACCAGCACGCTCGCCCGATAGCTGGGATTGGACGGCGACAGGCGGCCGCTGTCAGGCACGTCGGCGATCAGCATGTTCTCGACGACGGGCTTTTTGTCGCCTAGCCAGATCTGCAGGCGCACGGGCAGCTCGCTGTCGAGCAAGCCGCCGATGCAGATCACCACGATGGCCGCATGCGCGAAGATATAGCCCAGGCGATTGGCGCTGCCGCGCTTGGCCGCAAGCAGCAGCGCGTCGCCATCGCGCCGCTCGCGCACGGCATAGCCTTGCGCGGCGAGCCACCGGCGCACCCGGCCAGCCGTGCGCTCGACGTCTTCGGCGGACTCGCATTCGACGCGATGGTGAAAGGCGCGCAGGCTGGATTGCCGGATGTGCTCGCGAAACGAGCGCGCGTCGCGCAGCATCTTGGGCGCGTTGCGCAACAGGCACAGGCTGGTCGACACGACCAGGAAGGCCATGATCAGCAGGAACCACCAGCTGTTGTAGACCTTCCAGATCAAGAACTTGTCGAAGAGCTCGTACCAGAAGGGCCCGAAGCGGTCGATGTAGTTGTTCGCCGGCTGGTTCTGCGGCAGCACGGTGCCGATGATGCTGGCCACGCAGATGAAGGTCAGCAGGCTGACCGCGAAGCGCATCGAGCCCAGCAGCTCGATCACGTCTGCGACCAGGCTGTGGCGGCGGGAAGAGGAAGGTGTAGCGGTCATGAAGCAAGAGAGACGGCGCGCAGCGCGCGCGATGCGGCCGCACCGGCAGCCGCCCCTCTCATGGACACGCCCGCCGCGCAACGGTTCCGGCGGCGGGCGTCGCAGGGCCACGCGTCAGCGCAGGCCGGCGGCGTAGTCGGAAACGGCCTGGATGTCGGCGTCCGACATGCGATCGGCGATGTCGCGCATGACCTCGCTGTTGGCGCGATGGCCGGCGCGGAACAACTTGAGCTGCTCTTCGATGTACGACGGGAACTGGCCGGCCAGGCGCGGATATTGGCCGGGGATGCCGGCGCCGTTGGCGCCGTGGCAGGCCGCGCAGGCGGGCACGCCGCGCTCAGGCAGGCCGGCACGCCAGATCTGCTGGCCGCGCTCGACCAAGTCCTTGCGGGTGGCGGTCGCGCGCTGGGTCAGCGGCTGCTGCGCCAGGTAAACGGCCAGGTTGCGCATGTCTTCTTCGGTCAGCGGGCCGGCGATTGCCGTCATGGCCGTAGGTGCACCTTCGGGGCCGCGGCGCACGGGCTGCTCGGCGCCCTGCTTGACCTTGAAGTCGACCAGTTGCTTGTAGATGTATTCGTGGGGCAGCCCGGCCAGGTTGGGGTTGGCCGGCACGGAGCTGTTGCCGTTCGGGCCATGACAGGTCAGGCAGGCGGTCACGCCGCGCGAGGCATCGCCCTGCGAATACAGCTGGCTGCCTTTGGCCGCATCGGGCTTGGAGGCAGCGGATTCGGCCGCGAAACTCGGCGAGATGACGGAAACACCGAGCATCAGCCCGCCAGCTATCAGTATCCGGGACAGCACACGCTTCATGAAAACCTCGACGATCGGACGCGGCATGACGCGGACCGACCGGCCTCGCGCCCTGCGAGAAAAACTGCGACCCGCCAGACATGGCGCTGGGCAAGCCCTGCAGCCAGGGCCCCGGCGTGGCAACGGGCCGCTTGTTGCAAACACGCGATTATACAATAGCGTTCGCAACCAACCGTGTCGGCAACCTGCCCGTGTCCCTACTGCACCGCGCCTCCTTCCACGTTTCGGCCGCCCGGCTGGATCAACTACCGCCTGCCGGGCCGCCCGAGGTTTGTTTCGTGGGCCGCTCCAACGCCGGCAAGTCTTCAGCCATCAACGTGCTGGCCAACCAGCGCCGGCTGGCGTTTTCCAGCAAGACGCCGGGCCGCACACGGTTGATCAATCTGTTCGCGCTGCCCGATCCGCTCGCGCCCGGCCAGGCGCTGGGCTACTTGGTGGACCTGCCCGGCTACGGCTACGCCGCCGTCGCCCAGCAGGCGCGCGAGGAATGGGCCGACGTGCTCGGCGCCTATCTGCGCGACCGCGCGTCGCTGGCCGGCATCGTGCTGCTCATCGACATCCGCCGCGGCGTCACCGAACTCGACCGGCGCTTGGCCGATTGGATCGCGCCGACCGGCCGGCCCGTCCTGGCGTTGCTGACAAAGGCGGACAAACTCCCGTATGGCCAGCGCGTGCGCGCGGTCTATGCCGTGCGCAAGGACTTGGCCGACATCGGCGCACTGACCGCGATCCCCTTCTCGGCCACCGAGCGCATCGGCTTGGCCGAAGCCGCCGCGCACATCGAAAATTGGATTTCTCCGAAGGTCGTACCATGACGCATCCCCTGTCCCGCTCGTATCCCGCCGCGCGCCCGCGCCGCCTGCGCCGCGATGATTTCACCCGCCGCCTGGTGCGCGAAAGCACGCTGACCGTCGACGACCTGATCTATCCCGTCTTCGTCGCCGAAGGCAAAGGGCTGACGCAGCCCGTGCCGTCCATGCCGGGCGTGCACCGCTACTCGCTGGACACCCTGCTGCCGGTGACCGAAGAATGCGTCGCGCTGGGCATCCCGGTGCTGGCGCTGTTTCCGGTGATCGAGCCGTCACTGAAGACGCCCGACGGCATCGAGGCGGCCAACCCCGACGGCCTGGTGCCGCGCGTGGTGGCCGAGCTGAAGAAACGCTTTCCCGAGCTGGGCGTCATGACCGACGTCGCGCTCGACCCGTACACCAGCCACGGCCAGGACGGCCTGATCGACGACCAAGGCTACGTGCTGAACGAGCCCACCATCGACATCCTGGTGCGCCAGGCGCTTGCCCAGGCCGCCGCCGGCGTGGACATCGTCGCGCCCAGCGACATGATGGACGGGCGCATCGGCGCAATACGCCAGGCGCTCGAGCGCGAAGGCCATATCCACACCCGCATCATGGCGTATTCGGCCAAGTACGCCAGCGCGTTCTATGGGCCGTTTCGCGACGCGGTCGGCTCGGCGGCCAACCTGGGCAAGTCCAGCAAGGCTACTTACCAGATGGACCCGGCCAACATCGACGAGGCGCTGCGCGAAGTCGAGCTCGACTTGAACGAGGGCGCGGACATGGTCATGGTCAAGCCCGGCATGCCCTACCTTGACGTGCTGCGCCGGGTCAAGGACGCCTTCCGCGTCCCGACCTTCGCCTATCAGGTCAGCGGCGAGTACGCCATGCTCAAGGCCGCGGCGGCCAACGGCTGGCTGGACCACGACAAGGTCATGATGGAATCGCTGGTCGCCTTCAAGCGCGCCGGCGCCGACGGCATCCTGACGTATTTCGCGCCCGATGCGGCGCGGCTGCTGCGGGCCTAGGAGCAGCCTTTCAGCCGCCGCCGCAGCGCCGTCACGAAAGCGCCCGCAACCAGCGGGCAGCCGACGACGCCCGCGACAAACAGCCAGGTCATCCCCAGGTGGTCCACCACCACGCCGCCGGCGGCCACGCCGGCCGACTGGCCCAGGAACAGGACGCAGGCAAAGAGCGCGACCGCCGTGCCGCGCACCTTGGGCGCCATTTGGGTGGCGTGCGCCTGCAGCGTGCTGTGCAGCAGGTAGTAGCCAAAGCCGCACAGCATGCCCGCAGCGATGGACCACCCCCAATCGCCGCCCAGCCAATACAGCAGGAAGGCCACCGCAAGCAGCGCCCCGCCGCTCGCGGCCAGGCCGGCCTCGCCCAGCGCGGGCACCAGGCGGCGCGCCACCACGACGTAGGTCAGCCCGCCCAGCGCATAAACGCCCGTCAACAGCCCCGCGGCCATGGGCGTGACGCCGAAGCGGTGCTGCAAATAGGCCGGCACGAAGGACAGCACGCCGAACACCACCGCGCCTTCCAGGAAGGCCACCGACAGGATGAGCCGCGCCCAGGAAATCCGCAGCACGGACGCCATCGGCGCCAGGAACTGCGTGCGCGCGCCCGCGGTGGCTTCGACGGGCAAGCGGCGGCTGCCGCGCAGCAGCAGCATGCCCGTGCACAGATAGCCCGCCGCCAGGAACACAAAGCCCCAGCGCCATCCGAGCGTGCTGGCAAACGCCCCGCCCAGCACCTGGCCGGCGGCCATGCCCGTGATCGTGCCGGTCAGGAAGCGTGCCAGCGTCACCTGCCGCTGCTCGTAGGGCACGTTATCGCCTATCCAGGCCATGGACAGCGGCACGATACCCGCGCCGGCCGCCCCCGACAAGAAGCGGCATGCCAGCAACACGTCCATCGACGGCGCCATCGCCACGCCGGCGCTGCCTGCCGCGCACAACAGCGTGGCCACCGCGACGGTGCGGAACTTGCCGTAGCGGTCCCCGACTGGGCCGAAGAAAAACTGCAGCAGCCCGTACGCGATGGCGAAAATCGTCACGGCATGGGCGGCCTGGCCGGTGGTCGTGCCGAATTCTTCGGCCAGCTGCGGCAGCATCGGGTCGCAGATGCGAAAGGCACTGGCACTGGCAAAAGACGCCAGCGCCAACAAGGCGATCATGCGGCCGATGGACGGCCCCGACGGCGACGCCGCGCCCGACGGCTGCGAAGAAGGGGTACCCGCGTCAGTCATCGCGGACCTCCCATCGCCGGCGGCGTTTCGCCCCCCAGCACGCGCGTCAGCACCGCGCCGAAGCGATCCGCGCCCTGAAAACCCACTACGCGCTCGGGCAGCTCACGCCCGCCCGGCGCAAAAAACACGATGCCGGGCGGCCCAAACAACCGGAATCGGCGCAGCAATTCGCGGTCCTGGGCATCATTGGCCGTGACATCGGCCTGCAGCAGCAGCATGCGCGACATCTGCGCCGCCACGGCCGGGTCGGAGAACGTAAAGCGCTCCATTTCCTTGCAGGCCACGCACCAGTCGGCATAGAAGTCCAGCATCACCGGCCGGTCGGCACGGGCCAGCACGGCGTCTAACTCGGCGCTGGAGCGGATGCGCGTAAAGCGCACCGCTTCGGTGCCGGCCAGCGCGCCTGCCTGCGTGCGCCCGCTGCCAGCCAGGTGCGATAGCGGCTGCAGCGGGTCGCGCCCGCCGCTTGCCACGCCCACCACCAGCACCACCGCCAATAAGGCCAGGAACAGCCCCAGCGCCTTGCCGGCCATGCGCGCCAACCCGGCCGGCTGCGGCAGCGGCTCGAACGCGCGCAGCAGCACCGCGGCAAACGCGGCCAGCAACGCCCACCCCAGCATCTGCGCCCAGGAAGCCAGCACCGGCATCAGCATCCACCACGCCGTGGCCAGCAGCAGCAGCCCGAACAGGCGCTTGACGGTTTCCATCCACGCGCCGGCGCGCGGCAGCAAGGCGCCAGACGATGCGCCCACCAGCAGCAGCGGCACGCCCATGCCCCAGGCCATCGCAAACAGCGCCGCGCCGCCCAGGACCACGTCGCGGGTCTGCGAGATGTACAGCAGCGCGCCGGCCAGCGGCGCCGCTACGCACGGCCCGACGATCAGTGCCGACACCGCCCCCATCAGCAAGGCGCCGGCGGCGCGCCCGCCGGGAATGCGCGCGGCGCGCTCGGACAGGCGCGATTGCAGCCCGGCGGGCAGCTGCAGCGTATACACGTCGAACATCGCCAGCGCAAACAGCGCCAGCAGCGCGGCAAACAGCCCCAGCACCCACGGCGTTTGCAGCCACGCGGCCAGGCCCAGGCCGCTTAGGCCCGCGGCGATGCCCACGGCGGTGTAGACCACCGACATGCCCAGCACATAGGCCGCGGCAAGCCCCAGCCCGCGCCAGCGCGATGCGGGATGCACAGCGCCCTGCCCACCGCCGCGCCCAAGGATCAGCGCGGACAGGATCGGCACCATGGGCAGCACGCAGGGCGTCAGCGACAGCAGCAGGCCCAGGACGAAAAACACGCCCGCGGCCTGCAGCCAGCCGGAATCTGCGATGCCCTGCGCCAGCCCCGTGTCGCCTGCCTGCAGCCATCCTTGCAGCGTGCTCGCCCCCCTTTGCGGCGCACCTGCATCGACCTCATAGCCCGCCCCCGCCGGCAACAGCCTTGCAGTGCTTTGCATGGGCGGATAACACAGGCCGGCATCGGCGCAGCCCTGGCTGGTGACGGTCAGCGCCACGGCAGCGTCCACCGCCGCCAGCGGCAGGCGTATGGCCACGCCGTCGTGGTAGACCTCCATGTCTTTTTCGAAGGTCGGGTCATACTTGACCTCGCCCCGCGGAAAAACGGGGTCGCCCGCGATCGCCCCGGCCGGCTCGGCGGCGAAGGCAAATCGCTCGCGATACATGTAATAGCCCGGCGCGATGCGAAAGCGCACCTCCAGCGCATCGGGCGCGACCATCGCCGCGGAAAAGGCGAAGGCCTGCTCCGGCGGCAGGAAATCTTCCTCGGCGCGCGCGCCCGGCAGCCACGACGCGAGCAGCGCCAAGGCAAGCAGGCACCACGCCAAGAGGCAACGCGCGGCCGGCTGCGCCCGGGCGGCGGCCGCAGCAAGCGACGCTGGCGCCGCCGTGTGGCGATCATCGCGCGCGGCAGACGCGCCGCAACCGCATGGCGGGAGGACAACGGACATGTCGAAAAATCAGGCGGGCGTCCCGCCCATGGTTTGTTCGCGCACCCACTGCAGGTAGCCGGCGTGGCCGTCGACCACGGGCACGACCAGGATTTCCGGAACCTCGTAGGGATGCAGGCGGGCCAGCGTCTCGATCAGCTGCGCCTGGCGCGCGGCCGTGGTTTTGATCCACATCGGGATCTCCTCGGCGCCTTCGACCTGGCCCTTCCAGGAATAAATGGACAGCACGGGTGCGCCCAAGTTCACGCAGGCCGCCAGGCCGTCTTCGACCAGGACATGGGCGATGCGCTTGGCCAGCAACATGTCCGGCGCGTTGCTGATCACCAGCACGACATCATCGGCTTGCGGCATGGGTTCTCCGGTGGGACGGCCCGGCGCTGCCGGGGTGGCGCTATTGTATCGGCTGCCGCGGCAGCCGCCGCCCGCCCAGGGGAGACCATCCGCCATGCAAGACTGCCTGTTCTGCCGCATCGCGCGCGGCCAAGTGCCCGCGCACATCGTCGACCAGGACGATGACCTGGTGGCTTTCCTGGACATCCACCCGGTGCGGCCCGGCCACGTGCTGATGATTCCGCGTGAGCACCACGCCTATTTCGACGACCTGCCCCCGCCGCTGGCCGCGGCCATGATGGCGAAGGCGCAGCGGCTGGCCAAGGCGCTGAAGGCGGCCTATGCGGTGGAACGGGTCGCGCTGTTCTGCACCGGCATACACGTGGCCCACGCCCATGCCCACCTGGTGCCTATGCACGAGCCGCAGGACGTGACCTCCACCCAGTACATTGCGCAGAAAGACTTGGCCTTCGTCATGCCGCCGCAGCCGCCGGCGGCGGAACTGGAAGCGGCCGCGAAAGCCGTGCGGCAGGCCTTGGCGGCTTGAAGAAAGGCTGGCGCAGGCGGCCCGCCAACGGTGCGCGCAATCGCCGCGGCGCTTCTTGTCGATCAAGGCCTGGGCCTCGCCCATGACCTGCCGATGCGACACAGCTGGCCGTTGGTCGTCCAAGGCCTCCCGGACTTTCGCCCGGAACCTCGCCCGTGCGCGCATCCGACAAACAGGATAGGATCGCGCGACTTCAACCCGCGCCCTGCCTTCGACCGTCCATGGGTCTTCACGCTGCCCCGTCCCGCCCCATCGGCATCTACGATTCCGGCGTCGGCGGCCTGAGTGTGCTGCGCGCCATCCAGGCCGAGCTGCCCGGCGAGGCGCTGATCTACGTGGCCGATTCGGCGCACGTGCCCTACGGCGAGAAATCGCGGCATGCCGTGGCCGCGCGCGCGCTGGCGATCGCCGACTACTTCGTGTCCCGCCAGGCCAAGGCGATCGCGGTGCCGCGCAATACCGCCACGGCCGCGGCCATCGCCATCCTGCGCGAGCGCCACCCCGCGCTGCCCATCGTCGGCATCGAGCCGGCGGTCAAGCCGGCCGCTCAGCTTACCCGCAGCGGCGTGATCGGCGTGCTGGCCACCACCGGCACGCTGGCCAGCGCCCGCTTCCAGGCGCTGGTCCAGCGCGAGGCGCCCGCGGCGCGCATCCTGCTGCAGCCCTGCCCGCAATGGGTGCTGGCGGTGGAAAGCGGGATCGTGTCCGGCCCCCAGGCCGATGCGGTGGTCGCGCCGCCGGTGCATGCCCTGCAGGCCCAGGGCGCCGACGTACTGGTGCTGGGCTGCACGCATTTTCCTTTTCTGCGCGCTGCCGTCTCGGCCTGCGCAGGGCCGCAGGTGCCGGTGCTGGAGACGGGCCAGGCGGTGGCGCGGCAGCTGCGGCGCAGGCTGCTCGAATGCGGGCTGCGCGCCGAAGCATGCGGCAGCGGCCCGGACGGCAAGCCTGCCGGCGCCGCCGACTGCGAGTTTCTCTCCAGCGGCGACCCTGCCCGCTTCGCGCGGATCGCGGCCATGCTGCTGGGCACGCCCGTAAAGGCCGCCCGCCTGCCCCGGCAGTATTGCTGAGGCAGGCAGGCAGCCGCCGTCAGTCCAGTATCCTGGCCTGCGGCCCCCCCACCGGGATTTCCATCAGGTCTTCGCCGAAGAACACATTGCCCTGGTAGACCTGCCCGATCTCGCGCACCACGCGCTCGCGCAGGCCGGGACGGTCGAACTGCTCGGTCACGTGGCTGATGACCAGGTTCTTGACGCCGGCGCGCTGCGCGAGTTCTGCCATTTCCATGTGCCCGGTGCAGAAGGTGGAAAAGACCTTGCTCGGCGACGTTCCGGTCAGGAAATGGCACATGTGGACCAGCACGTCGCAGGACTGCGCCAGCGCTTCCAGCGCACGGCAGGGGCCGGTATCGCCGGAGTAGACGAAGCTGCCCTGCGCCGTGTCCAGCCGGTAGCCGTAGGAAACCAGGTGCGGCGCAAAGTGATGCACCTCCACGGTCGTGACGGTCCAGCCGTTTGCCTGCACGACCTGCCCGGGCGCCAGCTCGTGCACCTCCGGCGCCGGCTTGCTGCGCTGGCCCTGACCGCCGCGCGCGCGGTAGACGTCCAGGCTGCACTCGTTCTCGGTGCGCGAAATGATGTCCGGGCCGAACGCGCCGTCCAGGCCGAACAGGCGGTCGGTAATGTGCTGCAGCGGCGGCGGGCCGTAGACCTTGAGTTCCGGGATGCGGCCCGCGCCCTGGTCCCAGCGCGTGAGCAGCAGGCGCGGATAGTCGCCCATGTGGTCGTAATGATGGTGGCTGAAGAACGCGTGGGTGATGCGCGTGGCGGGCACGCCCAGCTCCAGCAGGCGGTGGTGCGCACCGAACCCGTGATCGAAGACGATGTAGTCCTCGCCCACCTGCACCAGATAGCCCGAGCACATGCGCCGCAGCGACGGCGTGGGCGTACCCGTTCCCAATAGCCAGATTTTCATTGCGTCATTCCTTGCGCAGCCCGAACTGCTCGATGTAGCCGGCGTACTTGGCCTTCTCGTCGCTGACGAAGCGGCCGAACTGCGCCGGCGTGGTGGCCGTGATCTCCACGCCTTGCGCGAGCAGGCGTTGCCGGATCTCGGGATCGGCCAGCGCCTGCTGCAGCGCCTGGTTCCAGGCCTGGACCATGTCCTGCGGCAGGCCGGCCGGTGCAAAGAAGCCGAACCAGCCGTTCAGGTCCAGCGCCTGCAGCGCGCCGGCGGCCAGCCCGGGCGCCTGCGGCAGCGCGGGCGAGGGCTGGCGCGAGGACACGCCATAGGCCTTCAGGCGCCCCTGCTGCACGAAGGGCAGGGCGGGCGGCATGCCCGAGAAGTAGATGTCCACGTTGCCGGCCACCACGTCGGCCACGGCCTGGCTGCCGCCCTTGTAGGGCACTTCCAGCAGCCGGATGCCGGCGCTTTTCTCCAGCAGCAGGCCGGCGATGTGGGCGGGACTGCCCTTGCCGGCGGTGGCGTAGGAATACGCCCCGGGCTTGGCGCGCGCACGTTCGATGAAGGCATCCAGCGAGTCGGCGTCGATGTTCGAACGCGCCACCAGCAGTAGCGGCGTCACGCCGGCCAGGGCCAGCGGCACGAAGTCGCGCTCGACGTCGTAGCTGGCCTGCGCCAGCAGGTAAGGCGCGATGACCATCTCCGAGGTGTAGCCCATCAGCACCGTGTAGCCGTCGGGCTCGGCCTTGGCCACGAGCTGCGCGCCTATCATGCCGGCCGCGCCCGGCCGGTTCTCGATCACCACGCGCTGGTTCCAGGCTTGGTCCAGCTTCTGGGCGACCGACCGGGCGATGACGTCGCCCGTGCCGCCCGGGCCGTACGGCACCACCACTTTCACGGGCCGGTCCGGAAACTGCGCCGCGGCCGGAGCGGCCAGGGCCAGCAGCGCGGCCACGCCCATTGCAAAGGCTTTTGCGATCATGTCGGTTCCCCTTGTCGTGTTGTCCAACGAGGCAAGTGTAGGAGAGCGGTATAGTAAAAAGCGCCTTGTTTTCTATATATGCATAGCAATCTGGCTATGGCCAATGCCACCTCCGATCTCGCCCGCATCCTGCGCAGCCGGCTGCGCCTGCGCCACTTCGTGCTGCTCGAGGCGCTGGCGCAGCACCGCTCGGTCAGCCGGGCGGCGCGGGCGCTGGGCATTGCCCAGCCCACCCTGACGCGCGCGCTGCGCGAGATCGAGGCCATTTGCTCGCAGCCCCTGTTCGCGCGCCACGCCAAGGGCCTGACGCCCACCGCGGCGGGCTGCATCGTGCTGGAGCGGGCCCCTGCCATCCTGCGCGACGTCGACGGCATGGCGCGCGAGATCGAGCTCTCGCAGGCCGGCTTCCTGGGCGGCCTGCGCATCGGCATCATTCCCTTCGTCTCGCCCGGCCTGCTGCATGCGGCCATCGAGCAATCCCTGCACGGCGGCCCCCGCACGGCGCTGCTCATCCGCGAGGAGGCCACCGACGAATTGCGGCGCGCCCTGCAGGCCGGCGAGCTGGACTGCGCCATTGCGCGGTTCTCCTACCGGGGCGCGCCTGCCGATATCGAGCAGCAGGTGCTCTACCACCAGGCGCCCATCCTGGTCGCGCATCGGGCCACGGCGGCCCGCCTGGCAAGGCGCAGCTTCAGCTGGAAACTGGTCGCCGACCTGGACTGGATTCTGCCGCCGGCCACCACGCCCACGCGCGCCACCATCGACGCGGTGTTCATCGGCGCGGGCCTGCCCCCGCCGGTGGCTGCCGTGGAGACGTACTCGCTCAAGACCATCGAATACCTGCTGGCCAGCCAGCCCGGCATGCTCACGCTGCTGCCGGCCGAGATCGGCCGCGACCTGGCGAGCCATCGCAGTATCGGCGTCCTGCCCTGGAAGCTGGACTGGGAGCTGCCGCCGGTCAGCATGCTCAGCCGGCCGGACCATCCCCGGCGGCCCGCCATCGAGACGCTGGCCGAGGCGCTGCGGCGCACGGCGTCCGCGCGTGCCGATGCCCGGCCCAGCGCCAGGCCGGCCGCGCCTCAGCCCGGCGCCTGAAGGCGGGGACGGGCAGGGCACCGCCCTACCGCTGCAGGCA
>CALEQZ010000071.1 GCA_937908115.1 uncultured Alcaligenaceae bacterium | reverse complement strand
CCCAACCTGGGCCGCATCCTGGCCGCGGTGGGCTACGCCGGCATCGACGACCTGGACGTTTCGCGCGTGCGCCTATGGCTGGACGACGTGCTGGTCGCCAGCGAAGGCGGGCGCCACCCCGGCTACCGCGAGGAGGACGGCCAGCGTGTCATGAAACAGCCCGAGATCACGGTGCGCATCGCGCTGGCCCGGGGCCAGGCCGCCGACACCGTCTACACCTGCGACTTTTCGCACGACTACGTCAGCATCAACGCCGATTACCGTTCCTGATCCGCGCCGCGCGCGCCCACCTGAAGTGACCGACGCAAAACTCGCCAACCTGATAGAACGCGCCGAGCGGGTGCTGGCCCAGCTCGAAGCCTGGCTGCCCCCGGCGCCGCCCGAAACCGACTGGACTGCCCATGCCTACCGCTGGCGCCGGCGCGGCGCGCGCGGCTGGCTCGATCCCGTGCGCAAGCCCGCGCGCATCGACACCGACGACTTGCGCCACATCGACCGCCAGAAGCAGGTGATCGACCGCAATACGCGCCAGTTCCTCGCCGGCAAACCGGCCAACAATGTGCTGATGACCGGCGCGCGCGGCACCGGCAAGAGCTCGCTGGTCAAGGCCATGCTCAACGCCTACGGCGACCAGGGCCTGCGCCTGATCGAAGTGGACAAGGCCGACCTGGGCGACCTACCCGACATCATCGAGCTGGTCGAACACCGCCCCGAGCGCTTCATCGTGTTCTGCGACGACCTATCCTTCGAAGAGGGCGAAGCCGGCTACAAGGCGCTCAAATCGGTGCTCGACGGCTCGGTGGCTGCTTCGGGCGAAAACGTCCTCATCTACGCCACGTCCAACCGGCGCCACCTGATGCCGGAGTACATGAGCGAGAACCTGCAGGCCCGCCACCAGCCCGACGGCGAAATCCATCCCGGCGAAACCGTCGAGGAAAAGATCTCGCTGTCAGAGCGCTTCGGCCTGTGGCTGTCCTTCCATCCCTTCAAGCAGGACGACTACCTAGACATCGTGCGCCACTGGCTGCAGGCGCTGGGCTGCCCACCCGAGGCCATAGAGGCCAGCCGCGCCGAGGCGCTGCAATGGGCGCTGGAGCGCGGCTCGCGCTCGGGCCGCGTGGCCTACCAGTTCGCACGGGATTGGGCGGCGCGGCATGGCTGAGGAGAAGGCCGCCAAGATCGTCGACGTCGCCGTCGGCCTGATCCTGCGCCCGGATGGCACCCTGCTGCTAGGCGACCGTCCCATGGACAAGCCCTGGCCAGGCTGGTGGGAGCTGCCCGGCGGCAAGCTCGAGCCGGGAGAAACCGTGATGCAGGCCCTGGTGCGCGAGCTGGACGAAGAGCTGGGCATACGCGTGACCCGCGCCACGCCCTGGGTCACGTACGTACACGTTTACCCGCACGCCACGGTCCGGCTGGCCTTTTGCCGGGTCACCGGCTGGGAGGGCGAACCGCGCGGGCTGGAGGGCCAGCACCTGGCCTGGCTCACGCCCCAGCAGGCGCTGGCGACGCAGCGCCTGCTGCCGGCCGCCGTTCCGCCACTGCGCTGGATGCAGCTGCCCGGGCGCTACGCCGTCAGCGCGATCGGCGGGCCCGCCGGGCTAGACGTCTTCCTGCAGCGGCTGGACGCCGCCCTGGCTGCGGGCCTGCGGCTGGTGCAGCTGCGCGAGCCTGGCTGGCCGGGCGGTCCGGCCGCCGCCTCGCTGCACGAAGCCTTCCGCCAGGTGCTGGCGCGCTGCAGGCAGGCCGGCGCCCGCCTGCTGGTCAACAGCGTGCATCCGGCCGACTGGTGGCGCCAGGCCGACGGCGTGCACCTGCGCGCGGCCGACGCCGCACGGCTGTCGCAACGGCCCGACCTGCCCGATCCGCACGCGCTGGTCGGCGTGTCGGCGCACGGCGCCGAAGACCTGCGCCAGGCCGGCGCGGTCAAGGCCGATTTCATCGTGCTGGGACCGGTGTGCGCCACGGCCAGCCACCCGGACCGCGCCCCCTTGGGCTGGGAACGGTTCGCCGAACTGAACCGGCAGGCCGGGTTGCCGGTCTTCGCCATAGGCGGGCAATCGGCAGAAACCGAAGGCTGCGCGCGCGAGCACGGCGCGCACGGCATCGCCGGGATACGCGGCCTGTATTGATATCGTCTCAATCTCGCCGATATCGCTGCCGCCGGCGCCGAAAGGGCCGCCTGCGCAGCGGCGCGGCACAGGCGCGTGCAACGCGCTGAAATCAATGTTTCGGCCGGCAGGCCGCGATTGGCAGCGAAAGCGGCAATAATGCCGCGACGCCCTGCGCCCCCGGCTCGCGCCTGCGGGGCCCGCTTGCACGATTCCAGCATGTCCCGAACCTTGCGCCTACCCAACAAACGAACGCGCCGCCTGGTCGCGGTGCTGGCCATCGTCGCCGTCCTGGCGGCGGCCTACCTGTACCTGCGCCCTGGCGGCGGCACGAGCGCGCCGCCGGCAGCCGCCTTGCGCACCGGGCCCGTGCCCGTGCGCACCACGCTGGCTGCGCTGGGCAACCTGGACGTGACGCTGCGCGCCATCGGCACCGTCGTGCCGCTCAATACAGTGACCGTGCGCAGCCGTGTCCAGGGCGAGCTCGTCGAGGTGCTGTTCGAGGAAGGCCAATACGTCGAAGCGGGGCAGTTGCTCGCGCGCATCGACCCCCGTCCCTACGAAGCCCAGCTGGCGCAGGCCGAAGGCCAGCAACAGCAGAACCTCGCCCTGCTGCGCAACGCCGAACTGGACCTGAAGCGCTACCAAACGCTGTACAAGCAGGACTCGATCGCCCGCCAACAGCTCGACAGCCAACAGGCGCTGGTGCGGCAGTACCAGGGCACGGTCAAGGTCGACCAAGGCCGTGTCGACGATGCGCGCCTGCAACTGTCCTTCACCCGCATCGAAGCGCCGCTATCGGGCCGCATCGGCCTGCGCGCGGTCGACCCGGGCAACCTCGTCAGCAGCACGGACGCCGACGGCATTGCCGTCATCACCCAGGTCAAGCCGATCTCGGTGTTGTTCTCCATTCCGGAAAGCCAGCTCGACCCAGTCATGCAGCAGGTCCGCGCCGGGCGCAAGTTGGTCGTGCAGGCCTGGGACCGCGAGGAAACGCGCGTGCTGGCAACGGGCACCCTGGCCACCGTGGACAACCGCATCGACACGGCGACGGGCACCCTGCGGCTGCGCGCCGTCTTCGACAACGACGATGAGGCGCTGTTTCCCAACCAATTCGTCAACGTGCGCCTGCGGGTCCGCACGCTGCGCGACGTGCTCACCATTCCGGCCGATGCCGTGCAGTACGGCTCGCGCGGTACCTACGTATACGTCGTCACGCCCGAGCAGAAAGCCAGCGTGCGGCTGCTCAAGCTCGGCCCGCAGGAAGACGGGCGCGTGGCCGTGCTCGAAGGCCTGGCCGAAGGCGAGCAGGTCGTGCTGGAAGGCTTGGACCGTCTGAGCGAAGGCCGCGCGGTGCAGGTCGTGGCTGAGCCGCCGGCCGCAGGCGCGCCCACCACTGGCGCGCCGGGCGCTGCGCGCGGCGAACAGGGTAGTGAACCTTCCCGGCGGCGCCGGCCGGGCGGCGGGCGATGAACCTGTCTGGCATTTTCATCCGCCGGCCGGTGGCCACGGCGCTGCTGATGGTGGCGCTGCTATTGTCGGGCGTCATGGCTTGGCGGATGTTGCCGGTCTCGGCGCTGCCGCAGGTCGACTACCCCATCATCCAGGTCTTCACCTACTACCCCGGCGCCAGCCCTGAAGTCACCACCAGCGCGATTACCGCACCGCTGGAGCGGCGCTTCGGCCAGATCCCAGGGCTGAAGCAGATGTCCTCGACCAGCTCGGCGGGCGCGTCGGTGATCACCCTGCAGTTCGCGCTGGACCTGGACATGGGCGTGGCCGAGCAGGAGGTACAGGCGGCGATCAGCGCGGCAGGCAGCCTGCTGCCCGGCGACCTGCCCGCCCCGCCCGTCTACCGCAAGGTCAATCCGGCCGACCTGCCCATCATGACGCTGGCCGTCACCTCCCCCACCCTGCCTTTGCCGCAGGTCTATGACCTGGTCGACACGCGCATGGCGCAGCGGCTCGCCCAGGTGTCGGGCGTGGGCATGGTCAGCCTGGCGGGCGGCCAAAAACCGGCGTTTCGCGTGCAGGTCAATCCGTCGGCGCTGGCCGCCTACGGCCTGAGCCTGGAAGACGTGCGCGCGGCCATCGCATCGGCCAACGTCAACCAGCCCAAGGGCAGCTTCGACGGCCCCCTGCGCTCGGTGATGATGGGCGCCAACGACCAGCTGCGCTCGCCCGAGGAATATCGCCGGCTGATCATCAGCTACCAGAACGGTGCCCCGCTGCGCCTGGGCGACGTGGCCACCATCGAAAGCGGCGCCGAGGACAGCCGGCTGGCCGCGTGGTCGGGCGAGCTGCCCGCCGTGCTGGTCAATATCCAGCGCCAGCCCGGCGCCAACGTGATCGAGGTAGTCGACCGCGTCCAGGCGCTGCTGCCGCAGTTGACGGCGGCGCTGCCAGCAGCCGTCGACGTGCAGGTCCTGACCGATCGCACGCAAAGCATTCGCTCCTCGGTGCGCGACGTGCAGCGCGAGCTCGTCTTCGCCGTCGGGCTGGTGGTGTTGGTCACCTTCCTTTTCCTGCGCAACCTGCCGGCCACCATCATTCCCAGCGTGGCCGTGCCGCTGTCGCTGGTCGGCACCTTCGGGGTCATGTACTTGGCCGGCTATTCGATCAACAACCTGACGCTGATGGCGCTGACGATCGCCACGGGGTTCGTCGTCGACGACGCCATCGTCATGCTCGAAAACATCGCCCGGCACCGGGAGGCCGGCGCCTCGCCCATGCAGGCCGCGCTCAAGGGGGCATCCGAAATCGGCTTTACGCTGGTGTCGCTGACCTTGTCGCTGATCGCCGTGCTGATTCCGCTGCTGTTCATGGGCGACGTGGTGGGCCGGCTGTTCCACGAATTCGCCATCACGCTGGCCGTGGCCATTTTGCTGTCGCTGGCGGTGTCGCTGACACTCACGCCCATGATGTGCGCGCGCATGCTGCCCGACGACCACGCCGCCGAGGGTCCTCCTGGGCTGCTGGCGCGCGTGATCCGGCGCTACGACCGCATGCTCGTCTGGGTGCTGCGTCACCAGCGGCTGGGCCTGCTTGCCACGGCCGCGACGCTGGCATTGACCGCCGTGCTCTACCTGTTGGTCCCCAAGGGCTTCTTTCCGGTGCAGGACAGCGGCGTCATCCAAGGCGTGACCGAGGCGCCGCAGACCATTTCCTTTGGCGCGATGGCAGAGCGCCAGCAGGCGCTGGCTTCGGCCATCCTCGAAGACCCAGACGTCGTCAGCCTGTCGTCGTTCATCGGCGTGGACGGCACCAACCCGGCGATCAACACCGGGCGCATCCAGGTCAACCTGCGCCCCCACGGCCAGCGCAGCGATTCGGTGCAAGCCATCATGCGGCGGCTGACCGAGCGGACCGCCTCCATCCCCGGCATCTCGCTCTACATGCAGCCGGCGCAGGAACTGACCATAGAGGATCGCGTCAGCCGCGCGCAGTACCAGTTCACGCTGACCTCGCCTGATGAGGCGCTGCTGGCGCAATGGACGCCCAGGCTCGTGCAGCGCCTGCGCGAGCTGGACGAGCTGCGCGACGTCTCCAGCGACCTTCAACAGGGCGGGCTGGAGCTGTACATAGACGTGGACCGGGACGCGGCCGCGCGGCTGGGCGTGACGATGTCGGCGATCGACAACGCGCTCTACAGCGCCTATGGGCAGCGCCAGATCGCCACGCTGTTCACCCAGTCGAACCAGTACCGCATCGTGCTGGAAGTCGATCCGCGCCATGCCCGCTCGCCTGGCGACCTGGACCGGCTGTACGTGCCCGGCGCCGACGGCAACAACATCCGGCTCTCTGCGCTGGCGCGCGTGGTCGAGCGGCCCGCCGCCCTGCTGCGCAGCCACGTCGGGCAGTTCCCTGCCGCGACGGTGTCGTTCAACCTGGCGCCCGGCACCTCGCTGGGCCAGGCCGTTGCGGCGATCGAGCAGGCGCAGGCCGACATCGGGCTGTCCGCCGGCATCGAATTGCGCTTCCAGGGCGCGGCCGAAGCCTTCCGTGCCTCGCTGGAGAACACCCTGTGGCTGATCCTGGCGGCGGTGGTGACCATGTACATCGTGCTGGGCGTGCTCTACGAGAGCACCATCCATCCCATCACCATCCTGTCGACGCTGCCCTCGGCCACCGTCGGCGCACTGGCCGCGCTGTTGCTGACCGGCACGGACCTGGACCTGATCGCCGTCATCGGCATCGTGCTGCTCATCGGCTTGGTCAAGAAGAACGGCATCATGATGATCGACTTCGCGCTCGAGGCGCAGCGCCGCGACGGGTTGCCCCCGCGCCAGGCGATACGGCGTGCCGCGCTGCTGCGCTTCCGGCCCATCCTGATGACGACGATGGCCGCGCTGTTTGGCGCCATACCCCTGATGCTGGCCACCGGCGCGGGCGCGGAGCTGCGCCAGCCGCTTGGGCTGGTCATGGTCGGCGGGCTGCTGGTCAGCCAAGTGCTGACACTGTTCACCACGCCGGTGGTCTATCTGTTCTTCGACCGCCTGGGCCGCCGCGTGCGCGCCTGGCGCGCACGCGGCCAGGCGACGCAGGCGCAGGAGCAGCCATGACGGCAGGCAGACGCGCGACCGAAGCGGTCTCACGTGGGCAGGCCGGATCATGAACATTTCCCGGCCCTTCGTCCGACGCCCCGTGGCCGCCAGCCTGCTGGCCGCCGCGCTGCTGCTGGTGGGCGCGCTGGCTTGGCGGCTGCTGCCGGTGGCATCGCTGCCGCAAGTGGAATTCCCGGCCATCGTCGTCAACGCCAGCCTCCCGGGCGCCGACCCGGAGACCATGGCCGCCACCGTGGCCGCGCCGCTCGAGCGCGCCATGGGCAGCATCGCCGGCGTCACGTCGCTGGTGTCCTCCAGCAGCACGGGCTCGACCATGATCCTGCTGCAGTTCGAGCTGGACCGCGACATCAACGACGCGGCGCGCGACGTGCAGGCTGCCATCAATGCCGCACGCGGGGAATTGCCCTCGGGGATGCCCGGCAACCCCACCTATCGCAAGATCAACCCTTCGCAGGCGCCTATCATGGCGTTGGCCTTGAGCTCGGACAACCTTGCGCCCGGCCAGCTCTATGACGCGGCATCGACCATCCTGGCGCAGCGCCTGGCACAGATCTCGGGCGTGGGCGACGTCACGGTCGACGGCGCATCGCTGCCGGCCGTGCGCGTGCAGCTCGACCCCAACCTGCTTGCGCATTACGGGATCGCGCTGGACGACATCCGCCGCGCCATTTCCGAAGCCAACCCGCTGCGCCCGCGCGGCATGATCGAGGACGACAGCCGCCGCTGGCTGCTGCAGACCAGCGAGCAGTTGCGCCAGGCCGACGCCTACCGGCCGCTCATCGTGCGCTACGTCAATGGCGCGCCGGTGCGGCTGGGCGACGTGGCCACCGTGACCGATTCGGTGGAAAACCGCTACACGAGCGGCTTTCACAATAACCGTCCGGCGGTTATCGTCATGATCAGTCGCCAGCCCGGGGCCAACATCGTCGAAACCATCGACCAGGTCTACGCGCAGCTGCCCATGCTGCGCGAGCTGATGCCGGCGGACGCCGAACTGACCGTGGTCATGGACCGGTCACCGGGCATACGGGCGACGCTGCGCGAGGCGCAACTGACGCTGCTACTGGCCTGCGGCCTGGTCGTTTTGGTGGTGCTGGCGTTCTTGGGCAGCCTGCGGGCGGCGTTCATCCCCAGCGTGGCGATACCCGTTTCGCTGGTCGGCACCTTCGCCATCATGTACCTGTACGGGTTTTCGCTGAACAACCTCTCGCTGATGGCATTGATCGTGGCGGCCGGATTGGTGGTCGACGATGCCATCGTGGTCATGGAAAACATCCAGCGCCATGTCGAAAACGGCATGACGCCGATGCGTGCAGCGTTGCGCGGCGCCGGCGAAGTCGGCTTCACCTTGCTGGCCATGACCCTGGCGCTGGTGGTGGTGTTCGTCTCCATCCTGTTCATGGGCGGACTGGTCGAGCGGCTGTTCCGGGAGTTCTCCATCACGCTTGCGGCGGCCATGCTGGTGTCATTGCTGGCATCGCTGACGCTGACGCCCAGCCTGTGCGCGAGGCTCCTGCCCCCGCACGGGTCACGCCCGGCCGGCCGCCTGCGGGCGGCAAGTGAGCGCGTCTTCGCGGCCGTGCTACGCGGCTACTCGCGCACGCTCGCCTGGAGCCTGCGCCGCTGGCCGTGGGTGCTAGCCTGCCTGGTCGCGGTCATCGCCCTGAACGTCTACCTGTACGCGGCCATACCCAAGGGTTTCTTGCCGCAGCAGGACACCGGCCAGCTGCAAGGTTTCGTGCGCGGCGATGACGGCGCGTCCTACCAGGTGATGCAGCCCAAGATGGAGGCCTACCGCAAGCTGCTGCTCGCGGACCCGGCCGTGCAGGACGTCATCGGCACCAGCGGCGGCGAGCGCGGCATCAGCAACGCACGCATGCTGGTGCGCCTCAAGCCCCTGTCCGAGCGCAAGGTATCGGCGCAGGCGGTGGTCGACCGGCTGCGCGCGTCGCAGCCGGCGCTGCCGGCCGGCATGCTCATGCTCAGCGTCGACCAAGACATCAACATGCCCCGCGCGATCGGCTCGCAGGGCGACTACGAGGTGACGCTGCTATCGGGCGACCTGTCCCTGCTGCGCCAGTGGGACCGGCGCGTCACCGAGGCGCTGGCCGCGCAACCCGAGCTCGTCGACGTGCCTGCCTCGGGCGATGAGCAGACCCGCCAAGTCATGCTCAAGATAGACCGGGAAGCCGCGCGCCGCCTGGGCGTGGACATGAATACCATCATGCAGGTGCTGAACAACTCCTTCAGCCAGCGGCAGGTGGCCACGCTCTATGGCAGCCTGAACCAGTATCGCGTGGTCATGGAGATCGAGCCGCGCTACACGCAGGATCCGAGCGTGCTGGACCAGCTGCAAGTCATCGCCGCCGACGGCACCCGCGTTCCGCTGTCGGCGCTTGCCAGTTACGACTATGGCCTGTCCAACGACAGGGTACGCCACGACGGCCAGTTCGCCGCGGTCAGCATCCCCTTCTCGCTGGCCGAAGGCGTCTCCATGGAGGCAGGCATGCAGGCAGTGGATCGCGCGCTTGCCCAAGCCATGGTGCCGACCGAGGTGCAGGCGCGGGTCGGCGGCCGCGCCGGGCACTTCCGCGCGACAGTCCAGGCCCAACCCATGCTGATCCTGGGCGTGCTGGTGGCGGTGTACCTGGTGCTGGGCATGCTGTACGAAAGCACGCTGCATCCGTTGACCATCCTGTCGACCTTGCCGTCGGCCGGCGTGGGCGCCCTGCTGGCGCTCATGGCCTCGGGTACCGAGTTCACATTGGTCGCACTTTTGGGATTGTTCCTGCTGATAGGGGTGGTCATGAAAAATGCCATCCTCATGATCGACTTCGCGCTCGAGGCGCAGCGCCGCCGCGGGCTGGGACCGCTCGCCTCGATCTACCGTGCCGCGCGCCTGCGCTTGAGGCCCATCCTGATGACCAACCTGGCCGGCCTGCTCGGCGCACTGCCATTGGTGCTGAGCACCGGCGAGGGCGCGGAGATGCGCCGCCCACTGGGCATCGCCATCGTCGGCGGCCTCGCCGTCAGCCAGGTGCTGACGCTATACACGACCCCCGTCGTCTATCTTTGTCTGGACCGCCTGCGCGCCTGGACGCACCGCCGCAAGGGTGCCGGCCGCCGCGCAGGCAGAATCCGGGAGGCAGAATGAATCGCTCGATGCATCCGCGCCGCGCCGCGCCGTCGCTGCGCATCGCCTTGGCAAGCCTGGCGCTGCTGCTGGCCGGCTGCGCGCTCGGCCCTGATTACGAACGGCCGGAAGTGACCGTGCCGGCCGAGTTCAAGCACATGCAGGGCTGGGTGCCGGCGCAGTCCATGCAGCCTATGACCGACGACCGCTGGTGGACGCGCTATGGTGATCCGCTGCTACAGGCCCTGGTGGCCGAGGTAGACGTCTCCAACCAGAACATCGCCCAGGCCGAGGCACGCTACCGGCAAGCGCTGGCGCTGATCGAGGGATCGCGCGCCGGCCTGTTCCCAAACGCCGGCGCCGACGCCGCGGTCACGCGCAGCGGCGGCGGCAACGGCGGGCGCAGCGGCGCGGCCGTCGGCG
>CALEQZ010000070.1 GCA_937908115.1 uncultured Alcaligenaceae bacterium | reverse complement strand
GGCCACGACTGGGGTGCCCGGGCCGCGGCCAATGCCTGCGGGCTTCGCGAAGGTGTGGCGTCGCACCTGGTCATGCTGTCGGTGGGCTACGGCACCAACGACCCGAACCAGCCGCTGTCCCTGACGCAGGCGCGCAACTACTGGTACCACTGGTTCATGGCCACCCCGCGCGGCGAGCGCGCAGTCACGCAAGACCGCGTGGCGTTCGCCCGCATGATGTGGGACACGTGGTCGCCGCCCGGATGGTACGAGGAGCACGACTTCTCGCTGGCCGCCCAAGCATTCGAGGGCGACGACTGGCCGCAGGTAGTGCTGCATTCGTACCGGCACCGGCGGGGGTTTGTGCCGGGTGATCCGGTCTATGCCGACGACGAGCGCCGGCTCCAGCCCGCGCCCGTGCTGGCGGTGCCGACGCTGGTCATCCACGGGGCGGCCGACGCTTGCAACCATGTCGATACTTCTGCGGGACGCGAACGCTACTTCAAGGGGCGCTACGAAAGGACGGTCCTCGATGGCGTCGGGCATTTCCCGCAGCGCGAGGCGCCGCAAGAGGTTGCGCAGCGCATCCTCGCCTTCTGCGCTTGAAACCGGGTGTGGACGATGCGCTCGCCAGGACCGTCCTCGCTTTGGCCGGCCTTCGGGCTGGGCCTGGCGGTGGCCATCGGCAATGGGCTTTCACGCTTTGCCTATGCGCTATTGCTGCCGGCCATGCGCGCCGACCTGGGATGGACCTATGCCCAGGCCGGATGGCTCAATACGGCCAACGCCGTCGGCTACGTATTGGGTGCGATCTCGGGATACTGGTTGCTGCGGCGGTTTAGCACGCCCGGTTTGTTCATTTGCGGGCTCATCGTCTGCGTGGCGGCGCTATGCGCCACGGGGCTGGCATGCCAGCCTGGCCTGGTTGAGCACCCTGCGCCTGCTTTCCGGCGTGGGGGCGGCATGGTCGTATGCCTGCGGCGGCGCGCTGGTCCAGCTGCGCTACCAGCACGACCTGGGCCGGCGCGGGGCGGCCACGGGGCTGTACTTCACCGGCGCCGGCGTGGGCATCGTCGCCTCCGGGCTGCTGGTCAACCCCATGCTTGCCGGGTCCGGTGTCCAGGCGTGGCCCATGGCTTGGCTGGCACTGGGCGTGGCCGGCGTGCTCATGGCGATCTACCCCATCGTGGACGCATGGCGCCTGCGCGGCACGCAGGACGGGCAGGCGGCAACGGCGCAGCAGCGCAGCCGGCTCCAATGGTCGCTGCATCCGCTTGGCACGTGCCTAGCCGCTTACTTTTGCTTCGGGATCGGCTACATCGCCTATATGACCTTCATCTTTGCCCTGGTGCAGCATCGCGGCCTGTCGTGGCAGTTCGACACCTGGGTGTGGGTGCTGCTTGGCCTGGCCGCGGCGGCGGTCCCGCTGGTCTGGCGCCGGGCGCTGGGGGCATGGCCCGCGCAGTACACCTTTTCTTTGAGCTGCATGGCGACGCTGGCTGGCGCGCTGATCCCGCTATCCGGCTTCGACGCCGCCATGCCGGTGTCAGCCGCGCTGTTCGGGGCGAGCGTGTTTATCGTGCCGGCCTCGGTCGGCGTGCTGTTGCGCCAATGCCTGCCTGGCGAACAGATCGCGCGGGCCATGGCGTTGTTCACGACGGCATTTGCCGTCGGCCAGGCCATTGGTCCGTTGCTGGCCGGCGCCTTCGCCGACCGGTATGGGTTGGACGCCGTGCTGTGGTGCGGCGCCGTGCTGCTGGTGGCAGCCGCGCTGCTGGCCCTGGCAGGCCGCGGCCAGCCCGCGCAGCGTCACAGGGAGAAGTGACATGACGATTACGGCCGCGTTGCTGGGGTTTGGCCTGACGGCTTTGCTCATGACCCTGACCCCGGGCATGGATACGGCGCTCGTGCTCCGGACGGCCGTGATCGAAGGCGGATACAAGGCCATGCTTGCCGGAAGCGGCATCGTTGCCGGCGTGATGATCTGGGGGCTGGCCACGGCGGCAGGGCTGGGCGCAGTGCTGTCGGTTTCCCCGCTGGCGTACGCCGTGATCCAGCTGACCGGGGCGGGCTATCTGCTCTGGCTGGGGGCCAAGTTGTTGTCCAAGGCGCTCAAGCCATCGGGCGGATTCGTGCCGGCGCAGCTGCCTGATGACCGGGATCCCCGGTGGTTCGTGCGCGGCCTGCTGACGAACCTGCTCAATCCCAAGATCGGCGTGTTCTATGTCAGCCTGTTGCCGCAATTCATCCCCGAGCACGTGCCCGCCATTGCGTTCGGTGCGTTGCTGGCCGGCATTCACGCGGCGCTCGGCCTGCTGTGGTTCGCTACGCTGGTGTTGGCCACGCGCCCATTGGCGCGCTGGCTGCGCACACCCGCGCTGACACGCTCGCTCGATGCCATGACGGGGTTGGCGCTGCTGGGGTTCGGCTTACGCGTACTGCTTCACGCGGCGCCCTAATGATGCGGGGGCAAGGTGTTGACGCGTGGTTCCGAATGATTGTTTTGTGCAACTAGAAAGTTGCATTATGCAACCAAATAGGATACATCATGGACGTGGATCTTCATACCGTCGAGGACATCCGCACGGCGTCGCGCACCATGGTTCGCGAGCTGGGGTTCATGGCCGCCACGCTGGCGGCCACCCGCTATTCGACCTCGGCGGTGCACGCGCTGCTGGAAATCGACATCCAGGGCGCCATGACGGCGGCCCAGCTCGTCAAAGTGCTTGGCCTGGATAAATCGTCGGTTAGCCGCATGATCGGCAAGTTGATCGAGGCCGGTGAGTTGAAGGAGACGGCCAGCGAGGACGACGGGCGGGCCAAGCTGCTGACCCTGACCGATCGGGGCAAGCGCCTGGTCAAGAAGATCCACGCCTTTGGCCGCAACCAGGTCAGCACGGCGCTACAGCAGCTGCCGCAAGGCCAGCAGCAGGCGATCCGGCAGGGATTGATGCTGTAA
>CALEQZ010000069.1 GCA_937908115.1 uncultured Alcaligenaceae bacterium | reverse complement strand
TGCGCCTGCCGGCACGGCCCGCGCGGGCCGTGCCGGCAGGCCATACCGCGGCGCCCGGACAAATCACCCTTGGCGTTGGATATCGTCCCATGCAACACGTCGCATGCGGCCAAACGGCATGCATCCAACGCTGCGCACTGCTGCGAGCGCAGTTTTCGTCCAGCGTGCCACCGGGCACGCCGTCATTGCCTTGGACGAAGGAGGAATCTTTGGTCGGGGCGGCGGGATTCGAACTCGCGACCCTCTGCTCCCAAAGCAGATGCGCTACCAGGCTGCGCTACGCCCCGAAGGGGCCAGACTATACCAGAATGACGGGCATCGCCACAGCCCGAAACGCCGGGACACCGGCCGCCAGCTCATGCCGGCACGGCGCGCGCACCTAGTGCGCCACATTGTTCCCGGACCAGCAGGGCACTACCCAGGCTTGCGCGCCGAGACGACCAGCCAGCGCCCGTGCAGGGACTGCGCACGCCCGGCAGTCGCCCAGTATTCGGTCTCTTCGGGCGTGGCGGCCCTGCGCCGGCATCGGCCGTAGTACAGCTTGCTCGGCAACGCCAATGCATGCTCGACCCATCGCTTGGGCTTGCGCTCGTCGACCTCATGCAGGGTGACGCCCGTGTAGCCGTAATGCGTCAGCAGCAAATGCAGCTGCGGATACGTCCAGGGGAAATACGTGATGTAGTCCTTGCCCGGCTGCTTGCCTATGCCCGGCCGGAAGCCCGAGTGAAAACCACGCAGCAGGAACTGCAACCGGGAACGCATATACCAGGTATTGGGTGTGGTGATGACGACGATGCCGCCGGGGCGTAGCGCGCGCTTGAAGCTTTCCAGCACCACGCCCGGGTTGGTGACGAGGTGAATGGCCTCCGCGCACACCACCGCATCGTACGGTTGGTCCGGATCGGGCAACGGTTTGTCCAGGTCGTATGCATCGACCTTGCGATAAGGCAGCGATGGGTCCTCTGGGAAATCGTACATTTCGACGCCATCCAGCGTATCGATGCGGATGCGGCCGGCTTGGACGGCCTGGGCCAGCCACCCCTGTCCGCAGGGGGCATCCAGCACCGACTTCGCACCATGCGCGCTGAGTATGGACAGGACAACAGGACGATACGGCGATGCACTCATATACAACGTGTCGATTGGCGGAAACCAGCCTTCAGCCGAACCGCCCGGTGATGTAGTCCTCGGTTTCCTTGCGTTGGGGCTTGACGAAGATCTGGTCGGTTTCGCCGAATTCCACGAGTTCGCCAAGGTACATATAGGCGGTGTAGTCCGAGCAGCGTGCAGCCTGTTGCATGTTGTGCGTAACGATGACGACGGTGTAGTCGTTTTTCAATTCCGCGATCAGCTCTTCGATCTTGGCGGTCGAAATCGGATCCAGCGCCGAGCACGGTTCGTCGAGCAGCAGCACTTCGGGCTTGATCGCCACGCCCCGTGCGATGCACAGCCGCTGCTGCTGCCCGCCCGACAGGCTGTTGCCGCTTTGGTGCAGCTTGTCCTTGACCTCGTTCCACAGTGCCGCCTTGGTCAACGCCCACTCCACGCGCTCGTCCATTTCCCCCTTGGACAGCTTTTCGAACAGGCGCACGCCGAAGGCGACGTTGTCGTAGATGCTCATCGGAAACGGCGTGGGCTTTTGGAAGACCATGCCGACCTTGGCACGGATGAGCGAAATGTCTGTCTTGGTCGTCAGCAGGTTTTCACCGTCGAGCAGGATTTCGCCTTCGGCGCGCTGCCCCGGATAGAGCTCGAACATCCGGTTGAAGGTGCGCAGCAACGTCGACTTGCCGCAGCCCGACGGGCCGATGAAGGCGGTGACCTTCTTTTCGCGGATCGACATGCTCACGTTGCGAATGGCATGGAACTTGCCGTAGTAGAAGTTCAGGTTCTTGACCTCCAACTTCGCGCGCGGGACGGCGGCGGTGGCGGAAGACGGGTTATCCATTGCGTAATCCTGTTGCAGGCAATCAGTTTGCCGGTTTGCCGGAACGGGCTCAGGGCTTGCGGAACATATTGCGGGCGACGATGTTGATGCCCAGCACCAGCACCGTGATCAGCGCTGCACCCGCCCAGGCCAGCGTGTTCCAATCCTTGAAGGGGCTGGCCGCGTACTGGAAGATGACCACGGGCAGGTTGGCCATCGGCGCGTTCATGTCCAGGGACAGGAACTGGTTGGACAGCGCCGTGAATAGCAGCGGCGCGGTCTCGCCCGAAATGCGTGCGATCGCCAGCAACACGCCAGTGATGATCCCGGAGCGCGCCGCCCGATAGCACACCATCACGATCATGCGCCATTTGGGGCAGCCGAGCGCCACGCATGCCTCGCGCAGGCCGTTTGGCACGAGCATCAGCATGTTGTCCGTGGTGCGCACCACCACGGGGATGACCAGGATGGACAGGGCAAGCGCGCCCGCCCAGCCCGAGTAATGGCCGACCTGGTAGACGTACACGGTGTAGATGAACAGGCCGATGACGATCGACGGCGCCGACAGCAGCACATCGTTCAGGAATCGCGTGGCCGGCGCCAGCCAGCCGCGATGGCCGTACTCGGCCAGGTAGGTGCCGGCCAGGATGCCGATGGGGGTGCCGATGGCGGTGCCCACGGCCGCCATCAGCAGGCTGCCGACGATGGCGTTGGCCAGTCCCCCGGCCTGGCCCGGCGGCGGCGTGATTTCGGTGAAGAGCGTCAGCGACAGCGCGGAGCCGCCCTTGACCAGCAAGGTGACGATGATCCAGAACAGCCAGAACAGGCCGAACGCCAGCGCCGCGAACGACAGCGTCAGCATGACGCGGTTGACCAGGCGGCGCCGGCGGTAGACCGGGTTTTGCATGTCGATGACGGACGTAGCCGGCATGTGCGTAGCCTTCGCTTGGACGAAATCAGGATTTGCTGCCTTCGGCCTTGGACAGGCGAAGCAGCAGCAACTTGGACAGCGCGAGCACGATCGTGGTGATCAGGAACAGGATCAGGCCCAGCTCGATCAACGCGGACTTCTGCAACCCGCCCGCTTCGTTGAACTCGTTGGCCAGCGCCGAGGCGATCGAGTTGGCCGGCGCGAAGATCGACTCCGGCAGCCGGAAGGCGTTACCGATGACGAAGGTCACGGCCATGGTCTCGCCCAATGCGCGCCCCAGCCCCAGCATGATGCCGCCGATGACGCCTGCCCGGGTATAAGGCAGCACCACCCGCCACATCACCTCCCAGGTACTGCTGCCCAGGCCGTAGGCCGATTCCTTGAGCATAGGGGGCACGACTTCGAATACGTCGCGCATGACGGCCGCGATGAACGGCACGATCATCACCGACAGGATCAGGCCGGCGGTGAATACGCCGATGCCGAAGGGCGGCCCGGAGAAAAAGCCGCCTATCCCCGGCAGGCTGCCCAGCACGGCGATCAGCCCCGGCTGGATGTGCGCCTGGAACACCGGCACGAACACGAACAGGCCCCACATCCCGTAGATGATGGACGGAATGGCCGCCAGCATTTCGATCGCCGTGCCCAGGGGCCGGCGCAGCCATTGTGGAGCCAGCTCGGTCAAGAACATCGCGATGCCGAAGGAAACCGGCACGGCGATGACGAGCGCGATGACCGAAGTCAGCAACGTGCCGACGATGGGCACCAGCGCGCCGTAGACCTCGTTGACCGGATCCCAGTCGTTGGTCCACAAAAAGGCTGGCCCATAGGCGGCCAGCGTCTGCCTCGATCCGTAGACCAGCGAGACCAGGATGGCGGCCAGCAGCAGGAACACCAGGAAGGCGAACGCGCGGGTCAGGTTCTTGAACAGCGCGTCCATGAGCGCATTGCGGTTTTGTCTCATGGGAAGGGGCGTGCCAGTGGTAGCGTCCCCGGCAGCAGGGGAAATCGGCCCATTATTATCCAATACCGCACTCATCGATGACGTTCCCCGGCAACCCGACGGATATACGGCCGGCGCGGCACTGGCGCCCAAGGGCGCCGGCACCGCGCCGGCAAACCTTGCCAATCAGCGCCGCCCGCCTACTTCCAGACCGGCTGGCCATCGGTGTCCTTGATCTCCTTGGCCCAGACCGCGCGGATCTTGTCGGTGACTTCCTTGGGCAAGGGCACATAGTCCAGCGCGACGGCCGCCTCGGCGCCGTTGTCGAATGCCCAGTCGAAGAAATCCAGCACGGCCTTGCCCTGGGCCGGGCGCTGCTGGACCTTCTGGACCAGGATGAACGTGGCGGCGGTCACGGGCCAAGACTGCTCTCCAGGCTCGTTGGTCAGGACCACACCCATGCCCGGCGCGCTGTCCCAGTCGGCATTGGCAGCAGCTGCGGCGAAGCTTTTCTGGCTCGGCTGCACGAACTGGCCGGCTGAGTTGCGCAGCTGCGTCCACGACAGCTTGTTCTGCTTGGCATAGGCATATTCCACGTAGCCGATGGCGTTTTTCAGCTGGCCGACGTAGGCGGCCACGCCTTCATTGCCCTTGCCGCCCTGCCCGGTCGGCCACTTGACCGCCTTGCCGGTGCCGACCTTGGATTGCCATTCCGGGGAAACCTTGGACAGATAGTGGGTCCAACCGAAGGTCGTGCCCGAGCCGTCGGAGCGGTGCACGACGATGATATCGGCATCCGGCAGGGCCACGCCCTCATTCATGGCCACGATGGCCGGGTCGTTCCACTTCCTGATCTTGCCCAGGAAAATGTCGGCGATCACCTCGCCCGACAGTTTGAGTTGGCCCGGGGCGATGCCATCGATGTTGACCACGGGCACCGTGCCGCCGATGACCGCCGGAAACTGGACCAGGCCGCTTTTTTCCAGGTCGTCGGCCTTCAAGGGGTCGTCGGAGGCGCCGAAATCCACCGTTCCGGCCTTGATCTGCTGCTGGCCGCCGCCCGAGCCGATCGACTGGTAATTGACTGCATGTCCCGAAGCGGCCTTGTAGTCCGACGCCCACTTGGCATAGATGGGGTACGGGAACGAGGCGCCCGCGCCGGTGATACTGACCGCCTGGGCGGCCACCGCCGCCACGCCCAGGGCGGCACCCACGACCATCCGGATGAAAACTCGCTTTCGCATTGCTGTTCCTTTCGCTCGTTTAGGGTGGAGCTTGGCAGCCGGCCACTTTCGGCTGCCACGGGAAAGCATCTTAGGCGCGGAAGATGACAGGATAGTGACAGTGACGGGCGGCCGGGGCAGCCCGAACAGCAGCCACGCAGAGCAGGTCCCGGCAAGATTCCGCCGGACCTGGCAGGGCTGGCTGGGGCAGGCCCCACGCAGGCCCGACGCGGCCATCGGCGGGGCAAGGCGGCGAAGCGGCCGACCCGACGGCGCTAGCCGGATAGCCGCGCCATGAGCGTTTCGTGCAAATTGACCGGATCGCGGCGGCTGCGCACCCGGACATAGTCGCCGCTTGGCTGGGCCTGCCAGGCCAGCTCCGTGTCGCGCAGCGCCAAGGTGAAGGCTTCCTCGATGACCCTTTTCTTGAGGGCTTTGTCCCGTACGGGAAAGGCGATCTCGACGCGGCGGAAAAAGTTGCGGTCCATCCAGTCTGCCGATGACAGATAGACCGTTTCCTTGCCCCCATCGTAAAAGTAGAACACCCGGGAATGCTCCAGGAAGCGGCCGACGATGCTGCGCACCCGAATGTTTTCGGACAGGCCCGGCACGCCGGCGCGCAGCGCGCAGACGCCGCGCACGATGAGGTCGATGCGCACGCCCGCCTGGCTGGCCTGGTACAGCTCCTGGATGATCTGCGGCTCCAGCAGCGAATTCATCTTGGCCATGATCCGGGCCTTTTGGCCGGCGCGGGCCGCGCGCGCCTCGGCGCGCACCATCGCCACCATGGTCTCGTGCAGGGTGAAAGGCGACTGAAGCAGCAACTTCAGCGGACGGCGCGCACCCAGCCCGGTCAGCTGCGCGAACACCTTGTCCATGTCCTCGCACAGGTCGGGATCGGCCGTCAGCAGCCCAAAATCGGTGTAAATGCTGGCCGTGCGGGGATGGTAGTTGCCCGTGCTCAGGTGGCCGTAGCGGCGGATCCGCCCCCGCTCGCGGCGTAAGACCAGCGCCATTTTTGCGTGCGTCTTGTGCCCGACCACGCCATAGACGACGTGCGCGCCGACCTCCTCCAGGCGGGCGGCCCAATTGATGTTGGTCTGCTCGTCAAAGCGTGCCATCAGCTCGACGACCACGGTGACTTCCTTGCCGGCGCGTGCAGCCGCCAGCAGCAGGCGCATCAGTTCCGAGTCTTCCCCGGTGCGGTAAATCGTCTGCTTGATGGCCACCACGTCCGGATCCAGGGCCGCCGCCGTCAGGAAATCAATCACCGGCTGGAACGACTGGTAGGGATGGTGCAGCAGCCGATCGCCGGCGGCGATGGCTTCGAACATCGCCTCCGGGCGCCCGCCCAGGGCGTCGAATGGAGGCGGCACCGCCGCGTGATGCTCCGGAAACAGCAGTTCGGGGCGGTCGGTAACGTCGCACAGCTGCATCAGGCGGGTCAGGTTGACCGGCCCGCTGACTCGGTAGGTATCGGCTGCGGACAAGGAAAACTCTCGCTGCAGGAAGGCCTCCAGGTCAGGTGGGGTGAGCTTGTCGATTTCCAGGCGCACCGCCGCGCCGAAGTTGCGCTGCGACAGCTCTCCCTGCAGCGCCAGGCGCAAGTTGGTGACCTCTTCCTCGTCGACGAACAGGTCGCTGTTGCGCGTGACGCGCCATTGATAGCAACCCTGCATCTCCAAGCCGGGAAACAGCTCGCCGACGAAGGCGCGCATCAGCGAGGTCAGCAGCACGTAGCCATGGCGATGGCCGGAGATCTCCGGCGGCATCTTCATCAGGCGCGGCAGCGCGCGCGGGGCCTGTACGATGGCGATGCTGGCCTTGCGGCCGAAGGCGTCGATGCCCGAGAGCGAGACGATGAAGTTCAGGCTCTTGTTGTAGACGCGCGGGAAAGGATGGGCTGGATCCAGGCCGAGCGGCGTCAATAGCGGCATCACGTCGCGATGGAACGTGTCCAGCGCCCACTGCCGCTGCGCGTCATTCCATTCCGATGCATGCAACAAGAAAATGCCCTCGGCGCTCATGCTCGGCAGGATCTGGTCGTTGAGCAGCGCATATTGCCGGGCGACCAGCTCGTGCGCAGCCTTGGCCACGCGCTCGAACGCCTCGCCCGCGGTCAGGCCGTCCACCCCCACCGCCAATGGCGTCTGGCGCTGCTGCTCCTTGAGCGAGGAGATGCGGATCTCGAAAAACTCGTCCAGGTTCGAGCTGACGATGCAAACGTAGCGTAGCCGTTCGAGCACGGGGATGCGCGGGTCCTCGGCCATCGCCAGCACGCGCTCGTTGAACTTGAGCAGCGACAGCTCGCGGTTGAGGAACAGGGCTTCGGACGGCACAAGCGCGGACATGCTCGATTCCATGGCGACGACCCAGGGCTTTTACTTCGGCGCGATGACGGGACCATGACATCGCGCTGCCCGAATATGCCATATATTGGCGCCGGAAGGCGGTCTTTATAATCCCGGCTGGCCACCGAACAACGCTGCCCCGCCCATGGACCATCTCCTGGCCGCCGTCGACCTCGGCTCCAACAGCTTTCGCCTGTCCATCGGGCGCGTCGTTCAACAGGATGGATCGGCCCAGATCTACCAGATCGACCGCCTGAAGGAGACCGTGCGCCTGGCCGCCGGCCTGGACCAGGGCAAGCGGCTGTCTGATGAAGCCATCGACCGGGCGCTCGCGGTGCTCGAGCGCTTCGGCGAGCGCCTGCGCAGCTTCCACCCCACCCGCGTGCGCGCCGTGGCGACCAACACCTTCCGGGTGGCGCGCAACACCGCCGATTTTCTACCGCGGGCGCAAGCGGCGCTGGGGTTTCCCATCGAGATCATCGCCGGCCGCGAGGAGGCGCGCCTGATCTTCTCTGGCGTGGCGCACACGCTGCCGCCGTCGTCGTCGAAGCGGCTGGTCGTGGACATCGGCGGCGGTTCCACCGAAATCATCATCGGCGAGGGTTTCGAACCGCTGCTGATGTCTTCGCTGTACATGGGGTGCGTCAGCTACAGCCGGCAATTCTTCCCGGATGGCCGGATAGACGCCCACGCCATGAAGCAGGCCGAGCTGGCTGCGCGGCGCGAGATCGAGGTCATCGCCCGCCAGTACCGCACGATGGGCTGGAAGGAGGCCTATGGGTCCTCCGGAACCGCCAAGGCGCTGTACGCCATCCTGGCGGAGTGCGGGTTCTCCAAGGTCGGCATTACCCGTGCCGGCATGGAAGCGCTGAAAAACCGCATCATCCGTTCCGGCCGCGTCATCGTCTCGGAACTGCCGGGCATCAAGCCGCACCGCACCGATGTGCTGCCAGGTGGGCTAGCCATCATGTGCGCGATTTTCGACGAGCTCGGCATAGACGTGATGCACACCGGCGACGGCGCGTTGCGGCTGGGGGTACTGTACGACCTGCTTGGCCGTGACGACCGGCGCGACAAGCGCGACGAAACGGTACGCCAGTTCATGAAGCGCTATCACGTCGACGCCGCCCAGGCCGCCCGGGTGCGGCGGGCAGCGCTGCAGCTTTTCGCGACCATGCCGGTCGAGCAACCCGAACGCGACGAACTGGCCCTGTCGCTGGGCTGGGCAGCCGACCTGCACGAGATCGGCCTGACCATCGCCCACAACGCCTATCACAAGCATACGGCCTACGTGCTGCAGCACGCCGACATGCCGGGGTTCTCACGGGCCGACCAAACCCTGCTCGGCGTGCTGGCGCTGGGCCACGTTGGCAAGCTCACCAAAGTGCAGGCACTGGTGCGCACGCGTTCGCACTGGTTGGCGCTGCTATGCCTGCGCCTGGCGGTGCTGTTGTCCCGCCGCAGGGAAGACCTGCCCGAGATTCCCCTGTCGGTCTCGGCCAGCGGCCAGTCCATCGTCGTGCGCATCGGCAAGGCATGGCTCGAAGACCATCCGCTGACGGACTTCACGCTGCGGGCCGAAGCACAGGAATGGCGCAAGGTGGGGTTTGCGTTCGCGCTGCAGGAAATCTAGCGGCAAACAGATCCGGCAGCGTTGCCCTCGCCGCGCGCCTGCCTGCGATGGGCCAAGCGGTCAGGCATCGCGCCCGGGCAAGTCAGGACGTCGCCGCCCGACGGGCCTGATTGGCGGTACCGGCTAAATGTGCGCCGGCAGCCCGAAGTGCTTGCGATAGCGCTCGTCCATGGCGGCCACGTCCAGCAGCATCGGGAAGTCGGCGGTGTTGAAATCGGGATCCCAGGCCGGCTCGCCGCAAACCCGCGCACCCAGCTTCAGGTAGCCCTTGATGAGCGGCGGCACGCGCGCCGGCAGCGTGCTGTCGAGATGTTCGACCGGATAGCGATGCAGCGGCACGACGCGCGGGCCGCCCGCGCCTTGCAACTGCGGCGCCACGGTGCGCCAGACTTCGGCTGCAGTGACGCCGTCGTCGCGCAGGCTGACGCTGGCGCATCCGAATACGTAGCGATAACCGCCACGGCGCAGGATCTCGGACAGGCCGGACCACAGCAGCATGATGACCGCGCCATTGCGATAATCCGGATGGGTGCAGGATCGGCCGAACTCAACCAGCTGGCTGCGCAGCGCGCCCAAGCCGCCCAAGTCGAATTCGGACTCGGAATAATAGCCGCCAGCCTCGCGCGCCTGCTCGGGCGTGAGCACGCGGTAGGTGCCCACGACGCGGTCGGTCCCCAGCTCGCGCACCATGAGGTGCTCGCACCATTGGTCGAAACGGTCGCGGTCCAGGCCGGTATGGCCCTGGGGGAAAACCGCTCCCATTTCCTCGGTGAAGACCTGGAAGCGCAGCCGTTGAATCTGCTCGAGCTCTTCGGCGCTACGCGCCAGCCCTACGGCCAAGCCCTTGGGCCTGCTGGCGGCCCAAGGCGCCGCTGCAGGGGCGGATTCGATGCGGACGAGTTCGAGCATGGATGGGACTCCTGGGACAGACCCCTAGTGTCACCGGCCGACATGTCACGTATTTGAACAACAGATTACGTGAATGTGAAGTGTACGCCCCTTGTCCGCGCGCCGATAGCGTGCGCTTGCGTCACCCCAGCGCCAGGCTGTCGGCCAGGCGCTGCGCGCAAGCCGTGGCCAGCGCCTCGTCTTCGGCCTCGGCCATGAGCCGCAGCTTGGGTTCGGTACCCGACGCGCGGATCAGCACGCGCCCCCTGCCTCGCAGCTCCTCCTCGACCGCCTTGCGCGCGGCTGCCAGCCCGGGATGCTCGCGCCAGTCCATGCCGGCAGGCAACGGCACATTGATCATCTTCTGCGGATACATGCGCAGGTCGCCGATCCATTCGGCCAGCGTGTTGCCGCTTCGGCACAAGGCGGTCATCACCTGCAGCGCGGCAATGATGCCGTCGCCAGTGGTATGGCGGTCCAGGCAGATCAAATGTCCCGAACTTTCGCCGCCGTACAGCCAGTTGCGGGCCTGCATCTGCTCCAGCACATAGCGGTCACCGACCTTGGCGCGTTCGAAACCGATGCCGAGCTTGGCCATCTGCAGCTCGAAGCCATAGTTGGTCATCAGCGTGCCGACCACGCCGGCGACCGGCCCGGCAGCCATGCGCTCACGTACGATGGCGTAGAGCAGTTCGTCGCCGTTGTAGATGCGGCCCGAGGCGTCGACCATCTGCAGCCGGTCGGCATCGCCGTCGAGCGCCACCCCGAGGTGGGCGCCGCGCGCCTGCACTTCGCGGGCGAGCTGCTCGGGGTAGAGCGCCCCCACCCCTTCGTTGATGTTGAAGCCGTCGGGCTGCACGCCGATAGCGTGGACCTCGGCGCCCAGCTCGCGAAAGACGTGCGGGGCGATGTGGTAGGCAGCGCCGTGGGCGGCGTCGACCACGATCTTGATGCCGTTGAGGTCCAGGTCGTTGGGGAAAGTGCTCTTGCAGAACTCGATGTAGCGCCCGGCCGCGTCGTCCAGGCGACGGGCCCTGCCCAGCGCGTCCGAGCCGACGCAGCCGACCGGCTCATCGAGCATGGCCTCGATGGATGCCTCGATCTCGTCGGGCAGCTTCATGCCCTGTGCGGAAAAGAACTTGATCCCGTTGTCCTGGTAGGGATTGTGCGAGGCGCTGATGACGATGCCAGCCACCAGGCGCAGCGTACGGGTCAGGTAGGCAACTGCGGGCGTCGGGATGGGCCCTGCCAGCAGGGTATCGATGCCCGCCGCCGACAGCCCGGCTTCGAGCGCCGATTCGAGCATGTAGCCCGACAGCCGCGTGTCCTTGCCAATGAGCACCCGCGGGCGGGACCGGGATCCGTGCTCGCGCGCCAACACGCGGCCAGCGGCGTACCCCAGGCGCAAGGCGAACTCCGCGTTGATGACCGGGCCGCCCACCTCGCCGCGCACGCCGTCGGTGCCAAAATATTTGCGTTCAGTCATGGCTAATCGTTACCTGGTAGGACTCCCTTTTCGGCCGCCTGCCAGACCTTCAAGGCGTCGACCGTGTCGGCCACGTCGTGCACCCGCACGATAGAGGCGCCGCGGGCGACGCAGGCCAGGGCGGCCGCGATGCTGCCGGCCAGGCGATCCCGCACCGGCCGGCCGGTAGCATGACCGATCATGGATTTTCGCGATACCCCTACCAATAGCGGATAGCTGGATACGCGCAAACTTGCTAGGCGCCGCAACAGCTGGAAATTGTGCTCGGCCGTCTTGCCAAAGCCGAAGCCCGGGTCCAGCACGATGCGGCGCGGCTCGACCCATGCCGCCCGCAGGCGCTGGGCGCGCGCGCCCAGGAATAAGGAAATTTCGCCGATGAGGTCGGTGTACTCGGGCGCGTCCTGCATGGTGCCGGGTTCGCCCTTCATGTGCATGACGCACAGCCCGCAGCGCGAACCGGCCACCGCTTCGATGGCGCCCGGCTGGCGAAAGGCGTAGATGTCGTTGATCATGTCGGCGCCGGCATCGAGCACGGCGCGCATCACCTCGGGCTTGGAGGTGTCGACCGATATCGCCACGTCATCGCCGCGCAAGGCCTCGACCACGGGCAGCACGCGCCGCAGCTCTTCCTCGACGGATACGGGTTGGGATCCGGGCCGGGTGGATTCCCCGCCCAAGTCGACGATGTGGGCGCCTTCCTGCTTGAGGCGGCGTGCGTGGGCGATCGCCGCATCCGGATCGAAATGCTCGCCGCCATCGGAAAACGAATCGGGGGTGATGTTGACGATCCCCATCACCAACGGGCGCTCGAGCTCGAACTCGAAGCGCCCGCACAAGAACGTATTGGCCATCGGACTGCGCGCGTATCCTGCAGGATTACACCGGCGCGGCCGCACCATTGCCGGCCACGCCGGGCGCGGCTGGGGTGTCCGACGCATCGGACGGCCCTTCCGGCGTCTTGGGCGGACGCGGCGGACGGCCGTTGATGATGTCGTCGATCTGGTCGGCGTCTATGGTTTCCCATTCCAGCAGCGCCGCGGCCATGGCCTCGACCTTGTCGCGATTGGCCTCGAGGATCTTGCGCGCCACCTGGTATTGCTCATCGATGATGCGGCGGATCTCCGCATCGACCTTCTGCATGGTGGCCTCGGACACGTGCGTGGTCTTGGTCACGCTGCGGCCCAGGAAGACCTCGCCCTCGTTTTCGGCGTAGACCATGGGGCCGAGCTCCTCGGTCATGCCGTAGCGGGTGACGATGTCGCGGGCGATGGCGGTGGCACGCTCGAAATCGTTCGAGGCGCCGGTCGTCATCTGGTTCATGAAAAGCTCTTCCGCGACGCGCCCGCCGAACAGCACCGCGATGGTATTGAGCAGGCGCTCCTTGTCCATGCTGTAGCGGTCGCTCTCGGGCAACTGCATGGTCACGCCCAGCGCGCGGCCGCGCGGGATGATGGTGACCTTGTGCACCGGGTCGGTCTTGGGCAGCATCTTGGCGACGATGGCATGCCCGGATTCATGGTACGCCGTGTTGCGGCGCTCCTCTTCGGGCATGACGATGGAGCGGCGCTCGGCGCCCATGATGATCTTGTCCTTGGCCTTTTCGAAGTCGGACATGTCCACCGTGCGGCCGTTGCGGCGCGCCGCGAACAGCGCGGCCTCGTTGACCAGGTTGGCCAAATCGGCGCCGGAGAACCCGGGCGTGCCGCGCGCCAGCACCGTGGCGTCGACGTTGGGCGCCAACGGCACCTTGCGCATGTGCACCTTGAGGATCTGCTCACGGCCGCGGATGTCGGGCAGGGGCACGACGACCTGACGGTCGAACCGGCCCGGGCGCAGCAGCGCCGGGTCCAGGACGTCCGGCCGGTTGGTCGCCGCGATGACGATCACGCCCTGGCCGGACTCGAAGCCGTCCATCTCCACCAGCATTTGGTTCAGGGTCTGTTCACGCTCGTCGTTGCCACCGCCCAGGCCGGCGCCGCGCTGGCGGCCAACCGCGTCGATCTCATCGATGAAAATGATGCAAGGCGCGTGCTTCTTGGCCGTTTCGAACATGTCGCGCACGCGCGCCGCGCCCACGCCGACGAACATCTCGACGAAGTCCGAGCCCGAGATGCTGAAAAACGGCACCTTGGCTTCGCCGGCGATCGCCTTGGCCAGCAGCGTCTTGCCGGTGCCGGGCGAGCCAACCATGAGCACGCCACGCGGGATGCGTCCGCCCAGCTTCTGGAACTTGCTCGGATCGCGCAGGAAGTCGACCAGCTCCTGCACGTCCTCCTTGGCTTCGTCGCAGCCGGCGACGTCGGCGAAAGTGACCTGGTTGGCGTTTTCATCGAGCATACGCGCCCGCGACTTGCCGAAGCTGAACGCGCCGCCGCGCCCGCCGCCCTGCATCTGGCGCATGAAGAAGATCCACACGCCGATCAGCAGCAGCATGGGGAACCAGGACACGAAGATGCTCATCAGCAGCGACGGCTCCTCGCGCGCCTTGCCCGAGACCTGCACCCCGTACTTCATCAGATCGGAGACCATCCACAGGTCGCCGGGCGACGTCAGGGTATAGGGCCGTCCGGCATCGGGCGTGACATACAGCACGTCGCCCTGCACATCGACCTTGCGGATGCGACCGTTCTTGGCGTCTTCCATGAACTGGGTGTAGCTCACGGTGTCCTGGGGCTGGGTACGGCCGTCGAACTGCTTGAATACCGTAAACAGCACCAGTGCGATCACCATCCAGACCGCAACTTTGGAAAATGAGTTGTTCAAGGTCGATCTCCTGCTTGTGATGCCGACCTGGCGGCGCGCCCACATAGGGCACCACCATAAAGTTGTCAATGGCCGATTTTACCCTTTCGGCGCGACTGTTGCGTCCGCGCACCGCCAGCGGTGCGGGCTAAGGCCTTTTCAGGCCGCGCGCGACCAGGAAAGTTTCCGCGGATTTGTCCCGGGAGGCCTTGGGCTTGCGCTCGACCACGCGTTGGAAGCGCTGCTTGTAGGCCTGCACGATCTGGGAAAACCCGCTGCCGTGAAACGCCTTGACCACCAGCGCCCCTTCCGGGCGCAGGTGGGCGCAGGCAAATTTCAGCGCCAGCTCGCAGACGTGCTGCACGCGCGCCGCATCGGCCACGCCTACGCCGGATAGGTTGGGGGCCATGTCGGAAATGACAAGGTCGACGGACTGGCCGTCCAGCAGGGATTCCAGCTGCTGCAGGACGGTCTCCTCACGGAAGTCCCCCTGCAGGAACTCGACCCCGGGGATGGGCTCCATGGGCAGCAGGTCCAGCGCCACGATGCGCCCGTCCAGCGCCCCGCCGGGTCCTGCCAGCCGCTCGCGCACGACCTGCGACCAGCTGCCCGGGGCCGCGCCCAGGTCGACCACCACCTGCCCCGGCCGCAGCAGCTTTTCGGTGTCCAGGATTTCGATCAGCTTGAACGCCGCCCTGGCCCGGTACCCTTTTTGCTGGGCGAGGCGGACGTACGGATCGTTGATGTGCTCGCGGATCCAGTTCTTGGAAAATTTCTTTTTTGCCATTCTCGTACAATCCGGCCCATGCCGAGCCTAGCCATCACATCCCAGCAACGCAGCGCCCTGCGCGCCGCAGCCCATCGCCTGCGCCCCGTCGTCCTGATCGGCGACCAAGGCCTGACCGACGGCGTCCTGAAGGAAATCGACCGCGCGCTGTCCGCCCACGGGCTGGTCAAGGTGCGCGCCGGCGGCCAGGAGCGAGAGGACCGCGAGGCCATGCTCCAGGCCATCTGCGATACGCTGTCGTGCGCGGCCGTACACCACCTGGGCAAAATCCTGATTCTTTACCGCCCCACGCCCGAGCAGGCGCGCCAGGCGCGGGCCGCCGAGCGCCCTGCCGGACGGCGCGCCGCCGGCCAGCCGCACACCCCGAAGAAGATGGCGGCCGAAGGCAAGACGCTCGCCAAGCCGGCGCGGCGCACCCGGCGCAAGGCGGCATCGGCAACCGGCCAGGCGCCG
>CALEQZ010000068.1 GCA_937908115.1 uncultured Alcaligenaceae bacterium | reverse complement strand
ACCAAGGACGGCGTGTCCGTGGCCAAGGAAATCGAACTGAAGGACAAGTTCGAAAACATCGGCGCCCAGCTGGTCAAGGACGTCGCCTCCAAGACCTCGGACAACGCCGGTGACGGCACCACCACCGCCACCGTGCTGGCCCAGGCCATCGTCCAGGAAGGCCTGAAGTACGTGGCCGCCGGCTTCAACCCCATCGACCTGAAGCGCGGCATCGACAAGGCCGTGGCCGCCGCCGTCGAAGAGCTGAAGAAGATCTCCAAGCCGGTCACCACCAGCAAGGAAATCGCCCAGGTCGGCTCGATCTCGGCCAACAGCGATGCCTCGATCGGCCAGATCATCGCCGACGCGATGGACAAGGTCGGCAAGGAAGGCGTGATCACCGTCGAGGACGGCAAGTCGCTGGAAAACGAACTGGACGTCGTCGAGGGCATGCAGTTCGACCGCGGCTACCTGTCGCCCTACTTCATCAACAACCCCGACAAGCAAGTCGCCGCGCTGGACGATCCGTTCATCCTGATCTACGACAAGAAGATCAGCAACATCCGTGACCTGCTGCCGGTGCTCGAACAAGTCGCCAAGGCCAGCCGTCCGCTGCTGATCATCGCCGAGGACGTCGAAGGCGAAGCGCTGGCTACCCTGGTGGTCAACAACATCCGCGGCATCCTGAAGACCGCTGCGGTCAAGGCGCCCGGCTTCGGCGACCGCCGCAAGGCCATGCTCGAGGACATCGCCATCCTGACCGGCGGCACGGTGATCTCCGAAGAAACCGGTCTGACGCTCGAGAAGGCGACGCTGGCCGAGCTGGGCCAGGCCAAGCGCGTCGAAGTGGCCAAGGAAAACACCACCATCATCGACGGCGCCGGCGACAGCAAGAACATCGAAGCCCGCGTCAAGCAAATCCGCGTGCAGATCGAGGAAGCCACCTCGGACTACGACCGCGAGAAGCTGCAAGAGCGCGTGGCCAAGCTGGCCGGCGGTGTGGCGGTGATCCGCGTGGGTGCCGCGACCGAAGTCGAAATGAAGGAAAAGAAGGCCCGCGTCGAGGACGCCCTGCACGCCACGCGTGCTGCGGTGGAAGAAGGCGTGGTGCCTGGCGGCGGCGTGGCCCTGCTGCGCGCCAAGCAGGCCATTGCCAACCTGAAGGGCGATACGCCTGACCAGAACGCCGGCATCAAGCTGATCCTGCGCGCCGTCGAAGAGCCCCTGCGCACCATCGTGACCAACGCCGGCGAAGAAGCCAGCGTGATCGTCAACAGGGTGCTCGAAGGCAAGGGCAACTTCGGCTACAACGCCGCGACCGGCGAATACGCCGACCTGGTCGAGCAGGGCGTGCTGGACCCCACCAAGGTGACCCGCACCGCGCTGCAAAACGCTGCCTCCGTTGCCAGCCTGCTGCTGACGGCCGAAGCCGCGGTGGTGGAACTGGTCGAGGACAAGCCCGCTGCGCCCGCCATGCCCGGCGGCGGCATGGGTGGCATGGGCGGCATGGATTTCTAATCCAAGCCCCTTCAGCCTCGCCCCGGTCCTTCCGGGGCTTGACGACTCGGCCCGAAGGCTTGCGCCTTCGGGCTTTTCCTTTGTCCGCATCCGTCGCGCGGCGGGCGGTATGATGAAGCGCATCCGCAGCCTTCGGACTTGCCTGGAAGTGCCCATGCCGCTGATCCGCTACCTGCACCGCATCCGCTACAAGCAACTGCTGGTCGACGCAGCCATGCAATGGTCGCGCCAGCGGGCTTCCAGCAAGGGGGCGGCGCTTGCCCTGTACATGGTGTTTTCGCTCGCGCCCATGCTGATCCTGGTGATCGCCGTGGCAGGCGCGGTGTTTGGCGAGGATGCCGTGCGCGCCGAGCTGGTCGGGCAGCTGCGGGACCTGATCGGCGAGCGCGGCGCCGAAGTCATACAAATCGTGCTGGCCAGCGCCCACGAGTCGGGCAGCGGCCTGCTGGCCGCGCTGATCTCCATCGGCGTGCTGCTCTTTAGCGCCACCACGGCCTTCAACGAGCTCAAGCAAAGCCTGGACGAGCTCTGGGAAGTCCCGCCTTCGGATGACAAGGCGCTTAGCCAGCTCGTGCGCGCGCGGCTGCGGGCATTCGGCCTGATCCTGGTGTTGGCGCTATTCCTGCTGGTGTCGCTGGCGGTCAATGCGGCGCTGGCGGCGATGCGAAGCTACTACGGCGAGCTTTGGTCACATTCGGCCTTCGCCACGCTGGCCGACGCGCTGTCCAACCTTTTCTCCTTCTGCGTGGTGACGGCGCTGTTTGCCGTCGTCTTCAAGTTGCTGCCGCACGTGTCGGTGCCGTGGCGCCACGTGATCCCCGGGTCGGTGGTGACCGCGGCCCTGTTCCTCGTGGGCAAGTGGGTGATCGGCTGGTACCTGAGCAAGGGCAGCGTGGCCTCGGCCTACGGCGCAGCTGGCTCGGTCGTGGCGCTGTTGCTGTGGATCTACTATTCGTCGATGCTGTTTTTCTTCGGCGCGGTGCTGACCCGGCAGTTCTCCATGCAGGCCGCGGCGCTGGACCGCGGGGCATCGGCGCCGCAAGGCGCGCCCATGGCTTGAGCCGGCCTGGCGCACCCGGCGATTTTCCGGGGTTTTCCGCCCCCCACTGCCCTTGCCATACCCATCCCATGACGCCGTCCCGCCCTCCCCGCCAGCCAGGCCGTAAAAGCTCGGGCGGCTTGCGTCGCCTGTTTCCTGCCCTGCGCTATTGCCTGCTGGGCCTGGGCGCGGCATGGCGGCACGAAGCGGCGTTTAGGCAGGAACTGGCGCTGGCGGCGGCACTCGTGCCCGGCGCTTTCTTCCTGGGACGCACTCCCGTCGAGATCGCACTGCTGATCGCGCCCATGGTGCTGGTGCTGGTCGTGGAGCTGCTCAATTCTGCCGTGGAAGCGCTGGCCGACGCCCTGTCGACCGACACCCACCCGCTACTTGGCCGCGCCAAGGACCTGGGCAGCGCGGCCGTGCTGCTGTCCTTGCTGCTAACCGCCGGCATCTGGGCAGCAGTCGCCGTCGACCGCTTCACGGGCTGATACCGCCCGATACGAGCTGACGCGCCCTTGCCGCCGCGCGCAAGGCACACTGCAGGCATGAGCGATGCCTCCTCTCGCGGTGCCCCCCACCGGGTCGTCATCGTCGGCGGCGGCGCCGGCGGGCTGATCCTGGCCGCCCGGCTGGGGCGCCGTTTCGGCCGCGCCCACGTCACCCTGGTCGACGCGCGCCCCTATCACATCTGGAAGCCGTCGCTGCACGAGGCGGCCGCAGGCACCCTGGACATCCACCAGGAAGGCCTGTCCTACCTCATGCTGGCCAACCTCAACCACTTCTCCTTCGTCCTGGGCAACCTCCTCGAGGTGGACCGGCGCACGCGCACGCTGCGGCTGGCCGCCGTCGAGGCGCCGCACGGCGAGGCGGTGATCCCGCCCCGCACGCTGCCTTACGACACGCTGGTGCTGGCCGTGGGCAGTACATCCAACTTCTTCGGCACGCCCGGCGCCGAGCGCCATGCCGTCACGCTGGATACGCCGGACAACGCCGAGGCATTCCGCCTGGCGTTGCTGCAGGCCATGGTCGAGGTCGACCAGGCCAAGGCCCGCGACCCTTCTGCGTCGCTGAACGTCGTGATCGTCGGCGGCGGCGCCACGGGCGTGGAATTGGCCGCAGAACTGCGCGAAGCCGGCCGGGTCATCGGCGCCTACGGACTGCCGGCCTTCCGCCCCGACCGCGACCTGGTGATCACGCTGATAGAAGGCGGGCCGCGGCTGCTGGGCGCCCTGCCCGAGCGCATCGCGCGGGCCGCGCACGAGCGCCTGACCGAGCTGGGCGTGCGCGTGCACACTGACTGCCGCATCGCCGAAGTCACCGCCGACAGTGTGATCGCATCCGACGGACGACGCTTTGCAAGCGACCTGTGCATGTGGGCTGCGGGCATACAAGGCCAGCCGGTGCTGGCCAGCCTGGACCTGCCCTTGAACCGCATTGGGCAAGTCGAGGTCGATGCTTGCCTGCGCACGCCTGACCCGGACATCTATGCCTTTGGCGACTGTGCCGCGGCACCATGGGGCGAGAACGGGACGGTGCCGGCGCGCGCCCAGGCCGCACACCAGCAGGCCGATTACCTGGCCGACCGCCTGGCCGCGCGCATCCGCGGCAAGCCGGCGCCGGACACGCCCTTCGTGTACCGCGACCACGGATCGCTGGTATCGCTGGGCCACCAGGCTGGCGCGGGTAGCCTGATGGGCAAGCTCACCGGCCGGGGCTTGTTCGTCACCGGCCTGCTGGCGCGCATGATGTACATGAGCCTGCACCTGATGCACCACCAGACCGTGCTCGGCCTGTCGCGCACCGCTTCGCTGGCGCTGGCGCGCCTGCTGATGAAGCGCGCGCACCCGCGGGTCAAGCTGCATTGAGCAGCAGCCGGTTGGTTATAGTGCGGGTTCCGCGCTCTCCGACAGCCGTCCAGCCATGAATTTCCGACAACGCATCGAACACGCCTGGTCCAAGTCCAACTCGCTGCTGATGGTGGGCCTCGACCCCGACCCGGCCCGCTTGCCCGCCGAATTGAAGGACCGGCCCGATGGGGTGCTGGAGTTTTGCCGCGCCATCGTCGACGCCACCGCCCCTTATGCCTGCGGCTTCAAGCCCCAGATCGCATACTTCGCCGCGCAAGCGGCCGAAGGCCAGCTGCAGGCGCTGTGCGAGCACATCCGGACCAACCATCCCGACCTGCCCATCGTGCTCGATGCCAAGCGCGGCGACATCGGTCCGACCGCGCAGCAGTACGCGCGCGAGGCGTTCGAGCGCTACGGAGCACATGCCGTGACCGTCAACCCCTACATGGGAACCGATTCGATCGAGCCCTACCTGCAATGGCCCGACCGCGGCGTAATCGTGCTGTGCCGCACCTCCAACCCGGGCGGGGCCGACCTACAGGCACTGCCAACCGAGGGCGGCCGGCCGCTGTACCTGCGGGTGGCCGAACTCGTGCAAACCCGGTGGAACGCCAACGGCCAGTGCGGACTGGTCGTGGGTGCCACCGTCCCCAATGAGCTGGCCGCGGTGCGTGACCTGGTGGGCGACGACATGCCCCTGTTGGTACCGGGCATCGGCGCGCAAGGCGGCGACATCATGGCCACGGTCAACGCCGGGCGCAACCGCGCCGGCACGGGGATGATGATCAATTCGTCGCGGGCGATCCTGTACGCCGGATCGGGGAAGGACTGGCGCGAGGCGGCGGCCGAAGCGGCGCGCGCCACGCGCGACGCGATCAACGCCGTTCGCTAAGCTGCAGCAGGCCCTCCAGCGCGTAGGCCACGGAGCTGTGCCGGACCTGCGCGCGGTCGCCTTCGAAGTGGCGGGTGGCGGCGAAAACCACCAGGCCGTCCTCGCTGCGGTGGGCGAAGCCAAAGCACACGGTGCCGACCGGCTTGCCAGGCACCGCGCCGCCCGGGCCGGCGATGCCGGTGGTGGACGCGGCCACGTGCGCCGCCGGGCAAGCCGCCAACACACCGACCGCCATCTGGCGTGCGACCTGTTCGCTGACCGCGCCGTGCTGCGCCAGGATCAGCGGCGCCACGCCCAATTGTTCGACCTTGGCGTCGTTGCTGTAGGTGACGAAACCGCGGTCGAACCAATTGCTGGAGCCGGCGACCGCCGTAATGGCACCGGCCAGCAGCCCGCCCGTGCAGGATTCCGCCGTGCCCAGCATCCAGCCGCGCGCCTGCAGCGCCCGGCCCAGGCGCTCTGCCAGTTCTTGGATTTGCGTATCGATCATGGAAGGACTCCCAGGCGGACCAGCACCGCCATCGCCAGCAACGTGTAGCCGGCGGCCAGCAAATCGTCCCACATGACGCCGAAGCCATTTTTCCAGCGCGCATCGAACTGGCGCACGGGAGGCGGCTTGGCGATGTCGAACAGGCGAAACAATGCGAACGCCAGCACCTGGGCAGGCAGCGTACCAGGTATCAGCCATAGCACCAGCCAAAACGCCACCATTTCATCCCAGACCATGCCGCCGTGGTCCGGCACGCCCAAGTCACGCCCGGTGCGATGGCAGCCCGCGGCGCCCAGCGCCAGCGCGGCAAGCAGGAACAGTCCCACCGCCCAAGCCGGCGCAGCGTCCGCCCGCGCCAGCACCCAAAGCAGCCAGGCCGCCAGCGTACCCCAGGTGCCGGGGCCGGGGCGCAGCAAACCCGCGCCGAAGCCGAACGCCAGCACGCGCGCGGGGTGGCCGAACATCCAGCGCAGCGTCGGCGCCGCCTTGGCCGAGGATGCGTCATGGCCGCGGGCGCCGGCAGGCGGCGTCGATGAGGTCGGGGTCTGGCTGGAATCGTCAGGCGAGGTCATGAAGACTCCTTGTCACGCATGGCCCGGTGCGCCATCGGCCGGGCCGCTCAGGCGGCCGGCCCGAAGTGATCGAAACCGCGCGGCAAGTCCGGCAGGTCCCGGCCCTGCGCATCGACCACGCGCAAGCCAGGCGAGGCGGTGATTTCGCCTATGCGCACAGGCACCAGGCCGCAGCGCCGGCCGGCTTGCAGCACGGCCTCGCGCTGCCCGGCCGCGGCGGTAAAACACAGCTCGTACACATCGCCACCGCCCAGCAACGCCTCGCGCACCCGGTCGGCCGGCAACCCGTCCAACCGCGGATCGACGGGAATATCGGCTTCGCGCAAGCACGCGCCGCAGCCGCTGGCTGCCAGCACGTGCCCGAGGTCCTGCAACAGCCCATCGGACAGGTCGATGGCGGCATGGGCCACGCCCGCAAGCGCCAAGCCGAATGCGACACGGGGCTGCGGTTCATCCAGCGCCGGGCGCAGCGACTCCAGCCGCCGGCCGTCGGCCGGCCAGCGGCCCAGTACGAGCTGCAGCGCCGCATGCGCAGCGCCCAAGGGACCGGACACCCAGACGTCGTCGCCCGGCTGGGCCGCGTCGCGGCGCAGGGCCCGTGCCGGATCGACGGCGCCGAACACCGTCACGCTGATGGCCAGGCCCGCCTGGCTGCGCGTGGTGTCGCCGCCCAGGAGCGGGCACTCATGGGCGCGCGCCAACTCCAGGAAGCCGGATGCGAAGGCGGCCAGCCAGGATTCATCGGCGCGCGGCAGTGCCAGGCCGAGCAGGCAGCCGATCGGCTGCGCCCCCATGGCGGCCAGGTCCGACAAGTTGACCGCCAGCGCCTTGTGGCCCAGCGCGCGCGGATCGGCATCGGGCAAAAAATGCCGGCCCTCCAGCAGCAAATCCATGCTGGTGGCGACCTGCTTGCCCGGCGCGACCGGAAAAAGTGCGCAATCGTCGCCCACGCCCAGCATGCCCGAAGGCGCCTGCCGGGCAAAGTAACGGCCGATCAGGTCGAACTCGGACGGCACGGCCAGGGCCTAGCGCCGCGGCCCCGCCGCGCGCACCTCGTCGGGCCGGGCCACGGCCGCCAGCTTGTCCAGCACACCGTTGACGAACTTGAAGCCATCGGTGCCGCCAAAGGATTTGGCCAGTTCCACCGCTTCGTTGATCGCCACGCGGTACGGCACCTCGATGTGGTGCACGAGCTCGTAGCTGCCGATCAGCAGGATGGCGTGCTCCACGGGGGAAAGCTCTTTCAGCGGCCGGTCGACGAAGGGCGCGAAGCGCTGGCGCAGGTCCGGCGCCTCGCGCAGCACGCCGTGCAGCAAGGTCTTGAACCAGGCCGCGTCGGCTTCGGAAAAGCCTTCCTCGTCGCGCAGGTGCGCGTCGATTTCGCCGGCGTCCTCGGTGCCCTGGCCGCCGCGCAGCAGCCAGGCGTAGACACCCTGCAAGGCGAACTCGCGCGCGCGCCGCCTGGCGCTGCGGGGGCTGGCCGCGCCGTCAGTCGCGGTCATCTTCTTCGTCATCGTCGAACTCGTCGTCGTCCTCGTCGTCTTCATCGGCCTCGGGCTCGAGCGCGGCCAGCAGGTTGGCCATCTCCACCGCGGCGCGGGCGCAGTCGCGGCCCTTTTCGGCAGCGCGGGCCTCGGCCTGCTCGTCGGTGTCGGTCGTCAGCACGCCGTTGGCCACCGGCACGCCGGTCTCCAGCGCCACGCGCGAAATCGCCGCGGCGCTTTCGTTGGAGACGACTTCGAAGTGATAGGTCTCGCCGCGTATGACCGCGCCCAGCGCGATCAACGCGTCGAACTCGCCTGAATCGGCCATCTTGGCCAGCGTCACGCCGATCTCCAGGGCGCCGGGCACGCTCACGACCATCACGTCGCGTTCGTCCACGCCCAGCTTGGCCAGCTCGTTCAGGCAGGCATCCAGCTCGGCCTGGCCGATCGCCTCATTGAAGCGGGCGCGGACGATGCCGATGTGCAAGCCTTCGCCGTTCAAATCAGGATCTATGGTGTAGGGGTTCATGGTGCACTGCCTTCTTCGGTGGAGGATTGGGGAGAGTCGATATAGCCGGTGACCTGCAGGCCGAAGCCAGGCACGATGCTGGGCATCTTGCGCGGACGGGCAAGCAGCTTCATCTTGCCGACGTTGAGGTCGCGCAGGATTTGCGCGCCGATGCCGTAGGTGCGCAGGTCCATCCGGGCGCCTTCGCGCGGCGCGGGCGCGGCCCCGACCGACTTGCCCCAGGCTTCGAACTGGGAAAACAGCAGGCCGGCGTCGCCTTGGCAATTGAGCAACACGAGCACGCCGGCGTCGGCCTCGCGGATGGCGCGCACGGCCTGCGCCACGCCCCAACTATGCTGGCTGCTGCCGCTGTCGAGGATGTCCAGCATGGAGGTCGGCTCGTGCACGCGAACCAGCGTCTCGCGGTCGCGCTCGACCTTGCCGTGGACCAGCGCCAGGTGCGGCGCGCCGGTGGCGGTGTCGCGGTAGGCCACGGCATGGAAGTCCCCCCAAGGGGTCTGCATCAGGCATTGCCCCACCCGCTGGACCAGAGATTCGTGCTCGTTGCGATATTGGATCAGGTCGGCGATGGTCCCGATCTTCAGGCCGTGCTCGCGCGCGAATTCGATCAGGTCGGGCAGGCGCGCCATCGTGCCATCAGGCTTGAGCACTTCGCAGATCACCGCCGCCGGCGTCAAGCCCGCCATCGCGGTCAGGTCGCAGCCCGCCTCGGTATGGCCGGCGCGCACCAGCACGCCGCCGGGCACGGCCATGACGGGGAAGATATGGCCCGGCTGGACGAGATCTTCCGGCTTGGCGTCGCGGGCGACCGCGGTGCGGATCGTGTGGGCGCGGTCAGCGGCCGAAATGCCGGTTTCCACGCCGTGCGCGGCTTCGATCGACACCGTGAAGTTGGTGCCGTAGCGCGTGCCGTTGCGCGCGGCCATCGGCGGCAGATCGAGCTGGCGGCAACGTTCCTCGGTCAGGGTCAGGCAGACCAGGCCGCGCGCGTGGGTGACCATGAAGTTGATGGCCTCGGGCGTGACGAATTCCGCGGCCATGACCAGGTCGCCTTCGTTTTCGCGGTCTTCCTCGTCGACCAAGATGACCATCCTGCCGGCGCGCAGCTCGGCGACGATCTCGGGAACCGAAGCAATGGGCGAATCGTGCGCGTCCGCAACGGACGCGTCGGCGGGCCGGGAAGGGGACATGGCAAATAAAAAGAAGAGGCGGGCGAAAAGAAGGATTTTAGCGCCGACCGGCCGCGGCCCGCGGCGCATCGTGCAATCGTAGTACCGCTGTACACTGCCGGCGCGATACACTGCCACGCGAACCACGCCTGCGACATGCCCGGCGTGCGCCGCCGGCCCATCCGACGCGAACCGCCATGGACTTCGACACGCCCGCCGCCTTCTGCCGCCCAGCCGGCCCGCCCGCCGCTGGCGGCCCCCGCCTGCCCGGTGCACCGCGCCCCGCCGCGGCCGGGCACGCGACGGACGACCACGACGCCTGGCCACCGGTCTCATGGCTGCGCGCCCGCTGACCGCCAACGATGGCCGGCGCAGCATCCAGTCGGTGGAAACCGGCTTTCCGCTGCTGGCCGCCTTGGTCGAATCGGCCCGCCCGATGACGCTGCGCGACCTGGCCGCGGCCGCCGGGATGACTTCGGCCAAGGCGCATCCCTATCTGGTCAGTTTCGTGCGGGTCGGGCTGGTGCAGCAGGACCCGGCCACCGGTCAGTACGACCTGGGGCCCTTCGCGCTGCAGATGGGCCTGGTCAGCCTGCAGCGCCTGGACCCGGTTCGGCTGGCCACGCCGGAACTCGCGCGCCTGGCCGCAACGGTGGGCCATACGCTGGCCATGGCGGTACTCGGCTCGCACGGTCCGACCATCATCCACATCACCGAGGCCGGCTACCCCGTGCACGTGAACATGCGCAAAGGCACCGTCATGTCCATGCTGCATACGGCCACCGGCCTGGTGTTTTCGGCCTGGCTGCCGCCCAGCATCGCCGAGCACTACATCGCCCGGGAAACCGGCGACGCGGCAGTGCTGGCCAGCATCAACCGGCACGCCGACTCGCTGGCCCAGGCCAGGCCGCTGCTGGAGGACATCCGCCGCCGCGGCATGGCTCGCGCCTTGGGCAACCCGTTGCCGGGCATCGATGCCCTGTCGGTACCGGTGTTCGACCATACCGGCAGCATCGTGCTGGCGCTGACCTGCCTGGGGCCCTCGGCCTTGTTCGACGCGTCCTGGGACGGCGCCGTGGCCCGGCCGCTGGCGGCGTGCGCGGCAGAAATCTCGCGCAAGCTCGGCCATCGCGGCTGATTGCGCGGTGCGCGATGCCCGCCCCTTCCATGAACGGTCATCGAGCCGCTGCATCCTGACCGATATGATCCGCATTTTTTGAAAAAGCGGGACGCCGCGCCATGCCCGAACAAGAAATCAAGCTGCATGTTCCCCGGTCGGCCGGGGCGGGCGTCGCCCGTGAGGCCGGCGGCGACGGCGCGCAAACGCTGCGCCTGCGCGCGATGTACTTCGATACGCCGCAGCGCGAGCTGGTGCGCGCGCGCGTCGCCCTGAGGCTACGTCTGGAGGGCGAGCGATGGGTACAGACGCTCAAGGCGCCTGGCGAAAACGCCATCTCGCGCCTGGAAATCAACCACGACCGGCCCGGCCCGGAACTGGATCTGTCGGCCTACGCTGGCACGCCGGTGCAAGCGGTCTTTGACGCCTTGCAAGGCCCCTTGCAGGTGCGTTACGAAACCGACATCACCCGGGTGGCGCGCCTGCTACGCACGCGCCGTGGCACCGTCGAACTGGCCTGGGACAGCGGCGTAATCAAGGCTGGCGGCCTGGAGCTGCCGGTATCGGAAGTCGAGTTCGAGCTGGTGGACGGGGAACTGGCCGCGGCGTTCGAGCTGGCAGGCAGCTGGCAGCAGCGCCACGGCTTGGTCGCCGATGCGCGCAGCAAGGCCGAGCGTGGCGACGCGCTGGCGCGCACCGCCCAGGCCCTGGCCGACGCAGGTGGATCCGACCCGCAATCCCAAGCCATGCGGGCCGGCGCCATCGCCGCTTTCTGGGGGCCGCGCGCCGCGCAACCCGTGGCGCTGTCTGCGGACATGGATGCGGCGACGGCACTCGATGCGGTGACCGCCGAATGCCTGGACCAGATCGTGCGCAATGCCGCCGTGCTGGCCGAAACGGACACGGCCGGCATCCTGGCCGCGGGCACCGCGGAGCACGTGCACCAGCTGCGCGTGGGCATGCGCCGCCTGCGCTCGGCGTGGAAGCTGTTCGAAGGCTTGACCGAGCTGCCGCCGGCTGCGCTGCGCGAGCAGGCGCGCGAGTTTTTCGCTGCCTTCGGCGCCGGCCGCGACCTGGACGTGCTGCGCGACGAGATCCTGCCGGCGCTGGCGCGCGCGGGCATGCCGGCCGTGGCGCCGCCGGCCGGACAGCTGGGCGGCGACCGGCAGGCACTGGCCGCCGC
>CALEQZ010000067.1 GCA_937908115.1 uncultured Alcaligenaceae bacterium | reverse complement strand
CGGGTCGTAGTTCTTGTAGACGCGGTGGCCAAAGCCCATCAGGCGCACGCCCGAGCTCTTGTCCTTGACCTTTTCCATGAACTCGCCAACCTTGGCCACGCCGCCGTTGGCCTGCAGCTCTTCGAGCATTTGCAGGCAAGCCTCGTTGGCGCCGCCGTGGGCCGGGCCCCACAGGCAGGCCACGCCCGCCGCGATCGCCGCGAACGGGTTGGTGCCCGACGAACCGCACAGCCTGACGGTAGAGGTCGACGCGTTCTGCTCGTGGTCGGCATGCAGGATGAAGATCCGGTCCAGCGCGCGCTCGACCACTTCATTGACCTTGTATTCCTCGCACGGCGTGGCGAACATCATGCGCAGGAAGTTGCCCGTATAGGACAGGTCGTTCTGCGGGTAGATGAAGGGTTGGCCCTGCGAATACTTGTACGCCATGGCCACCAGCGTGGGCATCTTGGCGATCAGGCGGATGGCCGAGATGTGGCGGTGCTGGGCGTTGGTGATGTCGGTCGAGTCGTGGTAGAAGGCCGACAACGCACCCACCAGGCCGGTCAGCACGGCCATGGGGTGGGCGTCTCGACGGAAACCGCGCAGGAAGAAGTGCAGCTGCTCGTTCACCATCGTGTGGTGCGTCACCTGCCAGTCGAAGTCCTTCTTCTGCTCGGCATTGGGCAACTCGCCGTTCAGGATCAGGTAGCAGACATCCAGGAAGTCGCAGCTGACGGCCAGCTGCTCGATCGGGTAGCCGCGATACAGCAGCTCACCCTTGTCGCCATCGATATAAGTAATCGACGAGGCGCAGGCCGCGGTCGACAAAAAGCCCGGGTCGAACGTGAACATGCCCGTCTGACTGTACAGCTTGCGGATGTCGATCACGTCCGGGCCGATGGTGCCCTCATAGATGGGAAACTCCACCGCAGGCGTGTTGTCAGAAAAACTTAGCGTCGCTTTCTTGTCAGACAGTTTCATCGTTGTCCTCGTCAAATATTCATAGTTCGCGCATGCGGGCAAGAATCGCGCGCACTTCGGGCGTATCCAGCTCGCCTTGCGGCTCGGCGCGGGCAAGCAGCAGGTCCAGCAGGTCGTTGTCGTCCAGCTCGAACAGCCGCGTCAGCACTGCGACGTCCTGATCGGTCAACTGCGCCTCGTAGGCGTCCAAGTAGCGGGTGATGATCAGGTCGTTCTCGAGCAGGCCGCGCCGCGCCCGCCAGCGCAGCCGCGCCCGATCCCTTTCGTCCAACCCGGTCATCCCCGCCGCTCCCGTCTAGACCGCCCGGCGGACCATCAGTTCCTTGATCTTGCCGATGGCGCGCGTGGGGTTCAGCCCCTTCGGGCAGACGTCCACGCAGTTCATGATGGTGTGGCAACGGAACAGGCGGTACGGGTCTTCCAGGTTGTCCAGGCGCTCGCCGGTGGCATCGTCACGGCTGTCGGCGATGAAGCGATAGGCCTGCAGCAAGCCGGCCGGGCCGACGAACTTGTCCGGATTCCACCAAAACGACGGGCAGGACGTCGAACAGCACGCACACAAGATGCACTCGTACAGGCCGTCGAGTTCCTCGCGCGCCTCGGGCGACTGCAGGCGCTCCTTCTCGGGAGGCGGCGTGCCGTTGATCAGGTACGGACGGATCGAGTGGTACTGGTTGAAGAAGTGCGTCATGTCCACGATCAGGTCGCGGATCACGGGCAGGCCGGGCAGCGGCTTCAGGACGATGGGCTCCTTCAAGTCGCGCAGGTTGGTGATGCACGCCAGGCCGTTCTTGCCGTTGATGTTCATGGCGTCGGAGCCGCACACGCCTTCGCGGCAGGAGCGGCGCAGCGCCAGGCTGTCATCGACGTCGTTCTTGATGCGGACCAGGGCGTCGAGCAGCATCTTGTCGGTGGGCTGCAGCTCGACTTCCAGCTTCTGCATGTACGGGCGCTCGTCCTTGTCAGGATCGTAGCGGTAGATCTCGAACTTCACGATACGTTTGGTGCTCATGCCGGCATCCTGCTTAGAAAGTGCGCGCCTTGGGCGGGAAGCTCTCGACCGTCAGGGGCTTCATCTGGACCGGCTTGTAGTCCAGGCGGCTGCCCTCGGAATACCAGAGCGTGTGGCGCAGCCAGTTCTCGTCGTCGCGGTTGGGGTGATCGTCCAGCGCGTGCGCGCCGCGGCTCTCGGTGCGGTTGGCAGCCGACTTGATCGTGGCGCGGGCGACTTCGGTCATGTTGGCCAGTTCCAGGGCCTCGACGCGCGCGGTGTTGAACACCTTGGACTTGTCCTTGAACGCCACGTACTCGGCCTGCTTGGCAAGCTCCTCGATCCGCTCCACGCCTTCGTTGAGCAGCTTGAGCGTGCGGAACACGCCGCAGTGGCGCTGCATGGTGTTGCGGATGTTGTTGGCCACGTCCTGCACCTTCTCGCCGCTGGTGCGCGACTCCAGCTTGTTGATGCGGTCCAGGGAGTATTCCAGGGACTCCTTGGGCAGCGGCTGGTGCGAGCGCTGTCGCTCCAGGTGCGAGGCGACGATGTGGTTGCCGGCGGCACGGCCGAAGACGACCAGGTCCAGCAGCGAGTTGGTGCCCAGGCGGTTGGCGCCATGCACCGACACCGCAGAGCATTCGCCGATGGCGTACAGGCCGTTGACGACCTTGTTTTCGCCGTTCTTCCATTCCACGACCTGGCCGTGGTAGTTGGCCGGGATGCCGCCCATCTGGTAGTGGATGGTCGGGACCACGGGAATGGGTTCCTTGATCGGATCGACGTTGGCGAACTTGATCGCGATTTCGCGGATCGACGGCAGGCGCTTCATGATGGTTTCAGCGCCCAGGTGGTCGAGCTTGAGCACGACGTAGCTGCCGTCCGGGCCGCAGCCGCGGCCTTCCTTGATCTCCTGGTCCATCGAACGCGAGACGAAGTCGCGCGGGGCCAGGTCCTTGAGCGTGGGCGCATAGCGCTCCATGAAGCGCTCGCCATCCTTGTTCAGCAGGATACCGCCTTCGCCACGGACGCCCTCGGTGATCAGCACGCCCGCGCCCGCCACGCCGGTCGGGTGGAACTGCCAGAATTCCATGTCCTGCAGCGGGATGCCAGCGCGCGCCGCCATGCCCAGGCCGTCGCCGGTATTGATGAAGGCGTTGGTCGAAGCGGCCCAGATGCGGCCGGCGCCACCCGTGGCGAGGACCGTGGCCTTGGCCTCGAGCACGTAGATCTCGCCGGTTTCCATCTCGAGCGCGGTCACGCCCACCACGTCGCCGGCGTCGTTGCGCAGCAGGTCGAGCGCCATCCATTCGACGAAGAACTGGGTGCGCGCCGCGACGTTGCGCTGGTACAGCGTGTGCAGCAGCGCATGGCCGGTACGGTCAGCGGCCGCACAGGCGCGCTGCACGGGCTTTTCGCCGAAGTTGGCGGTGTGCCCGCCGAAGGGGCGCTGGTAGATGGTGCCGTCCGGGTTGCGGTCGAACGGCATGCCGAAGTGTTCCAGTTCGTAGACCGCATTGGGGGCCTCGCGGCACATGAACTCGATGGCGTCTTGGTCGCCCAGCCAGTCCGACCCCTTGACGGTGTCGTACATGTGCCAGTACCAGTTGTCCTCGCTCATATTGCCCAGCGACGCGCCGATGCCGCCTTGCGCGGCAACGGTGTGCGAGCGCGTCGGGAAGACCTTGGACAGGACGGCCACGGACAGGCCCGCCTGGGCCAGCTGCAGGGAGCAGCGCATGCCGGCGCCGCCGGCTCCGACCACCACGACATCAAACTGGCGGCGCGGCAAAGAAGTTTTGACAGCGACCACGGCTTACAGACTCCAGAGGATTTTGGCGAAATACACAACCGACCCGACCAGCCAGAGAATCGTCAGCACCTGCAGCAGCAGGCGAACGCCGGTCGGCTTGACGTAGTCCATCCAGATGTCGCGCACGCCGATCCAGGCATGCCAGGCCAACGCGATGAAGGCCAGCGACGCCAGGATCTGCCCCAGGGGCAGGGCGAACACGGTGAAGGTAAACAGCCCGCGCCAGGCTTCGAAGGTGAAGGCGGGCATGGTGAGCACGCCCACCACCAGGACCAGCGTGTAAACGGCCAGGATGACCGCGGTCACGCGCTGGGCGATGAAATCCATCGTGCCGTAGTGGGCGCCGACCACCAGGCGCTTGTGGCCATAGTTCTTGGAAGACATTACCAGGCTCCGAACAGCTTGAGACCGAACACCACCGTCAGCGCGAGGCTGACGCCGAAGACCACGCCTGCGCTCTTCTGGGCGGACACCTTGTCCAGGCCAACGTGCAGGTCGAGCACCAGATAGCGCAGGCCGGCGCAGAAGTGATGGAGGTAGCCCCAGATCAACACGAGCAGAACGAGCTTGACCAGCGGATTGCCCGCCACCGCCGCCACCTGCGCAAAGGATTCGGCGGAGCCGACGCTCATCGCGAAGATGGGCAGGATGACCAGCGGCAGACAGAGAAACAGGAGCGCGCCGCTGATGCGGTGCAGGATGGAGAGCTTGCCAGCAAGGGGCAGCCGGTAAGTCAATATCTGGGTGATGTTGATGTTGCGAAATTGCGGACGCGGCTTTGCAGCTGAGTCGGGCATGGCGACCTCGTGTCAGTCTATCGAGTGGGCAAACGCTCTATTTTCGCCCATGTAACGGGTTGGTTCAAATCATCCAAAAAAACGCCATCAATTCAAACTATTGCGATAGTGGTAGCGATCGGTCCGGTACAGTCCCCGGCGCACCTCCATCGGGCGGTCGCCATAGGTGTACGAGACGCGGTCGACCTGCAACAGCGGCGTGCCGCTGGCCACGCCCAGCAATTGCGCAGCGTCGTCCGGGGCCGCCACCGCGCGCAACTTTTCGTCGGCGCGCACCATGCTCACGCCGAACTCCGATTCGAATAAACCGTACAACGGACCGCGATAACGCGCCAGCAGCTCCGCGGTCAGCCCCCGGAAAGCCGCGCCCGGCAGCCAGATGTCGTCTACCACGGTGGCCACCCCGCCGAAGGCGAGCAGGCGGCGGATGGCCACGGCACTTTCTCCGGCGCGCAGCTCCAGCGCGCGGGCCACTTCGGCCGGCGCGCGTACGCGCTTGCAGTCGATGATGCGGCTTTCGGCGCGCTGGCCTTCGGCGCCGTCGTCGGCGGCCAGGCGCAGGAAACGGTAGCGTATGCGGGCCTCGTGATGGGTCGCGACGAAAGTGCCCTTGCCCTGGCGGCGCACCAGCAGGTGCTCGGCCGCCAGCTCGTCTATGGCCTTGCGCACGGTGCCCTGGCTGACTTGGAAGCGCGCGGCCAGCTCGAATTCACTGGGGATGGACTCGCCGGGCTTCCATTCGCCGCGGTCGAGCGCCTGCACGATCAGTTGTTTGATCTGGCGGTACAGCGGGCTGAAGGCCGCGCCGCCGGCAGGTCGCGTGCGCACGGTTGCGTCGTCGGTACGGGAATCGGCCATGGCAAAGGGAGCGGGAAAGGCGTATCGGCAAGGCCGCAAGGCGGTGCAGCCGCAAAGCGCCGGGCTGCCGGCCAGTATGCCATAGCGCGCCCGGGCCGGCAGATGTTTTCTTATGTCTTATATAAGATATAAGATAATTGACGTTAACGTAAAGTGCCGATACCATCCCCTGCAACCGGGTCGGCCCGCTTGGCGGGCCGCCGGTAGGTCTCGCGCCGGGCAGCCTGCTGGCGCCAGCCGTTAAACTGCGGGGCGAGGCTTACCTTTTACCCACCTACGGAGAATCACCTATGTCCAAGCCCGCCAAGCGCGTCGCCGTGACCGGCGCCGCCGGCCAAATCGGCTATGCCCTGCTGTTTCGCATCGCTTCGGGCGAGATGCTCGGCAAAGACCAGCCCGTCATCCTCCAGCTGCTCGAGATCCCCGACGAGAAGGCGCAAAAGGCCCTCAAGGGCGTGATGATGGAGCTCGAAGACTGCGCCTTCCCGCTGCTGGCCGGCATGACGGCCCACAGCGATCCGCGCGAGGCGTTCAAGGACGCCGACGTCGCCCTGCTGGTCGGCGCCCGCCCACGCGGCCCCGGCATGGAGCGCAAGGACCTGCTGCAGGTCAACGCCCAGATCTTCACCGCCCAGGGCAAGGCCCTGAACGAAGTCGCCAGCCGCGACGTCAAGGTTCTGGTCGTGGGCAACCCGGCCAACACCAACGCCTACATCGCCATGAAGTCGGCGCCGGACCTGCCCGCCAAGAACTTCACCGCGATGCTGCGCTTGGACCACAACCGCGCGCTGTCCCAATTGGCGGCCAAGGCCAACGTGGCCGTCTCCGACATCGAGAAGCTCATCGTGTGGGGCAACCACTCCCCCACGATGTACCCGGACATCCGCTTCGCGACCGTTGGCGGCAAGAGCCTGAAGGACATGATCAACGACGACGCGTGGAACCGCGACGTCTTCATCCCCACCGTGGGCAAGCGCGGCGCGGCGATCATCGACGCGCGCGGCCTGTCCTCGGCTGCGTCCGCGGCCAACGCGGCGATCGACCACGTGCGCGACTGGGTCCTGGGCAGTAACGGCAAATGGGTCACCATGGGCATCCCCTCGGACGGCTCCTACGGCATCCCCGAAGGGATCATCTACGGCATGCCCGTGACCACCGCCAACGGCGAATACCAGCTCGTGCGCGACCTGGAAATCGACGCCTTCTCGCGTGAGCGCATGGACGCCACCTTGAAGGAGCTCGAGGAAGAGCGCGACGGCGTAAAGGACCTGCTCAAGTAGGCGCTTTTCGCCAGGCACCGGGGCCGCCCCCGGCGCCGTCGTTGCGCTGGCGCCGGTTCCGTTCGGCAGGCACCCTCTGGAGACAAGCATGTCACGACCCGCATCACCCGGCGCGCTTTTCCGCGCCGCCCTGGCCGAGGAACGGCCGCTGCAGATCATCGGCGCCATCAATGCCAACCACGCCTTGCTGGCCAAGCGGGCCGGCTACCGGGCCATCTACCTGTCCGGCGGCGGCGTGGCGGCCGGCTCGCTCGGCCTGCCCGACCTCGGCATCAACACCCTGGACGACGTATTGACCGACGTGCGCCGCATCACCGACGTTTGCGACCTGCCGCTGCTGGTCGACGTCGATACGGGATTCGGCCCGTCGGCCTTCAACATCGCCCGCACCGTCAAGAGCCTGATCAAGTTCGGCGCGGCCGCCTGCCACATCGAGGACCAGGTCGGCGCCAAGCGCTGCGGCCACCGCCCCGGCAAGGAAATCGTCAGCACCGAGGAAATGGCCGACCGGGTCAAGGCCGCCGTCGACGCCCGTACCGACGACGACTTTTTCGTCATCGCGCGCACCGACGCCATCGCCGTGCATGGAGTCGATGCGGCGCTCGAGCGCGCGCACGCCTGCGTGGCCGCCGGCGCCGACGCGATCTTCGCGGAGGCGGCGTACGACCTGGACACCTACCGGCGCTTTACCGAGGCGCTGGACGTGCCGGTTCTGGCCAACATCACGGAATTCGGCAAGACGCCGCTCTTTACCGTCGAGGAGCTGCGCAGCGCCAACGTCGGCATGGTCCTCTATCCGCTGTCGGCCTTCCGCGCGATGAACAAGGCGGCCGAAATGGTTTACCAGGCGATCCGCCGCGACGGGCACCAGAAAAACGTCATCGATTTGATGCAGACTCGCGAGGAACTGTACGAGCGCATCGGCTACCACGACTACGAGCGCAAGCTCGACGCCTTGTTCGCGCAAGCAAAGGCCAAGTAAAAACTCATCTCACGATCACCCGCCAACGGGAAAGGAGCAGAGACATGAGCACGACGCGCGCAAGCACCGCCAAGACGGAAAAGAAACCCGCCCAGCAGCCGTCCGCCCAGGGCGAGGCACCCGCATTCAAGCCCAAGAAGTCGGTCGCGCTCTCCGGCGTGGTCGCGGGCAATACGGCGCTATGCACGGTGGGCCGGACCGGCAATGACCTGCACTATCGCGGCTACGACATCCTGGACGTGGCCGATGCGTGCGAATTCGAGGAAATCGCCTACCTGCTGGTACACGGCAAGTTGCCCACCCGCGCGGAGCTGCGCGCCTACAAGGCCAAGCTGCGCGCGCTGCGCGGCCTGCCCGCCGAGCTGCAGCACGCGCTCGAGTGCCTGCCGCCGAGCAGCCACCCGATGGACGTCATGCGCACCGCCGTGTCGGTGCTGGGATGCCTGCTTCCCGAAAAGGACGACCACAACACGCCCGGCGCGCGCGACATCGCCGACCGCCTGATGGCCTGCCTGGGTTCGGCGCTGCTTTACTGGTACCACTACAGCCACAACGGCCGGGTCATCGACGTGCAAACCGACGATGACAGCATCGGCGGCCACTTCCTGCACCTGCTGCACGGCGAGAAACCCTCGGATGACTGGGTCCGGGCGATGCACACCTCGCTCATCCTGTACGCCGAGCATGAATTCAACGCGTCGACCTTCACCGCGCGGGTCATCGCCGGCACGGGATCGGACATGTATTCGGCGATCGCCGGCGCCATCGGCGCGCTGCGCGGGCCCAAGCACGGCGGCGCCAACGAGGTTGCCTTCGAAGTCCAGAAACGCTACGAAACGCCCGACGAGGCCGAGGCAGACATCCGGCGCCGTGTCGAAAACAAAGAAGTCATCATCGGCTTCGGGCACCCGGTCTATACCGTTTCGGACCCGCGCAACAAGGTCATCAAGGAAGTCGCGCGCAAGCTGTCCAAGAAGGCGGGCAACATGAAGATGTTCGACATCGCCGAACGTCTGGAAACGGTCATGTGGGACATCAAGAAGATGTTCCCCAACCTGGACTGGTTCTCGGCGGTGAGCTACCACATGATGGGCGTGCCAACGTCGATGTTCACGCCGCTGTTCGTCATCGCCCGCACCGCCGGCTGGGCCGCCCACATCATCGAGCAGCGCATCGACAACAAGATCATCCGGCCCACGGCCAACTACGTCGGCCCCGAAGACCGCAAGTTCGTGCCCATCGACAAGCGCAAGTAAGCGACATACGACCGATACGTTCGACAGGAATTTCCCATGTCCGCCCATATTTCCAACGTCCGTCCGGACCCCGACCAGGTGCTGGTCGACATCGCCGACTACGTCATCAACTACGAAATCAAGAGCCCGCTCGCCTACGAGACGGCGCGCAACTGCCTGATCGACACGTTGGGCTGCGGCCTGGAGGCCCTGGAGTATCCCGCGTGCACCAAGCTGCTCGGGCCCATCGTGCCCGGCACCATCGTGCCCAACGGCGCCAAGGTGCCCGGCACCCAGTTCCAACTCGATCCCGTGCAGGCCGCCTTCAACATCGGCGCCATGATCCGCTGGCTGGACTTCAACGACACGTGGCTGGCCGCCGAATGGGGACACCCCTCGGACAACCTCGGCGGCATCCTGGCCACGGCCGATTGGCTCTCGCGCAATGCCGTGGCCGCCGGCAAGCAGCCGCTGACCATGCGCGACGTGCTCACCGCCATGATCAAGGCGCATGAAATCCAAGGCTGCATCGCGCTGGAGAACTCCTTCAACAAGGTCGGCCTGGACCATGTGGTGCTGGTCAAGGTCGCCTCCACCGCGGTGGTCGCGCAAATGCTGGGGCTGACCCGCGACGAGATCATCGACGCGGTGTCGCTGGCCTGGGTCGACGGACAAAGCCTGCGGACCTACCGGCACGCGCCCAACACCGGCAGCCGCAAGAGCTGGGCCGCCGGCGACGCGACCAGCCGCGCCGTGCGGCTGGCGCTGATGGTGCGCGCCGGCGAAATGGGCTATCCGTCGGTGCTCACGGCCAAGACCTGGGGGTTCTATGATGTGCTGTTCAAGGGCCAACCGTTCAAGTTCCAGCGCCCTTACGGCAGCTACGTCATGGAAAACGTGCTGTTCAAGATCTCCTTCCCCGCCGAGTTCCACGCGCAAACCGCGGTCGAATGCGCCATGCAGATCCACCGCAAGATGGCCGAAACCGGCAAGCGCGCCGAAGACATCAAGCGCATCACCGTGCGCACCCATGAGGCGTGCGTGCGCATCATCGACAAGAAGGGGCCGCTGCATAATCCGGCCGACCGCGACCACTGCGTGCAGTACATGGTGGCCGTTCCCCTCCTGTTCGGCCGGCTGACGGCGGCCGACTACGAAGACGACGTCGCGGCCGATCCGCGCATCGACGCGCTGCGCGAAAAGATCGTCTGCGTCGAAGATCCGGCATTCACGCGCGACTACCACGACCCGGACAAGCGCTCGATCCCCAACGCGCTGACGGTGGAATTCAACGACGGCTCCAAGTTCGACGAAATCGTCTGCGAATATCCCATCGGCCACCGTCGCCGCCGCGACGAGGGTATCCCGCTGCTGGAGGCCAAATTCCGCACCAACCTGGCCCGCCGCTTCCCCCCCAAGCAGCAAAAGCGCATCCTGGACGTATCGTTGGACCAGCAAAAGCTCGAGGCCATGCCGGTGAACGAATACGTCGACCTGTACGTCATCTAAAGGCGTTCGCCTGTTAGCGCGCCGGGCGGTACGTCCGGCGCGCGTTAGAATGCGGCGCATGCTGTCCGCCTACCTTCCCGTCGTCCTGCGCATCGCCTTCACGGTGCTGATGACTTGCGTGTCCGTGACCGTGATCTCGGGCATCTACCTTTACCTGTTCAAGCTGCGCCGCGCCAACGAGGTGATGCAGCACCCTTACCTGAAACACGCGCCGTTCGATCGCTTACCCGTGGGCGTGCGGGCGGCCATCCTGCTGGACTACTTTTTTCGCCTGGCCATGCCCCGCAGCCAATTCTGGCTGGTCGGCCATGCCAACCGGCAGCTTGCCCACGTCAACCCCGACAAGGTGCCTGTCGACGTGAAATGGCCGATACTGGGGTTTTGGGGCGGCTGCTGGCTCGGCATCGTCGCGATGCTGGTCCTGTGGCTATGCCTGTTCCTGGGCGCCGCGGCCTGAAGGCCGGGCCTAGAGCCGTGCACGCCCCTCGGCGCGAATCGCATCCGGAGATGCCCATGACGACCCTGCCCGTCGAACACGACACCGCCCGCCATCGATTCGTTGCCGTCGTCGACGGCAACGAATGCGTACTGGACTACGTCTTGCAAGGCCAAACCATGGTGATCACCCATACGGGCGTGCCCCAAGAGGTGGGCGGCCGTGGCATCGCCGCGGCGCTGACCGAAACGGCTTTGTCGACCGCGCGCCAACAGGGCTGGAAGGTTTCGCCGATATGCGCGTACGCGGCGGCCTACATGCGGCGCCACCCGGACACCCATGATTTGCTCGCCTGAGCGTTTGCTCGCCTGAACGCCTAGGGGCGCGGCAGCTGCGCCAGGCGTCCCGCGTAGACGTTCAGCGCCAGGCCGCCCATCACCAGGCCCGCGGCAGCCAGCTTCCAGCCGGGCAACGCCTCGCCGAGCAGGACGGCCGAGGCCATCATCCCGAAGATGGGAATCAGCAATGCGAGCGGGGTAACCGTGGCCGCCGGATGCCTGGCCTGCAGCCAATTCCACCCGCCGAATCCGTACAGCGTATTGCCCACCGCCTGCCATAGCACGGCCGCCCATGCCTGGGGGCCGGCGCCGGCCAGTGCGTGCACGACCGTGGCAGGGCCTTCGAACAACAGGCTGATCGCCAGCAGCGGCGGCACGGCGAATGCGCTCGACCAGACCATCAGCGCCAGCATGTCTATGCGCCCGGCCCGGCGCACCAATATGTTGGCTACCGCCCACGACATGCCGCCGCACAGTACCAGCGCCACCCCAAACGGCGTGACCGAGGTATCGGGATCGACGGCGCTGCCCCAGGCAACCACGCCATAACCGACCGCTGCCAATGCCAGCGCCGCCCACTGCGGCACGGACGGGCGCTCCCCCTTGAAAAACGCCGTCAGCGCGATGGTGAAAAAGACCTGGGCCTGTACCACCAGCGACGCGAGCCCAGCCGTGATGTCCGCCCGCATCGCCCAATAAACCAGGCCGAACTGGCCCACGCCTATCAGCAGGCCCACGCCGGCCATCGTCGCCCAGGACGTGGACGGACGCTTGACGAACGCCACCCACGGCAGCACGCACAACGCAAAGCGCAGCGTGGCAAACAGGAAGGGGGGCAGGTCCGCCAGCGCCCACTTGATCACCACGAAGTTGGTGCCCCAGATGAAGACGACCGACAGGGCCAACAGCAGGTGCGCAACGGGCATGCGTCGGCCTGCCTCAAGGAGCAGGATTCGGGTGGCGCGCGTGGATCTCCTCGATCCCGTCCAGGACCTCCTGGGACAGCGTCACATCCACGCTGGCGATGTTTTCCTTCAATTGCTCGAGCGTGGTGGCGCCGATCAGGTTGCTGGTGACGAAGGGCCGCTGGTTGACCCAGGCCAGCGCCATCTGCGCCGGCGACAGGCCGTGCGCGCGCGCCAGCTCGACGTAGGCGCGTGCGGCAGCCTCGGCCTGCGGCTTGCTGTAGCGGTCAAAGCGCGTGAAAAGGGTCAGCCTCGCCCCGGCCGGACGGGCCCCGTCCAGGTACTTGCCCGAGAGTACGCCCATGGCCAGCGGCGAGTAGGCCAGCAGGCCCACCCCTTCGCGGTGGCTGAACTCGGCCAGGCCGATTTCGTAGACGCGGTTGAGCAAGTTGTACGGGTTTTGGATGGAGACGATGCGCGGCAATCCTTTGCCGGCATGCGCCAGGTACTGCGCCACGCCCCAGGGCGTTTCGTTGGACACGCCCACATGGCGGACCTTGCCTGCACGCACGAAGTCCTGCAGGACTTCCAACGTTTCCCCGATGGGTACCGTGTAGTCGTCCTCGCGCCATGGGTAGCCGAGACGGCCGAAGTAGTTGGTGGTGCGATCCGGCCAGTGCAGCTGGTACAGGTCCAGGTAATCGGTCTGCAGGCGCTTGAGGCTGGCGTCCAACGCCGCCGTCAGGTTCTTGCGGTCCAGGAAGGTCTTGCCGTCGCGGATGTGTCCGGGGCGCTTGGGATCACGCACCGGCCCGGCGACCTTGCTTGCCAGCACGATATCCTGGCGCCGCTTGGTCTTGGCCAGCCAGGTGCCGATGTAGGTTTCGGTGCGACCTTGCGTTTCCGCCCTGGGCGGGACCGGGTACATCTCGGCCGTATCGACCAGGTTGACGCCATGCGCCAGGGCGAAATCCAGCTGGGCGTGGGCATCGGCTTCGCTGTTTTGCTCGCCCCAGGTCATGGTGCCCAGGCCGATCACGCTGACTTCGATATCGGTGTGGCCGAGTTTGCGATACTTCAAGGTCGTGCTCCGGATCGTCAAGTACAAGCCGGCGCCCTCGCAGATGCGGGCGCCGCCGTGGTCACGGTAGAAGGGATGTTACTACCGCAGGCGGCCGGTACAATCGCCGGCAGTCCGTCATTTCGCCCCTGGCATCGCCGACATGCAGCAATACGAAGTTCTTTACTGGTCCATGGCCTGCGTCGTCGCCACGGCGCTGGCCGGCGGCGCCGCCTGTTCGCGCCTGCCGTCGCTGCGCGGCTCGCTCTTCGGCACGCTGGCGCTGTCGGCGGTGGTCGGCTGCGTCGCCTACGCGCTGGCGCGCACCGGCCTGTTTGCCGACCATGCCCCCATCCTGGCCATTGCCGCCTTCATGTTCTGCATGATGATTTCGTCGGCCGCGGCGCTGGTGACGCGGCGCCTGTTCCGGCGCCGCTAGCGTGCCGGTTGCGGCAGGCGCTTTTCGTAGAACACGCAAAGCGGATCCGGGCCATAGATGCCGAAGGGCCCGCGCCGCACGTAGCCCGACGACTCGTACAGCCCGTGCGCTTCGGGCTGGTGGATGCCGGTTTCCAGCCTCAGCGTGTGCACGCCCTCCTGCGCCGCGCAGGCCTCCAAGCAATCGAGGAGCCGTCGGCCCAGCCCCAGGCCGCGCGCGGCCTCGCGCACGAACAGGCGCTTGATCTCGCCACAGCCATCTTCTTCGATCACCAGCGCGATGCAGCCAAGGGCGAGCCCGGCCGGATGGCCTCCCCCGCCCTGCGACTGCCCCACCATGCCCGGCAGCACACCGCGCGCCACGAAAAACCGCACGTGGTCGCGCGACAGCGCCTGCGCATCGAGCATATGGTTGCTCTCGGGCGGATACAGGGCGGCCATGTACGCGTCGGACAGGGCCAGCAGTTCGAGGACGTCGGAATGGATCTCGGGCTGCCGCCTTGGCCAGGACCGACTGGCTGAAGCGTCCGCCCCGGCGTGATGCGCTACTGGCAGTTACGGCCGCGCGCTGCGCCGCTCGCGCATGAAGGCCAAGAAGCACGGGTCATTGGCGTAGGCGATATTGACCCGCAGGGCCGCCGGCCCTGGCGTGCGGTCCGGCCGGAAGATCGACCCTGGCGCAAGGAACAGCCCTTGTTGCGCCGCGCGCGCGGCCAGCTGGATTTCGTCTTCGTCGGGCTCGAGCTCGACCCACATGTAGTAGCCGCCGCTGGCGGCAAACGGCATGCGCAGGCCCAGCGACTCCAGGGCGGCATACGCGTCGCGCGCAGCCTCCTCCACGTGCGCCTTCAGGCGCCGCAAGTGGCGCAGGTACTGGCCGCTGGCGATCAGGTTGTATACGACCCGCTCGGCGAAGTCGGACGTGCTCACCACCGTCAGCATTTTCAAGTCGCACAGCGTGTTCATCAGCGTCTGCCTGGCTGCCACGTACCCGACGCGCAAGCTCGCCGACAATGTCTTGGAAAAAGTACCGATATAGATCACCCGGTCGAGCTGGTCCAGCGTCGCCAGGCGGGCGGCATTGCTCGGCATGATGTCCGCGAAGGGGTCATCCTCCACCAGGTAGAAACCCATCTCGGCGGCCAGTGTCAGCAGGCGATGGCAGACCGGCAAGGACATGGCGCCGCCCGTCGGGTTGTGGCCCTGCGACTGGGTGAAAAACACTTTGGGCCGGCACGCTGCGGCCTTCGCGGCCAAATCGTCGAGATCGGGCCCGTCTTGGCCACGGCGCACGCCGACGATGCGGATGTTCGACAGGCGCAACTTGCCGAACAGCGGGTAGTAGCCCGGGTTGTCCACGAGCACGGTATCCCCGGGCTGCAAGAGTTGGCGGGAGACCAGGTCCAGGGCATGGTTGGCGCCGTGCGTCAGCAGGACTTGGTCGGGGCTGGCGTTGATCCCACGCTCCACCAGGCTCAGGGCGATGCGTTCGCGCAGCGGACGGTACCCCCAAGGGTTGCCGTAGCCCGGATCGAGCTCGGCGTCGCGCACGGCCTTGCCGCGGCCGCCATGCCTGACCGGGTCGAACTGCGCCATCCAACTGGTCGGCGCGCGGCCATCGCCCACGCGCACCGCATAGTGCTGCACGAGTTGTTCGCGCAGCAATGACACCGTATCGATGGCTTCGACGACGTGCGCCGACGGCTGCGTCGCCGGAAAGGGCCGGGCGGCGGCCACGTAATAGCCCGAGCCCGGCTTGGCTTCGAGATGGCCGAGCGCGACCAACCGGTCGTAGGCCTCGGCCATGGTGTTCTTGGACACGCCATGCTGCTGGGCGCCTGCCCGCACCGATGCCACGCGTTCGCCCGCCTTGAGCATACCGGCGGCGATCTGCGCCACCACGGCCGCCACAATGCTGTCCACCCGGCTCATTCGCCCTCCAACCGTACCAGAAAACTGTCTGGCACAGTGCCCTGTCAATTCTTTCAACCGTACCTTGTATTGTCCCGATTATTTGCCGATCATGCCACGCCAAGGCGGCCCATCCGCGCCGCGACATAAACACGAAACGAGGAGACTGCCATGACCCTGACCCGCCGATCCGCACTCAAAACACTGGTCGCCGGCAGCGCGGCCGCCGGCCTAGCCGTCGCGCGTCCGGCCCGCGCCCAGTCAACCGTGTCGTGGCGCATGCAAGCGCTCTGGGACGGTGGCACGACGCCGCAGAAATTCGAGGAGTATTTCGTCAAGCGCGTGGCCGAGCTCACTGACGGCCAGTTCAAGATCGAGCTCTATTCGGCCGGGCAGCTGGTGCCCGCGGCACAAGCCTTCGATGCCGTGCGCGGCGGCGCCTTCCAGCTCATGAAAACCTTCGACGGCTACGAAGCCGGCAAGATTCCGGCGCTGGCCTTCACCAGCACCGTGCCGTTCGGGTTTCCCGAGCCGGACCAGTACGAGGCCTGGTTCTACGAATTGGGCGGACTCGAGATGGCGCGCGAAGCCTATGCACCGGCCGGGCTGTTCTACATCGCCCCCACCGTCTACGGTCCCGAGCCCATCCACGCTACCTTCCCGATCAAGACGCTTGCCGATATGCGCGGCAAGAAGGGGCGCTTCGTCGGGCTGGCGGCCTCTGTCATGGGAGGAATGGGCGTGGCCGTGACACCGCTGCCGACCAACGAGGTGTACTCCGCCCTGGACAAGGGCGTGATCGACTTCGCCGACCGCGGTGATCTGTCGGCCAACTACGAGGCCGGCCTAGGCGAAGTCGCCAAGTACATCGTCATGCCGGGCCCGCACCAGCCCACCACCGCGACCAGCTACGTGGCCAACCGCGCCGCATACGACAAACTGCCGGCGTCCTTCAAGGCCGCGCTGGCGACTGCCGCGCGCGACACCTCGGCGGCCCTGCGCCAGCACATCCTCGTGGCCGACGGCCGGGCGCTGCAAAAGTTCCGTGAACAAGGCGTGGAAGTCACGTCCATCGACCCACAGGAGCTCGCGGCGGCGCGCAAGCAGCAGGCCATCTCGCTCTGGAAGGCTGCCGCCAAGGACAACCCGCTGGCCAACAAGATGCTCGACAGCCAGATGGCCTTCATGGAGCAGCTTGGCCTGCTCGCCTGACGTCTTCCCGACCTGCAGCGCCGGGCCCGGGCGCCACTGCGCCTGGGCCATTTCCCGGAAATTTCCATGGTCCAAGCCATCGGCCTGTACGCCGGTTTCGTGACGCGGCTGAACCGGCTGCTTTTCTACATCGCCGCGGCCCTGATGGGCATCGTGGTGCCCGTCATGCTCTACGAGGTCGTCAGCCGCTATGTCTTCGATGCCCCCACGACATGGGGCATGGAGCTGGCCACGCTGCTGTTCGGCCCTTACTTCCTGCTGGGCGGTCCCTATCTGCTGCACCTGCGCGGGCACGTGAACCTGGACCTCGTGCACCGGCGCCTGCCACCGCGCTGGCAGCGCCGCGCCGACCTTTTCAGCCACGTGGTCATCATGACCTTCTGCGCCATCCTGCTGCACGCCTCCCTGCCCCTGGCCCTGCAAGCATGGGAATACGGAGAAACCTCGTTCTCCGCCTGGAACCCGCCCATCTGGCCATATAAGTTCGCGGTGCCAGCAAGCGTCGCGCTGCTGGGCCTGCAGAGTCTGGCGGAGTTCCTCGTCCTGGCCACCAGCTCGGGCTCGGTCACGCAAGAGGAGCGCGCATGAGCCCGAACGCCATCCTGGCCATCATGTTCGGTGGCCTGACGCTGGTCATGCTGACCGGCCTACCCATCGCCTTCGTGCTGGGCGGGCTGTCGCTGCTGCTGACCGTCACGCTGTGGGATGCCGACGCCGTCATCATCTCGGTCCTGCAAATTTTTGACACCATGAAGTCCGAGGCGTTGCTGGCCATCCCGCTGTACATCCTGATGGCGGGCATCCTGCAGCGCTCCGGCGTCATCGAAGACCTGTACCGGGCCATGGAGCTGTGGTTCGGCCGCATGCGTGGGGGGCTGGCGATAGGCACGGTGGTCATTTGCGTGCTCATGGCCGCGATGACGGGAGTGGTCGGCGCCGCGGTCACGGCCATGGCGGTGCTGGCCATGCCCGAGATGCTGCGGCGCGGCTACGATGCGCGGCTGGTCACGGGCACCATTTGCGCCTCGGGCACGCTGGGCATCCTGATCCCGCCCTCCGTCCTGACCATCGTCTACGCTGTCACGGCGCAAGTGTCCATCGGCCGCATGCTGATCGCCGGCATCATGCCGGGGCTGATCCTGGCAACGCTATACATCGGCTACATCATCGCCGTGGCCTACCTGCGTCCAGACAGGGTACCGGCCGCTTCGGCCAACCGGGTTCCCCTGGCGGCCAAGCTGCGGGCCTTGCGCGCGCTGGCCCTGCCGGCCCTGCTCATCGTGATGATCCTGGGGTCGATTTTCACGGGCGCTGCCACACCCACCGAGGCAGCGGCCGTGGGCGTAGTGGGCGCGCTGGTTGCCAGCGCGCTGCGCCGCCGGCTTGCCTGGCGCGGCGTGGCCGAGGCAGGCGTCGAAACGCTCAAGGCGTCGGCGATGATCCTGTGGATCACCATCGGCGCAAAAGCGTACGTGGCCATCTTTACCGGGCTGCGTGGGGCCGACACGCTGCTTAGCCTCATCAACGGCCTGGACATGCCTCCTTATGCCGTGCTGGCCGTGATGCTGCTCATCCTGATCTTCCTGGGTACGGTGCTGGACGAGATCGGCATCATCCTGCTCACGGTGCCAGTGTTCATGCCCATCGTGCGCCTGCTCGGCTTCGACGAAATCTGGTTCGGCGTCCTCTACGCGCTGACGATCCAGACCGGCTACATCAGCCCGCCCTTCGGCTACACGCTCTTCTACATCAAGGGTCCGCTGCCGCCCCACCTGGACATGGGCACCGTATACAGCGGGGTCATGCCGTTCCTGGCACTGCAGATACTGGCCCTGCTCATCTGCATCGCCTTCCCGGGATTGGTGACCTGGCTGCCCGCCCTGATGTCCTGACGCCGTGCCCGGCCACCGTCTTCCGTATTCCCCTTGTTCCTTTCGTTCCCTTGGACACTGCCATCATGACGCCGAAATCTTCCCGCATTCCCGGATTCCATAAGGAAAGCATCGCCGGACGCCTGGCGCGCGTCGCCGAATTCGCGGGCCTGGACGAAGACACGCGCAGCCACCTGGCCAACCTGGGCAACCTGGACCCCGGCATTGCCGACCGGCTCATCGAAAACGTCGTCGCGACGATCAGCATCCCAATCGGCGTGGCGACCAACATGAAGGTGGACGGCCGCGACGTGCTGATACCGATGGCCACCGAGGAATCATCGGTCGTGGCCGCCGTCTGCAATGCGGCGCGCCAATGCTACGACAGCGGAGGATTCACGACCTCCACCTCGGGCACCTGCATGATTGCGCAGATCCAGCTCATCGGCGTCCCCGACCCGCATCATAGCCGCCTGCGCATCCTGGAGCGCCGCGACGAGATACGGCGCCTGTGCGACGACTGCGATCCCATGCTGGTGGAATTGGGCGGCGGGTTCCGCGACGTGGAGGTCCGCGTGGTCGACGCCGAAGGCGGCCCGATGGTCGTGACGCACATCATCGTCGACACTCGGGACGCCATGGGCGCCAACGCCGTCAACACCATGGCCGAGAAGCTTGCGCCGCACATCGCCGAATGGACCGGCGGGCGCACCATGCTGCGCATTCTCTCGAACCTGGCCGACCGCCGCCTGGCACGGGCGCGCGCGACATGGCGCTGCGATGCAATCGGCGGCGAGGCCGTACGCGACGGCATCATCAGCGCCTATCACTTCGCCGCCGCCGACCCCTATCGCGCCGCCACCCACAACAAGGGCATCATGAACGGCGTATCCGCGGTGGTGCTTGCCACAGGCAACGACACGCGGGCGGTCGAGGCCGGCGCCCATGCGTACGCGGCACGCAACGGCCGCTACACCAGCCTGTCCCGGTGGGAAGTCGCGGCCGACGGCAGCCTGGTCGGCACGTTGGAACTGCCCATGGCCGTCGGACTGGTGGGCGGCGCCACCAAGGTGCATCCCACCGCGCGCGCCTGCCTGAAAATACTGGGCGTGGAAACGGCCGACGCGCTGGCGCGCATCATCGCCGCCGTCGGCCTGGCCCAGAATTTCGCGGCACTCAAGGCGCTGGCCACCACCGGCATCCAGAAGGGCCACATGTCGCTGCACGCGCAGAACGTGGCCATGATGGCGGGCGCAGAAGGCGACGAAATCGACGCGGTTGCGCGCATGCTGGTCGAAAGGCAGGCGGTACGGATCGACGTTGCCCAGGCCATCCTGCGCGAGCGCCGGGGCGGCTAGTCGACCAGGTGGCGGGTATGGGAGCGGCCGGGCCAGCAACGACCCCTATCGGTCACGCAAGTCTTATATAAGATATAAGACATTTGCCCTCCCTCCCGCCCATCCTCTACAATCCGGGGCGCAAATTTTCCCCAACCCTTTCTTAGCAGGCCGCCATGCTGGATTCCTATCGCCAACACGTCGCCGAGCGCGCTGCGCTGGGCATTCCACCCCTGCCGCTTTCCGCCCAGCAAACCGCAGAGCTGATCGAACTCATCAAGCAGCCGCCTGCCGGCGAGGAAGAAACGCTGCTGGAACTGCTCACCCACCGCGTGCCGGCCGGCGTGGACGATGCGGCCCGTGTCAAGGCTTCGTACCTGGCGGCCGTGGCCCTGGGCAAGGAATCGTGCCCGCTGATCTCCCGTGCGAAGGCGACCGAACTGCTGGGCACCATGCTGGGCGGCTACAACGTCGCGCCGCTGATCGAGTTGCTCGACGACGCCGAGGTAGGCACGATCGCTGCCGATGCGCTGAAAAAGACGCTGCTGGTGTTCGATGCCTTCTACGACGTCAAGGAAAAGGCCGAAAAAGGCAATGCCAACGCCCGCGCGGTGCTGCAAAGCTGGGCCGACGCCGAGTGGTTCACCAGCCGCCCTGAAGTGCCCGAAAGCATGCTGGTCACGGTCTTCAAGGTGCCGGGCGAAACCAATACCGATGACCTGTCGCCCGCGCCGGATGCGACCACGCGCCCGGATATCCCGCTGCACGCGCTGGCCATGCTCAAGAACAAGCGCGAAGGCGCGCCGTTCGAGCCCGAGGAAGACGGCAAGCGCGGACCGGTGCAGTTCATCATGGACCTGAAGAAGAAGGGCCACCTGGTCGCCTACGTCGGCGACGTGGTCGGCACTGGCTCTTCGCGCAAGTCGGCCACCAACTCGGTGCTGTGGTGGACGGGCGAGGACATCCCCTACGTGCCCAACAAGCGCTACGGTGGTGTCTGCCTGGGCGGCAAGATCGCCCCCATCTTCTACAACACGATGGAAGATGCCGGTGCGCTGCCCATCGAGCTGGACGTTTCCAAGATGGAAATGGGCGACGTCATCGAGCTGCGCCCTTATGAGGGCAAGGCGCTGAAGAACGGCGAAGTGATCGCCACCTTCCAGGTCAAGTCCGAGGTCCTCTTCGACGAAGTGCGTGCCGGCGGCCGCATCCCACTGATCATCGGCCGTGGCCTGACGGCCAAGGCGCGCGAAGCGCTCGGCCTGCCGCCGTCGACGCTGTTCCGCCTGCCCAAGAGCCCGGCCGACAATGGCCGCGGCTACACGCTGGCGCAGAAGATCGTCGGACGCGCCTGCGGCTTGCCCGAGGGCAAGGGCGTGCGCCCGGGCACCTACTGCGAGCCGCGCATGACCTCGGTGGGCAGCCAGGACACCACGGGCCCCATGACCCGCGACGAACTCAAGGACCTGGCCTGCCTGGGCTTTTCGGCCGACCTGGTCATGCAGTCGTTCTGCCACACCGCTGCCTACCCCAAGGCGGTGGACGTCAAGACCCACCACACGCTGCCCAAGTTCATCAGCACGCGTGGGGGCATTTCGCTGCGCCCGGGCGACGGCGTCATCCACTCGTGGCTGAACCGCATGCTGCTGCCCGA
>CALEQZ010000066.1 GCA_937908115.1 uncultured Alcaligenaceae bacterium | reverse complement strand
CTTCGAGGCGGCGCCGCTCCTCGGCCAGGCGGCGCTCTTCCTCGGCGCGGCGGGCGGCGGCCACTTGGGCGGACAGTTCCTCGATCAAGGCAGCCAGGCGGCGCTCATCGCGGTCCAGCCTGCCGGCCTCGCTACGCTGCGCCTGCAGCTGCCCTTCCAGGCGGGCCAGGACGGTGGCACGTTCCTTGCGCTGGGCCATTAGCTCGATGCGCGCGGCGGCGGTCTGCTCCTGCAGCGCCTGCAATTCGGCGCGGCGCTCGCTTTCCTGCCGCTGCAGGTCCTGCAGCCGCGCGATCTCGTCACGCAGCGCCTGCACCTTGTCGGCGCGCGCGCGCGACACATAGCCCAGGTACGCCAGGTTGCGCCCCAGGTCCTGCGGGTCGTCGCCCGACAGCAGAGCGGTCCAGGGCGACAGGCCACTGGCGTACTGCATGCGCAGTTGCTGCGCGAGCTCGTAGCGGCGCACGTCCAACTCCTTTTGCTGGGTGACGATGGCCGCCTGCAACTTGGCGATTTCCTGGCGCACCTGGCCGATGGCTTGGTCCAGTTCGTCCAGCCGCTGCGTCAGCCGGGAAATCGCCGTTTCGGACTCGCGCAACGCATCGGCCGCTTCCTTGCGGTCGGATTCCCTCGCCTCGATTTCCTTCTGCAGCTTCTCGATGCGCTCGCGCAGCGCCTGGCGGCGGCGCTCGGCCTCGGCTTGGCGGCGGGCCAGTTCGGCCGAGCCGGGCGCATCGGCGGCCAGGGCCGCCGCCATCGGCACCCCGCCCGCCAGAAGCACGCACGCCAGCAAACCGGCCGCCAGGCGCATGGATCAGCCCTGCTTGGCTTTACCCTGGGCAGCCACGGCGGCCATTGCGGCCTCGATCTCGGCAGGGTCGCCGAGGTAGTAGTGGCGGATCGGCCGCAGGTCCGCATCCAGCTCGTAGACCAGCGGCTGCCCGGTGGGGATGTTCACGCCGACGATGTCGTCGTCGGACATCTGGTCCAGGTGCTTGATCAGCGCCCGGATGCTGTTGCCGTGCGCAGCGATCAGCACGCGGCGACCGGCGCGTATCGCCGGGGCAATGGAGTCGTTCCAGAAAGGCAGCACGCGCGCCACGGTGTCCTTCAGGCACTCGGTGGCCGGCAGCTGGTCGGCCGGGATCTTGGCGTAGCGCGGATCGAAGCGCGGGTGGCGCGGGTCGTCCAGGTCCAGGGGATCGGGGGCGATGGCATACGCACGGCGCCAGATCAGCACCTGCTGCTCGCCGAACTTGGCGGCGGTCTCGGCCTTGTTCAGCCCCTGCAGCGCGCCGTAGTGGCGCTCGTTCAGGCGCCAGCTGATGCCCACCGGCGTGTACATCGCGTCCATGGCGTCGAGCGCGATCCACAGGGTGCGGATGGCGCGCTTGAGCACCGACGTGAAGGCCACGTCGAAGGCATAGCCTTCGCGCTTGAGCAGCTCGCCGGCCTTGCGGGCCTGCTCGCGGCCGGTTTCGGTCAGGTCGACGTCGGTCCAGCCGGTGAACCGGTTTTCCAGGTTCCACTGGCTTTCGCCGTGACGCATGAGGACGAGTTTGTACATGGCGGTGTGGGCGTTGACTGGGTTAAGGTTGGCAAGTCGGGGCATTTTATAATTGTCCGGTTATGCACCCGCTTACCGGCTCCGAGCCTGCAGGACTCATCTCCGTGGATTTCTTCCTTAGCGACCCGAACAATCTGTTTATCCTGGCCGCGGCCGTCGTCTCTGGCCTGATGCTGCTGTGGCCCGCCCTGACCCGCGCGCGCGGCGGTGCGGCCATCTCCGCCACGCAGGCGGTGCAGCTCGTCAACCAACGCCAGGCGGTGATCGTCGACGTGCGCGACGCACAGCAGTACGCCGCCGCCCACATCGCGCAGGCGCGCAACGTGCCGCTGGCCGAGATCGAGCAAAAGGCTTCGTCCCTGCCCAAGAACAAGCCGCTCGTGGTCGTCTGCGACCACGGCCGCGACTCCGCCAAGGCGGCCGCCAAGCTCAAGCAGCTCGGCCATGCCGAAGTGTTCACGCTGGAAGGCGGCCTGCGCGGCTGGGTCCAGGGTGGACTGCCCCTTGCCGGCAAGAAGGCCTGACCCAGACCGAAGGAACACGCCATGCAGAAAGTCCTGATGTACAGCACGGGGGTTTGCCCGTTTTGCATGCGCGCCGAAATGCTGCTGAAGCAGCGCGGCGTGACCGAAATCGAAAAGATCCGCATCGACCTCGATCCGGCCCAGCGCGAGGCCATGATGCAGCGTACCGGCCGGCGCACGGTGCCGCAAATCTACATCGGCGAGACGCACGTCGGCGGCTTCGACGATCTGTCGGCGCTGGATCGCGCCGGCAAGCTCATTCCCCTGCTCAACGGCGAGAACCCGGCGTAACGCGCCGGGCGGCCCGCCCACCCCAACCAGGAATCTGCAATGTCCGAACAGAACGCCCGCCAGGCGGGCAACGAACCGACCTTCAACCTCCAGCGCGTCTACCTCAAGGACCTGTCGCTGGAGATGCCCAATGCGCCGCGCATTTTCCTGGAGCAGGAAGCGCCCAAGGTGGAGGTCAACATCAACGTCGGCGGCCAGCGCCTGGCCGAGACCATCTTCGAATCGACGGTGACCGTGACCGTCACCACCCGCATCGGCGACAAGGTCCTTTACCTGGTCGAGGCCACGCAGGCGGGCATTTTCGAGCTGGCCAACATTCCCGCCGAGCAAATGGATCCGCTGCTGGGCATCGTCTGCCCCACGATGCTCTATCCCTACTTGCGGGCCAACGTGGCCGACGCCATCACGCGCACGTCCCTGCCGCCGCTGCACCTGGCGGAAGTCAACTTCCAGGCGCTGTACGAGCAGCGCCTGGCCGAATTGGCCGCCGCGCAGCAGCAGGCCCAGGGTGGACAGGCGGGCGGCGGCGGCGCCGGGATCATCCTGCCCCCCGGCGTGTCGCGCCAGTAAACCACGAGGTCGCGCCATGACGCAGCGCCTGCGGCCCGTCCCGGGAGGCTTGCGCCGGCCATGACGCACGCGCCCGCCGATCTGCGCGTGGCCGTGCTGGGCGCAGGCAGCTGGGGCACAGCGCTGGCCATAGCCGCCAGCGCGCGCTGTCCCACCCTGCTGTGGGCGCGCAGCCCGCAACTTGCCGCCGACATGGCGGCACGCCGCGAAAACGCCCGGTATCTGCCGGGCATCGCGCTGCCCGAGGCGCTGGCCTGCAGCGCAGACATCGACGAACTTTTCGCCCATCTGGCCGGCGCGGACCGGGCGCTGCTCATCCTGGGCGTGCCCGTGGCCGGGCTGCCGGATGCCTGCCGCGCGGCGGCCGAAGGCGCGCGCCGGCACGGGCTGCGTCGTACTGCGGTCGTGTGGACCTGCAAGGGCTTTCACCCCGAGGACGGCCGCCTGCCGCATGAGGTCGCCGCGGCAGCGTTTGCCGGCCGGGATGACATCGCAGCCGGCGTGCTGTCCGGACCATCGTTTGCCAGCGAGGTCGCGCGCGGCCTACCCGTTGCCCTGACCATCGCCTCCGACGATGCCGGCGTGCGCGACGCCACAACCGCCGCCCTGCACGGCGGCGCCGTGCGTGTCTACGCCAGCAGCGACGTGATCGGCGTGGAAACGGGCGGCGCATTGAAGAACGTCATCGCCATCGCCTGCGGGATTTGCGACGGCCTGGGGCTGGGCATGAATGCGCGCGCCGCGCTGATCACGCGCGGGCTGGCGGAAATCACCCGCCTGGGCGTGGCCCTGGGTGGGCGGGCGCAGACCTTCGCCGGCCTGACCGGGCTGGGCGATCTGGTGCTGTCGGCCACGGGCGACTTGTCACGCAACCGCAGCGTAGGGGTCGCGCTCGGCCAGGGCCGCAAGCTCGATGACATCCTGGCCGCGGGCATGACCGCCGAAGGCGTGCGCTGCGTGCAAGCGGCGCTGCAGCGCGCGCGCGCCGCGGGCGTGGAAATGCCCATCAGCCAGGCGGTGTGCGACGTGCTCTTTCACGGCGTGCCGCCGGCGGCGGCGGTCTCGGCCTTGCTGGCCCGCGAGGCGCGCGCCGAAATCCCGGCCGCAGACCCGCGGGGATGACAACACAGGAGGGAGCAACCATGTTCGACGCATGCATCCACGCCGCGGCGCGCACCTTGCGCCGCGCGGCGGCGCTATTGGCCGGCGCGGCATTGGCGCTTGCGGCCGCCGGCGCCCAAGCCGCCTGGCCGGAACGGCCGCTGCGCATGATCGTGCCTTTTCCGCCCGGCTCCTCGCCGGACATCCTGGCACGCACCATCGCCGAGCCGCTGTCACAGTCGCTGGGCCAGCCCATCGTCGTGGAAAACCGTCCCGGCGCAGGCGGCAACATCGGCACCCGGCTCGCGGCCAAGGCTGAGCCCGACGGCTACACGCTGCTTTATACGATCAACGGGCCGCTGGTGACTGCGCCCACGCTCTACAAAAAGACGTTGGGCTATGACCCTTTCCGTGACCTGGCGCCGGTCACCCTGGTCGCCACCAGCCCCAACGTGCTGGTCGTCAACGTCGATTCGCCCGCTGATTCGCTGCAGGCCTTCGTGCAACTGGCCAAGTCCCGCCCCGGGGCGCTGAACTACGGCTCGGTCGGCCCAGGCAGCTCGGCGCACCTGGCCATGGAAATGTTCAAGCACGAAGCCGGCATAGACCTGCTGCAGGTGCCGTACGCGGGCTTCCCGCAGGTCATCAATGCCATCATCGCGGCAGACGTCCAGGCCGGTTTCATGGTGCCCGCCATCGCCATGCCCCAGGTGCGCGCCGGCAAGGTGCGGGCGCTGGCCATCACCAGCCGCCAAGCCAGCCCACTACTGCCCGGCATCCCGCCCATGACCGAGCTGGGCTACCCCGACTTCGAGTCGATTTCCTGGAACGCCATCCTGGTGCCGGCCGGCACACCCCAGCCCGTCATAGACCGCCTGAACAAGGAGCTGTCGGGCATCATCCGCAGCGACGCCGTACGCAAGTTGCTCGACGCCCAGTACTTTTCGGCGGCCGGCTCTTCGCCGCAGGAGTTGGCCGACCTGATGCGCACCGAGAAGGCGCGCTGGGACGCGGTGATCGAGCGGCTGGGCCTGTCGCTGGATTGACGCGCGCGCAGCGGCGCGGCCACGGGGCGGCGCCGCTGCGCCAGCACCCAGGCCGGTCACGGGACGGCACCAGCGTAGCCCAGCTGGCGCCAAGCCTCGAACACGGTGACGGCCACGGCGTTGGACAGATTCAGGCTGCGCTGGCCCGGCCGCATGGGCAGGCGCAGCCGCTGGGACTCGGGAAAGCGATCCAGGTGCGCTGGGTCCAACCCCGCCGACTCGCGCCCGAACACGAAAACGTCGCCCGCCCGGAAAACCGCCTGGTCGATGCGCCGCCCTGCCCGCGTGGTCATGGCGTAGATGCGCGGCGGTTGCGCTTGGCAGGCGGCCAGCGCTTCGTCCAGGCTATCGTGCACCTTGACCGGCTGCCATTCGTGGTAGTCCAGGCCGGCACGGCGCAACCGCGCATCGTCAAGCTCGAAGCCCAAGGGTCGCACCAGATGCAATTGGGCGCCCGTGTTGGCGCACAGGCGGATGGCGTTGCCCGTATTGGGCGGGATTTCGGGGTGGACGAGCACGACGTGGATCATGGCGACATTTTGCCAGTTGCCGCCCGCGTCGCCGCCGCTACCGGGCAAGACGGGCGCTCTGGTAGGGCGTGCGCGCCGCAGCCAGCGCCAGGACGCTATCCGCGCCGGCATCGATCAAGGCGCGCGCCGCCGCGTCCATCGTGCTGCCGGTGGTCATCACGTCGTCGACCACAGCGACGCAGCCTGAGACCGGTCTCACGCAGGCATACAGGCCCCTTGCGCCCCGGCGGCGTCCCAGCCGGCCCTGGTGGGTCTGGCGGCCTTGCTCGCGCGTGCGTCGCAGCCACGGCACGACGGGCAGGCCGAGCTCGCGGCCCAGGGCGCGTGCGATTTCGCCGGCCGGATTGAAGCCCCGCTTGCGCAACGATGCGGTAGCGGCGGGCACAGGCACCAGCGCGGTCGGTGCGGGCAACGGCGGCAGCGCCCGGCCGACGGCCTGCGCGATCAACTGCGCAAGCAGCGCGGCACGCGCCAGCCGCATGCCGGCCTTGAGTTGATGGACCAGCGCATCGGCAGGTGGCAGATAGTCGAATGCGCATACTGCGCGGGCAAATGCAGGCGGCCGCACGGCGCAGTCCGGGCAAGCCGCGCGGCCCGCGGGCAGCGCCAGCCAGCAGCGCGGGCAGCGCGCCACATGCGCCGCGTCCGCCAGGACGTCTGCCGCGCACCCGGGGCATAGGTTTCCCCCGCGGGCAGCCATGCCACACAGCGGGCAATCGGACGGCAGCGCCGCCGCAGCCTGGCGCAGCCGCATGCGCACGCGCGACGTCGCCTGCGCGCACAACGAAAACATCGCTTGCACGGCCTCGGCTTGAGCAATAATGCGCATAACAGTCCCGTGTTTGCGGCCAGTTCCGCCATTACCGCACATCCTGCGCGTCGCTGCCCGCGCGATGCGACATTCATGTCCCAGCCAAACAGCCGCCTGCCTTCGCTGCCCATCGATGCCTCGCACGTCGCCATGCAGTTCGCCCGGCGGGGCGATCTTTCCGAGGCCCAGTTCCTGTATGCCGAAATCGCCCGGCGCATGGGCGACCGGCTACGCATCATCCGCCTGCAGCCGCAGGCCGTGCTCGATGCCGGATGCGGCGCGGGCGACAACCTGCCGCTGCTGCGCGAGCGCTACCCGGACGCGGCCTATACCGGGCTGGATCATTGCGCGCCGCTGCTTGCGCAAGCGCGCGCCCGCTATGCACCCGAAGGGCTGGGCGCGTGGCTACGCCGGCTCACGGGTCAACGTGCGCCGGTGGAGTTCATCCATGGCGACCTGGCCGCCACCGGCTTGCCGCCCGAATCGCTGGACCTGGTCTGGTCCAACATGGCGCTGCATTGGCATCCGGCGCCGCACGACGCGTTGGCCGAGTGGCGCCGGGTGCTCAAGGTAGGGGGATTGGCGCTGTTTTCCTGCCTGGGTCCGGGCAGCCTGCGCGAACTGCGCAAGGCCTTGCAGGACGCGGGGCTGTCCACCGCCACGCCCGGCTTCGTGGACATGCACGACTTCGGCGACCTCCTGATCGAGAACGGCTACGCCGATCCGGTGATGGACCAGGAAACGCTGACGCTGACCTATCGCACGCCCCAGCGCCTGCTCGAAGACGTGCGCGCGCTGGGCGGCAACCCCGCGCGCGGGCGGCGCGCCGGGCTGGTGGGAAGAAGCTGGATGGCGCGCCTGTGCGAAGCGCTAGAAGCCCAGCGCAACGGCGACGGCGTCATCCCGTTGAGCATCGAAGTGGCCTACGGCCATGCCTGGCGGGCCGCGGCGTATCGCGCCGCGCCCGGCGAGACGCGCATCTCGGTCGGCGCAATCGGCCGGCGTTGAAGGCGGGCGGCCGGCCGGTCAGTGCAGCGGCCCCTGCGGCACCAGCCCTTCCGGCGTGGCAAGCGCCTGGACGCCGCGCAAGGGTTCGGAGGCCGCGCGCACGCGCCGGCGCGGCTGTTCACGCAGTTGCACGCCGTCGCGTCCCGACCGGAAAGCCTGCACCATGGCATCGACGACACCGGGCAGGTCCCGCAGCTTGCCGTACTGGGCCCGCAGCCAGCGCGCATCGTTGCCTTGGCGGATGGCTTCGTCGCGCAGCACCGCCAGCAGATCGGTCGTCCCCAGCTCGTCGGCCACCGGCATGAGCTGCTCCAGCAGGCCGCGCACATGGTCGACCAGGCGCAGGCGCTGGCCGTCGGCGGCCACATAATTGCCGTGCAGCCCGAAGCGGCAGGCTTGGAAATGGTTGCTGCGGTAGGCCAGCCAGGCGCCCTCCTGTGGCGCGGGCTGGCGCATCGCCCACACCGCCAGCGCTTGCGCGAAGGCGGCCAGCTGGCAGGCCTTTTCGACCGTCAGCGGCGTGTCGCACACGCGTATCTCGACCGTGCCGAATTCGGGCTTGGGCCGGATGTCCCAATACAAGTCCTTGATGCTTTCGGCCAGGCCGAACGCACGCAGCTGCGCCAGGTGGGCCTCGAAGCGGTACCAATCGGTGACGTCGGGCGGGATGTGGCCCGACAGCGGGAAGTTGTTGACCGCGTTCAGGCGGCAGCACGAAAACAGCGTATCGACGCCTTCGTAATACGGCGAAGAGGCCGACAAGGCAATGAAGTGCGGCACGAAGGGAGACAGCCTGTGCGCAAGGGAAATGGCTTCGTCGCCCGAGGCCACGCCAAGGTGGATGTGCTGGCCGAACACGGTGAACTGGCGCGCCAGGTAGCCGTACATTTCGGCCAGGTACTGAAAGCGCGGGCTGTCCGAGATGGCACGCTCCTGCCAGCGCATGAACGGGTGCGAACCACCGCCGGCGACCGCGACGCCGACCGCGTCGGCCGCTTCGCACAAGGCGTCGCGCATTTCGCGCATTTCGGCCAGCAGGCCGACCGGATGTTCGTGCACGGATGAATTGAGCTCTATCATGGACCGCGTGATCTCGGGCTTGACGCGGTCGGCCACGGCATGGTCGGCAAGGTGCGCCAGCACTTCCTCCGAGGCGGCGGTCAGATCGAACGAGTGGGGATCGATCAGTTGCAGTTCGAGTTCGATGCCCAAGGTATTAGGCGTCGATGAAACGAACGGGATCTGTTCCATCTCGGTCTCCTGTAAATGGCGGATGGGAGCCGGCCGTTTTGTTGTGCGAGGGCGATCCCATGGCTTCGGTTCGGCACGGCGGACTCGCAGTGTAGCCGCGCCATGCCGGCGAATTCTTTGAAAATCGTGACATTTGTACCGGCTATGGCGGAAGATGACGAATTTTCCCGGCACGGACGCGCGAGCGTCCACTTACAAGCCAAGATTCGTGCGGGTTGGCGGACGGGACTGTGCGCCAGCCCGCACACGCCAACGATTTCCAGGGTGCCCGGGTTATTCCCTATTCGGGTATACACCTAGGCCAGCGGCCGGCCCAGTGGTGGCCATACCCTTTGAGATGCGCCGTGACGGCCGGCTGGGGCGGCGCCGCGTGCGGCGGCCGGGGACAGCCGGCCGATTCGCGACGCGCGATTGCCGATGGGCTCAGGCGCCGACCGCGAAGGCCGCGTAGGCCTTGTAGAACATGTACGCGGCCAGGCAAAACAGCAGGTAGGCGAAGACGCGCTTGAGCGACTTGACGGGCAGGCGGTGGGCGGTGCGCGCGCCCAGGGGCGCGGTCAGCACACTGGCCACCACCAGCGCGAGCAGCGCGGGCCAGTAGATGTAGCCGAACATGCCCGGCGCGAGGTCAGGCTGGCGCAAGCCCGAGATGACATAGCCGACGGTGTTGGCCAGCGCGATCGGAAAGCCCAGCGCCGCCGAGGTGGCCACCGCGTTGTGCAGCGGCACGTTGCACCAAGTCATGAAAGGCACCGACACGAAGCCGCCGCCGGCGCCCACCAGCCCAGACAGGAAGCCAATGCCGGCGCCGGCCGCGGAAGTGCCCAGCGGCCCGGGCATCTGGCGCGAGGGCTTGGGCTTTTTGTCCAACAGCATCTGCAGCGCCGAATAACCGACGAACAGCGCAAAGAACAGCGCCAGCCAACCCGTCTTGAGCGCGGCGAAGACCGCGCCGCCGGCCAGCAACCCGCCGAGCACGATGCCCGGGGCGAAGGCAGCCACGAGTTTCCAGCGCACCGCTCCCTTGCGGTGGTGCGAGATCACGCTCGATACCGAGGTGAACAAAATCGAGGCCATGGACGTGGCGATGGCCGCGTGCACCACCAGTGAGGCATCCAGCCCCTGCCAGGTCAGGAGCAGGGTAAGGAAAGGCACGAGCAACATGCCGCCGCCTATGCCGAGCAGGCCGGCCGCAAAACCGGCAATCGCGCCCAAAAGGAGCAAGACGCCGAGAAACAAGGGATCCATGAATGCGCTTCCGTCGTTGATGCGATAAAACCGTCCAATATACTGGCGGTCATTGCCTGCGGCCAAGCCGGCCGCGCGCAAAAACACCAAACCCTACCATGAACACCCCCGATACCGAAGTGTTGCGCCAGGCGCTGGCCTGGCTGGGCCAGGGCCAGGCGGTGTACCTGGCCACCGTCATGCAGACATGGGGATCGGCGCCGCGCCAGCCCGGCGCGCTGTTGGCGGTCAGCGCCGACGGCCGGGTGTGCGGATCCGTGTCCGGCGGCTGCATCGAGGACGACCTGATCGACCGTGCCAAGCGCGGCGCGCTGCCGGCCAAGCCGGAACTGGTCAAATACGGCGTCACGGCCGACGAAGCTACGCGGTTCGGCCTGCCCTGCGGCGGCACCCTGGAGCTGCTGGTCGAACCCTTGGCCGGCGCCGGATGGCTGCAGGCCGTGCTCGATGAAGTCGTCGCCCATCGGCTGGTGGCGCGCACCCTGGACCTGGCGACCGGGCAATCGACCCTCGCGCCGGCCACGCCCGCCGACGCATCGGGCCGCCAGGGGCAGGCCTGCCGCACGGTCTACGGGCCGCACTGGCGGCTGCTGATCATCGGTGCCAACCAGACCGCGCGCATCCTGGCCGAGATCGCCACGGCGCTGGAATTCCACGTGATGGTGTGCGATCCCCGCGAGGAGTTCTTCGCACAATGGCAGCTGCCCGAAGTGGAGCTGCGCACCGGCATGCCCGACGACACGGTGCTGGAAATCGGCGTGGACGCGCGCACGGCCATCGTCGCCGTCACCCACGATCCCAAGCTGGACGACATGGCCTTGCTCGAGGCGCTGAAATCGCCCGCCTTCTATGTCGGCGCGCTCGGCTCGCGGGCCAACCAGGCCAAGCGGCGCGAGCGCCTGCGCATGTTCGACCTGCAGGACGACCAAATCGACCGCCTGCACGGCCCGGTCGGCCTGCCCATAGGCAGCCGCACGCCGGCCGAAATCGCCGTGGCCATCGCCGCCGAACTGGTCCAGGTGCGCAACCGCCAGGTTATCGCGGCGGCAAGCGCCAGCGCCTGCGCTGCTTCGGCCTGACCGGCCGCACGCCACGCCAGCCCCGCGCTTGACGGCATAAGCGCGGCGGCGATGCGGCCCTACTTGCGCCAGAACCCCGGCGTAAAGAGCACCAGCACGGTGAAGAATTCCAGGCGGCCGATCAGCATGGCGAAGGTGCACACCCAGGTCTGGAATTCGCTCAGGCTGGCGAAGCTGCCCATGGGCCCCAGCGGACCCAGGCCCGGCCCGATGTTGTTCAGTGACGCCAGCACCGCCGAAAACGCCAGCACCGGATCCAGCCCCGAGAGCAGCATCAGCGCGGTCAGCAGGCCCAGCGACAGCCCGTAGACCATCATGAAGGCCAGCACCGATGCCAGCACGCGCGGCGGCACGATGCGCCCCGAGACGCGCACTGGCGCGACCGCGTGGGGGTGGACGATGCCCACCATTTCCTGCCGCGCCTGCTTGACCAGCATGACCGCCCGTATCATCTTGATGCCGCCACCGGTGGAGCCCGCCGAGGTCGCGAAGGTCGACAGCACCAGCATCACCATGGGCGCGAACAGCGGCCACTGCACATAATCCGTGTTGGCATAACCCGTCGTGGTCGCCACCGAGATGGTATTGAACATCCCGTAGCGCAGGGCCTGCAGGGGCGAGTCGTAGACCTGGCGCCAGTACAGGAAGGCCGTCACGAGCAGCCCGCCGCCCAGCACCGTGACCAGGTAGGGGATGGTCTGGGGGCATGCCAGGTACGGCCGCAGGCTGCGGGTGCGCAGCACGCTGAAGTGCGTGGCGAAGTTGACCCCGGCGATCAGCATGAACACCATGGCCACGATTTCAACCGAGACGGAATCGAAGGCCGCAAACCCCGCGTCATGGGTGGAGAAGCCGCCCAACCCCATGGTGGTGGCCATGTGGCACCAGGCCTCGAACCAGTCCAGGCCGGCGGCACGATAAGCCAGCAGGCACAGTACCGACAGGCCAAAATACACCGCGTACAGGGCCTTGGCGGTGCCGGCGATGCGCGGGGTGAGCTTTTCATCCTTCATGGGTCCTGGCGTTTCGGCGCGGAACACCTGGTGCCCGCCCACGCCCAACAGCGGCAGCACCGCGACGGCCAACACCAGTATGCCCATGCCGCCGACCCATATCATGGTCGCGCGCCAGACATTGATGGAGGCGGGCAGCTTGTCCAGGCCGGACAGGATGGTGGCGCCGGTCGTCGTCAACCCCGACATCGCCTCAAAGTAGGCGTCGGTGAATCCCAACGGCGTGCCGGCGCGGTGGAAATAGATCAGCAGCGGAATCGTGGCCAGCGCGGGCAGCACCACCCAAACCAGGGACACGAGCAGGAAGCCGTCGCGCGGCCGCAGCTCACAGCGCCCGCGCCGGGTCCCTGCCCACAGCACCAGGCCGATGGCCAGCGCCACCAGCAAGCCGTCGACGAAGGCATCGAGCGCATCGTCGCCGCCCCACGCCGCCACGGCCGTTGGCACGGCCATGGTCGCGGCAAACACGACCATGGTAAAGCCCAGCATGTTCAGGACTGCGAGCAGGCGGCGCATGGCAGGCGGCAGGATCCTAGAAGAACGAGGCGGAGACCTGGAACAGCTTCTCCACCTTGGGCATCTGGCGCCGGCTAGGAACGAACACGATGACGTGGTCGCCGGATTCAATGACGGTATCGGGGCCCGGCATGATGATTTCGTCGCCGCGCGCCAGCGCCCCGATGCTCGCGCCAGTAGGCAGCCGGATGTCGGAGACCTTGCGGCCGACCACCTTGGACGTGGCGCGGTCGCCATGGGCGATGGCCTCCAACGCTTCGGCCACGCCCTGGCGCAGGCGGTGCACGGCGACCACGTCGCCGCGCCGGACGTGCCGCAGCAGCTCGCTCATCGTCGCCTGGGAGGGCGAGACCGCGATATCGATGTGGCTGCCCTGCATCAGTTCGCCGTAGGCCTGGCGGTTGATCAGCGCGATGACCTTGCGCGCGCCCAACCGCTTGGCAAGCAGCGAAGACATGATGTTGTCCTCGTCGTCGCTGGTCAGCGCCAGCCACGTATCCATGTCCTCGATGTTCTCGCGCTCGAGCAGCGCCTCGTCGGTACCATTGCCGTGCAGCACCAACACGTTGTCCGGCAGCTGGGTGGCCAGGTACTCGCAGCGCGACTGGCTACGTTCGATGATGCGCACGCTGTAATTTTCTTCGGCCAGCATGCGCGCCAGGCGCATGCCAATGTTGCCGCCGCCGGCGATCATCACCCGGCGCACCGCCTTTTCGGCCTCGCGCAGTTGGCGAACGGCGCGCCGCGCGTGCCGCGTGTCGACCACGACGATGATTTCGTCGCCACCCTGCAGTACGGTTGCCGCGCCGTTGGGCAGCGCCCGGCCGTGGCGCAGCACCTGCACCACCCTGGCCTGCACGCCGGGCAGGACGTCGTCGAGCTCGTCCAGGCGCCGCCCGGCAGCCCGACTGCCGGCGGCCACGCGCGCAGCGATGACGCTCACGCGTCCGCCGGCAAACTCCACCACCTGCAGCGCCTCGGGAAACTCGATCAGGCTATGCAGGTAGGTGGCGACGCTGCGCTCCGGGCTGATCAGTGCATCGACGCAAAAGCCTTCGTCGCCCATCAACTCCTCGAGCTCCGGATATTCGGGCGAGCGGATGCGGGCGATGCGGCGTGGCACGTTGAACAACTGCCGTGCCACTTTGCAGACCACCAGGTTGATCGAATCCGAGGCCGCGCACGCGATCAACAGGTCGGCCTCGTCCGCGCCGGCCTGGCGCAGGACCGAAATCTGGCTGCCGTCGCCTGCGACCGTGCGCAGGTCGAAGCGTTCCTGCAGGTAGGCGAGCTTGTCGGCGTCGGTGTCGACGACCGTGATGTCATTCTGCTCGGACACGAGGTTTTCGGCCACGCTCGTGCCCACGCGACCGGCCCCGACGATGAGGATCTTCATGAGCCGCGCTTGCGTGCCGACTCGATGCCCAATTGCTTGAGCTTGCGGTAAAGGTGGGTGCGTTCCAGGCCGGTCTTTTCGGACACCCGGGTCATGCTGTGGCTTTCGCGCCCAAGGTGATACTCGAAGTAGATGCGCTCGAACGCGTCACGGGCCTCGCGCAAGGGTTGGTCCAGCGAAATACTGCCCAGCAACCCCGACAGCACGGGCGAAGGTGCGGGCGCAGGCGACGGCGCCGCAGGCACGCCGTTGCCGGCCGGCGTGGCGGCGACCGCTGCGGCGGGTGCCGCGCGCGCTGCAGCCGGCACCG
>CALEQZ010000065.1 GCA_937908115.1 uncultured Alcaligenaceae bacterium | reverse complement strand
CCGCCGGCACGGGGGCAGCCGCTGGCGCCACCGCCGGCCGCAGCGCCGCGTCGCGCTGGTTCGGCCCGATCGCGGGCATCGCCGCCGGCCTGGGGCTGGCCGCGCTGCTCAGCCACCTGGGCCTGGGCGCCGCTTTTGCCGAATTCATGGCCAGTATGCTCCTGATCGCCCTGGTCGTCTTTGCCGTGCTGTTCCTGGTGCGCCGCCTGCGTGGGGGGATGAGCCCGGCGCTGCAAGGCGCGGCGCGCACTTCGCACGGCCCGGCCACGGGCCAGCCTGCCTGGCGTGAAAGCCTGCGTCCAGCCGATCCGGCCCCGGCCGCTTCCGGTGCGGCGGGCACGGCTGCGCCCGTGGCGGTGGCGCCGCTTGCCGAAGGCGATTGGGCCATTCCGGCCGGCTTCGATACGGCGCGCTTCCTGCAGCAAGCCAAGCAGCAATTCATCCACATCCAGAAAATCTGGGATTCGGGTGACCTGGACCAGCTGCGCGAATACCTGACCGACGATTTGTTTGCTGAAATGCAGCGGCAGCTGACCGAGCGCAAGGAGCCCAGCTACACCGAGGTCGTGCTGCTCAACGCAGAGCTGCTCGGCATCGAGAAAGTCGATGGCGGCCACCTGGCCAGCGTGCGCTTTTCCGGCATGCTGCGCGAGGCGGTCGGCGCCGAGGCGTTCCGCTTCGAAGAGGTCTGGAACCTGTTCAAGTCCGACGACGTAGGCTGGCTGCTGGCTGGCATCCAGCAGATTCCCGTCGAATACGCGAGCTGACGCCACGGCTACGTCAGCCAGCCCTGCCGGCCGCGCCAAGGCCCTGGCGCGGCTGCTTGGGGGCCACCGCCACGCATCCGTCGCGCAACGGCCCCGGTCGGGGCCGTTTTTTTTTAACCGTTAAACTTCAACCTGCCGCGATAGCCGTGCGCCCTTCGCCCCGGCGCTCACCGCCTGCTTTCATTCCATGTCCGCTCGTCCGTTCCCGTTCGCCCTGTTGCCGGCGCCCGCCAGCGTGGCTGCGCGCGCCCTGAATGCGTTGCTTGTGCGCGAGGCCTGGGCGCGTGACCGGCTTGCCCGCCACGCGGGCAAGAGCGTACGGTTGGCCGTGGGCGGCTTTTCGCTGTCGCTGACGATAGGGGCCGACGGCACGGTGCAGGCCTGCGATCCGGCCGTTCAGCCGGACGTGACACTGACCGCGCTACCCGAACGCATCACGCTCGCGCGGTTGCGCCCCGGACCGGACGCGCACGATGCCTTTGCCGAGATGACGCACATATCGGGCGATGCGGCGCTTGCCCAAGTGGTGGCCGACCTGGCCCGCCACTTGCGGCCGGACATCGAGGATTGGCTGGCCGATCGCGTGGGCGACGTCGCAGCCGTACGGCTGGCCGCAGGCGCTCGCGCCGCGGTCGACGGCGCGCGCGAAGCAGCCGTGCGGCTGGGCGCCAACGTCGCCGAATACCTGGCCGAGGAATCGCGCCTGTTGGCTGGCAGGCCGGCGCTGGAGGCCTTGGCCGTGGATATTGCCGCCGAGCAGGCCCGGCTCGAAGCCCTGCAGGCGCGCGCCGACCGGCTGGAGCAACGCTTGCGCGCGCTTGCCCGCCGCCCGGGGGCGTAAGGCATGCTGACCCTGTTGCGCTTTGCACGCATCGTTTTCGTCTGCCTGCGCTACGGCCTGGACGAACTCGTCGTGACCGGGCTGAACCGCCCGTTGGCCACGGCGCTGCTGCGCGTCGCGCGCCTGGGCATGCGTCCCAAGGCGCCGCGCGGCGTGCGCCTGCGCCGCGCCTTGGAGTCGCTCGGGCCGATCTTCGTCAAGTTCGGGCAGGTGCTGTCGACCCGGCGCGACCTGATCCCGCTGGACATCGCCAACGAGCTGGCCTTGCTGCAGGACCGCGTCCCGCCTTTTCCGTCGGAGATCGCCGCCGCGGCCATCGAAGCCGCCCTCGGGGCGCCGCCCGAAAAGCTGTTCAAGCATTTCGAGATGACGCCGGTGGCCTCGGCCTCGATCGCGCAGGTGCACTTCGCCGTGCTGCACGACGGCCGCGAGGTCGCCGTCAAGGTGCTGCGCCCGGGCATGTTGCCCGTCATCGAGGATGACCTGCGCCTGCTGCGCGTGCTGGCCGGGTGGATCGAGCGGCTCGCGCCGGACGGCCGGCGGCTGAAGCCGCGCGAGGTCGTGGCCGAGTTCGACAAATACCTGCACGATGAGCTGGACCTGCTGCGCGAGGCGGCCAATTGCAGCCAGCTGCGCCGCAACTTTGCGCCGGAGACCGGCCGCGGCGACCTATTGATGGTGCCCGAGGTGGTCTGGGAGTACTGCGCCAGCACCGTGTTCACGATGCAGCGCATGCACGGCATCCCGGTCAGCCAGGTCGAGCGGCTGCGCGCGGCAGGCATCGACATCCCCAGGCTGGCGCGCACCGGGGTGGAGATTTTCTTCGCCCAGGTCTTCAGCGACGGGTTTTTCCACGCCGACATGCACCCCGGCAATATCCTGGTGTCGGACCGCCCGGAAACGCTGGGCCGCTACATCGCCCTGGACTTCGGCATCGTCGGGTCGCTGTCGGAGTTCGACAAGAACTACCTGGCGCAGAATTTCCTGGCGTTCTTCCAGCGCGATTACCGCCGGGTGGCCCGGCTGCACATCGAGTCGGGCTGGGTGCCGCCGGATACGCGCGAGGAAGAGCTCGAGGGCGCGGTGCGCGCGGTGTGCGAGCCGTACTTCGACCGCCCGCTGGCCGAAATTTCGCTTGGCCAGGTGCTGCTGCGGCTGTTCCAGACCTCGCGCCGCTTCAACGTCGAGATCCAGCCGCAGCTGGTCTTGTTGCAAAAGACGCTGCTCAACGTCGAGGGGATGGGACGGGAATTGGACCCATCCCTGGATTTGTGGAAGACGGCCAAGCCCTACCTGGAACGGTGGATGCACGAGCGGGTGGGCTGGACCGGCCTGAAGCAGAAGCTGGACCAGGAAGCCCCACAATGGGCGCAGTGGCTGCCGGAATTTCCCCGGCTGCTGCACGAGCGGCTGCAGCGCCCGGACCAGACGCCTGCCCTGGTGCAAGAAGTGCGGCGCCTGGCCAGGGAGCAGGCCCATACCAACCGGTTGCTTGCCGCGCTCACGGTCATGGCCGCCCTGGCGGCAGCCGGCGCGGCCATCGCCGCCTGGGCGCTGCTGCGTTGAGCGCCGCATTCCGGCGCGCGGCGCGCGCGGAAACACAACTTTCACGAAATAGTCATAAGATGAATGCGTCCGACGGTTGGTTCTGAGCATGCTGCAGTCTTGCCGGGTTCCCGCGATCGGGCCGGCGCCGTCGGCATCCAGGGCGCCGCGGCTTCATCGCGACTTCGCAGGCATGCCGCCTGCACGAGGCCGGCCCCGTAGGCGTACAGGGTTTTCCTCGAGACAATCCACCTAAGGGCACGCCATCATGCTTTACCCGGAACTTTTCAAATCCATGGAAGCCGTGCGCTGGAACATGGGCACGGACATCCCTTGGGACCAGTTCGACCGCAGCAAACTGACCGACGAGCAGGCCCATACCATCAAGATGAACGCCATCACGGAATGGGCGGCCCTGCCGGCGACGGAGATGTTTCTGCGCGACAACCGGCACGACAGCGATTTCAGCGCCTTCATGTCGGTGTGGTTCTACGAGGAGCAGAAGCACTCGCTGGTGCTGATCGAGTACCTGCGCCGCTTCGTGCCCGAGCTGGTGCCCACCGAGGAGGAACTGCACCGGGTCCGCTTCGACTTCGATCCCGCCCCGGCCATGGAAACGCTGATGCTGCATTTTTGCGGCGAAGTGCGGCTCAACCATTGGTACCGCTGCGCGGCCGAGTGGCACACCGAGCCGGTGATCAAGGCCATCTACAAGATCATTTCGCAGGACGAGGCGCGCCACGCGGGCGCCTACCTGCGCTACATGAAGCGCGCGCTCAACGACCTGGGTGCGGCCGTCAGCACCGAGGCGCGGCTGGCATTTTCCAAGATCGGCGTGCTGATGGCGTCGGCCAACCGCACCGCCCAAGCCCTGCACCCCACCAATCTGCACGTCAACAAGGACATGTTCCCCAACGATACGGTGCAGTCCAAGCTGCCCGAGCCGGGATGGCTCGAGCGCTGGCTGGACGAACAGATCCGCTTCGACAAAGAGTGGGAGCGCAAGGTCAGCACGCGCATCCTGCACAATCTGTCCCTGTTGTTTGGTGAGTCCTTCAAGACCGTGCAGGACTTGAACCGTTATCGTAAGGAATTGATGCGCGGCTGCCAGGCACAAGGCAGCGACCTTCAGCCGGCCTGACCCGGCCGTGCGCAGCGACATCAGACCGGCCTTTTTCCATGCCCGCCCGCTTCGAATCCAAGATCCTGTCTCGCCGCGAATGCGCGGCCGCCGTCGCCGACGGGCGCCTGCCCCGGCCACTGGTGTTCACCAACGGCGTATTCGACATCCTGCACCGCGGGCATGTCACTTATCTCGACGCCGCTGCCCAGCTGGGCGCGTCGCTCGTGGTCGCGGTCAACACCGACGCATCGGTGCGCCGGCTGGGCAAGGGCGGCGACAGGCCCTTGAACGCCTGCGAGGATCGCGCCGCGTTGCTGGCCGCGTTGCAATGCGTGTCGGCGGTGACGTGGTTTGACGAGGACACGCCGGTGGAGCTCATCGGCCAGCTGCGCCCGGACGTCATCGTCAAGGGCGGCGATTACGACATGGAAAAGCTGCCGGAGACGGCGCTGGTGCGCAGTTGGGGTGGACGCGCAGTGGCCGTGCCCTTCGAGTTCGAGCGATCGACGACGGCACTGGTGCGCAGGATACGCGCGTTCGCGAACGAGGCCGCGTAAGCGGCCGTCGCGTCCTGGTCGCGCCGCATGCCAGGATGTGACGCCAGGCTTGCGCTGCTTAGCGCGGCGACAGAGGGGCGCGCAGCGGCGCCTCCATCCGCGAGCGCGTGTTCGACGGCGGCGTGTAGTTGCCGGGCGTGGTCGGCGCGACGGCGGCCTCGGGGCCGGCCGGTTCGGGAACGGTGAAGGGGTTGGCGCCAGCCTGGTCCGGCTCGCGCAGCAGCCGATTGATGGTTTCCAGGTCTTGTTCGCTCAGGATGCCGGCGGTGGCGCGCAGGCGTAGCCCGGCCATGACCGTCTCGTAGCGCGCCCGGGCCAGGTCGCGCAGCGTGGCGTACAACTGTTGCTGGGCGTTGAGGACGTCCAGGTTGATGCGCACGCCGACTTCGTAGCCGGTGCGGTTGGCGGCGACCGCGGCCCGGCTGGATTTTTCGCCCGCCTCCAGGGCCCGGATGCGCGCAAGCCCCGTATTGACGCCAGTGAAGTAGCGGCGAGCCTGCTGGATCGCCTGGCGGCGCGCGTTCTCGTATTCGTGGCGCGCCTGTTGTACGCGCTCGACCGCCTCGGTCACGCGCGATGAAACGCCGCCGCCAGCGTAGAGCGGAATCGATAGCTGCAGTCCGACGCGGTTGTCCACGGGGCGGCCCCGGCGCGCCTCTTCGAAGGCGCTGTCGCTGGCGCTGCCGCTGGATGCGGTCAGGCTCAGGGTGGGATAGTGGCCGCCGCGCGCGATGTCGATGCCGTACTCGGCGATGCGGGTCGCCAACTGGGCGCGCACGACTTCCAGGCCCGAGGTTTCGGCCTGCGCCGACCACGCTTCGAGCCGGTTGGGGTTGGGCGCGGGCAGGGCGACGTCGTAGGGCAGGCGGGCCAGCTCCACCGGCGGCTCGCCGATCAGGCGCGACAGCGCATCGCGTGCGACTTCCAGGTCGTTGTGCGCCTGCAGTTCGTCGGCCACGACCAGGTCGTAGCGCGCCTGGGCTTCATGGATGTCGGTGACCGTGGCGTTGCCCAGCTCGAAGTTGCGCCGCGCCGACGCGAGTTGCTCGGCGACGGCGGCCTTTTCGGCCTCGAGCGCCGACAGCGTGTCCTGGGCGGCCAGCACGTCGAAGTAGGCCTGGGCGGTGCGCAGCAGCAGGTCCTGGTAGGCAAGGGCCAGGTTCACGTCCGCGTCGGCCACCAGCACCTTGGCGCGCTCGTAGGTTTGCCACGCGCTCCAGTCGAAGATGGGCTGCTCGAGCACCAGCTCCCAGGTGCCGCGCCGTCCCGAGTCGGCCCGCCGCATCCCGTGGGTAGAGCGGTTCTCGTGGTAGATGCCGCCCAGGTTGGCCGTGGCCGAGGGCAGCAGTCCGGCCCGTGTCTGGGGCAGCACTTCCTGCGCGGCGCGGTAGGCCGCCCGTGCGGCGGAATAGATCGGGTCGCGCGCCAGCGCCGCCCGCCACGTCTGCATCAGGTCCTGCGCCGCCAACAGCGGGCCGGCAGACGCCAGCAGGGCCACGGCAAGGACCAGGCGCGAGAGTGGCCGGCGGCGGCGCATTGGGTCTTAGAACTTGAACTGGGAAACGGTGACGCCGCGCAACGGCTTGATCACGGTCTCGAACAGGCTGACGGTGTCGAAGCTGGCCGCGGTGGTACGGGTGATGCGGCAGGCGGTCATGATCGGCCCTTGGCCGACGACGGCCACCAGGCGGCCACCGACGCGCAGCTGATACTTGAGCGCGTCGGGCACCTCGGGCACCGAACCGGTCAACAGGATGGCGTCGTATTCGGTCGACCCCCAGCCGTTGCGGCCGTCGCCGGTTTCCACCTTGACGTTGGTCACCTGGTTCAGTTGCAGGTTCTGTTGGGCGTAGGCCGCCAGGCGGCTGTCGATTTCGACCGAGGTCACCTGCTGGGCCAGCTGCGCCAGGATGGCTGCCTGATGGCCCGAACCCGTGCCGATTTCCAGCACTGCGTCGCCAGGCGCCAGCTGCAGTTCCTGGGCCAGGCGCGCCTCGATCTTGGGCGCCAGCATGTTTTGCCGGGTATCGACGCCGTTGATTTCCAGCGGGATTTCCAGGTCGGAAAACGCCAGCGCGCGCAGCGCGGGCGGCACGTACAGTTCGCGCCGCACCGCCATCATGGCGGACAGCACGCGTTCATCGAGCACGCCCCAGGTGCGGATCTGCTGCTCCACCATGTTGAAGCGGGCGCGTTCTACGTCAGGAAGGGTGGATGCGTTCATGGCAGCTACGGACAAACGAACAGGCCATTGTACCGATTCGTACCGGAATGTGACCTAAGGGAACGGGAGACCCCGGCTACCGGCCCGCATCGGGCCGCCACCAGGCGTGGAAATGGTGCACCGGGCCGTGGCCGGTGCCGACCTGCAGGCTGTCGGCATGGCGGATGGCTTCGGTCAGGTATTGCTTGGCGCGGCGCGCCGCGGCGGGCACGTCCGGTTCGCGCGGCAGCAGCGCGGCCAACGCGGCCGACAGCGTGCAGCCGGTGCCGTGGGTATTGCGCGTGGTCAGGCGCTCGCCGGGCATTTCTATCATGCGGTCGCCGTCGTGCAAGACGTCCACGGTTTCGCCGCCGGGCAGGTGGCCGCCCTTGAGCAGCACCCAGCGCTGGCCATCGTAGGCCATGCGGTTGCGCAGCCGCTCGGCCACGCGCCGCATTTCCTTGAGCGTGTCGACCGGGCGCTCCTGCAGCAGCACGCCCGCCTCGGGCAGGTTGGGCGTCAGCACGGTGGCCTGGGGCAGCAGGGCTTCGGTCAGCGCCCCGACGGCGTCGCGCTCGAGCAGGAGGTCGCCGCTCTTGGCAACCATGACTGGGTCCAGCACGACGTGCGGTGGTCGCCAGCGCGCCAGGCCGTCGGCCACGGCGACGATGACGGGCTTCTGGCCCACCATGCCGATTTTGGCCGCGTCGATGCGCACGTCCTCGAATAGCACGTCGATCTGGCGCTTGACGAAATCCGGCGGCACGGGTTGGACGGCGGCCACACCGCGGGTATTCTGCGCGGTGAGCGCCGCGATGACGGCGCAGGCATAGGCGCCGAGCGCGCTCATGGCCTTGACGTCGGCGATGACGCCGGCGCCGCCGGAAGGATCGACGCCGGCGATGGTCACCACGTTGGGCGGTGCCGGCGATGCGGATGGCGTAGTCATCGGGTGTTCGGACATGACAAAAGCGTCAGCGGGATGATTGCCGCGCGGGCCCTGGCCGGGGCCGCGTGGTGGGATCATCGGGCGGGCGCCGTAATCAGGCCCTCGGTCGGTGAGCTGGGGCTGGCGCTGTACAGCTTGCGCGGCATACGTCCGGCCAGGAAGGCTTCGCGGCCGGCTTGCACGGCTTTCTTCATGGCCGCCGCCATCAGCACCGGGTCCTGGGCGCCGGCGATGGCGCTATTCATCAGCACGCCGTCGCAGCCCAGCTCCATGGCAATGGTTGCGTCCGAGGCCGTGCCCACGCCGGCGTCGACCAGCACGGGCACGCGCGCCTGCTCGATGATCAGGCGCAGGTTCCAGGGATTGAGGATGCCCATGCCCGAGCCGATCAGCGAAGCCAGCGGCATGACCGCCACGCAGCCGATGTCTTCGAGCATGCGGGCCTGGACCGGGTCGTCGGTGCAATAGACCATGACCTGGAATCCCTCGGCGACCAAGGTCTTGGCCGCGGAGAGGGTTTCCGGCATGTTGGGAAACAGCGTGTTCGGGTCGCCTAGCACTTCGAGCTTGACCAGGCTGTGGCCGTCGAGCAGCTCGCGCGCCAGGCGCAGGGTGCGCACCGCGTCCTCGGCGGTGTAGCAGCCGGCCGTGTTGGGCAAGATGGTGTACTGGTCCGGCGGCAGGAAGTCGAGCAGATTGGGCTCCCCGGGCGATTGGCCCAGGTTGGTGCGGCGGATGGCCACGGTGATGATCTGCGCGCCGCTGGCCTGCACGGCGTCGCGGGTCTGCGCGAAGTCGCGGTACTTGCCGGTGCCGACGATCAGGCGCGACGTATACGCCTTGCCGGCGATGGTGAGGGTGTCTTGGGAATCCATGCGCGTGGGGTGGGCGGCCGCGCCCGGCCGGAGAGGCCGGCCGCGTGCGGACGCACCGTCTATGTATTACCCGCCATCATAAAGCACCGGCTGGCCGCACGCCGCGCAGGCGGCAGCCCTAGCGCTGCGCCCGCACGGCGTCGAGCACCTCGCACAGCTGTTCGGCGGCGTCGACCAGCCGTGGTCCGGGGCGATGTAGCAGGTCGGGGTCGAAAACATGGACGCGGCGCGCCAGGGCGGCGGGCAGCCCCGCCTGCGTCCATCGCTCGGCGGCCTTGGCTGCGGCTTGCGCATCGCGCGGGCCTGCGCCGGGGCTTGCCGCGACGATGACATCGGGCTGCGCGGCGATCACGCCTTCCAGGCCCACCCGGGGCGCCGCGGCACGCAGGCCGGCGAACACGTTGACCGCGCCGCACAGCCGCAGCGCGTCGCTGAGGATGTGCTCGCCGTTGACCGTGTAGATCGGGTCGCTGCCGGCTTGGATGAACACGCGCAAGGGCGCGCCAGGGCGGGATCGGGCCTGCAGCGCATCCAGGCGGCGCTGCAGGGCATCTGCGGCCGGGCCGGCAATGGCTTCGGTGCCGAACAGGCGCCCGTAGGCACGCACGGCGGCAGGTATGTCCGCCATGTGCCGCGGCGCGCTGACATACAGGGGGATACCCAGGCCCGCCAGCGCCGATGCGGCGGGGTCCAGGCGGCCAGTCTTCCAGCCGATGACGAGGTCAGGGCGATGGACGGCGATGCGTTCCGGGTCAGGCTGCAGGCCGTCGCCCACGCGCGGCAGCGCGCGCGCCTGCGGCGGCCAGTCGCTGGCCGATACGGTGGCCACGACATGGCCGCCGGCGCCCGCGACCCAGGCGAACTCCGTCGCGTGCGGGGCCAGCGTGACGGCGCGGCGCGCCGGCCGTGGCAGGCGCACGAGCCGCCCTTGGTCGTCGACCACTGCGATCGGGGATTCCGGCAGATTGGTGCCGGCATGCGGTGGCGCGGCGGCCGTACCAGCGGCCAGGCATAGCGCAGCCAGCACCGTTGCGCGCCTGGCGGCACCCCATGTAGCAGCAAGCGCGGGCAGCTGCCGCATGGCCGTCAGTAGCGCACCGCCAGCGAGGCGATCACGCTGCGGCCAGATCCCGGGTAAAGGTTGTACCGCCCATCGGGCCCGAGGTTGCCGCTGCGTATGCCATAGGTGGCATAGCGGCGGTCGAACAGGTTGTTGACCGCCAGGCTGGCTTCGATGTGTCGGTTGAACCGGTAGGACGCCTTGCTGTTGACCACCACATAGGCGGGTAGCCGGGCGTCGAACTGGTTCGCCTGGTCGTTGTCCAGGCGGGCGCGGCCCACGTACTGGACCGCCAAGTCCAGCGCCAGGCCCTGCAGCGGCCGCCAGGTCGCGCCGGCGTTGGCCATCCATTCGGGCACCAGCGGCATGCGGTTGCCCGAGACGTCCACGCCGCCATAGCGGCCCGAGCGGAAGGTGGCGCGTAGCCAGGTCAGGTTGCCGCGCAGCGTCAATGTGTCGTCGACGGCGTGCGAGGCCGACAATTCCAGGCCTTCGCGGCGCGTCGGCGCCAGGTTGACATTGGCGCCGAATCCGTCGGCCAGCGCGTTGTAGTGCAGTTCATTCTTCAGGTCATAGCGGAACCACGACAGCCGCGCGCGCGATCCGCCGCGCGACCAGTCCAGCCCGACCTCCTTGTCCAGCGACGTTTGCGGCAGTAGCGGCTCGTTGACGTAATACAGCTCGTCGGCCGTCGGCAGGCGCAAGCTGCGGCCGATGTGGGCATAGGCGCTCCAACCTTGCGCCAGGCCCTGCCGCACGCCGGCCTGCCAGGCCGTCAGGCGATGGGTGAGGTTGGACTCGGCCATGAAACCTTCGACCACGACGGTGCGGTCCGACGCGTACTGCCGGCGCGCGCCTAGCGTGACCAGGGTGGAGGGGCTTGCTTGCACGCGCGCCTCGGCAAATACGCCGTGCCGGCGCTGCCGGGTGTTCCAGCGATCCGTGCCGAAGGGCGAAAACTGGCTGCCGTCGAGGTCGCCGCGCAGCCAGTCGCCGCCGATGGTCAGGCTGTGTCCGGCGGCGATGTCCCACTGGTAGCGGGCGCTGCCCGAGGTTTCGGCCAGGTCTTGGTCGCGCTCGATGTCGCCGAAGGCATCGCCGTGAAAGCCATGCTGGTCCTTGTCGCGCTGGGCCAGGTCCAAATACAGGCTGCCTGGCCCCAGGCGTTGCTGGAACTGCAGCCCGACTGTGCTGGCGCGTACCCGGATGTGGTCGTGCGGGGTGTTGGTGCCACGCGGGTCGTCGTCGTACTGGTCCAACCCGCTTGCCGGGTCAACGGTGCGCGGCCCCGGCAGGCCCTGGCGCAGCGTGGAGGTGCGTCCGTACACGCGCAGCGACCCCCCGTCGTGGCGCACGGTTATGCCGCCGCCGCCGCCCTCGCGGCGCTCGGCGTTATTGTCGCGATAGTTGTCGGCGCGCAGCCGTTGGCCGTAGGCGTCCACGGCCACCGTACCGTTGTCGGCGGCGACCGAAAGGTCATATTGGCGCGTGCCGAAGTTGCCGATGGCCAGGCTGGCGCGGGCGCGCTCACCCGCGCCAAAGCCGTCGCGCGTGATGATGTTGATGACGCCGCCGGTCGCCCCGGCGCCGTATTGCACGGCACCGGCACCGCGGACGATTTCGATGCGCTCGATCGCAGCCAGCGGGATGGTGCCTAGCGACGGGCCAGACAGGTCGTTGTCCTGCTGGCGTACGCCATCGACCAGCACCAGGGTATTGTTCGACCCGGTCATGCCGAAGCCGCGCAGGTCGATGATGGCGTTGTCCGACGAGCCACTGCTGTTGAGCACGTGGATGCCGGCCTCGGCCGATAGCAGATCCTGGACGGTGCGCACCCCGCTTTGGGCGATCCTGTCGGCGTCGATGACGGAGATCGACAGCGGCAGGGTGCGCGCATCGGCCTGGGTGCGCGTGGCGGTGACGGTGATGGCTTCGAGCTGGGAGACGGGCGCCTGGGCGGCGGCCGGCTGGGCGTGGCACCAGGCAGGCAGTGCGCACGACAAGATGCCGATGCAGCATCGGCGGGCAAGGCGTTTCATGGCGTGGTGTCCTGGCAAGACGCGCGACCCCGCACGTCGTTGACGGAAAAAGGGTTGCGCGGCGCTTGCAGGCGCGGTGCGCATCCCTCGCTGTCGAACCGGCCGGTATCGGGCTGGCGCGCCGTGCAGGCGACGCGTTGACCGTTGCGGGGGCAGCACAGGCTGGGGGCGCGCGACGCGTCCCTTCCTGTTTCCCGTTGACCTTTCCCATCCCCGGCGCGCGTAAACGGCTAGGCCTGCAGCGCGCGCCGGGCATCGAAAGCACCGGTTCGGGGCGGCAATGTAGCATGCGCGCAGCCATGCGTCGCGCTCGCGAAGGGCGTGCCGTGCGGTGCGCCTGCGCGGGGGCGCGCGGGGGCGTTTGTTACGATAGCGCTCCAGGCGCCGGCGCCGGCCGGGGCCGCCTTGCCGTCATAGCGGATTCCCATGCCTTTGCACTATCCCCTTTCAGCCTATACCCGCGGCGCAGCGTTCGTGCGCCTGCTCGGCGAGCGCATCCTGGTCCTGGATGGCGCCATGGGCACCATGATCCAGCGCTACAAACTGTCGGAGGGCGATTTTCGCGGCGAGCGTTTTGCCGACCACGACCGGGACCTGAAAGGAGACAACGAGCTGTTGTCATTGACGCGGCCCGAGGTGATCACCGAGATTCACCGCCAGTACCTGGAAGCCGGCGCCGACGTGATCGAGACCAACACCTTCGGCGCCACGTCGGTGGCCCAGGGCGACTATGGGCTGTCGCACCTGGCCTACGAAATGAACGTGGCCTCGGCACGGCTGGCGCGCCAGGCGTGCGATGCCTTCAGCACGCCGCAGCGGCCGCGCTTCGTGGCCGGGGCCCTTGGCCCGCAGCCCAAGACGGCGTCGATCTCGCCCGACGTCAACGACCCGGGCGCGCGCAACATCACGTTCGACGAGTTGCGGCAATGCTATGCCGAGCAGCTGCGCGGACTGCTCGACGGCGGCATCGACATCGTCCTGATCGAGACCATCTTCGATACGCTCAACGCCAAGGCGGCGATCTTCGCGGTCGAAGAGGTCTTCGAGGCGCGCGGCGAGCGGCTGCCCGTGATGATTTCCGGCACGGTGACCGATGCTTCCGGCCGCATCCTGTCCGGACAGACGGTCGAGGCGTTCTGGAATTCCGTGCGCCATGCCCGGCCCGTGACCATCGGCCTGAACTGCGCGCTGGGCGCGGCGCTGATGCGCCCGTACGTGGCCGAGCTGGCCAAGCTGTGCGACACCCACGTCTGCGTCTACCCCAATGCGGGCCTGCCCAATCCCATGAGCGAGACGGGCTTTGACGAAACGCCCGAGGTCACGTCGTCGTTGCTGGAGGAGTTCGCCCGCGCGGGGCTGGTCAACATGGCCGGCGGCTGCTGCGGCACCACGCCCGACCACATCCGCGCCATTGCGGCCAAGGTCGCATCGCTGGCGCCGCGCAAGGTTCCGGAGGTCCCGGTGCTGACCCGCCTGTCGGGGTTGGAGCCGCTCAACATTGGCGAGGATTCGCTCTTCGTCAACGTCGGCGAGCGCACCAACGTGACCGGCAGCAAGATGTTCGCCCGCCTGATCCGCGAAGAAAAATACGACGAGGCACTCGCCGTTGCGCGCCAGCAGGTGGAAAACGGTGCGCAGATCATCGACGTCAACATGGACGAGGCCATGCTCGACTCCGTGGCGTCGATGACGCGCTTCCTGAACCTGATCGCTTCGGAGCCGGACATCGCCCGCGTGCCGGTAATGATCGACAGCTCCAAATGGGAGGTGATCGAGGCCGGCCTGAAGTGCGTGCAGGGCAAGGCGGTGGTCAACTCCATATCGCTGAAGGAAGGCGAGGATGCCTTCCGTCACCACGCGCGGCTGTGCCGCCGCTATGGCGCGGCGGTGGTGGTCATGGCCTTCGACGAGCAAGGCCAGGCCGACAACCTGGAGCGCCGCAAGCAGATTTGCGGCCGCGCCTACCGCATCCTGGTCGAAGAAGAAGGCTTCCCGCCCGAAGACATCATCTTCGATCCCAACGTGTTCGCCGTGGCCACGGGCATCGACGAACACAACCATTACGCGATGGATTTCATCGAGGGCACGCGCTGGATCCGGCAGAACCTGCCGCATGCGCGGGTATCGGGCGGCATCTCCAACGTCAGTTTCTCGTTCCGCGGCAACGAGCCCGTGCGCGAGGCCATCCACACGGTCTTCCTGTACCACGCCATCCGCGCCGGCCTGACCATGGGAATCGTCAACGCCGGGCAGCTGGGCGTGTACGAAAACCTGGATCCCAAGCTGCGCGACCTGGTCGAGGACGTGATCCTGGACCGCGCCGAGCCTGTCGGACGCACCGATCCCGCCGACGACCGCACCCCGACCGAGCGGCTGGTGCAAATGGCCGAAACGGTCAAGGGTTCGGGCACGCGCAAGGAGGAGGACCTGGCCTGGCGCGCGCTGCCGGTGGCCGAGCGGCTGACGCATGCGCTGGTGCACGGCATCACCACCTACATCGTCGAGGACACCGAGGAGATCCGCCAGCAGATCGCCGCGCGCGGCGGCCGGCCCATCGAAGTGATCGAGGGGCCGTTGATGGACGGCATGAACGTGGTGGGCGACCTGTTCGGCGCGGGCAAGATGTTCTTGCCGCAGGTGGTCAAGTCCGCGCGGGTCATGAAGCAGGCGGTGGCGCACCTGATCCCCTTCATCGAGGAAGAGAAGCGCCAGATCGAGCAGGCCGGCGGCGACGTACGTGCCAAGGGCAAGATCGTCATCGCCACGGTCAAGGGCGACGTGCACGACATCGGCAAGAACATCGTCGCCGTCGTGCTCCAGTGCAACAACTTCGAAGTCGTCAACATGGGCGTGATGGTCCCGTGCGCCGACATCCTGGCCAAGGCCAAGGAGGTGGGTGCGGACATGATCGGGTTGTCCGGCCTGATCACGCCCAGCCTGGAAGAGATGGCCTACGTCGCCAGCGAAATGCAGCGCGACGAATACTTCACCAGCCGCAAGATCCCGCTGCTGATCGGCGGGGCCACTACCAGCCGCGTGCACACCGCCGTCAAGATCGCGCCCAATTACGAGGGCCCGGTGATCTATGTGCCGGACGCGAGCCGGTCGGTGGGCGTTGCGACTAGCCTGGTGTCGGACCAGGCCGACAAATACGTCGCCGAGATTGCCAAGGAATACGAGCTGGTGCGCCAGCGGCACGCCAATCGCAAGGCCACGCCCATCATTTCGCTGGCCGAGGCGCGCGCCGCGCGCCCGGCCATCGACTGGTCGGCGTACGTGCCACCCCGGCCCAAATTCATCGGCCGGCGCGCGTTCAAGCATTACGACCTGGCCGAGATCGCCCGGTACATCGACTGGGGCCCGTTCTTCCAGACCTGGAGCCTGTTCGGCAAGTATCCCGACATCCTGGACGACAAGACGGTCGGCGCCGAGGCGCGCAAGTTGCATGAGGACGCCAAGGCCATGCTAAGGCGCGTCATCGATGGCCGGTGGTTGACGGCCAACGGCGTGGTCGGCTTTTACCCGGCCAACACGGTCAATGACGAAGACATCGAAATCTACGCCGACGACAACCGCGACGAGGTGCTCTTTACCTGGCGCAACCTGCGCCAGCAGGGCGCCAAGCGCGAGGGCGTGGCCAACAAGTGCCTGGCTGACTACATCGCGCCGCGTGACAGCGGCGTGGCCGATTACATCGGCCTGTTCGCCGTGACCGCGGGCCTGGGCATCGAAAAGAAAGAGGCCGAGTTCGTTGCCGCCAACGACGACTATTCCAGCATCATGCTCAAGGCGCTTGCCGACCGGCTGGCCGAGGCCTTTGCCGAATGCCTGCACGAGCGGGTGCGCCGCGACCTGTGGGGCTATGCGCCGGACGAGGCGCTGGACAACGATGCGCTGATCGCCGAAAAGTACCGCGGCATCCGGCCTGCGCCCGGCTACCCCGCCTGCCCCGAGCACGTGGTCAAGGCCGACCTGTTCCGCGTACTGGATGCGCGCGATGCCGGTATCGAGCTGACCGAAAGCTTTGCCATGTACCCGGCTTCCAGCGTGTCGGGCTTTTACTTCAGCCACCCACAATCGCAGTACTTCAACGTAGGCGTGATCGGCGAAGACCAGCTGCAGGACTACGTGCGCCGCAGCGGCCGCAGCGAGGAAGACGTGCGTCGCACGCTGGGTAGCGTGCTGGGGTGAGGTTCGCTGCAAGGTGGTCCAGGGTCGACCCTGTGTCGGCCCGGTTCCGTCGCCACGTTCAACCCGTTTCCCGCCTCAACTAGGCCAGCCCCGCCCGGGCAGGCCTGTGCACGCCCAAATTGGTTCAAATTGATTTATTTATGTACATAAAGGTCAGATATGGGTACCATTTCGGCGAACCAAGTTCGCCGGCATCGCCCTCAGCAAGGAGGGCGATGCCGCGAAGGAGGCCGGACTGCCCCATGCAGGGCGTGGAATAAGAAATCCAATGGAGACAAAGCGATGCGAGCATCCCTGACGCAATGGCTGGCCGCCGCCTTGGGCGCTGTCACCCTGGCAGTGGGCAATGCGGCAGCGGCGGCCGGCGCCGACTACCCGAGCCGGCCCGTGACCGTGGTGGTTCCTTTTGGGCCGGGCGGCTCGGCCGATGTCTATGGCCGGTTCCTGGCGCAGCGGCTGCAGGAGGTACTGGGCCAGCCCTTCGTCGTGGAGAACCGCCCGGGTGCCGGCGCGCAGATCGGCACCCAGATGGTGGCCAAGGCCGCGCCCGACGGCTACACGCTGTTGGTGATGTCCAACACCCATACGGTCAATGAAACGCTGGTGCCCAACCGGCCCTACAACCTGACCAGGGACTTCGTGCCGGTGGCGCCGATCAACGACGCGCCGTTGGTGCTGGTGGCCAACGAAACGTTCGCGGCAAAGAGCTTGAAGGAGCTGATCGAAGCCGCCAAGCAGGCGCCGGGCAAGCTCAACTACGCCAGCTCGGGCACTGGCACGCCCTACCACATTGCCGGCGAGCTGCTCAATTCCATGGCCGGGATCAAGGTCCAGCACGTGCCGTACAAGAGCAGCGGCCAGGCGCGCACCGCGGTGGTGGGCGGCGAGGTCAACTATATGTTCGACGCCATCGCCACCATGGCGCAGCTCGTGCAGGCCAACCGTGTGCGCGCGCTGGCGACCACGGGCGCGAAGCGCTCGCCGGTGCTGCCCGACGTGCCGACCATGGAGGAGGCAGGCCTGCCAGGTTATCGCGCCAACATTTGGCTTGGCGTGCTGGCGCCTGCCGGTACGCCCCGGGAAATCGTCGAGAAACTGAACGCGGCCATCGGCAAGATCGTCGGCGCCGAAGACGTGCGCGCGGCCTGGGCCAAGGACGGTGTGGAGCCCATGGTGATGGGAACAGCCGAGTTTGCCGACTACTTGAAGGCGGACATCGAGCGGCTGGGCCGCGTGGTCAAGGAAGCAAACATGCGCGTCGAATGAGCGCACGCGAGGCATGGGAGCGATGACAGCCTGCATGCAAGCCACCCTGGTCGTCAACGGCGCGCCGCGCCGCATCGACGCCGAGGAAAACCGGATACTGCTGGATATCCTGCGCAACGAGCTCGGCCTTAAGGGCACGCGCTTTGGCTGCGGCCAGGGCGAGTGCGGCGCTTGCATGGTCTTGCTCGACGGGCGCGCCGTCCCGTCGTGCGACATGCCGCTGTGGGCCGCCGATGGCAAGGATGTAGTGACGGTGGAAGGCCTGTCCGATCATCCCGTCGGAGCGCTGTTGCAAGCGGCATTCGTGCGGCGGCAGGCAGCGCAGTGCGGCTATTGCACGGCAGGATTGCTGGCGGCGGCTACTGCGCTGCTGGCCGATCGGCCGACGGCCGACGAGGCCACCATACGCGAGGCGCTCGATCGCAACCTCTGCCGGTGCGGTGCGCACAACCGCGTCGTGCAGGCCGTCATCGACGTGGCAACGCAGTTGCGTGGCGCGAACGACAACCCGCCTCGAGGACAGACGCCATGAAGCCAGCCTTTGCGCCCGTAGAGCCGGCGGGCAAAGGCGCGTTGCCCGTCAGTCTTTCGCTCAATCCACGCTTGTCGGATTGGATTTGCGTCCGTCCCGATGGCACGGTCGATGTGCTGACCGGCAAGGTCGAACTCGGCCAGGGCATCCTGACGGCGCTGGCCCAAATCGCGGCCGACGCGCTGGAACTGGATGTGGCGCGCGTGCGCGTCGGGCATGCCAGCACGAGGCGCCATGCCGATGAATCGGTGACGTCGGGCAGCCTGTCGGTGCAGCATTCGGGCATGGCGATACGCATGGCCTGCGCTTTCCTGCGCGCCCAGGCCATGCGCCGCGTCGCGCATCTGGCGGGCGTGGAGGTGGCCGAGGTGTCGATGCGCGACGGCCAGTTCTACGCGGCAGGCAAGGCGTGGGGCGGCTATGCGCAGTTGGCCGCTGACCTGGATATGGACGCAACCGTGGCGCCCCCGCCCGAAGAGGTGCCGCCGCCGGCGCGGCGCTACGTTGGCGAAAGCCTGCCGCCGTTCGGCCTGTCCGAAAAGGTGCGCGGCGCTTACACCTATATCCACGACCTCGTGTTCGACGGCATGGTCCACGGCCGCGTGTTGCGGCCCCCAGGGCCGCTGGCGCGGCTGCGCGATTTCGTGCCGGGCGAACTTGCGCAGGCCGACGGCGTCCTGGATGTCGTGCGCGACGGGGATTTGGTCGGCGTGCTGGCCGAATCCGAGCGCGTCGCCGACCGCGTGATCGCCGCGCTCGGTGATCGCGCGACCTGGGACGAAGCCGACACCTTGCCGGATCCCGACCCGGATGCATTGCAGCGCTGGCTACGTAGCGCCGCGACGGCCGAGCCCGTTACGCTGGCCAAGGCGCCAGCGCAGGCGCCCGGCAAGGCGGTGCGTCGCTATGAAGCGGATTACCTCAAGCCTTTCCTCAAGCACGCGTCCATTGGCCCGTCGTGCGCCTATGCCCGCACGGGGGAAGACGGCGCATTGGAGGTATGGACCCACAGCCAGGGCATTTACAACCTGCAAGCTGACCTGGCGGTCGCGTTCGGCCTGCAGCAGGAACAGGTGGTCGTGCATCACGTGCCGGGCGCCGGCTGTTATGGACACAACGGGGCCGATGACGCGGCTTACGACGCCGCCTGGCTGTCGCGGCGCGTACCAGGCCGCGTCGTGCGGCTGCAATGGTCACGTGCCGACGAGTTGAGCTGGTCTCCGCAAAGTCCGCCCATGTCGGTGCGCGTGGAGGCCGACGTCGATGAACGGGGCAGGGTGGTGGACTGGCGCCATACGATCTGGAGTCCGGGCCACAGCCTGCGTCCCGGGCGCGCGGCCACGCCCACCCTGCTTGGGTCGTGGTACGCCGAGCGGGCCTTTCCCCGCATCGATGCGGTCAACGGACCGCAGTCGGCCGGCGGCGGAGCCGACCGCAACATCGAGCCGATCTACGACTTTGGTTGCAGCGCCCTGGTCTGCCATCGGCTCGTTGACGTGCCAGTGCGCACTTCGGCCATGCGCGCGCTGGGCGCGCTGGCCAATGTGTTCGCCATCGAATCGACCATCGACGACATCGCGCTGGACCACGGATACGATCCCATCGACTACCGCCTGCAATGCCTGGGGGATGCGCGTGCGGCAACTGTCCTGCGCAGGGTCGCGGCCATGAGCGGCTGGCATGAGCGCCGGCCCGCGCCTGGCAACGAATCCGGACGAGGCATGGGCGTGGGCCTGGCGCGCTATAAGGGCAAAGGCGCCTATTGCGCCGTGGTGGCCGAAGTCGAGGTCAGCCACGAAATCCGGGTCGACCGCCTGTACATCGCTGCCGACGTTGGCGAGATCATCAACCCGGAGGGCGTGCGCCAGCAGCTAGAAGGCGGGGCCATCCAGGCCGTGTCGTGGACGCTGTACGAATCGGCCGCGTATACGCGGCGCGGGATGGTGGTGGGCGGCTGGGAACAGTATCCCATTGCGCGGTTCTCGCAAGTGCCGCCGGTGGAAATCAGTCTTGTCGAAGACGGCGATGCACCTGCCGTGGGCGCGGGCGAGCCATCGGTTGGTCCAACCGTGGCGGCCATTGCCAACGCCGTGATGAATGCGCTCGGTGTGAGGGTGCGGCGCCTGCCCATTACGCCGGACGCAGTGATGGCGGCGATGCAGGACTGAAAACAAATCAATCGAAGCAAACGGAAACGCAATCCATGAACATCGTGCACATATTGAGCGGCGGCGCCGCGTTCGGCCTGGTGGACGGCATCAGGAAAGACTTCGAAGCCAAGCACGGCTGCCGCATCGAGGGGATGTTCGGTGCGGTCGGTGCCATGCGCGACAAGCTGTTGGCGGGCGATCCCTGCGACGCCGCGATCCTGTCGCGCAAGCTGATCGACGGGCTGGCCGCCGATGGCAAGGTACGTGGCAACACCGTGCGGGACCTGGGCGTGGTCAGCACCGGGGTGGCGGTCAAGGCCGGCCGCCCGCCGGCGGACGTCTCGAGCGAGCACGGCCTGCGCGAGGCGCTGCTGGCAGCCGGCGCCGTCTACGTACCCGACATGCAGCAATCGACTGCCGGCCAGCACATGAAGGCGGTTTTCGAAAAGCTGGGCGTCTTCGAGCAAATACGTGCGCGCGTTCGCGAGTTCCCCAACGGCGCGACTGCGATGAAGGCCTTGGCGGCGGCGGCCGAACCCGATGGCCTGGGCTGCACCCAAGTCACGGAGATCCTGTACACGCCGGGGGTCACGCTGGTGGGCGAGCTGCCCGAAGGCTGCGCGCTGGATACGGTCTATACCATCGCCGTGGCTGCCGGCGCGGCACAGCCCGAACTGGCTGGCAAGCTGGTCGAAGCGCTTGCCAGCCCCGGGCTGAGCGAGTTCAAGCGGGCCAATGGGATCAAGGCCTAGCGCGCCCGCACGCGTCAGGCGCGGTGGTAAACCTGCGCCCCGGTCTTGCGGAACTCGACCGCCTTTTCCTGCATGCCCTTGGTGATCGCATCCTGCTCGGAGACGCCCTGCGCGGCAGCGTAGTCGCGTACGTCCTGGGTGATCTTCATCGAGCAGAAGTGCGGCCCGCACATGGAGCAGAAGTGCGCGACCTTCATCGAGTCCTTGGGTAGGGTCTCGTCGTGGAATTCGCGCGCGGTGTCTGGGTCCAGCCCCAGGTTGAACTGGTCCTCCCAGCGGAACTCGAAGCGGGCCTTGGACAGGGCATTGTCGCGGATGGCCGCGCCCGGGTGGCCCTTGGCGAGGTCCGCGGCGTGGGCGGCGATCTTGTACGCGATGATGCCGTCCTTGACGTCCTTTTTGTTGGGCAGGCCCAGGTGCTCCTTAGGCGTGACATAGCACAGCATCGCCGTGCCGTACCAGCCGATGATCGCCGCGCCGATGCCCGAGGTGATGTGATCGTAGCCGGGGGCGATGTCGGTGGTCAGCGGGCCCAGCGTGTAGAAGGGCGCCTCGTGGCAGTGCTCGAGCTGCAGGTCCATGTTTTCCTTGATCATGTGCATAGGCACATGGCCGGGGCCTTCGATCATGACCTGCACGTCGTGCTGCCAGGCGATCTGGGTGAGCTCGCCCAGCGTCTTCAGTTCGGCGAACTGCGCCTCGTCGTTGGCGTCGTAGCCCGATCCCGGCCGCAGCCCGTCGCCCAGCGAGAAGCTGACGTCGTAGGCCTTCATGATTTCGCAGATTTCCTCGAAGTGCTCGTAGAGGAAATTCTCCTTGTGGTGCGCCAGGCACCACTTGGCCATGATGGAGCCGCCGCGCGAGACGATGCCGGTCATGCGATCGGCCGTCAGCGGGATGTAGGCCAGGCGCACGCCCGCGTGGATGGTGAAGTAGTCCACGCCCTGTTCGGCCTGCTCGATCAGCGTATCGCGGAAGATTTCCCAGGTCAGTTCCTCGGCCTTGCCGTCGACCTTTTCCAGTGCTTGGTAGATGGGCACGGTGCCGATGGGCACGGGCGAGTTGCGGATGATCCACTCGCGGGTTTCGTGGATGTGCTTGCCGGTGGACAGGTCCATGACCGTGTCGCCGCCCCAGCGGATGGCCCAGGTCATTTTTTCGACTTCCTCGGCGATGCCCGAGCTGACCGCGGAGTTGCCGATGTTGGCGTTGACCTTGACCAGGAAGTTGCGGCCGATGATCATCGGCTCGAGCTCGGGGTGATTGATGTTGGCAGGGATGATGGCCCGGCCGCGCGCCACCTCGTCGCGCACGAATTCCGGCGTGATGCGCTCGGGGATGCTGGCGCCGAAGGACTGGCCCGGATGCTGGCGCAGCAGCCGGCGCGCGAGCTTTTCGCCGTCCGGGCCACTGGCGCGCAGGCTTTCGATGTATTGCTCGCGGCGCAGGTTTTCCCGTATGGCCACGAATTCCATTTCGGGCGTGATGATGCCGCGCCGCGCGTAGTGCATCTGCGTGACGTTGGCGCCAGCCTTGGCGCGCCGCGGCGGGCGCTGTAGGTTAAAGCGCATGGCCGCCAGCTTGGGATCGGCCAGGCGGGCGCGGCCGTATTCGCTGGTGGGGCCGGGCAGGATTTCCGTGTCGCCGCGTTCTTCGATCCAGGCGCGCCGCAGCTCCGGCAGGCCACGGCGGATGTCTATCTTCACATCCGGATCGGTGTAGGGGCCGCTGGTGTCGTAGACCGTGATCGGCGGGTTTTTCTCGCCGCCCATCATGGTCGGCGTGTCGCTTTGCTCGATCTCGCGAAACGGCACGCGGATGTCCGGGCGTGAACCGACTTCATAAACCTTGCGTGAGCGCGGCAGCGGCGCGACGGCGGCGGCATCGACCTCGGCCGTGGCGGCCAGGAAACGGGGGTGTGCGTTCATGGGAAAGCTCCAAAAGAATGTCTGGAGCCGAATCGGGATGGATTCCGGCTGCACGCGGCATGCAGGAAAACGCTCCCAGCATCGGCATTATCCGTACTGGTACAAGGGACTCTCTCAACCCGCGCGCGGCGCCTGCTGGCGACGCGGCGAGTACCCCTGCGCGAAACCAAAGTATAGGACGTGTATGCAAATCGTGAGCAAAGGCGCGGCAGGGCGGCGTCGGTTTACAGATGGAAGCATGACCGGCGTGGCGCCAGCCCCAGTGGGCGCGGGCGCCCTGTACACTTTCCCGACCCCGGGCCGCGGGCCGGCCCGCCCTTCGAATGCACCAACCGGGAGGCAGTGGCGTATGAACCAGCACATCCGATTCCTGGCGCCGGCGGCGATCGCCGCAGTGCTTGCACTGGCGGGATGCCAGACTACGCCCGGTGACCGGGCCGCGCGCGGCGGCGGGCAGGCGGCGTCGCCGGCTGGCCAGGCGCAGCCCGCCGGGGAATCCGGCGCCGCGTCGGCCGCCACGCCCGCGCCCATGCCGGTGGAGTTCTTCATCGCGCAGCTGGAGCCGCAGCCGGGCCTGGCGGAGGTCACGCTTGGCGACGGGTCTCTCTATGTGCAGCAAATGCCCGTGCTGACGCGCGGCGACCTGGCCGAGGCCGCCGCGATGGTGGACAAGCAGGGCCAGCATTTCGTCGGCCTGCGTTTCAATGAGGAAGGCGCACGCAAGCTCGCCGAGGTCAGCAGCCGCAATGTCGGCAAGGTCATGGTGCTGGCGGTCAACCGGCAACTGGTGGCGGTGCCGCGCATCGCCGAGCCGCTTGACCGCGGCGTGATGGCGTTTCGCGTCGACGACGCGCAGGCCGCGCGCGACATCGCCAGCGCCATCCGCGGCGAGCCGGAAGCCGCCAATGGCCCGTTTGCGACCGGCGCGGCCAGCGCGCCCAGGCAGCCCAGCCCGGCGCGGCAATAGGTTCTCAGGAAGATTTTTTCGCGCGCTTGCCGGACGAGGCCGGTTTGCCGCCTTGCCGATAGGTGTCATGGCAGGCGCGCACATAGGCTTGCACCGTCTGTTCCAGCACGGCCTTGTCGCGCCGGTTCAGCGCGGCGTAGTCCCGATACGAAACCGTTTCGAAGGGCCACGGCTCGGCCGCCGGCCCTTCTTGCAGCGCGTGGGTCGTAGCCGGATAGGCGGCAGGCGCGTGGCCGAACTCGAGCCATTCGGGGCTCACGCCCAGGGCATGCGCCAAGCGCAGCAGCGCCCGGCTGGTAAAGCGCTGGCCGCTTTCGTAATTGCCGATGGCGCTTTGCGACAGGCCGCTGGCCTGTGCCAGTTGCTTTTGGGTCCAGGCCAGGCGCTGGCGGGCAAAACGCAGGCGTTGCGCGAAGGTGTCCACGACCGTGATTGGAAGTCAACTCCAAATCACGTTGGGAATAATCGTCGATCACGAACGTGTGTTTCGCTCGTCGCGGTCGGCGCTGCCGTCTCGCCGCCCCGCGCTGCCGCATCATCGGCGCGCCGGCGGGCGGGTAGACGTCCTAAGCCATCCGGCCTGGACGGTTGCGCAAGGTATGAAGCGCGGGCACGCCGATAGTCGCAATGGCCGAGGCGCCGTGTCCCGACGGTCACGGTTTTTTGCCAATGCCGTCGCAAAGCCCGAAAAAGGCTGCAGCGCAACGGCTGATCCCTACCGGAGGCTTGCTCCTTTTATCGAGTTACATCGCCATACACCCCATCCATAGACTGGCCTGGCGTCGCAAGCGGCGTCCGGCAACCGCATGGCGACAGCCTGCGTGCCGGGTGCCGCAAGGCGCATCCGTCACAACGCCGATGCGGAGCCAGCCATGGACCATACGCAAAGCAGCCAGCATGCCGGAGCCGTCCGGCACCCGGCTTTTTCGAAGGGGGCCGAACGCAGGGACGCGTCGATTCCCAGGTCGTGGGCGCGTGCGTTTGCCGCCGCTGCCATCGCGGCGGCGGGCGGCGGGGCAGCGGCTCAGGGGCTGCGCGCCGATTTCGGTGCCGTCCTACCGTTGCCTGACGGCGCGGTGGTGCAGACCGGCGGCGCGGGAGAGCCGGCATTGTGGGCCAGTCGCGGCGGATCGATCATGGGGACGGGCGCGCAGGTCGGCACCACGGGCGCAGGCGCCTTCGGCGTGTTGGCCGAACGGGGTGGCCGCGTCGCCTTGGACGGATCCACTGTGGTCACGCAGGGTCCGTTCGCATCGGCGCTGCGGGCCGACCGCGGTGGCCAGCTCGATGTGCGCGGTACCTCGGCCAGCGCCGCCGGCGCGGGCGCAGCGGCGGCATCGCTGTCCAGGGGCGGCAGCCTGTACGTAAGCGCCAGCACGCTCGCCGCAGCGGCGGGGCCGGGCTTGCGCGTGCGCGACGCCGCATCGTTCTACCTGGATAACACTGCCGTGAGCGCGCAGGGCGCGAGCATCGCGTCCACGCTCACCCGGTCCGGGGTGCAGTGGCTCGAGGCGGCCAACGGCTCGCGGCTCGTCGAGAACGACGGCACGCTGCTGCGCGTGACGCGCACCGGCGCCGGTGCAGACGGGCAGGTGGTGCTGCGCCTGGACGGCGCGCAGGCCAAGGGCGATATCGTCGACGGCGGGCCAGCTGCCTCGTCGCAGTCGGCCGGCACCTACGTCAGCGTCATCAACGGCGCGCATTATGAGGGCGGGGTGCATGGCATACGCAGCTTGCACGTCGTGGGCGCGACGGCGCAGCTGACCGGCGGACGGATCGAGCAGGGCGAACCCGTCGTCGGCGGCGATGCCTTGCACGCCGAGCAGGGCGCCCAGGTGACCGCCAGCGGGCCGCTGGACATTGCCGTGTCAGGCTCGGGTGCGCCGGGCGAAGGTCCAGCCGTGGGCGTGCGGGCCGATACCGGCGCAAGCATCGTGCTGCAGGGCGGTAGCGTGTCCATGACCGGGGCGAGCAACGCGCGAGGCGTGCTGGCTACCAGCGGCGGCGCAATCACGTTGCACGGCGTATCGGTGACGACGCAGGCCGACGGAGCCCACGCCGCGCAGGCCGGCGCGCCCGGCCATCCGCTGGCCGACGGCACGCGCGTGGAGCTGGACGGGGCGACGGTGCGCACCGCCGGCGCGGGGGCGCACGGCCTGTATGCCGATCAGTCCGACGGTTTGGTCACGGGCAGCGCCGACGTGGCGGTTTCCGGCGCCGGCGCCATGGCGGCGCTCGCGGCAAATGGCGGCACGGTGGCGCTGCATTCGGGCAAGCTGAAGGCGGCGGGCGACGGTGCAGCGGCCGCCGGCGCGACATCGGGTGGCACGCTGCGACTGGGGGCCGTCGATGTCCAGTCCGACCGGGGCGACGGCATCGCGCTGGCCGATTCGGCCGTGCTGGACGTGCAGGGGGCGCGCGTGCGTGCCGCCGGCGCGGGTATTTCGTCGTCGCTGACGCAGGCTGGCCAGCATCAATCGATTTCCATCGACGCCGCCACGCAATGGATGGTGTCGGGCCCGCTGCTACAGGTCACGCGCAGCGGCGCCGGTGCCGACGGTAAGGTCGATGCGGCCTGGGCGGCCGGCGCGCAGGTGCGCGGTGACCTCATCGACACGGGCGGCGCATCCGGTCCCGGCGGCCTGTATGTCACCCTTGGCGACGGCGCCAGCTACGAAGGCCGCACCGACGGCGTGCGCCAGTTCGCCGCCACGGGCAACAACCGCTTGTCTTTCCAGGCGGGCAGCACGCTGGGCAGCTTGTCCGTGGCGGCCGGCGGCCTGGCCGAGGGCGGCACGACGGCCGCGCCCATCCGCGCAAGCGGTGGCGTGGCGCTCAACGGCGCACGTCTTGCGGGCAACTGGGACATCGGCGGCACGCTGTCGGCGCGGTCGGGTGCGGTGATCGATCCCGGCCAATCGCTGGGCCGCATCCGTGCCAAGGCCATCGACTGGCGCGGCGCGCAATATCGCGTCGAATTGGGCGATGCCGGCCAAGCCGACCGCGTGGACGTCACCGGTGCTTCGGCCGCCGACCTGGCGGGCACGAAGGTTGCGGCCTCCGCGCTGCCCGGCGCCCGTGTCAAGCTCAATCGCGACTACACGGTGTTGACGGCCCAGGGCGGGGTCACGGGGCGCTTCGCCGGCCTGTCCTGGACGGGTCCGTCCAAGCTGGTCAAGCTGCTGCCGGTTTACGGCGCCAACCATGCGGCGCTGCGGCTGGCGGTGGACCGTGACGCCATCAACCGCCTGCCGCTGACGCCCAATGAACGGGAAACCGCCCGCGGCGCCGAGTCGGTCGCGGGCAAGAACGATCTGGTCGACGAGGTGTTCCTGAATGGCGACGTGTCCGCCTTCAACCAGCTTTCCGGCGAGATCCATCCCACTTCGCGCGCCATGATGGTGGCCAGCGCCAGCATGCTGACCGGCATCGCCCAGCAGCGCATGCGGGCCAACTTGGGCGCCGGGCAGGCGCCCGGGCAGCCCATGGCGGCCCTGCAGGGCCCGGAATGGATGGAAGTGCAGACCGCTTCCATCCAGACGGTCGACGTCGGCGCCGCGCCCGACGCATCCGCCTTGCCAAGTTCGTCGGCCTTGCCCGTCTGGACGCAATTCGTGGCGGGACGCCAGACGCTGGGCAGCGACGGCAACGCTGCGCAGGCCGTGCAATCGTTGCATGGCTTTTTCCTGGGCGGCGACGCGGGCCTGGGCGGCGGTTGGCGCCTGGGGGCGGCCGTGGGCTATACCGACGGCACGGTGAAGGTGCGCGATCGTGACTCGCGCGCAGACATCGAGACCTACAGCGTGGCCGTCTACGGCGGCAAGGCCTGGGACGCTGGCCGGGGACGGCTGAGCCTGCTGCTGGGCGCCGGCCACGCCTGGCACGACCTGGACGTCACGCGCAATGTTTCGCTCGGCGGTGGCCAACGGTTGACCTCGTCTTATGACGGCAAGACCGCCCAGGCCTTCGTCGAGGCCGGCTATGCGCTGCCGGTCGGCGAGCGCGTCGCCGTCGAACCGTTCGCCGGCGCGGCGTGGCTGCGGCAGAAAACCGATGGCTTCCGCGAGCGCGGCGGCGATGCCGCCTTGCGCGGCGATTCCGAGCGCGCCGACGTCAAGACCTTTACGTTGGGATTGCGCACGGCCGCCACGTTCGAGGTCAACGGCTCGCGCGCGACCTTGCGCGCCTCGCTGGGGTGGCGCCATGCCAGCGGCGATACGCGCCCGCGCACCACGATGGCTTTCATCCAAGGCAACGGCGCCGCCTTCGAGATTGCCGGCGCGCCCGTGGCCGACGACGCGGCGGTGTTCGGCTTGGGCGGGGAGGTCGCGCTGGGCAAGAACGCCGCCCTGGGTGTCGGCTACAACGGCCAGGTCGGCGATGGCAACCGCGAGCACATGGGGGGCGTGTACCTGAAGGTGCGGTTCTAAATGGGATTTGCGTGGGCGATTCCTCCTGTGCCCGCCATTCTTTCAAAGCTCGTGGGCATGGCGATCGCAACGCGCCGAAGCATGTTGCCTTTGCAGCTTGGATAGATAAGCTTACGATTTAACACAATTGTGTTTCAGCGTGGCATGACGCCGATTTGCATCGCCCATGAATTCCAGGCTTTCCGTGCTGGTCCTGCAATCGCAACACCAAGGCGATAGCCACACCGCTGCACTGCTGCATCACGGCTTTCACGCGCTGCGCTGCGCGAGCCTAACGGACCTGTACCGCTGCTACGACGAGAGCCCCCGGCCTCTGGTGGTGCTGGCCGACGTGCTCGACCACGCCTACATGGCGAGCACCCGGCTACGCGCGATGGATGCCGGGTTGGGCATTGTGGTGGTGGGGGCTTTCTCTTCCTCCGACGAACGCGTGCGCGCCATGCAATGCGGCGCCGACGTCTGCCTGCCGGCCGACGTCGGCGGGCTGGAGTTGGCCGCCAGCCTGCAGGCGCTGGCCAGGCGCACGGGCAGTGGCCCTGTGTCGGCCCCGGCGCCGGGCGGGGCGGCCGCCGACGGCAGCGCGGATCTGGGCGGCATGGCCAGCCCGTCTCCTGGGATTGGCTCGGAGCCGCCGATCGCCAACGGTCCCGCGGATAGGGGTTGGCGGCTGTTGGACAGCGGCTGGACGCTGGCCAGCCCCTTGGGCAAGCGCCTGCGGCTGACGACGTCCGAGCGCGCCTTCCTGTCGCACCTGCTCGCGGCGCCGGGCCGGCGGCTGAGCCGTGATGACCTGATCGCCAGCCTGGGCAAGGTCGCCCGGCCGTCATCGCGCAGCCGCGATGACCCGCTCGGCGGCGTGTCCGCCTCGCTGCGCGGGGTCGACGTGATGGTGTGCCGGCTGCGCCGAAAGGCGCAGGAGCAGGGGATTTCCCTGCCGTTGCGCGCGGTCTACCGGTGGGGCTATATGTTCGTCGAGGACGCGTGAACCACCACCAGGTTGTCCCGGTGCATCAGTTCCGGCTCGGTCATGCTGCCGAGCACTTCGGCGATGCGTGACGACGGCAGGCGCATGATGCGCCGCGTGTCGCCAGAAGAATAGTTGATCAGGCCGCGGGCGCACTCGCGTCCGTTGCTGTCGACGCAGGCCACGACGTCGCCGCGCTCGAATTCGCCCTCCACGGCGGTCACGCCGATGGGCAGCAGGCTCTTGCCTTCATGGACGAGCGCACGCACCGCGCCGGCGTCCAGCGTGACGCGCCCGCGCAGGCGCAGATGATCGGCCAACCACTGCTTGCGCGCCGACAGCACGGGCAGCCGAGCCCGCAGTTCAGTGCCCACGCACTCGCCGGATGCCAGCCGCAGCAGCACATCGGGCTCGCGCCCGGACGCGATGACGGTGTGCGCGCCACTGCGGGCTGCGCGCTTGGCCGCCAGGATCTTGGTCAGCATGCCGCCCGTGCCCACGCCGCTGCCGGCGCCGCCTGCCATGGCCTCCAGCGCAGGGTCTCCGGCCTGTGCGTGGCTGACGAACCGCGCGTCCGGGTGCTTGCGGGGATCTGCCTCGTACAGGCCGCGCTGGTCGGTCAGAATGACCAGCGCGTCGGCTTCGATGAGGTTGGTCACCAGCGCGCCCAGGGTGTCGTTGTCGCCGAAGCGGATCTCGTCGGTGACGACGGTGTCGTTCTCGTTGACGATGGGCACCACGCCCAGGCGCAGCAGCGTGAACAGGGTCGAGCGCGCGTTCAGGTAGCGCCGGCGGTCGGCCAGGTCCTCGTGCGTCAGCAGGATCTGGGCCGTGCGCAGCCCATGCTCGGCGAACGCCGCCTCGTAGGCCTGCGCCAGGCCCATCTGGCCGACGGCGGCGGCTGCCTGCAGCTCGTGCATGGCCGCGGGCCGCCGCGCCCAGCCCAGCCGGGCCAGGCCCTCGGCGATCGCGCCGCTGGAGACCAGCACGACCTGCCGGCCCTGCCGGCGCAGCGCGGCGATTTGCGCGGCCCAGTGCGTCACGGCGCCGTGGTCCAGGCCGCGCCCTTCATTGGTCACCAGGGACGAACCGACCTTGGCCACCAGCCGGGTGGCCGAGGCGACGACGGAAACGGGCGCAGTATCGGTAATCATGGCCGGGAACCACAGGGCGGCGATGCGTCGCGGGAAAAGCGTGGGATATTACTACTACGCTGGCGCCGGCCGTCCCGGGCGCCCGGACGCCGTCACGGGCGGCGGGCGCGGCCGCTTGTGGCGCGGCTAGCGGCCGGCAGGCGGCTCGGCGTCAGAGGCCGGTCCGCGCGTGTCGTCAAAGCGGGGATCGTCCGACACGAACAGGCCGGCGGCCTTGTCCACGGCTTCCTGCTCCTGCCGGCGCATTTCGTCCAGCGCATCCTGCAGCGCCCACACCAGCCGCCGCGTGCCTTCGCCGGTCAGGGCCGATATGGCGTAGACCGGCCCATCCCAGCCGTATTCGCGGCAAAATCGCTCGCGCACCGCGTCCGGGTCGGACACCATGTCCAGCTTGTTCATAACCAGCCAGCGCGGTTTTTCGTACAGCGCCTGGTCGTAGCGGCGCAGTTCCTCGACGATGGCGCGCGCGTCGGCCACGGCTTGCGGGACCGGGTCGACGTCCGGGTCGGGCGTGGAGACGTCCACCAAATGCAGCAGCACGCGTGTGCGCGCCAGGTGGCGCAGGAATTGGTGCCCGAGGCCCGCGCCTTCGGAGGCGCCTTCGATCAGGCCGGGGATGTCGGCGATGACGAAGCTGCGCGATTCGGACGTGCGCACCACCCCCAGGTTGGGATGCAGCGTGGTGAAGGGATAGTCGGCGATCTTGGGGCGGGCGTTGGACACCTTGCTGATCAGCGTGGACTTGCCCGCGTTGGGCAGGCCGAGCAGCCCCACGTCGGCCAGCACTTTCAACTCCAGGCGCAGCCGGCGGTGTTCGCCCGGCTTGCCCGGCGTGCATTGGCGCGGGGCGCGGTTGGTGCTGGACTTGAAGTGCAGGTTGCCCAGGCCGCCCTCGCCGCCGGCGGCCAGCGTCACCTCCATGCCGTGGCGGTTCAGGTCGTGCAGCAGCTCGCCGGTGTCGGCGTCGTAGACCATGGTGCCCACCGGCATGCGAAGAACGATGTCCGGCGCGGCTGCGCCGTATTGGTCCGAGCCGCGGCCGTTTTCGCCGTTCTTGGCCACGTGCTTGCGCGCGTAGCGGAAATCGACCAGGGTGTTGATATTGCGGTCGGCGACCGCGCGGATGCTGCCGCCGCGGCCGCCGTCGCCGCCGTCCGGGCCGCCCTTGGGGATGAATTTCTCGCGGCGAAAGCTCGCCACGCCGTTGCCGCCCTTGCCGGCAATCACCTCGATGGTGGCTTCGTCGACGAATTTCATTTGGATGTACCTGTAAGGGCTCGGACGCGCGACGCGTCCCGCAGTGATTCTGCCCCAAAACAAAAAGCCCTGCCGCATGCGGGCAGGGCTTTTCGCTTGCCTGGCGGACTTACTCGACGGGCACGACCGAAACGGTCTGCTTGTTCAGCTTGCCCTTGACGGCGAACTGCACCTTGCCGTCGACCAGCGCGAACAGGGTATGGTCCTTGCCCAGGCCGACGTTGACGCCGGGGTGAAAGCGCGTGCCGCGCTGGCGCACGATGATCGAGCCGGCAGGGATGACCTGGCCGCCGTAGACCTTGACGCCAAGCCGTTTGGCTTCGGAGTCGCGACCGTTGCGGGTAGAGCCGCCGCCCTTTTTCTGTGCCATGTGTAGCTCCTTGCGTGACCGATTCCGGAATTACGCCGTGATGGCGTCGATGCGGATCTCGGTGTAGTTCTGACGGTGGCCTTGACGCTTCTGGTAGTGCTTGCGACGGCGCATCTTGAAGATCTTGACCTTGGCGTGACGACCGTGCGCAAGAACTGTGGCCTTGACCAGGGCGCCGGAAACGAGCGGGGTGCCGACCTTGAGTTGGTCGCCCTCGCCCACCGACAGAACCTGGTCGAGCGTGATCTCTTGCCCAATGTCTGCCGGTATCTGTTCTATCTTCAGTTTTTCGCCTGCGGCTACCCGATACTGCTTGCCGCCGGTTTTTATGACCGCGTACATGGGGGGTTCCTCTAAAAAATTTCGGCCAAAATGCCGAACCTGCAATTCTATTGCCCTTTGGGCTTGCCAGTCAAGGGGATCTGGTGTAAGAGGGGCAGATCACGCCGGCGTGTGCGGCGCGCCTTCGGGCACTTCCGACGCGTGGCCGGTTGCCGGCCGCGCAAGGCAAAGGGCGTAAAGTTGCCCTTTTTCGTTGCCATTTTCCTTGCGGATTCATCGAACATGCCAGCGCAAATCGCAACCAGCGCGCGGGGCGCCCTGGTCCTTTTTTCCGGCGGGCAAGACTCGACCACCTGCCTGGCCTGGGCCCTGGCGCGGTATGCGCGCGTCGAAACCGTGGCGTTCGACTACGGGCAGCGCCATCGCATCGAGCTGCGGGCCCGGCTGGATGTGTTGCGCGAGCTGCGCCGCGCGTTTCCCGAGTGGGACGCCCGCCTGGGCGAGGACCACGTGCTGGACCTGGGCGTGCTGGGCCAGGTCGCCGACACCGCGCTGACGCGCGAGCGCGCCATCGAACTGCAGGCTGGCGGCCTGCCCAATACGTTCGTGCCGGGGCGCAACCTGTTGTTCCTGACCCTGGCGGCCGCCCTGGCATACCGCCGCCAGATCGATGTGCTGGTCGGCGGCATGTGCGAGACCGACTTCTCCGGTTACCCAGATTGCCGCGACGACGCCATCAAGGCGCAGCAAGTGGCGCTCAGCCTCGGCCTGGGGGCGCGCATGACCATCGAGACGCCGCTGATGTGGCTGGACAAGGCGCAAACCTGGCAGTTGGCCCACGACCTGGGCGGTCCGGCGCTCGTGGATCTGATCGTGGCGCACAGCCATACCTGCTACCTGGGTGAGCGCGGCCGGCGGCACCCTTGGGGCCATGGCTGTGGCCAGTGCCCGGCCTGCACGTTGCGCAAGGCCGGCTGGGCGCGCTGGCGCGCGTCGGGTGGCGTCGCGGGCGAGCCAGCCAGCCATTGAGTCCGGGCGGCCCGGCAGGTCCCTTGGATTTAGCCGGCGCCGCCGCAAAGAACGGCACCCGCGAATCGCGTCGGCAGCCCGCCTGCGCAAGGCGTGGCGGTTGGCACGGGCACCGCGCCGCGGGCAACTATAATCACCGGCTTGCCAGCCGCGCCCAAAAGGCCGGCGGCGACGGTGGCCCCCGCCTTTGGCGGCCTTCTTTCATCCGGACCTGCATCTTGAAACTGCCCGAGCTGCTTGCCCCCATCGCCGACGACATGAAGGCGGTCGACGCCGTCATCCGCGCACGGCTGAACTCGGACGTGATGCTGATCCGCACCATCGGCGAGTACATCATCGGCGCAGGTGGCAAGCGCATGCGTCCGGCCCTGCTCTTGATGATGGCGCGCGCCCTGGGCTACCAGGGCACGCAGCATTGCCTGCTGGCGGCGGTGGTCGAGTTCATCCACACCGCCACCCTGCTGCACGACGACGTGGTCGACGAGTCCGAGCTAAGGCGCGGGCGCGATACGGCCAACGCCGTCTTTGGCAATGCGGCCAGCGTCCTGGTGGGTGATTACCTGTATTCGCGCGCCTTCGAGATGATGGTCGAAGCCGATTCGATGCGGATCATGTCCATCCTTTCGCAGGCGACCACCGTCATCGCCGAGGGTGAGGTGCTGCAGTTGCTGAACGTGCACGACCCGGACACCTCTCAGGAGCGCTACCTGCAGGTCGTGCGCTACAAGACGGCCAAGCTGTTCGAGGCGGCCGCGCAAGTAGGCGCGGTGCTGGCCGGCGCCACTCCCGAGCAGGAGGCCGCAGCCGCGGCCTATGGCCGGCACATCGGTACCGCCTTCCAACTGGTGGACGACGTGCTGGACTACAGCGGCGAGGCCGGCGCGCTGGGCAAGAATGTGGGCGATGACCTGCGCGAGGGCAAGCCCACGCTGCCGCTGATCCGGGTCATGGAAATTGGCAGCCCGGAGCAGCGCCGGCTGGTGCGTGAAGCCATCCAGACCGGGCAGGGCGACTTCGACGCGGTGGCGGCCGCGATCCGGGCCACCGACGCGCTGGACCATACGCGCGAGTGCGCTCGTATCGAGGCCGGACTGGCCCGTGAGGCGCTTGCCGCCTACCCGGTTTCCGGGTATCGAGAATCTCTGCTAGAATTTTGCGCTTTCGCGGTCGAGCGAGATCGCTAACGGGGCGTAGCTCAGCCTGGTAGAGTACTGCGTTCGGGACGCAGGAGTCGGAGGTTCGAATCCTCTCGCCCCGACCAAAACCGCTTTGGTCGAATACCAGGGAAGCCGGACCGGCAGTCGTGCCGATCCGGCTTTTTCTTTGCCGGGGGCCTGGCGGCAAGCCCGTTGGCGTGATTCGTTGCGCTACTCGTCGGCGAACAGATAGCCGCTGCCGTACACGGTGCGCAGCGGCAAGGTGCAGCCGCTGCGCGCCAGGCGCCGCCGCAGGCGGCTGACCAGCACGTCCACGCTGCGCGCGCCCACGACCTGGGCCCGCAGGCCGTCTTGCGCCAGCGCCGCGGCTAAGTCTGCGCGGGCCACGGCGCGGCCCTTTTTCTGCCAAAGCGAGTGCACGAGCACGCGTTCATTGGCCGACAGCGCGAATTCGTGGCCGTCGGGCGAGACCAGCGTCCAGCCTTGGTCGCGCAGTTCCCAGCTGCGCTCCGGCAGGCGCGCCAGTGGCGACTCGGCGCTGATGTCCAGCCCCGCGCGCCGGCCGAGCGCATGCAGCACGTAAGCCAATTCGCGGTTGTCGGACGTTTCGCACAGGCATGCGTCGGCGCCGCTTTCCAACGCCAGTATCCGTCTTTCCGGCCCCAGACCCGGGCCGCCGGCGACGATGATGAGGTCGCGCGAACGGCGCAGGCGCGTGATCAGCGTATAGGCCTCCGGCCCCAAGGCATGCACGTCCAGCACCACTGCATTCCACGGGCGCTGGCGCAGCAGGGCAAGCAGCTCTGCCGGCGACGTGCAGCCTTGCGCGGATAGGCCGGCGCGACGCAAGGCAAGAAGGACTTCGGCCAGGCGCTCGGGTTGGTACAAAACAACGATCTGCAATCCTTCCTCTCGCACATGCTCGCCGTATCTTTGCCGTTTAGGCATGCACGGCACGATCAAACGATGCGAGGGCAGTGTCGCGTAACAACTGCAAACCGAGGAGTCAAAGTCTGCAAAATTTGCAAAATTTGACGGTATTAAGTGATGCTGCTGTAAGCACGCGTATCTACGCGCTATGATGCGCCGCATGGGCGATTGCGCCGCGCGCCCAAGCCGTGTTCTTCCCCGCTGATATTGACGACATGCAGATCGCTTCACTGGAAGATGACCTCGACCAGTCTCGCTACATCAGCGAAATCCTGGTCGGCGGCGGGTATGCGTGCCGCAGCTTTCACGACAGCCGCAGCTTCTTGCAGGCGCTGCGCCAGGAAAGCTTTGACCTCGTGCTGGTGGATTGGCAGTTGCCCGACATGGACGGCGACGAGGTAGTGCGCCGGCTGCGCGCGCAGCACGGGTATGGCCTGCCCGTCATTTTCGTGACCAGCCGCAACCAGGAATCCGATCTCGTCCAAGGACTGGCAGCGGGCGCCGATGATTATGTGGTCAAGCCGGTGCGGCCGGCCGAGCTGCTGGCGCGCATCGGCGCGCAGCTGCGGCGCAACACAGGTGGAACCCAATCGACCGCAGCTTTTCCGGTGGGCCCGTACGTGATCGATCCGGGCGCGGGCAGCATTAGCCTGCACGGCGAGCCGGTCGTGCTCACGCCCAAGGAATTCGAACTCGCGCTGGTGTTCTTTCGCAACATCGGCCGATTGCTGTCGCGCGATCTCCTGGCCGAAATGGTTTGGAACCGCGCCGTTCCACCCACTTCCCGCACGCTGGATACGCACCTGTCCAATATCCGCCAGAAGCTGCAGCTGCAGCCGCGCAACGGACTGCGGCTGACCTCGTCGTATGCCCTGGGATATCGCCTGGTGCGCACCGATACTGGTGCGGACGACTCTTCGGAACCGTCACTGTGAAACCCCTCGACTCATTGCGTGTGGCCGCTGGCGCCGCCGCGCTGCTCGCCTGCCTTTGCGTTACGCCCGCACAGGGCCAGCCCGCCGGTGCCCTGGGCGATGACTTCATCCACATCGTCCGGCAGGGCGATACGCTGATGTCGCTGACGCAGGCTTACGTCGGCAATGCGGCGCGTTGGACGGCGGTGCAGGCGCACAACGGCATCGACGACCCGCGGCGGCTGCCGGTGGCGCAGGAGCTGCGCATCCCCCTGGCGATGATCCCGCAGGCGCCGGCCCCGGCACGTGTGTCGCACTTGCGCGGGCAGGTGCAGTTGAACAGCCAGCCACTATCGGCCGGCGCAGTCGTGCCCGAAGGGGGTGTGATCACCACGGCCGCAGATGGCTTTGCCACGCTGTCCTTCATCGACGGCAGCCAGGCCACCATACAGCCGCAGAGCCGCGTCGTCCTGCAGCGGGCGCGGCGCTTCCAGACGGTGCCGCTGGCCGATTCGGTGCTGGATGTGGAGCAGGGCGAGATCGAGGCCGATGTGGCGCCAGGCGGCAGCGGCGTGGGCCGCTTCGAGGTGCGTGCGCCCGTGGCCGTGACCGGCGTGCGCGGCACGCGGCTGCGCGTGGGCGTGGAACAAGGCGTGCGCAGCGAAGTGCTGCGTGGCAGCGTGCGGTTGCAGCCGCATGCGCCTGGCGCGGCGCCCGGCGGCAAGCCGGTGCTGGTCGCCGGCGGCTACGGCGCGGCCGTGTCGTCCTCGGGCGACCTGCTCGGCGTACAGCGCCTGCTGCCCGCCCCCCAGCTGGGCGAGCCGGTGCGCGCCGACGGCGGATGGACGGTGCCATTCGAGCCGTTGCAAGGGGCCGTTGGGTACGTTGTGCGCGTCTCGCGCGATCCCGAAGGCATGGAAGTCGTATTCTCGGCCCGGTACGCCGATACGGCCGTGCGCTTTACCGCGCCGGCTGGGCG
>CALEQZ010000064.1 GCA_937908115.1 uncultured Alcaligenaceae bacterium | reverse complement strand
TGGTACACGGGCCAGTTCTACGCGCTGTTCTTCCTGACCCAGACGCTGAAGGTCGATGCCAACACGGCCAACATCATGATCGCGATCGCGCTGCTGCTCGGCACGCCGTTCTTCGTGGTATTCGGCATGCTGTCGGACAAGATCGGCCGCAAGCCCATCATCATGGCCGGCTGCCTGATCGCGGCGCTGACCTACTTCCCGATCTTCAAGGGCATCACGCACTTCGCCAACCCGGCGCTCGAGCGCGCCCAGGCCGAAGCGCCGGTGACCGTCATTGCCGACCCGGCCACGTGCTCGTTCCAGTTCAACCCCGTGGGCACGGCCTCGTTCACCAGCTCGTGCGACATCATCAAGTCGTTCCTGGCCCGCAACGCGGTCAACTACGAGAACCAGGCCGCGCCGGCCGGCACGGTGGCCAAGGTCCGGATCGGCGACGCCGAATTCGAATCGTTCGAAGGCGGCTCGCTGCCCAAGGAAGAATTCGCCAAGCGCAGCGCCGAGCTGAACAAGGCCCTGACCGCGGCGATCCGCGACCACGGCTATCCCGCGGCTGCCGATCCGGCGGCCATGAACAAGGTCATGGTCACCTTCCTGCTGTTTATCCTGGTGGTGTACGTGACCATGGTCTACGGCCCGATCGCAGCCATGCTGGTCGAACTCTTCCCGACCCGCATCCGCTACACCTCGATGAGCCTGCCCTACCACATCGGCAACGGCTGGTTCGGGGGCTTTTTGCCGCCGGTGGCATTTGCGGTCGTGGCTGCCACGGGTAATATTTATGATGGCCTGTGGTATCCGATCATCATCGCCGTCATGACCCTGGTCATCGGTACCCTGTTCCTGCGCGAGACCAAAGACAACGACATCCACGCGTAGGATCGACGATCCCCCGCCGGGTGGGACTGCTGCGCCTATCCGGCTTTTTGGAGTCCCTTTCGGGACTCCTTTTTTTGCCTATCCCACAGGTAGGGGCCGGATATCCAGCGCGCCGACGCAAACCAAGATGACCGCCTGACCGACGCAGGCCTCGTCCGCGGCCGCCGTCGTGATGCAATGCCCCTGCCCGGCGCAGGCCTGTCTTGCGCCGGTGCCACCGGCCGAGCCTGCCGAAGCGGTACTGGTTCAGCTTCGGGCGCTATCTGGAAGACTTTGAGGTCAGCGCGGTGGACGAGCATCGGCCTGGCCGCACGCTGACGGACTGCGCGACATTCAGGACGATGTCAGTGCCCCATGCCTACACTGGCCGCTCACATGGACGGTCCCATGCAGTTCGGGCGCTGCGACATCCCCCGTGCAACCCCGAGGGTCCGTGCCATTGACACCTGCGCCGCGTTTCCCGCGAGCCTTCATGACGCGGCGCTGTGTGCTCCCGTATGGTCCGGCCCCTTGGGCCGGACCATTTTTTTCTCGCGGCCTTTTTCTCCCGACCTTTTTCTCCCGACCTTTTTCTCCCGACCTTTTTCTCCCGACCTTTGGATGGGGCCGGTGCCATGACGATCAACGACGCAGACCGACGATCAGTACCAACGCGCCGGCCACGATCGCAGTCACGCCTGCCCAGGTCGGGATAAGGACTTCTTTCTCGGTCTCGGCAGTGGCCTTGATCGACCCCAACTGCAGCACCGTCTCCTCGGACGTGTAGCCAAATCCCTTGTAGATCAGCGCGACGGCGCCGAGCACGATGAGCAGGATGCCAGCGATGACGGCAGGTTTCATAAAGCCCCTCTCCTTCTATTCGAATGGGTGGGCAGAAGATACTGCATGTGCGCCGCGCCCCTGGTGACCAAACGTGACCCCGAACCGTGCGCGAACCCTCGTATAGAATCAGCCCTTTTGCCGGCATCTCCCATGTGGTTCAAGAATCTGAAGATCTATCGACTCAGTCCGGCGTGGCGCCTCGATGCGCAACAACTCGAGGACAAGCTCGCCGCCCATGCCTATCGGCCGGCCGGCTCGCTGCAGGAGCAGAACCTGGGATGGGTGCCGGTGCGCGAAAAGTCCGGACTGGTCCATGCCGTCGGCGGCCAGTTGCTCATCGCCATGCGCGCGGAAAAGAAGCTGCTGCCAGCCACCGTCGTCAACCAGGTCGCGCGCGCGCGTGCCCAGGAATTCGAAGAGCAGAACGGCTACAAGCCGGGCCGGCGCCAGATGAAGCAGATCAAGGAACAAGTCGCCGACGAGCTGCTGCCCAAGGCTTTCAGCGTCTATCGCGACACGCGCGCGTGGCTGGACCCTGTCAACCATTGGCTGGTCATCGATGCGGCCGCCGCGGCCAAGGCCGATGACATGCTCGGCCTGCTGGCCAAGTCGGTCGACCCTTTTCCGGCCGAGCCGCTGTATGTCGCGCAATCGCCGGCCAGCGCCATGACGGCGTGGCTGGCCGACGGCCAGGCGCCGGCCAATTTCACCATCGACCAGGATGCCGAACTGCGCGCCAGCGGTGACGGACGGGCTGCCGTGCGCTACGTACGCCATGCCATCGACGCCGATGACGTGCAGCGCCACATCGCTGCCGGCAAGCAATGCACGCGCCTGGCCCTGACCTGGGCCGACCGCGTCTCATTCGTGCTGACCGAGTCGCTGGACGTCAAGCGCGTCGCGCCGCTGGACGTGCTGCGCGAATCCAACGACGACGCCGCCATGGACGAAGACGAACGCTTCGATGCGGACGTGGCGCTGATGACCGGCGAATTGGCGGCGCTGCTGGGCGAGCTGGTCGCTGCGCTGGGCGGCGAAAAGCGGGACTGACCCGCACCTGCCGCGCGCAACGTCAACGCGCAGGCACTTGCGCGGCCGCTTCACCCTGCATGCCCTGCCACGCGCAGCCGCGCCAGGTGCGCCCGTTGGCCTGCAGCTCGGCGCTCCACGCGTAGCGCGCGTCGGCCATGCTGGATGCGCAGGGCTGCTTGCGCAGCGTCAGCACGAACGCCTGTCCTGCGTACACGACCTGGTCGTCGCCGCGCTGCGGCGCGACGTAAGGATACGTGCGGGCTGGCTCCCCAGCGGCCTTGAACCGCATGCCGGTGGCGGTGATGGCAAAGGCCCAGAACGGTTCCTGACCATGGGCCACCCAGGCAAAGCTTGCCAGCGGCTCGTTGCAGCCCGGCCCCTCGGTATGCATGCGCTCGACGCTGATCAGATCCAACCCCTGGCCGCTACGGCGCCCCCAGCCATCCAGGAAAAACTGCGCGTGGCCGGCCACGAACGGCTCGAGCGCGCTGCGTGCCTGTGGCGTCACCCGCAACGGTTGCGCGGCCTGCTCCCCGCACAGCACCCAGCCGCGGGAGGCGTCGTAGGCGCCGCGCAGCCGCTGCAGCGGCTGCGCGGGCGCCGGCGGCGGCGTCTCAGCCTGGGGTGACGTCTGGGCTTGCGGCGGCGGCCTGGTGGCATCCACCTGGGGCGCAGGCCGGTGCGGCGCCGCGCAGCCGGCAAGCATGGCAAGCAGGGCAATGACCGGCCCGGCACGGCTCATGGGCACTCTCCTTGTTTCCCCGTTACGGCAGCCCGGCATTCTAGCGCCGTGGGCTCGTGCACCCTGTAAGCAGCTGTTCGCGAAACAGGCAACCTTGATAGCATTTTTGCCGCCGTCGGCGATGTGTCTCAACCGGCACAAGCACCGGCGCGCGCGAGCCCGGCAGCATGCCGACAGGGCGGCTGGCGGGGCAGGCGCCGCGACACGGGCGCCACAAAGCAAAAGGCCTCCCGAAGGAGGCCTTTGCAATGCGTCCCGCACCGCGGCAAGCCGCCGCGCGGTCGTATGCGATTAGAGCAGCTCGATGTTCTTTGCCGCGGGGCCCTTGGCGCCCTGGCCGACTTCGAAGCTCACGCGCTGGTTTTCGTCCAGCGACTTGAAGCCGTTGCTGCGGATTTCGGAGTAGTGAGCGAACAGGTCCTTGCCGCCGTCATCGGGAACGATGAAGCCAAAGCCTTTTTCGGGGTTGAACCATTTGACGATACCGGTAGCCATTATTGCTTCCTTGAAAAGTAAGAGCCGAAGCTCGGGATTGCCAGACGATCAAGGAAGGGAACTAACTTCTACCGAGGTACCAAAAGGCGACAGGTGGACGAAAAACCCGCGTCGCTTGACTATCTGTGCGAGCACTATGACCGGGTTTGCGCCCGGCGTCAAGCAAAAACTGGATTTATTTTTCAGGGACGGCTGGGACTGTGGTCGCGCGGGCGGCGTTGCGCGCGGGTTCGGCCGCCAGCCGGCATCAGGAACGGTCCGGATCGGCACCGCTAGACCATGCCTCGACGATGGCGCGCCCGTGCTCGATCGCCATGTGTATGGCCTGGGCCGGCGTGGGCGCGCGCTCGCCCCGGGCGAAGGCGGGCACTTCGAATTCGGCTTCGTCGGCGCCATTGTCGGCACGCGACACGATGAGCGTGGCATGGAAGGTGACCCCGTCCAGGCCGGCATCGGCGGTGTCGGGCAGGACGCGATGCACCAGCGCGGACAGGCGAAACCCCTTGTAGACCTGATGGTTGGCAAACATGGACAATCCTTGAAACACATAGCATACGACGGATGTCGCGGCACAGGCTCAGGGTTTGCCCGAGGGTCAGCCCGGCTTGTCTTCGGCCAATCCCGCCAGGATCGCATCGCGCACCGACTCGAATCCGGCGACGTAATCCGGGTTTTCCGACTGCGCGAGCAAGCGCGCGTAGCGCTGCTCGAGCTGGGTTTCGATGCTGCTGCGCAGTCCGGGCGTGGCGCGTGCCAGCTGCAGCACGCACGCAAGCGCGCCGGCCAGTGCATCGATGCGCCCGCCTTGGTGCGAAACCGTTTGTACCAGCACCGCGATTTTCTGGTCGATGTCCATGCAACTCCTTTTTTGCGCCGGGCCCTGCCCGTGCCGTTGATTCGTCGGGTCGTACCGATAGCGTAGTGCAGGACGCGCGCGCTTGCACGGCAACCGCACCGCGCCCGGCGCGTTCGCTGCGTGTCACATCTGCAATGTTTACTGATGCGCGACGCACGCGCAGCTTGCTAGCATGGCATGCCTGCCTGCGCAGGCCGCAACGCCAAGCCGCGCGTGCCTCACTGGAATGCCATCATGGAAATTTGGAAGGTCGATGCCATCACGCTGCTGTCGCGCCCGCCGGCAGGCCAATCGCCTGAAGAAGTTTCGGTCGACTGCCTGACGGTGGCTTGGACGGCATCGAACGACCATGGCGCCGACACCGATGAAACGCGCCTACAAGGCTATCTGCTGGCAATCGGGGTAGATGTGCCCGCGCTGCGGGCGCTGCCTTGGCGGCCCGGGACGATACGGTTCGCGGTCAAAGGCGCCATGGAACCGCGCGAGTTTCCGGTGGACGACTACGTCGTCGAAGACCCCGGCCAGGGCATCGTGCGCTTCGACATACCGTAGGCGGATGCTTACCCCAGCACCCTGCCCGATAGCACCGTCGCGCACTCATCGCTGTCGGTGAGTTGGAAAAGCCGGTAGGCGACGATCTCCACATCCGGCGCGACGCCCAGGCCGGCCGCGGCCGCGTTGCGCACCGCTTCGCTGGGATTGCAGCACCGCACGCCAGCGCGCTCGGCTTCCTGCGAGCGGACTTCGTCCAACGTCGTCAGCCACTGGTGGTCTTCATTCAGCACGCCCCAGCGCCACTGCCCTGGAGCGACTTCGGCCCCGACGACGAAGCAAGCGAGTTGTTTTCGATCGATGCTCATACGACACCCCCTGTCGTGATTTTGAGCGCATCGTAGTGCAGCGACCGCTTCGTGAAGATGGGTGATAACCCTAGCCGAAATACGAGGATAAACCCCCTACCGCGGGGCTAGGCCGTACGGCCAGCATGTTTCGTCACGCATCGAAACATAAAATCAACGCGCCGGACCGCATACGTCCACTGAAGCGACTCACCGAGGGGTAATCATGGATCGCACACGAAAGGCACCTGCGCCGCTTGCAGTACTGATCCTCCTGACTGCAGGCATCGCGGGCTGCAGCAGCGGCCCCGGCTACACCGCACCGACAGCGGCCGAGCTTTATCGCGAGCGCATGCGCTACGAATACGAAGTGCGCAGCCAGCCGCAAGCCGTCGGCACGCCGGCGGCGATCGTCAGCGACCTGCCCGCGTGGGTGCCGGAGCCGGAAAACGGCAACGATGCCGATGCGCCCCCATTCGATACGCCGCCAAGCTGATCGCACGCGCCGCAGGCGCTTGCAGCGCTTGCGTCGGCGACCCGCGTTTTACCCTTTTGGCCGTGACCGGCCTGGCTTCTTGTACGAGGCCGGCTGCCAACTGGCGACCAGGTCCAGCAAGCCCGGAAAGCGCGCCTCGAGGTCTTCCGTGCGCAGCCGGCTACGCCGCTCCAGCCCGTATTGCCGCTGGCGAATCACACCCGCCTCGCGCAGCGCCTTGAAGTGGTGGGTCAACGACGACTTGGGCCTGCCCAAGCCGAACCACCCGCACGGATGGTCGTAGGCCTGCGCCTCCAGCAACAACTTGCGCACGATGGTCAGGCGCAAGGGATCAGCCAATGCGGCAAGGACAGTCTCGAGCCGCAAATCCTCGACCGCTGGTTCCGGCAGCGGATCGGGCAAGTCGGCGGGCTCGTCGCCGGTTGCGGCCAAGCGCTTTTTCCTGGCGGTGCTCATGGATCGATTGTAGCAACGGTACGAGATTCATCGAACTAGTTGCTACACACCTGCACGCGTGTGCGCCGCGACCCATCTCGCCCCGTGCTGGCAAGCGATGCGCGAAAACGGCCCAACCCCAAGGCGCCAGCCCCTGCCTATGTACGAGTTTTATCGAACTAGTTTATAGTACGAAAAAACTCGTATAGGAGCATCGCCATGACGAACCTACGGGCCGGCGCAGACCCATGTCCCACTCTTTGCCGCGCCCCGGCTGCGTCGATTACCGCCGACGATGGCAGGCATCGCGCTCATGCGCAGGCAAGCGGCAAGGTTTCGCTCGCGAAACGCGCAGCCGCGCCGGCGGCGCTGTGGACCATGGCCAGCGTCGTCACCGCCGTCTTCATGCTGTCGAACTCGCCCACGCCGCTGTACGTGCATTGGCAGCGACAGCTCGGCTTCTCGTCGGGCACGCTGACCGTCGTCTTCGCGCTCTACATCGCCGGCCTGCTCGGGACGCTGCTCATCGCCGGCAGGCTCTCCGACCGGCACGGGCGCAAGCGGGTCCTCGTGCCGGGATTGTTCGCCGCCCTGGCGGCCTGCCTGCTGTTTGCAGGCGCCACGTCGGTTGCCATGCTGGCCGCCGGCCGGCTGCTGGCGGGCATCGCGGTGGGGGTGATCGTCTCGGCTGGCATGGCCGCGGTGGTCGACGTCGGCGGCGACGCGCACAAGGCACTGGCATCCCTGATGGCATCCATTGCCATGGTGCTCGGCGCAGGACTGGGGCCCCTGCTGGCCGGCGGACTGGCGCAATGGCTCGCGCAACCGGTCGTCCCAATCTTTGCCATCGAAGCGATCGTGCTGCTTGCCGCGCTCGGCATCGTGTGGCGGCTGCCCTTGCACCGGCCGGCCACGCCCGGCCCTGCACGATTGAGCCTGCCCACGGTGCCGCCCGCCAACCGGCGCCAGGTCGCCTGTGGGATTGCCACCTTCGGCCCCGGCGTCACCGCCACGTCCTTCGTCCTGGCACTGGGGCCGTCGCTACTGTCCAACCTGCTCGGCGTGCGCAGCCCACTGCTGGCGGGCGGCATGGCGTGCGCCATGTTCCTGACGGCCACCGGCGTGCAATTTGCCGTGCGGCGCTGGCCCATACGCCGCATCTTCGCCGCCAGTGCAGTGGCTACCGTGCTATCGATGGCCGCGCTGGCCTGCGCCATCCACGCCTCGCTCGTGCCCGCGCTCATCGCGTCTGCCCTGCTTGCCGGCGCCGGCCAGGGCTCGGGCCAGCTCGGCGGATTGACGCTCATCGGCCTGCACGTCCCGGGCAGCCATCGCGCCCAGGCCAACGCCGTACTCAACATGGGCGGTTATGTCCCGGCAGGCATCCTGCCCGTGGCAACCGGCTATCTGACCGACGCCGTGGGACTGGCCACGGGCGCGACATCGTTTGCGCTGGTGTTGACCGTCACGGCGTTGGCGGGCGGGATGAGGGCGGCGCGGCAGGCGGGGGGTTGAGCTCGTGGGGCGGAACCGGCCGCCGCTTGACTTCCTGACGAACTACCGAAAGATCCGCGATCGTTGCCGCTGCCGGCGGTGCCTGATCCCTGTATGTTTTGGAGGAGCAGGTTGGTGTCGTTCGGGGCAGGACTTGCGTACTGCTACTGCCTCGAAAACGTCTAGCATCGCGAAAAAGGGAAATTGGTGGGCCCCCTGGGAGTCGAACCCAGCACCAACGGATTATGAGTCCGCTGCTCTAACCAAGCATGAGCTAGAGGCCCGTTGCGCCGCCGCAGTCGCGTTTGAAAAACGCGTGTCGTGCGCATCGCCAACCGCCTGGTAGGGAGGCCAAGGCTGGCTGAAAGCGCGCCATTCTACCAAATGCCCGCGCCGGCCGATGCGCGGCTAGCTGGGCAACGCGGCTTGGCGCGTGCTACTGCCCGATGGCGTATGCCGGGCGTCGCGGGTCAGCCGCCCCCCAGAGGATGCCGGTCTGCGTATCGTGGCGCACCACGCACATGGCACCAGCGCGCCAATTGCGGTCGCGCCACCACTTTACGTTATGCCCCATGCGCGCCAGTGCCTCACCTACCTCGCGCTCGACCAGGTCCTCGATCATCAGTCGGCCCGGCTGCACAGTATGTGGCTCGAAGGACGAGGGGAAGCTAAACGTGGCAAAGCGCGGCGCTTCCACGGCTTGCTGCGGATCCATGCCGAACACTTCCATGTTCAGGAACGTCTGCAGCATGGCCTGGCATTGAACGTCGCCGCCCGGTGTGCCGAACGGCATGACGTATCGGCCTGGACGCACCGCAAGCGACGGGTTGGGCGTCAGCCGCGGCCGCCGGCCTGGGCCGATGGCGCTGGCATGGCCGCGCTGTGCCCAGGACTGGCTGCCGCGAGCGGACGGGCACAGGCCGGTACCGGGAATGACCGGCGTGTTGTACGAACCGTCGCTCGGCGTGGCGGAAAACGCATTGCCCTGCTTGTCGACGACCGCGACATAGGACGTGTCCAGCCGCGGATCGGTGCGCGCGACCGGGTCGCCGCCGGATTCGCGCGGCGTCGAGCGGCCGGCATCGGGCAGGTCGCCCGCTGGTGGGATGTCCGGCCCAGCCCTGTCGGGCTGGATCATCGCCAGGCGCTCGCGCGCGTAGGCTTTGGACAGCAGTGCCTGGGCCGGCACCGCCTTGAACCGGGGATCGCCGTAATGCACTTCGCGGTCGGCGAATGCGAGCTTGATAGCCTCGGTCAGCAGATGAATGTATCGGGCAGAATTGTGACCCAGCGCATGCAAGCCGCAGGGCTCGAGGATGTTGAGCATTTGCAGCAGCGACGGACCCTGGCACCAGAAACCACAGCTATACAGGTGGGTGCCGTGGAAGTCGGTAGTCAGCGCAGGCTCGACCTCTACGCGAAAGTCACGCAGATCTTCGTGCGTGAGCAAGCCACCATGCTCGCGATGGTAGGCGACGATCGCCGCGGCGATGTCACCCTGGTAAAACGCGCGCCGGGCCGCCGCCAGACCAGCGAGCCGCCCTTTGGACGCATGCGCGCGCTCTTCGTCGGCCATGTACTGCAGGCTGGCCGCCAGATCCGTCTGGCGAAAAATGTCGCCTGCGGCCGGCGGTTTGCCCCCCGGCAGATACACTGCTGCACTGGACGGCCAGCGGCGATAGTCGTCCGCGTGGTCGGCCAGTACCTCGGCCATCAGCGGGTACATGACAAAGCCGTCGCGCGCATAGCGGATAGCCGCTGCCGCGACTTCGCCAAAGGACATCGTGCCGAATCGCTCCAGCGCGGTGATCCAAGCGTCCGGCGCGGCAGGGATCACGGTACGCAGGATGCCCGCGGGAATGCGTCCGCCATGCTCGTTCAAGAACAAATCCAAGCTAGCGGCCTTGGGCCAATAGCCCAGCCCGGAGATGCTCCACACCCTTTGCGTGCTAGCCTCGTAGACCAGGCACGGGGCGACGCCTGCTACGTTGACGATGTCGCTTTGCACCACCCCCAAGGCGATCCCGGCCGCCACGCCTGCGTCGATGGCGTTGCCGCCGGCCTGCAGGACCTGCGCCCCGGCTTGGGTCGCCAGGTAATGCCCGGCAGAAATCATGTAGTCTAGCCCGGCCAGCGTCGGGCGCATCGACAGCGGCGCGCTGCCTGCGGTCAGGTCGGGTCCGGCTTGCGTGCTGGTCATGGTGGCAGTCCTTTCATTGCGGCTTGATGCCCAAGCGCTGCGTGACGTCTTTCCACTTGCGGTATTCAGCCAGGATGAAATCGCGAAACTCCTGCGGGGTATTGCCGCGAACCAGCACGTCGCGCTCATCGAGCGCTGTACGCATGGCGGGCGACTTCAACGCGGCCACCGTCGCCCGTTGTACCGCATCGATGATCCTGCGCGGTGTGCCCGTTGGCGCAAGCAGCCCATACCAAGATCCACCGACCAGTTGCGGGTAGCCTTCCTCCACGGTGGTGGGAATCTCCGGCGCCTTCGTCAAGCGCCTGTCGTGCAACAACGCTAGCGCCTTTAACTTGCCCTGGCGGATCAATGGCAATGTCGTCCCTGGCGTCTCCAGCGTGTACTGGACATACCCTCCGATCAGATCGTTGACCAGCGCCGAACTGCCCTTGTATGGCACGTGCACGGTCTGGATGCCCGCATCTAGGTTGAGCAGCTCGCAGAAAAAGTAGTTGGCTGTACTGATGCCGGGTGAGGCGTAATTGACTTTGCCGGGATGCTGGCGGGCATATTCGACGAGCTCGGGCAGCGTGTTGGGCGGAAAATCGGGATTGGCGACCAGGATGAATGGACCATTGGCGATCAGCGTGATGGGGTCGAGATCCTTCATCGGGTCATAGGGTAAGGACTTGACCGTCAGCGGTGCACCCGTCAATGGTGATGCCGTAGCAAATAGCAGCGTATGGCCATCTGGGTCCGACCGTACCACATGCTGGGTAGCGATCGTTCCGCTAGCACCGGGGCGGTTCTCCACGACGACCGACCAACCATTCAGGTCAGTGAACTGCTGCGCCAGTAGGCGTGCAACGGTGTCGGTGCCGCCGCCGGGCGGATAGCCGACCACCAATCGGATAGGCTGGGAAGGCCAGTCGCCACCATTGCGCGACGCGGCCCGCAACGGATGCAGCCACGCCGACCCCACGGCCCCCAACAGGCCCGCGACGATGCGACGCCGGCCCTGCCGCGACGTCATGTCATCCGATGCAATATTCACTGCCATTGTGCCCTCCTTGCTCAACCCACCCATGCCCGGGCGGGAAACTGCCGCAGGCTCGCTCACGGCCGGTCCGTGGCGCTCGCCGGCCTGTCGAACCGGGAGAAACGAAATGCCTCGATGTCGACGCGGGGCTCGCGGCCCAGCACCAGGTCTGCCATGACCTCGCCCGCCGCCGGACCGATACCGAAACCATGCCCAGAAAAGCCCGACGCTAGGAAAAATCCCGGCACCTGCTGCACTGCCGACATGACCGGCAACGCATCGGGAGTGACATCGATATAGCCCGCCCAAGACTGGGCGATGCGCGTTTCGTTGAAAGCTGGAAAGGTGGCGACCAGGCGTTTCCATGCCTGCCGGACAGCCGCCGCAGCAGGCTGGGGATCCAACACGCGATGTTGCTCGAACGGGGTAGTCGAATCGAGATCGAAACGGCGAGCAATGGCCAGTTCCTCGAAGAACCGCCTACCCAGCCTGAGTCGGACAAACGTCTTGTTAGCCAGCCAGGTGCGCATGAACTTGCCCATCAGCCGGAAGCTGTCCGGCACCACGTCGGCAATGGAAGCATCGAACTGCGACACCGTGTAGCCACCGTCGGCCCGTTTGCGGCACGTGAAGTCGCCGGCATTGACCGCCACATCCAGCGATGCCGGAAAAGGATGCGTGCGCATCACCGACCCGCGCACCTTGAGCTGCGGAAATTCGACGCCGCTATTGCCACAAAACAGCCTCGACCACGCGCCGCCAGCCAGCACGGCGGCCTGGGCACGCACCCGGCCGTGCTCGGTCACCACACCGGCAACCTTGCCAGCCTGCACGTCGAGGCCTCGCACGGCGCAATGTTCGTACAGTCGTGCGCCATGCTCACGCGCAAGCGCGGCGATGCCCTGCGTAGCCAGGCCGGGCTCGGCCACGCCGTCCGAGGCACTGTACAGCGCTCCGCACCATGGCCGCGGCGACGGCGGCAAATACTTCGCCACCTGGTGACTCGTCAGCAGCGTGGCGTCGCACCCGTAGGGTCTTGCGATATCGATCCAGCGCGCATGGCGGGCGCGGTCGTCATCGGATTCCTGCAGGTACAGGATCCCCGTGCGACGAAAACCCACATCGATGCGTGATTGGATCTCGCCCCACAGGGTTTGGGCGCGCAGGGCCAAGGGAATCTCGGCAGCGTCGCGATTCAATGTGCGAACCCAGCCCCAGTTGCGCGAGGACTGTTCGCCTGCCAGGACGCCTTTTTCGAACACGGCGACCGAAACCCCTTGCTGGGCCAAAACGTAAGCCGTGCACACGCCGATAATTCCACCACCGATGACCGCCACATCAACAGCGTCGGGAATCCCGTGGCTGGACGAATTAGACATATCGAATACCGATGTCTGTAAATTGCTTTTCGATTATTATTTATCGCAATTTCTGACGTCGCAACACTCGGGCGACACGGGTGCTAACATCCCGCGACCCGCGCCGGCGCGAGCCTCCAAGCCGACGGCGCGGACTTGCCGACCCTGATATGGCCGATTCATCCCTTTTTATCCAGTCGCTCGAAAAAGGCCTGGAGGTCTTGCGTGCTTTTCGTGGCAGAGAAACGCTTAACCTTCGGGAGATCGCCCAGCTGTGCGGCATTACGAGCAGCTCCGCGCAGCGCGTGGCTTATACGCTGGAGCGATGCGGCTACTTGGCCAAGGACGCCCGCAGCAAGCGCTACCGTGTGACCGTCAAAACGATGGACCTGGGCTACAGTTATCTCGCGCGCGAGCCCTTGTTCCAGAACGCGCACGCCGTGCTGCACCAGGTCAACCAGGAATGCGGTGAAATCGTCAATTTGTCAGTACCCGACGACGACGGCAGCATGGTCTTCGTCATGCGCGTTCCTACCTCCCGGCAAGTGCCGATCTACATGCCGGTCGGCACCCGCATACCCATGCATGTCAGCGCGTCGGGCCGCGCGATCCTGGCGCATATGCCGCCAGGCGAAGTCGAACGCAGGCTAGCCGACCTAAGGCCGGAAAAGTTCACACCTCACACCACGACCGACCTCGCCGAATTGCGGCGCATGATCGAGCAAGCGCGCCAGCAACGCTATGCCTACGCCGACGAAGAATTCTTTCAAGCCGATGTCAACGTAGCCGCGGCAGTACTCGACCGGGATGACCGGCCGGTCGCAGCCATCAATATCTCTGTGCCCAAGCCGCGCTGGACGCTGGAACGCGCAAGAAAGGAGTTGGGACCTCTGGTGATCCGCGCCGCGCGCGCCATTAGCAAGAACAGCGCCGGATAGGTGCGGCGGCCGCGCGGCGACCGGCGATGCCGCGGGCCGCAATCACCTGAGCACGCGATGGCGATGCAGGGACTGAAACAGCAAAGCCTGCGCGGGCCACATGGGCGGCACCTGCCATGCCGCCCACGCCAGTTGGTCGGGGCTAGTCGGCTTGCGCGCCAGATGCCTTGACGGCCTCGCCCCATTTGCGCACTTCGGCCTGTATGAATGCGCCGGTTTCCTCCGGCGTCATGATCATGGGCTGCGCCCCACGGTCGCGCAGGTAGGACTGCATGGCGGGGGTGGACAGGATCGCGCGCACGCGGTCGTTCAGCAAGTGGACCACCGCCTCGGGCGTGCCACGCGGCGCCAACAACGCCGCCCAGCCGATGGCCTCGAACCCCGGGTAGCCCGACTCGGCGATGGTAGGCACGTCGGGAAGCTGCGGCAGCCGCCCGGCCGTGGTCACGGCCAGCGCCACGGCCTTGCCGCTTTGTACGTGCGGCAACGCGGCGGTAATGGAATCGACCATCAGCGGTACCTGGTTGCCGAGGAAGTCCGCCTGCGCCGGGCCACTACCCTTGTACGGAATGTGGCGGATGTCCAGCCCGGCCGCAGCCTTGAACATTTCGGCCGACAAATGCTGCGTGCCGCCGACACCGGCGCTGGCATACGCCAGTTCGCCGGGCCGGGCCTTGGCCTGGTTGACCAGCTCGCCGATGGAGCGGATGCCCGACTGTGGATTGGCCAGGAACACCAGGGGCACCGAGAACACACCCGACACGGGCGCGAAATCGTCGGCCAGCCGGTAATCCAGCTTCTTGTACAGCGTCTGGTTTACCGCCGCCGCGCTGCCGGCCATCACCAACGTGTAGCCATCGGCGGGCGCCCGGGCCGCCTGGGCCATGCCGATGTTGCTGCCGGCCCCGGCGCGGTTGTCCACGATGATCGGCTGCTTCAGGTCCTCGCCCAGCTTTTCGGCCAGCGCACGGGCGAAGATGTCGGTGGCCTGGCCAGGCGGGAACGGCACGATCAGCCGGATGGGGCGGTCGGGATACTGCGCGTGAGCGGCAACACTGGCAAGGGCCAGCCCGGCGCAGGCGATGAGGTGTCTGAACGTCTTGGACATGGAGAGAGGCTCAGTAGGGAAATCGAGGCACGCCGACAGGGGCGCGGACGTTTCCGTGAAGGCGTGTGCGGCCGCCCTCGTGGATGTGGCGGTAGCGGCCCTGCCGACGCTCGTGGCCGACGGCGGACGGCAACTGCTGTCCATCATTGTAGAGGGCGCCGGCGCCCGAACCTGCCTGCCCAATCCCTTGCCGCAGGGTGCTTGGCTTTCGGGGACCAACAAAAAAACAGCCACCTTGCCAGCGGCTGTTCGTGCCTGGTGACCAGGATTCTGGCGGGCCGCCGAAAGGCGGGCTCGGCGCCAACCGATTATGAGTCGGCTGCGCTCACCAGCTCGGGCCAGGGGCGTGTCAAAGCCGGCCGGCCTCGTACGGGCGGGCCTTGCCTCACTGCCCTTCCAGGAAGCTCTTCAGCTTGTCCGCCCGGCTCGGGTGGCGCAGCTTGCGCAGCGCCTTGGCCTCGATCTGGCGGATGCGCTCGCGGGTGACGTCGAACTGCTTGCCGACCTCTTCCAGCGTCTGGTCGGTGCTCATCTCGACGCCGAAACGCATGCGCAGGACTTTGGCCTCGCGCGGGGTGAGCGAATCCAGCACTTCCTTGACCACCTGCCGCATGGACTCGTGCAGGGCCGCGTCCGCGGGCGCCAGCGTGGACGTGTCCTCGATGAAGTCGCCAAGGTGGGAGTCGTCGTCGTCGCCGATGGGCGTTTCCATCGAGATCGGCTCCTTGGCGATCTTCAGGATCTTGCGGATCTTGTCCTCGGGCATGTCCATCTTGGCGGCCAGCGTCGCGGGATCGGGCTCCGAGCCGGTTTCCTGCAGGATCTGGCGGCTGATCCGGTTCATCTTGTTGATCGTTTCGATCATGTGGACCGGGATGCGGATGGTGCGCGCCTGGTCGGCGATGGACCGGGTGATGGCCTGGCGGATCCACCACGTCGCGTAGGTCGAGAACTTGTAGCCGCGGCGGTATT
>CALEQZ010000063.1 GCA_937908115.1 uncultured Alcaligenaceae bacterium | reverse complement strand
TCGGCCGCCTGCCAGCCGGGCGCCACGGCCGCGCGGCCGGCATCGGCCAGCACGGCAGTGGTGATGTGCTGCTTGCCGCCCTGCCCCGGTACGCGCCGTACGGCAAAGCCGGCAGCCTGCAGCCCGCGCCGCACCAGGCCGGCGCTGGACCAGGTGGCCGCCGTCGCCCCCGGCGCGGCCAGTTGCGCCAATTCCGCCAGCAGCTCGGGCTGCCACATTTCGGGGTTGCGTGCCGGCGCGAAACCGTCCAGGAAATAGGCGTCCACGCTTGCCGCGATGCGTCCGGCAAGCCGCTGCGCGTGCCCGAAGCCCAGCGTCAAGGTCAACGCCCCGCCTTCGAATTCCAACCGGTGTAGCCCGGGCAGCAGCGCCGGCCAGGCATCGATGAGCGCCTGTGACAAGCCGCGCAACGCCTGCGGGACGAGCCGGGCGTGCATCGCCGCCAAGTCTGCCTTGCGTAGCGGATGCGCTTCGATCGACACCACGTGCAGGCGGCCGCTGCGCACGGGATCGGCCCGCCAGGCCGCCCACAAAGCGAGGAAATTCATGCCCAGGCCGAAGCCGGTTTCCAGCACCGTGAACACGCGCCTGCCCTGCCATCTCTGCGGCAGCCCGTTGCCGCGCAGGAAAACGCTTTCGGCCTGCCGCAGCGCGCCCCAGCGCGTGTGGTAGACGTCGCCATAACGCGGGCTGTAGGGCGTGCCGGAATCATCGAAGGCCGGTTCGGCCGGCTCCAGGGGTGTGAAGGAACTGGACATCAGACGGAATGGCCGGGCAACCAAAGCCCCGGCACGTTGGGCGCGGGCCACACTGCGCGCAGCCGGCATACTACTGTAAGGATATAGGCTTACACTGCTTCGATGGAAAGCACTGACACCACTCGCTCCGCCTCTGCGCCGCTGGACCTCGGCGCGGCCATCGACACCGCCGTCACCGCCGCCCATGCCGGCGCCGCCGTCCTGCAATCCTACGCCCATCACCGCGACGACCTGGTCATAGACCGCAAGGGCCGCAACGACCTGGTATCCCAGGCCGACAGGGAAGCCGAAGCCGCCATCCTGGCGGTGCTGCGCGAGCGCACGCCTGAGTTCGGCATCATCGCCGAGGAAACCGGCGGCCGCGCGGCCGGCCCGGCCACTTGGTACATCGATCCCTTGGACGGCACGACCAATTTCCTGCACGGCATCCCCCACTACGCCGTGTCGATCGCGCTGGTGGCACACGGCGCGGCCGGTGGCGCCGCAGGCGCGCCATCAGGCGAAAACCCCGTCGTCGGCGTGGTCTACGACCCCTGCCGCGAGGAGCTTTTCACCGCGGTGCAAGGCGTGGGCGCCTGGCTCAACGGCAGGCGCATCGCCTGCTCGCGCACGAGCGACCTGTCCGACGCCGTGTTGGCAACCGGTTTTCCCTTCCGGGACTTTTCCTTCGCGGACCAGTACCTGCCGATGTTCAATGACGCCATTCGCTCTAGCCGCGGGGTGCGCCGCTGTGGGGCCGCCGCGCTGGACTTGGCCTGGACCGCATGCGGACGCTACGACGGCTATTGGGAAATGGGCCTGGCGCCTTGGGACGTGGCCGCCGGAACGCTGCTGGTGCGCGAAGCCGGCGGCATTGTCCAGGACATGTACGACCAGGATCCCTGGCCGCACGGCGGGGCCGTGCTCGCGGGCAATGCGCACATCGCCCAGGCCCTGCGCGCGCTCGTCCAGCCGCACCTCACGCGCGGCTGATCCCCCTGGATTGTCTCAAGCCCCTTGCGCGGCCTCGTCGCGCAAGGCGCGCCGCAGGATCTTGCCCACGTTGCTCTTGGGCAGCTCGTCGCGGAACTCGATGATGTGCGGCCGCTTGTAGCCGACGAGGCGCTCGCGGCACCACATGGCCAGGTCGTGCTCGGTCAGCGAGGGATCCTTCCTGACCGCGAAGAGCTTGACCACTTCGCCCGAATGCGGATGGGGCACGCCGACCGCAGCGCATTCGAGCACGCCGGGATGCTCGCAGGCGACTTCCTCGACCTCGCTCGGATACACATTGAATCCCGAAACCAGGATCATGTCCTTCTTGCGGTCGACGATGCGGATATAGCCGGCCTCGTCCATGATGCCGATGTCGCCGGTGCGGAAGAACCCATCGGCCGTCATGGCCGCCTGCGTTTCCTGGGGCCGCTGCCAGTAGCCGTCCATCACTTGCGGGCCGCGAATGCCGATCTCGCCGCGTTCGCCCGGCGCCAGCGCATTGCCGGCCTCGTCCAGGATGGCAATGTCGGTCGACGGCACGGGCAGGCCGATGGTGCCCGAATATTCGGTGGCGGTGGTGGGATTGACCGCAGCCACCGGCGAAGTTTCGGACAGGCCGTAGCCTTCGATCAACGGCCTGCCGGTCAGCTGCTTCCAGCGTTCGGCCACGGGCCGCTGCACCGCCATGCCGCCGCCTATGGTCAGGCGCAGTTGCGAAAAATCGAGCTGGGCGAATTGCCGGTCATGCGCCAATGCGTTGAACAGCGTGTTGACGCCCGGAAAGAGGTTGACCGGCGCGTCGCGCCAAGCTGCCACCAGGGCAGCCGTATTGCGCGGATCGACGATGAGCAGGTTGCGCATCCCTGCGTACATGCCATACAGGCCGCAGACCGTCAGCGCGAAGATGTGGTAGAGCGGCAGCGCGCTCAGTATGGTCAGCTGCCGGTCGCCGAGATCCTTCAGCGCCGGGCGCACCACCGCATCCATTTGCAGGACGTTGGCCACCAAATTGCGATGGGTCAGCCGCGCGCCCTTGGGCGTACCGGTCGTCCCTCCCGTATATTGCAAGACCGCCAGGTCGGACAGCTGGGGGCGTCCGGGCGTATAGCTCATGCGCCGGCCGCGGCGCAGCACGGCCGCCAGGCGGTGGGCCCCCGGCAGGCGCCAGGCCGGCACGCCGCGCTTGACATGGCGCAGCACGAAGTTGGCCAGCGCGCCGCGCAAGCCGCCGGGGAAATCTCCGACGCTTGCCACGACCACATGCTTGAGGTCGGGCGCCTGGACCTGTTGCAGCGTATGGGCGAAGTTCTCGAGGATGACCATGACCGAAGCACCGCTATCCTGCAACTGATGCTGCAACTCGCGCGGCCGGTACATGGGGTTGCAGTTGACCAGCACGTGCCCGGCGCGCAGCACGCCCAGCACGCAAACGAGGAAGGCCGGCACGTTGGGCATCATCAGCGCCACCCGTGACCCCACCGGCAGGTCGAGCGATTGCAGCCAGGCAGCGAGCGCGCGGGCGTGACCATCCAGTTCGGCAAACGTCAGCGACGCGCCCAGTGCCGGGCAGGTGCATGCGATGCGGCTCGCGTGACGCTCGCAGGCTTTGTCCAGCAGATCCACCAGCGAAGCGTGGCTGTCGGGATCGATCTCGGCAGGCACGCCTTCAGGGTAGTGATCCAGCCAGGGCTTGTGCAACATAGCGTCGTCTCCTCGATTTGCCGCGATGATACCGCTTGCGCCCACGCCTGCCTGCGCCGCGCTGCGCCGGAAGGCCGCTAAGCCGGCTCGGCCGCGGTCTCCAGGCAGCGCCGCAGAAAGCGCGCGGCCGCGCGCGCCGGCGCGCTGGCGTGCGGCACCAGTATGCTAAGCGTGCGCCGCAGGCCGCGCCTGCCCAGGCGCAAAGGCTGCAGCAAGCCGTCTTCGTGGCGCATGGATAGCTGCGAGGCGAAGCCCACGCCCAGGCCGGCGCGCACCGCCTGCTTCACGCCTTCCACGCCGGCCAATTCCAGCGCGACGTCGTACTCCAGCCCGGCCTGCTCGAACGCGCGCTCGAGGAGCCGGCGCACCCCCGAGCCGGGCTCGCGCATGATCAGGGGCTGGCGCGCCACCTCGGCCAGGTCGGCGTAAGCCCTGCCCGCCAGCGGATGGTCCGCGCGCAGCACGGCCACGACCTCATCCTCGCGCCAGGCGTGCACTGCCGTATCGGCCGGCAGGCCGGCCGGCACCTCGCCTTCGATGAAGGCCAGGTCCAGCCGGCCGATCTGCTCGACGATTTCGCGCGTGTTGCCGTCGACCAAATGCAGCGACAGCGCCGGATGGTCGCGCCGAAAGCCCGCCACCAGCGAGGGCAGCAAATAGCTGGCTGGCGTCGTGCTCGCGCCCAGGCGCAGGGTGCCCGTCTCCAGGCCACGCCAGGCATCGCGTGCGGCCTGCGCCTGTTGGAATGCCTGGCGCAGTTGCCGGGCATGGACGGCCAGCCGCTCGCCCGCTTCGGTCAGGACGATGCCATGGCCGCTGCGCCGGTACAGCGGCTCACCGAAGGATTCCTGCAGCGCGCGCAGCTGGCCCGAGACCGCGGGCTGCGACAAATGCAGCGCAGCCGCCGCCCGGCTGATGTTGCCTGCATCGGCCACCGCGGCAAAGGTCAGCAAATGATCTGGAGTCATAAGGCATCGCCGATATTGGAAATTCCGATATTGATTATCGGAAATAACGACTTTTCAGATAATAGCACCGCGCCTATGATGACCAGCATCCCACCCCTTGCCCGGTCATGAACACTTCTTCCGCGGCCCCTGCCCCCGCCTGGCGCGACAAGCTCAACGGCATCCTCTTCGTCGGCCTGCTCGCCGCCGCCGTCATGCAACTGGCCGACACCGCCGCCGTGCGCACCCTGGGCGTCAGCCCCCTGGTCGTGGGCATCGTCTGCGGCATGCTCTATGGCAACTTCCTGCGCGGCACCATGCCCGAGCAGTGGGGGGCGGGCGTGCACTTCACGGCACGCCGCCTGCTGCGCATCGCCGTGGCCTTCTACGGGCTGAACATCAGCATCCAGCAAATCGCCGCGGTGGGCATGCCCGGCCTGGTCGTCTCGACCGCGGTCGTCGTCGGCACGCTGGTGCTGGGCACCCTCGTCGGCACGCGGCTGCTCGGGCTAGACCGCGACACCGCCATGCTGACCGCAGCCGGCAGCGCCATCTGCGGCGCGGCCGCGGTGCTCGCCTTCGAGCCGACGCTGCGCGCCCAGTCGCACAAGAGCGCGGTCGCCGTGGCCACGGTAGTGCTCTTCGGCACGCTCGCCATGTTCCTGTATCCGGTGTTCCATCGGGTCGGCTGGCTGCCCTTCGACACGCAGGCACTGGGCATCTACATCGGCGGCACGGTGCACGAGGTCGCCCAGGTCGTGGCCGCGGCCAGCAACATCGATCCGGCCACGACCGAAGTGGCCACGATCGTCAAAATGACCCGGGTGGCGCTGCTGGTCCCGGTGCTGCTGGTGCTCGGGCTATGGCTGCGCAATGCTGCCGGGGCGCAGGCGCCAGGCGCCGGCAAACTGCCCATCCCCTGGTTTGCCGTGGGGTTTCTTGCGCTGGCCTTGGTCAACTCCGCAGGCGTGATCGCACCGGAGGTCGCCGCCGCCATCCGCAAGCTCGACCTCTTTGCGCTGACCATGGCCATGACCGCGCTGGGCATCGAAACGCGCTTCGCGCAAATCCGCCAGGCCGGCCCCCGCGTGCTGGCGCTCGGCCTGGTGCTGTTCGCCTGGCTGATCTTCGGCGGCTACGCGCTGGTCAAGCTGGCCGCATGAGCGCTGCCGGGCGCAGCCGCCGGCTGCGCCTGCTGCCACGACCGGGAGGCGTTTTTCCTGCATAATCGGTCGGTTTCCCTCACCGCCAGACCGACCGACCCATGAATTCGCCCTCGGCTTCCGTCACGAAACTTCCCGAGAATCGCACGCCGACGCTGCGGGTCATGCCCATGCCGTCCGACGCCAACGTGCATGGCGACGTCTTCGGCGGATGGATCATGGCCCAGGTCGATATCGCCGGCGCCATCCCGGCCACGCGCCGTGCGGCCGGGCGGGTGGCCACCGTGGCCGTCAATGCCATGCAGTTCAAGCAGCCCGTCTTCGTCGGCGACCTGCTCAGTTTCTATACGGAAATCGTCAAGACCGGCACTACGTCGGTGACGGTCTATGTCGAGGTCTATGCCGAGCGCCAGCGGCTGGACGCCGAGGTCGTCAAGGTCACGGAAGCGACGCTGACCTACGTCGCTACCGACCAGGCCCGCCACCGCCGTCCTCTGCCCCCGCTTTGAGCCCGCCGCCGCATGACGCTGCCATCGTCCGACACGCCCAGGACCGCGCGCAGACTCGATCCCGAGGACGCGCAAACCGCGCTGCATGAAGTCCAGGAACTGCTGCGCCGCCAGCAGCTCGTCGAAGAGCTCGCGCATCGCCAGGAAACAGGCGAAGATCGCGCCGAACTGATCGAAGGCCTGCTGCATCGCCAGCACGAGGCCGAGCTGCAGCAGCTGGTCAACAGCCTGCACCCGGCCGACATCGCATTCATCCTGGAATCGCTTCCCAAGCCGCAGCGGCAAACCGTCTGGCGCTTGGTCCGGTCCGAGCATGACGCCGACGTGCTGCTCGAGGTCGACGACTGGGTGCGCGAGTCGCTGATCGAGGAGATGGACCGGCAGGACCTGCTGGCCGCCACGGGCAACCTCGACGCGGACGAGCTGGCCGACCTGGCGCCCGACCTGCCGCCGGACGTGGTGGCCGAAGTCCAGAAAGGCCTGACCGAGGCCGAGCGCGCGCGCCTGATCGAGGCCATGGGCTACCCGGAGGACAGCGTCGGCGCGATCATGGATTTCGAGATGGTGCGCGTGCGCGAGGACGTCACCCTTGAGGTCGTGCTGCGCTACCTGCGCCGGCAGCGTGAGCTGCCCGACCATACCGACGCCATCTTCGTGGTCGACCGCCAGGACCGGCTGCAGGGCATCCTGCCCTTGTCCAAGCTGCTGCTATCCGAGCCCGAAACCGAAGTGCGGGAAGTGATGCAAACGGACTTCCTGGCGCTCAACCCCCTGGATTCGGACGCGGATGCGGCCGGCGCCTTCGAACGCTACGACCTGGTGTCCGCGCCCGTGGTCGACGACCAGGGCCGCCTGATCGGCCGGGTCACCATCGCCGACGTGGTCGACGTGATACGCGAACACTCGGACGAGCAGGCGCTGTCACGCGCGGGGATGCAGGAAGAAGACATCTTCGCGCCGGTGGGCCGCGCGCTGCGCAACCGCGCGCCGTGGCTGCTCTTCAACCTTTGCACGGCGGCGACGGCCTCGTTCGTGGCGTCGCGGTTCGAGTCGACCGTCAGCCACATCGTCATCCTGGCTTTCCTGATGTCCATCGTCGCCGGCATTGGCGGCAACTCCGGCAACCAAACCATGACGCTCATCATCCGCGCGCTTGCGGTGGGCCGCGTCACGGGCCGCAACATATTCCAGCTGGTCAAGCGCGAAATGCTGGTCACCCTGCTGGTGGGGCTGTGCGGCAGCATCGCAGCCGCCGCCTTCGCCTGGGCCATCTCGGGGTCGTTTGCGATCGCCCTGGTCATGATGGCCGCCCTGGTCTGCAACATGCTGGTCGGCGCACTGGTCGGGGTGCTGGTGCCCATGGTGCGGGAACGCCTGGGCAAGGATCCGGCCATCGGTTCGTCGGTGTTGCTGACGTTTGCCACCGACTCGCTGGGTTTCTTCATTTTCCTGGGGCTGGCGACGGTCTTCTTGATGTAGGCCGCTGCCCGGCTACAGCCGCTGCCCCCCGCTGACTTCGATGCGCTGGGCCGTCACCCAGCCGGCCAGGTCCGACGCCAGGAACGCCACCACCGACGCGATATCGTCGGGCTGCCCCAGCCTGCCCAGGGCGATCGACGATATCGCCTGTGCGCCGGCGGGCGTGGCCGGATCCACCGGGTTCATGTCGGTCACGGTCAACCCGGGCAGCACCGCGTTGACGGTAATGCGGCGGGGCCCCAGGTGCGCGGCCAGCAGGACGGTCAACGATTCCAGCGCAGCCTTGAACGGCGCGTACGCGGCCATGGCGGGATAGGCCGCGCGCGTTCCCATCGACGACACGTTGATGATCCGCCCGCCGTCGCGCAAGCGCGACAGGCTCTTCTGGATCAGGAAGAACGGCGTTTTTAGGTTGACCTGCAGCGTCTGGTCGAACTGTTCGGGGGTAATGGCCTCGATGGTGCCGCGATGATAGACCCCGGCATTGTTGACCAGGATATCGAAAGCCGGTGATCCCCGCCGAGACGCCAGCGCGTCATCCATGGCCTGCAGTAGCCGATCCACGCCATCGCTGGCGGCAAGGTCGGCCGCCACCGCGAAGGCCTCGCCGCCCTCGCGCTCGATATCGCGCACCACCGCCCGCGCCGCGTCCGGCGAATGGCCGTAATGCACGCCCACCAATGCGCCGCAGGCCGCGAGCCGCCGGGCGATCGCCCGGCCGATGCCGCGGCTAGCGCCCGTGACCAGCGCGATCCGGCCTTGCAGGTCCGGCAGGCCCTTGCGGCCCGCCGGGTTGGCATCTTGGGTACCCATACGACGCAATCAAGGCACGATGGCGACTTTGCCGAACACTCTGCGCTCGTCCAGCAGGCGGAAGGCTTCGGGGGCGTCGCGCAGCGGCAGCACGGTGTCGACCGGCGGATCCAGGCGGCCGTCGCCCACCAACTCCAGCAGGCGGAACAAGTCCTCGCGCATCCAGCCATTCGACCCTTTGATGTTGAGCTCGAACGTCCAGATATACCGCAGGTCGGTATTGGGCCCGAACCCGGCGGTCGCGCCGCAGGTCAGGATGGTGCCGCCCTTGCGCACGCACTTGAGCGTGGGCACCCAGGTTTCGCCGCCGGTGAAGTTAACGATCATGTCCACGCCGCCCTCGCCCCAGATGCGGGGCTTGCCGGCGCTGGCGTGCAACGCCTGCACGAAGTCTTGGGTCTTGTAGTTGATACCCTCGTGCGCGCCGAGCGCAGCCAACCGATCGAGCTTTTCCTGGCTGGAAGCCGCGACGATCACGTGGGCCCCCGACAACTTGGCCAGCTGCACGCAGCAGGTGCCCACGCCGCCCGACGCGCCCAGGATGAAGATTTTTTGGCCGCTTGCGCTGCCGTCCAGGGGCAGCCCGCCGCGCTCGACCATCATCCGGTATGCCGTGCCATAGGCCACCGGCAGGGCGGCCGCCTTCTCGAAACTGATGTGATCGGGCAGGCGCAGCAATTGGCCGGCGGCGACCTTGCAATACTCGGCCAATCCGCCGTCCATCATCTCGCCAAGCAGCTTGTAGCGATGGCGGTCCAGCGGATCGACCAGGACGCGGTCCCCGACTTTCCAGTCGCCGCAATTGGGCCCGACCTCGACGATGGTTCCGGCTACGTCGATGCCCATGATCAGCGGCATCGGCACCTTGATTCCGGGCATGCCGCGCAGGGTGAAAAGATCGTGGTAGTTCAAGGTACAGGCGCCCACCCGGATGACGACGTGGCCCTCGTCGGCCACCGGGTCTGGCCAGTTTTCTTCCCAGGTAAGCTGTTCGATGCCCCCGTGGGAGCGGATCACTTGCGCTTTCATAGTCGTCTGCCTATCAATGGATTCGTCAAAAAACCTTGGAGCGGCCCACCGCTCAGCCTGGCGGCACCTTAGCGCTTGAGCGTGGCGACCCGCGCCAGCAGCTGCTTCTTGTCCACCTTGTTGGCCGCCGACAGCGGCAGCGCATCCAAGAAGAACACGAACCTGGGATGCTGGTAGGCCGGGGCGTTGGCCAGGGCGAACGCCTTGATCTCGTCGGCGGTCACCTGGACGCCAGGCTTGGCCACGACGAAGGCCACGGGGATCTGCCCCTTGATGTCGTCGTCGATGGGAACCACGGCGGCTTGCGCCACGGCCGGGTGACGCTCCAGCAGCCGCTCGACCTCGCCGGGGTAAATGTTCTCGCCGCCGCAGACGAACATGTCGTCGGCCCGGCCGACGAAGAAAAAAAAGCCGTTGGCGTCACGCCGCATGATGTCGCCAGTCTTGTACCAGCCGTCGAACAACTTCTTGCGGTTGTCCGCTTCGCGGTTCAGGTAGCCGGGCATGATGGCGCCGTTGCGCACGTACAGCTCGCCCTCGTCCAATTCCGGGGCCGCAAGTGGATCCGGCGTATCCGGCGCGACCAGCCTGACCTGCACCGCTGGCAGCGGATGGCCGATCGACAACGGCGGACGCGGCAGGCCCTGCGGATGCGGGCCGAACACGGCCGGGCCGGTCTCGGTCGACCCCCAGCCGTTTTGCACGGAGGCATTGGGAAACATCGCCCGCACCTGCTCGAACAAGGCGTCGGTGACCGGCGCCGACCCCATCGCCACCGTGCGCACGCAGCCCAGGTCCAGGCCGGCCAGCACGTCCCGCTCGCGCGCGCACAACGCCAGCATGGTGGGTACCGCGCTGACGATGGCGCAGCCGTGGCGGGCGGCGGCGCGCAGGTATTCCCGCGCGTTGAATTGCTTGAGCAGGATCTCGGTTCCGCCGTAGGCCGTGATCGTCTTGCTCATGAACAGTGCATTCATGTGCGACAACGGCGCCGCGGCCAGCACGGCGGCGGCATGCTCGCGGATGTAGTCTCCGCCGGTGACGGCCACCTGCCTCAGCGTCCAAAGATAGCCGCCATGGGTCAGCGGCACGCCTTTGGGCACACCGGTCGAGCCCGACGTGTAGAGGATGGTCGCGAAATCGCCCGGCTGCATCGGCGCATCGGGCATTGGCCCCGGGTCCAGGTGGGCGTTCCATGCGACCGAATCGTCCAGGTCGATGCATGGTAGATCGGCCGGCAGGCGGGCGCGGCAGGCACGGTCGGCATAGATCAACTCGACCGAGGAATCCTTCAGGATATGCTCGACCGTATCCTGGGCCAGCTTGTAGCCGATGGGAACCGGGCAATATCCAGCCTGCATGATGCCGAAGTACGTAAGCAGGTATTCGGCGCTATTGAGCCCCAGCATGCCGATGCGCGCCCCGGCCGGCAGGCCGCGGCCGCGCAGCGCGCGCGCGACCCCGGCGGCCAGGCGACGCAGGTCGCCGTAGCTGAAGCGGCGTTCCCTCCCGTCCTCGTCGACCTCGATCAGCCACGGATGCGCATCCGGCCGATCGCAGATCGCGTGCCCGAGATTGGAAATGGTGGAAAGATCCATGACCGTCGTGCCCCTTCAGCCCGGCTGCGATCCGTAGCAACCGCGGCCGACCGCCGTCAGCCTCCCCTGGTCGTCGAAGACGTCGACGTCGGCCACGCTGACCGTACGCCCGACACGGCGCGCCTTGGCCTTGGCGATCAGATAGGCACCGGTCGACGGGCGCACGTAATCGACCCGGAAGTTGATGGTCGGCACCGTGCCCTTGACCAAGAGCGCGACGGCGAAATCCCCAGCGCAATCGATCAACGATGCCACCGGGCCGCCATGGAATTGGTTGTGCCCATCGGCACGCTGCAGCACCTCGGACAACGGCATCTTCATTTCCACCGTGCCCTCCTGCGCATCGGCGCTCAGGATGGTCATTTGGCAGTGGCGGATGAACGGCGAGCCGTCGGCCCACTCCTGCAACTTTTCCTTGGTGATAGTCTGCTCGACCTGCGACATGGAATACGATCTCCGTTCAAAACTTGGCCTGCACCCGGCGCAGGCATGCACGAGGCGTGTTGCTCAGGTCTTCCGGAACTGTCAGAACACCACGCGGTGGTGGACGACCCGGACGATCAACGCCAGCAACGATGCGAGGGCGGCCAGCACGGCGATCGCAGCAAACATGCCCGAGGCATTGATGTCCGCAGAGGCCGCCTTGACGTAATAGCCCAGGCCGAAGGGCGCGGCGATGAATTCGGCCACTACGCACAGGATGAAGCTGAGCGCGGCGCAAACCTCCAGCCCGCTGAACACGTAATTGAGCGAATGCTTGATCTTGACTTCGCGCACGATGCGCCAGCGCGTGCCGCCGAAAGCCCTGCACATGTCGATCAGCTCCTGCGATGCGGCATGCATGCCGGCCACGGTGTGGATGAACATGACGAAAAACGTGCCGATGGCCACCAACGCCACCTTGGAAGCCAACCCGATGCCGAACCAAACGATGACCAGCGGGGCGATGGCCACGACCGGCATGGCCTGCAACGCCAGCACCATGGGATAAACCGAGCGGTCCAGATAGCGGATTTCGGCCACCAGCACGCCCGTGACGAATCCGAGGCTCGCCCCCAGCGCCAAGCCGCCCAGCGTCCCGTAGAGCGTGGCCAACATGTGCGGCCAAAACCCGCCCCCCGCGATCCAGGACCACAAGGCCAGGAACATCTGCATCGGCGTGGGCAGCAAAGTCGGGTCCGCCACCACGAAAGCGGCGACCGCGTGCCAGACAGCCAGCAGCAGCGCCAATCCGATCGCTGGCAGCGCCACCGTCGCCCAGCGAGGAAGGTCCTTTCCGTAAATGTCAGCCATGGCGTCCCTTCCCTTCCCAGAACACCAGTCGCCGCTTGGCCTGCTGCATCAGCGCGCCGCCGATGAACCCCATCACCCCCAACAGGACCATCGATGCGACGGCAGTCTGGGCATCGAGGTTGTTGGCCGAGTTCTGAATCAGGAAGCCGGCGCCGCTTACACCCGTGACGAATTCCATGACCACGCAGCCCACCAGCGCGAACCCCCAGCCGACTTCCATGCCGGCGAAGATGGAACCGGCCGCATAGGGCAGGTTGCAATGAAGGAACGTGGCGAAACGCCCGGCCTTCATCGTGCTGAACAAATCCAGCAACACCGACGGGGCTGAACGCACCCCGACGAAGGTTCCGACGAAGATCGGAAAGAAACAGATCAGTGCCACCAGAATCACCGTGCTGCGGATGTCGAAACCCGCCCACAGCAGGATAAGGGGCGCGACCGATACCTTGGGCACGGACTGGATCAACACCACTATCGGATACGTCAATAGCTCCAGCGGCCGGCTCATGGCAAGCAGGCTGCCGACGACGATGGCCAGTCCGCCTCCTGCCGCGAAGCCGAGCAGGGTAGCCTTGACGGTCGCCCACAGGTGCGGCCACAAATCCCCCGTGACGATCAACCCGTCGTAGATGCGCTGGCCGACTTCGGGCGGTGACGGCATGAGGCGGCTGGGTACGTCCAGGGCCCACACGAGCACCCACCATACCGCCACGAGCAGCACCACCGGCAGCAGCCGCCGCAGGAAGTCACCGGCGACGTAAGCGAACGTCGTCATGTCTGCCCGGTCCGGTCGAAGATCTCGCGCAGCTGTGCCGACAGTTCGGCAAAGCGGGCGCTGCCAAGGGTATGCTGGTCGCGCGGGCGCGGCAAATCGATGACGACGTCTTCGATCACGCGGCCGGGCCGGCCGCTCATGACGATGACGCGGTCGGACAGGAAGACCGCCTCCTGGATCGAGTGCGTGATGAACAGCACCGAAGGCCTCATTTCCTGCCAGATCCGCTGCAGCTCGATCATGAGGTTTTCGCGCGTCATGGCGTCGAGCGCGGCGAACGGTTCGTCCATGACCAGGATGGACGGGTCGCGGATCAGCGAACGGGCGACCGCCACGCGTTGTTGCATGCCGCCGGACAGCTCGAAGGGGTAGCGGTCGCGAAAAGCGCGCAGCCCTACCAGGTCTAGCAGGGCTTCGGCCCGCGGCAGCGCCGCCTGCACCGACTGCCCCGTCACGCGGATCGGCAACAGCACGTTCTCGATGGCGGTTTTCCACGGCAGCAACGCCGCCTGCTGGAACGCCACCCCGACGTCGTCACGTGCGCCTGACGCCGGTTTGCCGTCGAAGCAGACCGTTCCGGTGGTAGGCCTGAGCAGGCCCGACACCAGCTTGACCAACGTTGACTTGCCGCAACCGGACGGCCCCAGCACCGACACGAAGGACGAGGGCTGGACTTCGAGGTTGAAATGCTCGAGCGCCAACACGGGGCCGCGGCGGCTTTCATAGCTGACGCTCACGTCCCGCAAGCTAAGCAGCGTGCTCTTGCCGGATCCTCGCATCATCGTCATTCGCGCTCCGCTTATTGCTTGACGTTGCGCGCGGCGGCACGCACCGCCTCGAGGTCGAAATCGTTGAATGCCTTGACGAATCGATCCGTGTAAAGCGAGGAGATGTCGAAGTTGTCGTTGGCGATCTGCTCGCCTTCCTTCATCTTGGCGACGAAGTTCTTCCAGTCGTCCGCGGTATAGGCGCCATGACGGCCGTCGCGCTGGCTGAGCTGGCCGATTTCCGCCGTCCGCTTGTTGACCGCGACGAAGGTACGGACCCACTCGTCCTGCTTGTCGGCAGCCGGTTTGGAACTGGGATCGATCTGCCAGTACGCGCGCACGCAGGCTTCGAAGTTGGCCATGCAGGCAACCTGCGACTTGGCGATGGCACGCCCCATGCCCTCTATCAGCTTGGGATTGTCCTGGATCAGCTTGTCGCTTGCGGCCAGCCCATTGGAAAACACGTTCTGGAACTGCTCGGGAATCGGCAGCCGGCGGATCGCTGTGCCGGCCTGGGCCATCATTTCATGCTGGGTCGAGGGCAGGTTCAGCGCATCGACCGAGCCATTCTTCAGGCGGGCCCAGGAGGCGGGCCCGACGCCGACGGGCAACACTTCGATGTCCTTCATCCACGTTATGCCCGCATCGCGCAGCATCAACCGCGACATCGGCAGGTTGCCCCAGGTAAGCGCCCCGACGCCGAGCTTCTTGCCCTTCAGGTCCTTGAGCGACTGGATCGGGCTGTCCTGCAGTACGACGAACTCGAAAATATTTCGCGGGTAGAAGTTGTAGAAGAACTTCACGGGGAAGGGTTCGCCCTTGGATGCCGCGATCACGGCCAGGTCGGGATTCATGATGCCGAATTCCACGGAACCGTTGGCCACCTGCGGCAGCAGCACACCCGTGCCCTGGATCGAAACGTAGTCGATCTTGATGCCTTCCTCTTTGAAGAAGCCCAACGTCTCGCCGAACGGGATCGCCGCCTCGACCGCCGACCAAGCGGGCGGATAGCCGACCTTGACGACGGTCTGCGCCTGCGCGGGCACCGCCGACCAAACCGCCGCCAGCGCCAGCTGGCAGGCTAGGAACATCTTGCTCAGTCTCTTCATGTCACTCACCGTGGGTTTCGGGTAAATCGGGGGAAACGAATAGCCGACAAGGGCCGCGATGGCTTCGACCCAATCGGATGTCAGTTCGCTGAGGTCAATGCCACGGGCCCGCGCGGCGTGCCCAGCGTGACCCGCACGTATGCGCTGTCGGCCTGCACCAGCGGAAACTCGAAGCCGATCGCCCGCCAGAATGCCTCGATGCGAGGCTTGTCGGGGTGTCCGGCCTCGCAGCCAAGGATGGTGCACGGGCTTGCACCCAGCCGGGTGGACGGATGGGCCGTATCGAGCCAGTCGATGACCATGGGCGCGAATACCCCCAAGGGGTTGGGGTCGGCCGGCACCAAAAGCTTCCATTCGATGGTCTCGCCGCTGGCGGTCACCCGTTGCAAATCCATGGCTTGCGCGGCCACGCCCATTTCCCGGTAGCGCTCGATCAGCGCGGGGAAATCGTCGGCCTTGCCCTCGGCGATCACCCGGTGCAGCTGCGGACGGGTCATGGCTTGGAGCGCGCGCCGCAACGGGCTTTGCGCGGCCAGCGCCGGATCGGGGCCGATCAGCTCCAGGTAGGTCCGGCCGTCGGTGCCCAGCAAGTGATTGCGGGTACCCAGGCTTGGGTGGCTGCCCCCCGCGCTGGTGGCCATGCCAGTGGTCTCGGTAAACCAACGAACCAGCCCGTCCAGATCGCTGGCGGCATACATGAAGTGGTCGATACCTTTCACTGCGCAATCCCCCAATTATTCGAATTGTCGTGGTTTACCCGTCGACAGCCGGCAATCTTACGATACCGCCGCCAACCAATTCACGTGCGTTGCCACCCGGTCAGCGTCGATCCCGTAGACATGTATCGAAATGGCAGGCTCGACCCCGCCATTGCCAAGCCGGTGGATCTGCTCGCGCCCGGGATGACCGCAAACCGTATCGCCCGCCGTCCGGACCATGGTCTCGACGGGCTCGGCGCGCCCAGCCTGCGCGTTCCAACGATACCGTTCTTCCTGCAAGGCGCCCTCGACCACCCGGTACGCGCACCATGTGTAGTGCGCGTGCACAGGGCTGTATTGGCCGGGCAGCCAGACCAGCGCCACCACCGAGAACCGCCCTTTGGCATCAGCGTACAGCAAATGGCGCGCATACCCTGCGGCCGTGCCGATTCGATGCTCGGCTTTGAGCAGGCCCGGCGCGCCGCCGTAGCGGCGCAGCGCCTGCGCAACGGCGGTAGGCACATCCCCTGCCGGACCCATGCATGCTGCCTCGATCGCTTGCGCCAGGCAGCCCAGTTGGGCAACTCCGGCCCCTGTTTCCATGACTGCATTCATTTCGCCATCCCAGAACCCACGGGTAATGGCCGAATGCTACGCAGCGAGCCGAGGAAAGTGGTTCCATTTTTGTCAAAGTAGCCTACTATTTCTAGGAATTATTTTTGCTTTTTCCGGCTCTGCCGACAAGAATTTGCATATGAATAAAAATGCTATGGCCGAACGGCCGTCTGGCCGTTGCCGGCCGGCCGCCGATCCGCCTCATGGCAAGGAGGCACCGATGGACAAAAAGGACCGCAAGCTGCTTGAGCTTTTGCAGGAAAACGCGGACATTCCGCTCAAGGAGCTGGCGCAGGCCGTCAACCTGTCACCCACGCCTTGCTGGCGGCGGATCCAAAAGCTGCGCGAGACGGGCGTCATCCGCAAACAGGTGGTGCTATGCAATCAGGACCGCCTTAACCTGGGCCTGACCACCTTCGTGACGATACGGACCAGCCAGCACAACGAAGCCTGGATGCGCAGGTTCGTGGCGGCGGCCACGGCCATTCCCGAGATCGTGGAGATCTATCGGCTCAGCGGCGAAATCGATTACCTGCTCAAGATCGTCGTGCCCGACATCCGCCGCTACGACAGCGTCTACAAGCGCCTGATACGCGAAATCGAGCTGCTCGACGTCAGCTCGGCCTTTGCCATGGAAGTCATCAAATGCTCCACCGCCCTGCCGCTGGACTACGTCAGGGAATGACCGCGCAGGGCCACGCCGGGGCGACCGTACCCTGTGCGGGGCGGCGCTGCGGTCACGCCGGTCCCGTCGACTGCGGCGGTCAGCCGGAAAATCGCGTCGGCATGGGCACAGCGCGGCCGGCGGCGTCGGCCACGGACAGCCCCTGCAGGAAAGGCCGCGAATGCGCGGAATCGGGGTTGACGCGCAGCAGCGCGTTGGCCAGCGGCAACTCCCATGCGCCGTCGGCGCCGGGCGTGGGCTCGACGCCGACCACGCGGCCCAGCACCTCGGCCGTCGCGCGGGCATCGGCTGCCGCGATGTCGATGCGCGCCAGCCGCAGCGCGCCATTATCGTGCCGCATCAGGCCGGGCACCCAAACACATTCGGGCGTCAGGTGCTGGCAGAAATACATGCGCACGCCCGGCAGGGGCTGCTCGGCAAAGCGCACGGTCTTGAAATGCGCCTGCATCGGGCGCCCATCCACGTCGGCGGCGCGGGTCAGGTCCTGCACGGGATTTGCGGCAAAGCCGGCCTGCAGCAGGCGCTGTCGGGTGGCCTCGGCATCATGGCTACGAAACACCAAGGCCTCCAGCCCCAGTGGCGAATCAGCGATCTCCTTGCGCGCCGGCGGCGCGCCCGGCGGCCAGCCCAGCAATTCCACGTAAGTGCCATCCAGCACGATCAGCCGGTTGCACGACCCCAGGTTATGCACGGACTTGCGGCTCAGCGTATAGCCCAGGCGCTCGTATTCGGGCGCCAGCTCGTCGAGCTGGTCGCGTACCATGATGACCGCATGGTCGAACTGTGCCACTTGCCCGTTCATCGCGCCGACCGCGCCGTCACGCCAGCTTGCCGTGGCAATGCTTGTATTTCTTGCCGCTGCCGCAGGGGCAGGGATCGTTGCGGCCGATCTTGGGCGCAAAGTGGCGCACCGTGCCTACCGGCGCCGCGGCGGCCGTGGCCGCGCGTGCGGCTGGCTGGGCCGCCTGCTGCACGCCTTGCTCGGCCTGCCCAGCAGCGGGCGCGGCGCCCAGCGCTTCGTCGAAATCCGAATGATGGTATTGCACGTTTTGCACGTGCGGCTGCGCGGCCTCGGCCTCGGCCTGCTCGACCTGCTCGCTGGACTGGATGCGCACCGTCATCAGCAGGCGCACCACGTCGTTGCGGATGCGGTCGAGCATGGCTGCGAACAGCTCGAACGCCTCGCGCTTGTATTCCTGCTTGGGATTTTTCTGGGCATAGCCGCGCAAGTGTATGCCTTGGCGCAAGTGGTCGAGCGCGGCCAGGTGCTCCCGCCATTGCGTGTCGATGACCTGCAGCATGACACTGCGCTCGAATTGCGCCCACATTTCGCGGCCGACGCGCTCGACCTTGTCCTGGTACGCCTGGCGCGCGGCTTCGACCACGCGGGCCTCGATGTCCTCGTCGGTGAGCTGGTCTTCCTTTTCAAGCATGTCCGCCAGCGGCACCTGCACATGCCAATCGGCCTCCAGTGCGCGCTGTAGCCCGGGCACGTCCCATTGCTCTTCCAGGGAGTTTTCCGGCACGTAGGCGCGCACCAGCTCCCGGAATGCGGCATCGCGCAGGTTGGCCACCATTTCGCCCACGTCGGACGATTCCAGGACCTCATTGCGCTGGCTGTACAGCACCTTGCGCTGGTCGTTGGCGACGTCGTCGTACTCGAGCAGTTGCTTGCGGATGTCGAAGTTGCGGCCCTCGACCTTACGCTGGGCGGTCTCGATCGACCGGGTCACCATGCCGGCCTCGATGGGTTCGCCTTCGGGCAGCTTCAGGCGCTCCATGATGGCGCGAACCCGGTCGCCGGCGAAGATGCGCATGAGCGGATCTTCCAGCGACAGGTAAAAACGCGACGAGCCCGGGTCGCCTTGGCGGCCCGCACGGCCGCGCAACTGGTTGTCGATGCGCCGGGACTCATGGCGCTCGGTGCCGATGATGCGCAGCCCGCCCGCCTCCTTGACCTGGCGGTTGAGCGTCTCCCATTCGGCGCGCAGTTTCTCGATGCGTGCGGCCTTTTCCTCGTCGGATAGCGAGGCGTCGGCGCGCACCATGTCGATCTGCTTGGTCAGGTTGCCGCCCAGCACGATATCCGTGCCCCGGCCGGCCATGTTGGTGGCGATGGTGATGCGCCCGGGCAGGCCTGCCTGGGCAACGATCTCGGCTTCGCGGGCATGCTGCTTGGCGTTGAGCACTTCGTGCGGCAGCCCGGCCTTCTTGAGCATGCCCGACAGCAGCTCGGAGTTTTCGATGCTGGTCGTACCCACCAGCACCGGTTGGCCGCGCTGGTGGCAGTCGCGGATGTCTTCCAGGATGGCTTGGTATTTTTCGCGCGCCGTCTTGAAGACTTGGTCGTTTTGGTCCTTGCGTATCATCGGCCGGTTGGTCGGCACGATGACAGTCTCCAGGTTGTAGATTTCCTGGAATTCGTAGGCTTCCGTGTCGGCCGTGCCGGTCATCCCGGCCAGCTTCTCATACATGCGGAAGTAGTTTTGGAAGGTGATCGAGGCCAGGGTCTGGTTCTCGTTCTGTATCTTGACGCCTTCCTTGGCTTCGACCGCCTGGTGCAGGCCGTCGGACCAGCGCCGGCCTACCATCAGGCGGCCGGTGAACTCGTCGACGATGATGACCTCGCCGTTCTGGACGACATAGTGCTGGTCGCGATGGAACAGGTTGTGCGCGCGCAGCGCCACCATGAGGTGGTGCATCAACGTGATGTGGCGCGGGTCGTATAGCGACTCGCCTTCGGGCAGCAGGCCCATGCGGGTCAGGATCTGCTCGGCGTGCTCGTGTCCGGCTTCGGACAGGTAGACCTGGTGGCTTTTCTCGTCGACCCAGAAGTCGCCCTCGGGTTCGGGTTCGTGCGGCTTGGGCTCGCTTGCCATGCGCTTGAGCAGCGGCGGCACGGCGTTCATGCGCACGTAGGTTTCGGTGTGGTCCTCGGCCTGGCCAGAAATGATCAGCGGCGTGCGCGCCTCGTCGATCAGGATGGAGTCGACCTCGTCGACGATGGCGTAGACCAGCCCGCGCTGCCGGCGGTCCTCGACCCGGTACTCCATGTTGTCGCGCAGGTAGTCGAAGCCGAACTCGTTGTTCGTCCCGTAGGTAATGTCCGCCGCGTAGGCCGCCTTCTTTTCTTCGTTGGACTGCTGCGGCACGACCACGCCCACGCTCATGCCCAGGAAGTTGTAGAGCCGGCCCATCCATTCGGCATCGCGGCGGGCCAGGTAGTCGTTGACCGTGACCACGTGCACGCCACGCCCCTGCAACGCATTCAGGTAGACGGGCAGCGTGGCCACCAGTGTCTTGCCTTCGCCGGTGCGCATTTCGGCGATCTTGCCCTGGTGCAGCGCGATGCCGCCGATGAGCTGCACGTCGAAGTGACGCATCTGGAAGACGCGCTTGCCCGCCTCGCGCACCACGGCAAACGCCTCGGGCAGCAGCTCATCCAGGGTCTGCCCGTTGGCCAGGCGCTGGCGGAACTCCTGCGTCTTGCCGGCGAGCTGCTCATCGGTCAGTTCGGCGAACTTCGGCTCCAGGGCATTGATCTGCGCCACCTGCCGGCGGTACTGCTTCAGCAGCCGGTCGTTGCGGCTGCCTACGATTTTCTTGAGCAGAGAAAGCATGCGAGTGATCGGGCTCGCCGCAAACCGGGCTGCCGGACGCGGATGTCGCGTCGACGGCGGTCGGCTTGGCGGGCTGGCGTTTGGTCCGTTTTCGTGGGTTGTAGATAACTTGGCCGGCCGCGGGCAGGCACTGCGGCCGCCCTTGGCGCGGAGTCACGCGGCCGAGGCCGCCGGAAACAATCGAGTTTAACGCACCCCGTCCGCCTCGGCCCCGGAATCAGCCATTGCGGCGACCCGGGGTCCGTCCCGCCCTTGCGCCAGGAACAGCGTCGGGTCCACCGCTTCGCCGGCGATGCGCACCTCGAAATGCAGGTGCGGGCCGGTCGCCCGGCCCGACGATCCGACGGCGGCAATGGGTTGCCCCTGCGCCACCACGTCGCCGCGCTGCACGAGCAGCGTCCGCGCATGGGCGTAGCGCGTGACGATGCCGTCGCCGTGGTCGATCTCGACGGTATTGCCGTAGCCGGGCAGGCGCTTGGCGGTGACGACGACGCCGGCGCTGGCTGCCAGGATGGGGGTGCCTGGCGGCGCGGCAATGTCTAGCCCCTCGTGCTTGGCATGGCGGCCCGTCACCGGATGGCGGCGCCACCCGTAAGACGAGCTGGTCTGGGCGACGGCCGCGATCGGCCAAGCCGTGGGCAGCCGGGATTGGCCCGCGCTGCGCCAGGTCAGCACGCCGTCGAGCAGCGACAAGCCGTCGGCGTGGAAACTGACCTGCTCATGCATGCGCTCCAGCCGCTGTTCAAGTTGCTGCAGGCCGGTTTCGGCCGCCGCCTTCGCGCCGCCTTCGGCGTGCACCGCGCCAGCTGCGCCCGCCAGGCCCTGCTCGCCCGCCACATCGGGCGCGCTGGCGATCGCAGCAGCCGCGTCGGGCTGCAGCGCGCCGTAATCGACGCCTGCCTCCTGGGCCACGCGCCTGCCCAGGCCCTCGAGCGTGTCCAGCCTGGCCTGCACGGCGCCTAGCCGGGCGGCCAGGCGCTCCAGGGCCTGCCGGTCGCGGGCAGCGTCGGCCAGGCACTGCCGCTCGGCGTAGGTCTGGCCCTCGGGCGTCACCGCGGCCGGGTTGCTGTATCGTTGTATGAGGGCCCCGGCGCCTGCCGCTGCGCCCAGCGTGCACGCCAGCAATGCCGCCAGGCCGATGCCGCCGACAGTCAGGCGGCGCGCCTGGTTCTTGCGGGCATGCATAATGATTATTTTCACGCTTCGCTTCCTATTCGAACTCCATGGCCAAGTCCTCCGAGCGCCGCAACCGCGCCCCCGGCGAAAACGCCCTGGCCTGGCTGGACCGCGACACACGGGGAGCAGGCGTGCTGGCAACGGCACGCCGGTACATGCAAATGAAGCAGGCGGTGCAAGCTGCCTTGCCCGGGCCGCTGGGCGAGGTATGCCAGGTGGTCAGGCTGGAAAACGGCCGGGCCACGCTTGCCGTGCCCAGCGCCGCCCACGCGGCCAAGTTGCGTCAGCTGACGCCGCGCATCGCCGAGGCGCTGACGCGGCGCGGCTGGAACGTTAACGAAATCGCCGTACAGGTACAAGCGGGTATGCCCGGATATGGGCCGCGCGAACGGCCCGCGCGCGAAGTCGTCCCGCTGGAGGGGGCAGGCCTGCAGGCATTTGCCGAGCTGCACGGCAAGCTACGGCCCGGCGCCCTGGCCGACGCCGTGGCACGCCTGCTGGCCCGCCACGGCAAAGCTTGAGCACCTTCAAAGAAAAGGACGCGCGCGGACGCGCCCCGCCCTGGCGGCGCGCGACCCCGTCAGGCCAGTTTCCACTCGTGGCGGTAGGCCGCGGGCGCCTGGGCCTGGGACTCGAACGTGACGATCTCCCAGGCGTCCTGGCGCGCCAGCAGCGTGCGCGCGAGCTGGTTGTTCAGGGCATGGCCCGACTTGCAGGCCACATAGCGGGCCAAAAGCGGCTTGCCGATCAAGTACAGGTCGCCGATCGCGTCCAGGATCTTGTGCTTGACGAACTCGTCCTCGTAGCGCAGGCCGTCGCTGTTGAGGACGCGGTATTCGTCCATGACGATGGCGTTGTCCAAGCTGCCGCCCCGGGCCAGCCCGGCCGAGCGCAGGGCCTCGACCTCGTTGACGAAGCCGAAGGTGCGCGCGCGCGCGATCTCGCGCACGTAAGAATGCTTGGCGAAGTCGATTTCGGCGAAATTGGCCGTCGAGTCGATGGCCGGATGCTGGAAGTCGATGGAAAAAGCAAACGCGTAGCCATCGTGCGGCTCCAGGCGCGCCCATTTGGCGTTGCTGCCTTCGCCGTCGCGGACCTCCACCGGCTTGAGCACGCGCAGGAACTGCTTGGGCGCGGCCTGCTCGACGATGCCGGCCGAGCGCAGCAGGTACACGAAGGTGCCTGCGCTGCCGTCCATGATGGGGACTTCTTCGGCGGTCAGGTCCACGTGCAGGTTGTCGATGCCCAAGCCAGCCAGCGCCGACATCAGGTGCTCGACCGTCGAGACGCGCACGCCGTCCTTTTGCAGTACGGAGGCCATGCGCGTGTCGCCCACCAGCGCCGCCTGGGCGGGCAGGTCCACGACCTGGGGCAGGTCCACGCGGTGAAAGACGATGCCCGTATTGGGCGCGGCCGGCCTCAGGGTGAGTTCGACCCGGCGCCCGGAATGCAACCCGACGCCCGTGGTACGTACCAAGTTCTGTATGCTGCGCTGACGAAACATGGGATGCTCACCTAAGGCTGGGCGATGCCTGCAAATCGCAGCCAGTTCGCCGAAAAAACACGATATTGTAACGCGCGGGCGCCCATTGCGCACCGGCGCCCGCCGAAGGCGCCCGGCGCGACCATTCGGCCGCGCAAACGGCGAAAAGCCGCGCCGCAGGCGCGGCTGCGCGCCTGCGGCCAAGAGGGAAGTCTGCCGCCTCGCCGCCGGCCGGCCACGCGGCCGGGCGGCGCCCATCAGTCGGCCTGCTTGCGCAGGAAGGCCGGGATGTCGAAGTGATCCATCCCCGCGGTTTCAAGGGCGCGCACTTGCGCCGAGGCGTGGCTGCGGGGGTTGCGCATCACGGACGGCATGTCCAGGTTGCGGTAGTCACCGGGCAGGCCCAGGGCAGCGTTGTCCGTGCCGGTGCGCAGCACCTCGGCGGTGCCTTGCACCAACTGGGGACGGCTCTGCGTGCGGCCCAGGCCGGTGGCCACGACCGTCACGCGCAGGCTGTCGCCCATGGACTCGTCATAGGCGGTGCCGAAGATGACCGTGGCATCTTCCGCGGCGTAGCTGCGGATGGTGTCCATGATGTCGCGGGTCTCGCGCATCTTCAGCGAGCGGCTGGCGGTGATGTTGACCAGCACACCGCGGGCGCCGTGCAGGTCGATGCCCTCGAGCAGCGGGCAGGCAATGGCCTGCTCGGCCGCCACGCGGGCGCGGTCGGCGCCGCTGGCGATGGCCGTACCCATCATGGCCTGGCCTTGCTCGCCCATGATGGTCTTGACGTCCTCGAAGTCGACGTTGACATTGCCCTCGACGTTGATGATTTCGGCGATGCCTGCGCAGGCATTGTGCAGCACGTCGTCGGCCGCCTTGAAGCAGTCGTCCTGGGTCGCGTCCTCGTCCATCAGCTCGTACAGGTTTTCATTGAGCACGACGATCAGCGAATGGACGTGGCGCGACAGTTCGGCGATGCCCTCCTCGGCCATCTTCATGCGCTTGTTGCCCTCGAAGGCGAACGGCTTGGTGACCACGCCCACGGTCAGGATGCCCAGCTCCTTGGCTACTTCGGCCACCACCGGCGCGGCACCGGTGCCGGTGCCGCCGCCCATGCCCGCCGTGATGAAAACCATGTGTGCGCCGTTGAGCGCCGAGCGGATTTCCTCGCGCGCGGTCTCGGCCGCGGCGCGGCCTTGCTCCGGCTTGGCACCCGCGCCCAGGCCGGTACGGCCCAGTCGGATCTGCACCGGCGCATTGGTCGTGGCCAATGCCTGCGCATCGGTGTTGCAGCAGATGAATTCCACCCCCTGCACGCCCGAACGAATCATGTGCGCGACGGCGTTGCCGCCCGCGCCCCCGACACCGACCACCTTGATGACGGTGCCCCGGCTGTTGCTGTCCAGCAGTTCAAAGTTCATGGCATTGACTCCCTCAAGTCGTTCGTAAAGCAATACGGTTCAAAAATCCCCAACAGCTTCTTTTTTGAAATCGCATCAAATCCGTCGCCGGCCGCGCCCGCAGCGGATTTGAGGCCACTTCCCGGACCGCCCCGCGCGGCCCGGTTTGCCGCGCCCGCCGCGCCGCGCGTCCCAAAAGGCACCTTGCGCGACGGACGCGGACAAATCCTTCCGATCAGTTCATGAACCACTCCTTCATGCGTGCCAGCAGTTGGCGGAAGCTGCCGGTCTGCTGCGCGACCTTGCGTCCCCGCAGCCGCTGCGCGCGCGCCTCGGCAAGCAGGCCCATGACCGTGGAAAAGCGCGGGCTGCGCATCACGTCGGCCAGGCTGCCGTCGTAATCCGGGACCGCCACCCGCACCGGTTTGAGGAACACGTCTTCGGCCAGTTCCACGATGCCGGGCAGCAGCGCCGTCCCACCGGTCAGTACGACGCCGGAAGCGAGCAAGTCTTCGTAGCCGGAATCGCGCACCACCTGTTGCACCAGCGTGAACAGTTCCTCTACGCGCGGCTCGATGACCGCACCCAGCGCCTGGCGCTTGACCAGGCGCGGCCCCCGGTCGCCCAGCCCGGGCACCTCGACGTTTTCATCCGGACTGGCCAGGACCTGCTTGGCCACGCCGTAGCGCAGCTTGATTTCCTCGGCGTCGGGCGTGGGCGTGCGCAGCATCGCCGCGATGTCATTGGTGATCTGGTCGCCGGCGATCGGAATGACCGCAGTATGGCGAATCGCACCGCCAGTGAAGATCGCCACGTCGGTGGTGCCCCCGCCGATATCGACCAGCACCACGCCGAGCTCCTTCTCGTCCTGCGTCAGGCAGGCCAGGCTCGAAGCCAGCGGCTGAAGGATCAGGTCCTGCACTTCCAGGCCGCAGCGGCGCACGCACTTGATGATGTTCTGCGCAGCGCTGACCGCACCCGTGACGATGTGCACACGCACCTCCAGGCGCAGCCCGCTCATGCCGATGGGCTCGCGGATGTCCTCTTGGCCGTCGACGATGAATTCCTGCGTCAGCACGTGCAGCACTTGCTGGTCGGTCGGGATATTGACCGCCTTGGCCGTCTCGATCACGCGCGCCACGTCGGTGGCGGTTACCTCCTTGTCCTTGACGGCGACCATGCCGCTGGAATTGAAGCTGCGGATGTGGCTGCCTGCGATGCCGGTGTAGACATCCCGGATCTTGCAGTCGGCCATCAGTTCGGCCTCTTCCAGCGCCCGTTGGATGGAATTGACGGTGGACTCGATGTTGACCACCACGCCTTTCCTCATCCCGCGCGATTCGTGCTGGCCCAGCCCCAGCACCTCGAAACGGCCTTCGGGCAGGATCTCGGCCACGACCGCCACCACTTTGCTGGTGCCGATATCCAAGGCAACGATCAAGTCTTTGATGTCACGGGTCATGGCGTCATTGCTTCTTTGGAGTTTGGGTTTCGGGTATTGCGGCCAGTCTCAGCGCGAAGCCGTTGGGATAACGCAGGTCGGCATGGACGATGCGATGCCCCTGCAGCCGCTGCACCAGCGCGGGCCAGGCTTGCACGAAGCGCTGGATGCGTGCGGCAAAGGGCAACGCACCCGGCACCCCATGCGGATCCGGCGCGTCGGCGCCCGGGTCGCGGCCCAGGTCCAGCGACACGCCGTTGGACAGCTGCACCTGCCAGGCGTAGCGGGGGCTGAGCTCGATGCGCTGCACCTGCACCCCGAGCGGCGCAAACCAACGCGCCAATTCGGCATAGCGCTGCACGACCAAGCTCTCCGTGCCCTCCGGTCCGACGAACTGGGGAATGTCGGCCTCGTTGTCCAGCTCGCCCAGGTTCGCGGTAAACGCCTCGCCCCAGGTGTTGATCATTTGGTTTTCGTTCCACAACGCCAGCGGGATGTGCTCCTCGATGCTGACGCGCAGCGAATCGGGCCAGACCCTCCGGACCGAGGCCTTGCGCACCCACGGCACCGACTCGAATAGCTGGCGCGCTTCGTCCAGGTCCACCGTGAAGAAGTTGCCCGACAGCCGTCCGGCAATGCTCGCGCGCACGCTCGCTGGCGAGACGTGGTGCAGCCGGCTGTCCGGCGCGGCCCGCAGCTCCAGCGCGGACAACGTGAACACCGGACGGTGCGCCAGCCAGATCACCAGCCCCGCCAGCATGGCGAGCACCGCCATCACGGCTAGCGTGTTGGCGATCAGGTTGGTCGTACGCGCGTCGTTCCACACGAAAAGTCCCAATCCGGTTCACGAGTTGTCCGGCCCGCCGGCCCGCACCTTGCACGAGGCCTCGGACAGGATGGCCACACATAGCTCGGCATAGCTCATACCGGCAGCCTTGGCGGCCATCGGCACCAGCGAGTGTCCGGTCATGCCGGGCGAAGTGTTCATTTCCAGCAGCCAGGGCCGGCCGTCGGCATCCAGCATCACGTCGGCGCGCCCCCAACCCTCGCAGCCCAGCGCGCAATAGGCACGCACGCACAGTTCCTGGATGTGGCGGGCCAGCGCCTCGGGCAGGTCCGCCGGACACAGGTATTGCGTTTCGTCCGAGAAGTACTTGTGCTCGTAGTCGTAATTGCCTCCGGGCGCGACGATCTCGACGATGGGCAATGCGCGCGCGGCGTCGCCGCTGCCCAGCACCGCCACGGTCAGCTCGCGGCCGGCGATGAACTGCTCGGCCAGCACCGTGCCGTCGAAGCGCGCCGCCCGTTCATACGCCGCCTTCATGTCGGAGTAGCCCATCACCTTGGCCAAGCCAAGGGTCGAGCCTTCGTGCGGCGGCTTGACGATCAGGGGAAGCCCAAGGTCGTCCGGCACGCGGCGCAGATCCGTGTTCGCATCCAGCACGGCATAGCGCGGCGTGGGCAGGCCAGCTTGCAGCCAGATGCGCTTGGTCATGATCTTGTCCATGGCCAGCGCCGAGGCCATCGGACCGCTGCCGGTGTAGGGGATGCCCAGCAGCTCGAGCGCACCCTGTATGGTGCCGTCCTCGCCATAGCGGCCGTGCAGCGCGATGAACACGCGCTCGTAGCGTTCGTCGGCCAGCTGCGCCAGGCTGCGCTCGCCGGTGTCGAACAGGTGCGCGTCGACGCCCATCGAGCGCAGCGCCTCGCAGACCGCCTTGCCAGACATGAGGGAGACCTCGCGCTCGGCCGACCTGCCGCCGTAAAGCACGCCGACTTTGCCGAACGCCTTGCCCGCCTGCGAGGCGGTTTCGCCTTGTTTGACCAACGTCATGCCCGTTCTCCCACCAATGCCGGCACGCGGCTGATGCTGCCCGCGCCCATGACGATGACGACGTCGCCATCGCGCACGAATTCCAGGATCGCCTGCGGCAGGTCGGCAACGTCCTCGACGAACACCGGCTCGACCTTGCCGGCCACCCGCAGGCCGCGCGCCAGTGCCCGGCCGTCGGCGGCCACCAGCGGTGCCTCGCCGGCGGCGTAGACCTCGGTGAGCAGCACCGCGTCGGCCATGCCCAGCACCCGCACGAAATCCTCGAAGCAGTCGCGCGTGCGCGTGTAGCGGTGCGGCTGGAAGGCCAGGACGACACGCCGATGCGGCCAAGCGCCGCGCGCCGCCGCCAGCGTGGCGGCCATTTCGGCCGGGTGATGCCCGTAGTCGTCGACCAGGGTGAAGCTGCCGCCACCCTGCGCGGCCGGCACCGGGAAATCGCCCACTTGCGTAAAGCGCCGGCCCACGCCATGGAAGGTGGCCAGCGCATGGCAGATGGCGTCGTCGGCCACCCCCAGCTCGGTGGCAACCGCGATCGCCGCCAGCGCGTTGAGCACGTTGTGCCGGCCGGGCAGGTTCAGCTCCACCGATAGCGGCGGCAGGACCACGTCGCGGTCACGCCGGGACACGTCAAAGCGCATGCGCGTGCCTTCAGCGCGGACGTTGCTGGCCGAAATCTGCGCATCCCCGTTGAAACCGTACGTCGTAATGGGCCGCGACACGAAGGGCATGATCTCGCGCACGTTGGCGTCGTCAGCGCACAAGATGGCGCTGCCATAGAAGGGCAGGCGCTGCGTGAACTCGATGAAGGCGCTCTTGAGCCGGGCCACATCATGCCCGTAGGTGTCCATATGATCCGCGTCGATGTTGGTGACCACGGCCATGACAGGCAGCAGGTTCAGGAACGACGCGTCGGATTCATCGGCCTCGACCACGATGTACTCGCCCTGGCCCAAGCGTGCATTGGCGCCGGCCGAATTCAGGCGCCCGCCGATCACGAAGGTGGGATCGAGGCCACCGGCGGCCAGCACGCTGGCCACCAGGCTGGTCGTCGTGGTTTTGCCATGCGTGCCGGCGACCGCGATGCCGCGCTTCAAGCGCATGAGTTCGGCCAGCATCACCGCGCGCGGCACCACGGGAATGCGAGCAGCGCGGGCGGCGAGCACTTCGGGGTTGTCGCCGGCCACGGCGGTCGAGGTCACGATGGCGTCGGCACCCGCGACGTTGGCCTTGTCGTGGCCAAGGAACACGCGCGCGCCCAACTGGGCCAGGCGACGGGTAGCCGCGGACTCGGCGATGTCCGAGCCGCTCACCGTGTAGCCCAGGTTGAGCAGCACTTCGGCGATGCCGCTCATGCCCGAGCCGCCGATGCCGACGAAATGGATGTTCTGGATGCGGTGTTTCATGATGCTGGCCTCGCCGCCTGTTCGCACGCATCGGCGATCTTGGCGGCCGAATCGGGGACGGCACGCTGGCGCGCGCGCTCGGCCACGGCCTGCAGCTCGTCGCGGCGACGCTCGCCCAGCCAGGCGGCCAGCCACTGCGCGGTGAACGACGGCTGCGGCTGCAGCCAGGCGGCGCCATGGTCGCTGAGATAGCGCGCGTTGACGGTCTGGTGGTCGTCCACGGCGTGGGGAAAAGGAACGAACAACGCCGCCACGCCCGCGGCGGCAACCTCGGCCACGGTCATCGCGCCAGCCCGGCAGATGACGAGGTCCGCGTCGGCCAGCGCTGCGGCCATGTCGGTAATGAAGGCCTCACATTGTGCCTGCACCCCGGCCTGGTCATAGGCCTGGCGCAGCGCCTGCAGGTGAGCTTCACCGGACTGGTGCACGACGATGGGGCGTTGCGCCTGCGGCAACCGGGCGAGTGCCTGGGGCAGCGTCTGGTTCAGCGCCTGCGCGCCCAAGCTGCCGCCGACGACCAGCAGGCGCAGCGGGCCCTGGCGCGCACCATAGCGCTGCGCCGGTCCGGGCAGCGCCTGCACGGAGGCGCGCACGGGATTGCCCACCGCGACACCGCCCTTGAGCGCGCCGGGAAAACCATTCAGGACGCGATCCGCCACGCCCGCAAGCAGCCGGTTGGCCAGTCCGGCGATTGCGTTCTGCTCGTGCACCACCAACGGCACGCCGCGCAACACCGCCATCATGCCGGCCGGAAACGCCACATAGCCGCCCATGCCGAGCAACACGTGGGGACGCACGCGCCGCAGCGCCCGCCAGGCCTGTGCGAAACCAGCCAGCAGCGTGACCGGCAACTTGACCAATGCGAGCACGCCCTTGCCGCGCACGCCGGCAAACCGCAAGGGTTCCAGTGGCAGGCCGTGCGCGGGAACGAGGCGCCCTTCCATTTTTTCTGGATGGCCAAGCCACACCACGCGCCAGCCGCGGGCCAGCAGCTCGTCGGCCACCGCCAAGCCGGGCATGATGTGCCCGCCGGTGCCACCAGCCACGATGAGCGCGGTGCGCGCGGCCGCGGCCGCGGCTTGGTGGCGGAGGTCGGCGCCCGCGGTCATACCCGCCCTCCCCGCATGAGGATCCGGTTTTCCAGGTCGACGCGCGCAAGCACCGCCAGCGCGCACAGGTTCATGACGATGCCCGAGCCGCCGTAGCTGACCAGCGGCAGCGTCAGGCCCTTGGTCGGCAGCAGCCCCAGGCATACGCCCATATTGATGAACGACTGCACGCCGAACCAAAGCGCCACGCCTTGCGCGGCCAGGCCGCTGAAGGTGCGTTCCATGGCAATCGCTTGCCGGCCGATCTCGAAGCCACGATGCACCAGCACGGCGAACAAGGCGATCATCAGCACGACGCCGGCAAAGCCCAGCTCCTCGCCGATCACGGCCAATATGAAGTCCGTATGCGCCTCGGGCAGGTAGTGCAGTTTTTCCACGCTGGCGCCCAGGCCCACGCCGAACCATTCGCCACGCCCGAGCGCAATCAACGAGTGCGACAGCTGGTAGGCGCTGCCGTAGGCATTGTCCGGATTCCAGGGATCCAAATACGCGAACAGCCTGGCGCGGCGCCAGGGCGACAGCCAGATCAGCATCAGGAACGTGCCGATGAGCACACCCGAAAGCGCCGAAAACAGCTTACCGTTGATGCCGCCCAGGAACAGGATGCCGATGGCGATGGCCACCACCACCATGAACGCGCCCAGGTCGGGCTCGAGCAGCAGCAGTGCGCCGACCGCGGCCATGGCGCAGGCCATGGGCAGGAAGCCGCGCGAAAAGTTGTGCATGTGTTCTTGCTTGCGGACCGTGTAATCAGCCGCAAAGAGCAAGGCGGCCAGCTTCATCAGCTCCGAAGGCTGGAAGTTGATCGGTCCGAGTGGCAGCCAGCGGTTAGCGCCGTTGACTTCGCGCCCGATCCCGGGAATCAGCACCGCCACCAACAGGATGAGCGCGGCCACGAACAAAGGCATGGCCAGCCGCTGCCACGCGCGCATCGGCACGGCCAGGACGGCGGCGCCGGCAGCAAGCCCGACCACAAGGAACAGGGCGTGGCGGATGACGAAGTAATAGCGGCCGTAGTTGGCATAGCGCGGGCCGTCGGCCAGCGCGATCGAGGCCGAATACACCATGAGCAGGCCCATGAGCAGCAGCGTCGTGGCAGCCACGACCAGCGGCGTATCGAAATTGCTCATGCGCGTGCGGCCGGGCCGCACGGCGTTGACGCTGTTGGTGAGTTCGGCGAACAGGCTCATGCCACCTCCCCCTTGTCCAACGCCAGCTCATGGACCGCCTCGGCAAATGCCTGGCCGCGATGCACATAGTTGCGGAACATGTCCATGCTCGCGCAGGCAGGCGAAAGCAGCACCGCGTCGCCCGGCTGGGCGAGCGCATGCGCCTGGCGGACCGCGTCGGCCATCGATGTGGCGAAGGCGCGCGGCACCCCGGTGGCCTCCAGAGTTTGGCCAATGGCTTGGCCATCCTGCCCGATCAACACGACCGCGCGTGCATGGCTGGCCACCGGGCCGATCAGCGGCCGGAAGTCCTGACCCTTGCCCAGCCCGCCGGCGATCAGCACCACCTTGCGGCCCAGGCCTTCGAGGCCAGCCACGGTCGCGCCCACATTGGTGCCCTTGCTGTCGTCGATGAAATCCACGCCGCCCACGGCGCGCACGAAGGTCATGCGATGGGGCTCGCCCGCGTACTCGCGCACCGCGCGCAGCAGCGCGCTCCACGGCAGGTCCAGGCTGCGCGCCAGCAGCAGCGCGGCTTGCGCATTCAGCGCATTGTGCAGGCCGCGGATGCGCAGCGCCTCGACCGGCATCAGGCGCACCAGGCGGGCCTCGGCGCGTCGCGGGGCGGGTGCGTTCTTGCGCCGGCGTGCCGGCGCGGCCGCGGGCTCGTCGAAATCCGCGGGTTCGCCTGCAGCCAGCCAGGCCACGCCATGGCTGTGGTCCAAGCCCATGTCTCCCACGTACTGCGGCGCTTCCCGGCCGAAACTGCGCACGGCCAGATCGCTTAGCGACGCCACCATGGCGCAGGCCATCGGATCATCGCGGTTGACCACGTGCACGCGCGCGTGGGCAAGAATGCGCGCCTTGGCCGCGGCATAGGCTTGCATGTCGCCGTGCCAATCCAGGTGATCCTGGCTCAGATTGAGCACCGCCGCCGCATCGACCGACAGGCTGGACGTCGTCTCCAGTTGGAAGCTGGACAGCTCCAACACCCACACTTGTGGCAAATCGTCGGCCTCGAGCGCTTCGATGAGCGCCGCAAGCGCCGCCGGCCCGATATTGCCCGCCGCGCGCGCCGACAAGCCGCAGGCCTGCACCAGGTGGCGCGTCAGGGCGGTAACCGTGGTCTTGCCATTGGTGCCGGTCACGGCCAGCACGCTCGGCGCATAACCGCGGTCGGCCGACAGCTGGCCCAGCGCGCGGGCAAAGAGCTCGATCTCGCCCACCACCTCTATGCCCTGCTCGCGGGCCGCGCGGATCAACGCGTCCGCAGGCGGCTGATTGGGTGCCAGCCCCGGGCTGACCACCACTTGCGAGACGCCCTCGAGCAGTTGGGGCGCAAACGCCTCGAGGCCGAGCTGGTATTCCACCTGCGCGTCCGCCAGCGCATCGCGCAGCGACGCGAGGCCAGCGGGCTCGCTGCGCGTGTCGGCCACGCGCAGCGACGCACCTTGCCGGGCGCACCAGCGCGCGGCAGCCACGCCGGTCTCTCCCAACCCGACGATCAGGACCAGCGGCGCGCGGGAGGTGTCGGTCGTCGTCATCGTAGCTTCAGCGTCGAAAGTCCTACCAGCACCAGCATCATGGTGATGATCCAAAACCGCACCACGACCTGGGTTTCCTTCCAGCCGCCAACCTCGAAATGATGATGCAACGGCGCCATGCGCAGGATGCGCCGGCCCTGGCCGTACTTGCGCTTGGTGTACTTGAACCAGGCGACCTGGATCATGACCGACAGCGTCTCGGCCACGAACACGCCACCCATGATGAAGAGCACGATTTCCTGGCGCACGATGACGGCGATGGCGCCCAGCGCGCCGCCCAGGGCAAGCGCGCCCACGTCGCCCATGAACACCTGGGCCGGATAGGCGTTGAACCATAGGAAGGCCAACCCCGCCCCGCCCAGCGCCGCGCATAGCACCAGCAGCTCACCCGCGCCGGGGATGTACGGAAACAGCAGGTACTTGGAATAGTCCACCCGGCCGACGACGTAGGCGAAGATGCCGAGCGCGCTGCCCACCATGACGGTGGGCATGATGGCCAGGCCGTCCAGGCCGTCGGTCAGGTTCACGGCGTTGCTCGTGCCCACGATCACGAACCAGGTCAAGGCGACGAAACCCACCACGCCCAGCGGATAGCTGACCGTCTTGAAGAAAGGCACGATGAGGTCGGCGCGCGTGGGCAGCGGCATGCTGAAGCCGCTGGCGACCCAATCGCGGAACAGCGGCCACAGCTCGGCATTGGCCGGTGCCGACACCGCGAAAGCCAGGTAGACCGAGGCCACCAGCCCGATGAGCGCCTGCCAGAAAAACTTGCGGCGCGCTGGCATGCCTTCGGGATCGCGGTGCACGACCTTGCGGTAGTCGTCCATCCAGCCGATCAGCCCGAAGCCGAACGTCACGAGCAGCACCACCCACACGAAGCGGTTGGTCCAATCCGACCACAACAGGGTGCTGATCCCCATGGCGATCAGGATCAGCGCGCCGCCCATGGTGGGCGTGCCGGTCTTGACCAGGTGCGTCTCTGGCCCGTAGCTGCGCACCGCCTGGCCGATCTTGAGCTCGGTCAGCTTGCGGATGACCGCAGGCCCGGCCAACAGCCCGATGACCAGGGCGGTCGCGCACGCCAGGACGGCGCGCATGGTGATGTATTCGAGCACGCCGAAGGCGCGCACATGTTCGTCGGACAGCCAGCGGGCCAGCTCAAGCAGCATGGCGACCTCCCGGCGGAGTTTGGTTGTTGTCGATGTAGCTTTTCACGATGCGCTCCATGCGCATGAACCGGGAACCCTTGACCAAGATGCTGGCCGGCCGCAGCGCCGCCAGCGCCTGCACGATCTCCTGCGGCGAATCCATGGCCTGCGCCCGCTCGCCGAACGCGCGGCAGCTTTCCCGGCTCGCCTGGCCCAGGGTGTAGAGCACGTCCACGCCGCGTTCGCGGGCATAGCTGCCCACTTCGGCATGCATGGCCGGACCGTTCTCGCCCACTTCCCCCATGTCGCCGAGCACCAGCACGCGCGGACCGGGCAGCTGCGCCAGCACGTCGATGGCCGCCCGCACGGAATCGGGATTGGCGTTGTACGTGTCGTCGATCAGCAGCGTGCCGTCAGGCAGGCGGCGATGCTGCATGCGCCCTGCGACCGCGCGGAATCCGGCCAAAGCCTGCAGCGCCGTCTGCAAAGGCGCCCCCGCGGCCAACGCGCACGCGATGGCTGCCAGCGCATTGCGCAGGTTGTGCTGCCCGGGCACCGGCAGGCGCAACTGGCCGACGCCGTCGGGCGTTACCACCCGGCACGCCGTAAAGTCCATGCCGGCATGGATGTCGACGGCATGCACCTCGGCATCATCGCGCAGGCCGAAGCGCAGGCGCCGGCGTCCCGCGCAAAGCTCGTCCCAGACAAAGGCGTGGGCGTCATCGACCGGATAGACCGCCACGCCGTCTTCGGGCAGCGCCTGCAGCACGCAGCCGTTTTCGCGCGCCACCGCCTCGACGGTGCCCATGAACTCCTGGTGTTCGCGCTGCGCATTGTTGACCAGTCCCACTGTGGGCGCGGCCAGGGCGGCCAGCCCCGCGATCTCGCCGGGATGGTTCATGCCCAGCTCCACCACCGCCGCGCGGTGCGTTTCGCGCAGCCGCAGCAGCGTCAAGGGCACGCCGATGTCATTGTTGAGATTGCCCGCCGTGGCCAGCCTGGCGTCCTCGCCCACCCAGGCCGCGAGAATCGCCGCGATCATTTCCTTGGTGGTCGTCTTGCCGTTGCTGCCGGTGACGGCGACCACGGGCAGGGCAAAGCGCGCGCGCCAGGCGCCGGCCAGCGTCGCCAATGCACGGCGCGTCTCGCCCAGCACGACCTGCGGCAGGTCGACGCCGTGCACCGGCCTGGCCACGATGGCCGCGCACGCACCGGCAGCCTGCGCCTGCGCCAGATAATCGTGGCCGTCGAACCGCTCGCCGGAAAGCGCGACGAACACTTGCCCGCCGGCCAAGGTGCGCGTGTCGGTGGACACGCCCGGGGCCTGGGCCAATAGCAAGGCGGCCTTCGCCCATTCGCGGTCATCGAAGGGCAGGCGCTCGCCCTGTGCTTCCTGGTAGGTTTCGTGGCCCTTGCCGGCCAGCAGCACGACGTCGCAGGCCTGGGCGGCCCATACCGCATGCAGGATCGCGCGGGCGCGCTCGGCGATGACCGTCGCGCCCGCCGGCATGCCGTGCAACACGTCGTCGATGATGCGTTGCGGATCCTCGTCGCGCGGATTGTCGCTGGTCAGCACCGGCACGTCCGCGTGCCCGGCGACGACGCGTCCCATCTCGGGCCGCTTGCCGGCATCGCGGTTGCCGCCGCAGCCGAACACGCAAACCAGCCGGCCTTGCCGGGCCCGGGCAAGCGGACGCAGCGCCTGCAGCGCACGGGCCAGCGCATCCGGCGTGTGCGCGTAATCGACGACCACGAGCGGGCCGCGCGACACACCGGCCGGGGCAGGCGGGTCTACCGTTTGCAGCCGCCCGTCGACCGGCGCGCTTTCGGACAGCGCCGCGGCGATTTGGGCGAGCGGCCAGCGCAACGCCGTCAGCACGCCTGCGACCAGCAGCAGGTTGGCGACGTTATGTTCGCCCACCAGCCGCGTCACCACTTGCGCTTCGCCTTGCGAACCGACCAGGTTGAAGACCAGGCCATGCGTGCCATTGCGGATGCCCTCGGCGCGGATGGCCGCGCCGGAACGCCCTTGCATGCTGTAGGACAGCACCGGCGCGGACGTAGACGAGGCCAGCTTGTGCCCGACAGCGTCGTCGACGTTGATCACCGCCGCTTGCAGGTCCGGCCGCGCAAACAGCATGGCCTTGGCCGCCTCATAGGCCTGCATGGTGCCGTGATAATCCAGATGGTCGCGCGTCAGGTTGGTGAACCCGGCAATCTTGATTTGCACCGCGTCCAGCCGGCCCTGCTCCAGCCCGATCGACGACGCCTCCATCGCGACGGCCTCGGCGCCGGCATCGCGCAACGCGGCCAGCAAGCGATGCACCGAAAGCACGTCGGGCGTCGTCAAGCCGGACTCCAGCTGCGTGCCGTCTGGCAGAAAGGCCCCGAGCGTGCCGACCGTGGCGCAACGCACGCCGTGCGCATTGAGTGCGCCGGCCAGCCACTGCACGCAGGAGGTCTTGCCGTTGGTGCCGGTCACTGCGATGACCGTCAGCGCGTGCGACGGCTGCCCGTACCACGCATTGGCCAGCTCGCCCAGCATGGCGCGCAGGTTCTCGACGGCCAGGGTCGGTACGGCGACCTCGGTCGCGCCGGACTCACCGCCTGCCGCTTCCATGACGATGGCGGACGCGCCGCGCCGGATCGCTTCGTCGATGTAGCGACGGCCGTCGCTGCTTCGACCGGGGCAGGCAAGGAAGACGTCGCCGGGACGCAGGGCGCGCGTATCCAGGCGCAGGTCAGCGCGCTCGCCGGCGCGGCCGCGCAGCCAGGCCAGGACGGGGTCGCTTTGCGCGCGCACGCTCATTGCCCCCCCTGCGGCGATACGCCCGCCACGATGACCGACTCATAAGGCGCATCCGGCTGCACGCCCAGCATGCGCAAGCTGCCCGCCACGATATTGGCGAACACCGGCGCGGCCACCCGGCCGCCGTAGTAGACCCCGCCCTGCGGCTCGTCGATCGAGACGGCCACCACGATGCGCGGGTCCGACACCGGCGCGAAACCGACGAAAGAGCTACGGTAGCGGCTGGTGCTGTATTTGCCGTCGACGATCTTGCGCGCCGTGCCGCTCTTGCCGGCCACCCGGTAGCCTTGCACTTGCGCCGCCTTGGCACCATCGGGCCCGGCCGCGGCCTCGAGCATCGCGCGCACGGTGCGGGCGACATGCGGCGAGTAAACCTTGACGCTGGTCGGCTCGCTGTCGCGCTTGACCATGGTCAAGGAAACCATGTCACCGTCGCGCGCAAACACGGTGTAGGCGCGCGCCATTTGCATCAGCGACACCGACAGCCCGTAGCCGTAGGACATGGTGGCCTTCTCGATGGGCCGCCAGCGATCCCAGGGACGCAGACGCCCGGCAGCCGCGCCAGGGAACCCCACTTGCGGTGGCTGGCCCAGGCCCAGTTCGGTGAAGCGCGTCCACATCTCGCGCGCCTGCAGCGTCTCCGATATCAGCGTCATGCCGATGTTGCTGGAGCGGCGAAGCACGCCGGCCACATCGAGCACGCCGTTGCGGCTGACATCGGTGATGGTCGCGCCATGGAACTGGAAGCGGCCATTGCCCGTGTCGAACTGCGTCGAAGGCGTGATGCGGCCCAAGTCCAGCGCCAGCGCGGCGGTAAACGGCTTCATGATCGACCCAGGCTCGAACGTGTCCGTTAGCACCCGGTTGCGCAGCCGATCGCCGCGCAAGGTCTCGCGGCGGTTGGGATCGTAGGAGGGCAGATTGGCCAGCGCCAGCACCTCGCCGGTGCGCACATCCAGCACGACAGCCGCGGCAGCCCTGGCGTCGTGCTCGGCCATCGCGTCGCTGAGCGCCTTGTACACCTGGTATTGCAGGCGCGTGTCGATGGACAGGTGCAAATTGCGGCCATCCACGGGCGGGTTGATGGCGCGCACGTCCTCGATCACCTGGCCCAGCCTGTCCTTGATCACCCGACGGCTGCCCGCGGTGCCGGAAAGCAACTCGTTAAATGCCAATTCGATGCCTTCCTGGCCCTGGTCCTCGACGTTGGTGAACCCGACCACGTGGGCAGCGACGGCGCCTTCCGGGTAGTAGCGGCGCGTCTCAGGCTGCAGGTGGATGCCGGGGATCTTCAGCGCCGCCACCTTCTCGGCGATGTCCATCGGCACCTGGCGCTTGATGTAGACGAAATTCTTGTCCAAATCGGTCAAGCGCGAACGGATATCGGCCGCTTCCATGCCCAGCAGCTTGGCCAGCTCGCGCCACTGCCCGTCAGTGGCATCACGCGCGTCTTCCGGGATGGCCCAAACCGCGCGCGCCGGCACGCTGGAAGCCAGCACCAAGCCGTTACGGTCCAAGATCTTGCCGCGGGTCGCAGGCAGCGTCAGCGTGCGCTCGTAGCGCCGCTCGCCCTGCTGCTGCAAGAACTCGGTCGACAACCCTTGCAGGAACAACGCGCGCGCAGCCAGCGCCAGGAACCCGGCGCCCATCATCAGCAGCAGCAGGCGCGCGCGCCAGGTCGGCACCTGCACGCGCAGGACGGGGTTGTCGAAGAACGGCACGCGCTTCACGGCTGCCCGCCCCCCGTCGAAGACGGCTGATTGAGATAGATCGTGCGATCAGGCACGATCGAAATCATCTTCAGTTCGCCGCGGGCGATTTCGTCGACCCGGGCATTGCGCGCGTAGTCCGCGCGCTCGAGCTGCAGGCGCCGCCATTCGGTGTCGAGGTCGCGCGCCTGCGCGCGGGCCCGGTCCAGGTCGATGAACAGCTGCCGCGCCTGGTGGCGGCTGGTCACCAGGGACAAGGCCGACAGCATCAACAGCGCCGCGACGAACAGATTCAGTCGTCCCATGCCGCACGCCTCCGGTTGGAAGAGCTGCGCGCCGGGCGGCGCATGAACGCAGGCAAGCTGACGAACGCCGCCGCGCCTTCGGGGGGTAGCGGCGCCGCGGTGCGCTCGGCCACGCGCAGCACGGCCGAGCGGGCGCGCACGTTGGTCGCGCATTCTTCCGGTGACGGCAAGACGCGCGCAAGCGGCTCCAGCACGGGCTGGGGCAGTTCGCTTTCGCGCAGGGGCAGGCGCGCCATCGCGGCAGCGGGCCTGGCCGCCGCCGCGATGCATTGCTTGACCATGCGATCTTCCAGAGAATGGAAGCTGATCACAGCCAACCGCCCCCCCGTGTTGAGAAGGCTCAAAGCTGCCTCGAGGGCACCAGCGAGCTCTTCGAGTTCCTGATTGATGTGAATCCGTAAAGCTTGAAAGGTGCGTGTGGCCGGATGCTGCCCTTTTTCGCGCGTACGGACGACGCTTGCCACGAGCTCGGCGAGCTCGAGCGTGGTAGCAAGGGGCCTTGTTGCGCGGCGAGCAGCAATCGCCTTTGCAATCTGAAAAGCAAACCGTTCTTCGCCATAACCTGCTATGACCTCCCGCATCTCATCCACGCTGGCTTCGGCCAGCCATTGCGCGGCCGTCAAGCCGCGCGTCGTGTCCATACGCATGTCGAGCGGGCCGTCGCGCATGAACGAAAACCCCCGCCCGCCATCGTCGATCTGGGGAGACGACACCCCCAGGTCCAGCATCACGCCGTCGACACCGGTCGCGCCGATCTCCGCTAGCGCGCCCCGCATCCCGGAAAACCCTCCGTGCACCACCGTCACCCGCGCATCGGCAGCGGCCAGCTCGCGCGCCGCGGCGATGGCCTGCGGATCCTTGTCGAACACCACCAACCGGGCGTCGGGGGCCAGCCGCGACAACAGTGCGCGCGCGTGGCCGCCGCGGCCGAACGTACCGTCGACGAAGATGCCGGACGTTCGCTCGCGCCCGCCCTGCTCGGTGCGCGACTCCTTGCGGCGTCCGTATGCGGGCAGCAGCAACGCGTCCACCGTCGGCGCCAACAGCACGGGCCGATGCTCGTAGTCCATTGTTGGCGTCAGAACGAAAACTGATTCATTACGTCCGCCATGCCCTTGGCGAGGTCATCGGCTTCGCGGCGCGCCAGCGCGGCGCTGTCCCACAGCTCGAAGTGGGTCCCCATGCCAAGCAGCATGACGTCTCGCGTCAATCCCGCGGCGGCGCGCAACTCCGGGGCGACGAGGATGCGGCCGGCGGCATCCAGCTCGACGTCCTGCGCGTTACCCAGCAGCAGGCGCTGCAGGGCGCGGGCTTGCATGGGGAAGGCCGCGATCTGTTCGCGCTTGGCCTCCCATTGCGGACGCGGGTAGACGAGCAGGCAGCCATCCGGGTGGCGCGTCAGGGTCAGTTTGCCGGCGCATTGCTCGGCCAGGGCGTCACGATGCCGGGCCGGAATCGTGATCCGTCCCTTGGCATCCAGCGTGAGCGCACTGCTGCCCTGAAACACCCTTTTGCCCCACAAAGTTGCACAAAAACCTACTTTTCCCCACTCTAAGGGAACGCGCAGGCCGGGTCAAGCAAAAAATGTAATTTTTCCAATCACAACAAGGACTTAGAGCGTTTTCCGCGGAATGGCCAGAAAATTTTTTCTAGATAAATCAGGCCGTTGGAAACGAATCTAAAAGCCGTTCTTCAAGAATACCCGTCCCGCCGGGTCGTCCCGACCGCCAAGCGCGGGCAAGCGCATGCGAGCCCCGGTTTCGGCCCGCGTGCCCGGCGCTGCCGCAGGCAAGTGGCCGCCCAGGCCTGCGCTGCACCCACCTGCAGGCGCCAGGCGCGGGCCGCTGCGCCAGGTGTCACGGCCGTGCGGGCGCAGCGGCCATGGCAGCCGCCATCGCCCAGCCACGTGAATGCGGGCAATGCACCGACGGCGCTCGCATCACGACTCACGCGCCCAGGAGGGAACGAGCAGGAAGGGGACAGGAAATCGCGCCGGCCGGCGCGACGTGTCAAAGGCAGGCATGCAAAGCAGATCTATAGGCCGGATTCTGTAAGCCGGGTCGCCCCGGCCGGCAATCATTCCTCTGGGCGCGCCATTGCTGACGCGCTCTAGCCACCTACCCGCATGCTCGGACGGGCCACCCTTTCCGGCCGAGGCCGGGCGCATGCCTATTTGGTGTTGCTCCCGATAGAGGTTGCCGCGTTTCACCCTGCGGGACCGCCGGCCGGACGGCCGGTGCAGCACGGAGATGGCCGTGCCGGTGCATGCGCAGGCATGCCCTTCCCGCAGACTCGTCTCTGTGGCCCTATTCCTCGGCTTCGCCCCGCCGGCTCAAACAGCCGGCAGGGATCGCCGGACGGCCGTTAGCCGCTATCGTGCCCTGTGGAGTCCGGACCTTCCTCGACGCGCCTTGCGGCGCGCCGCGATTGCCCGATCTGCTCTGCGGGCCCATTGTAAGGCAGCCGGCCGGCACCCCGCAGCCGCCCCCGACCGGCCACAGCCTGCGACAATAACGGCTGGCAACCACAGCTTGACCGGAACACGCATTACATGGCTTCCCCCGTCCTCGTCACCCTGGCCGGCATCCAGCTGGCCTACGGCCACCACCCCCTGCTCGACCGCGCAGACTTGGCGCTGCATGAAAACGAGCGCATCGGCCTGATCGGACGCAACGGTGCCGGCAAGTCTTCGCTGCTCAAGCTCATCGACGGACGGGTCGACCCCGACGACGGGGAAATCGTCCGGCGCAGCGGGCTGCGGATCGCCACAGTGGAACAGGAGCCGCAGCTGGGCGAAGCCCGCACGCTGTACGAAGCCGTGCTCGGCGCTGCCGAGCCGTCCGGCGAGGACTGGAAACGCCCGGCCCGCGTGCGCGCGCTCATCGACCGGATGGGCATGGATGCCGACACGCCGGTGGCAGGCATGTCCGGCGGGATGCGCAAGCGCGCGGCACTGCTGCGCGCCCTGGCCGACGAGCCGGACCTGCTGCTGCTGGACGAGCCGACCAATCACCTGGACTTCGAGGGCATCGCCTGGCTCGAGGACCTGCTGCGCAATGGGTCCGGCAGCGCCGTCGTCATTACCCACGACAGGCGCTTCCTTGACGCTGTGGCCACGCGCATCGTCGAACTCGACCGCGGCAAGCTGCTCAGCTTTCCAGGCAATTTCAGCCAATGGCAGGCGCACAAGGCGCAATGGCTGCAGGCGCAAGAGCTGGAGCAGGCGCGGTTCGACAAGCTACTTGCCCAGGAAGAGGCATGGATACGCAAAGGCGTGGAAGCACGCCGCACGCGCAACGAAGGCCGTGTGCGACGACTGGAACAGTTGCGCGCGCAGCGCGCCGAGCGGCGCGAGCGGCTAGGCAACGTTTCGATGGCGCTGTCGCAAGGCAGGCAGTCGGGCCGGCTGGTAGCCGAACTCAATGAGGTGTCCAAATCCTTTGGCGATACGGCAGTGGTCAGCCGGTACAGCACGGTCATCATGCGGGGAGACCGCATCGGCATCATCGGCCCCAATGGCGCAGGCAAGACGACGATGCTCAAGCTCATCCTGGGCGAGCTGCAACCGGACGAAGGCACCGTGCGGCTGGGCACCAACCTTTCCGTGGCGTACTTCGACCAGATGCGGGCCAACCTGGACGAATCGTCGACGCTGGTCGACGTCATCAGCCCGGGTAGCGAATGGATAGAGATCGACGGCCGCCGCAAGCACGTCATGAGCTACCTGGGCGATTTCCTGTTTCCGCCCGCCCGTGCGCATTCGCCCGTGGGCAGTTTGTCCGGCGGCGAGCGCGCGCGCCTGCTGCTGGCGCGTTTATTTGCCCGGCCGGCCAACGTCCTGGTGCTGGATGAACCGACCAACGACCTGGACATCGAGACGCTGGAGCTGCTGGAAGATCTGTTGCAAGACTACCCGGGCACGGTGCTGCTGGTCAGCCACGACCGCGCCTTTTTGGACAACGTGGTCACGCAAACCATCGCCAACGAAGGCCCGGGCCGCTGGCGCGACTATCCGGGCGGGTACGAGGATTGGTTGGCACAGCGCCCGCGCGAGCCGGCCAAGCACGACGCCACGCCGCGGCAGGCACGCGAAGAAAAGCCGCGCAAGGCAGCCGCCCAGGCCGAACGACCTCGCAACCGACCCGGCCGGCTGGCGAGCTGGGAGCAGCGCGAGCTGGCCGAGCTGCCCGATGTGATCGCCGCCCTGGAAACCGAACAGTCCGGGCTGCTGGCAAAGCTTGGCGATGCCAACCTATACCGCGATGCGCCCGACGAAGTCGCGCGCATCAACGCGCGCCTTGCCGAGCTCGAGGCCGAGCTCGCCCGCCGCTTCGAGCGCTGGGAGGCCTTGGAGGCCCGCAACCAGGGCTAACCGCGCCGCCGCAAGCTGCCAGGCGCGAGCGGCCGGGTACGGTGTCGCGCGCGCAGCTTGCGTCAAGCCGTGCCGGCCACCGACCACGGCAACGTGTCGCCCGCGGCCAAGGGCACCAGCGCCTGGTCGCCGTAAGGCTGCTCCTCAGGAATGGCCAGCGGCTTGCGCTCGAGCACCAGCTTGCCGGCATTGCGGGGCAGTCCGTAGAAATCCGGCCCGTTGAAGCTGGCAAACGCTTCCAGCTTGTCCAGCCTGCCTGCGCGCTCGAACGCCGTGGCGTAGAGCTCCATCGCATGCAGGGCCGTATAACACCCCGCGCAGCCGCAAGCATGCTCCTTCAATCCGCGCGGGTGCGGCGCGCTGTCGGTGCCCAGGAAAAAGCGGGGGCTGCCGCTGGTGGCGGCAGCAACCAGCGCAAGGCGGTGGACCTCCCGCTTGAGCACGGGCAGGCAATACCAATGCGGCCGCATGCCCCCCTGGAACAGGGCATTGCGGTTGTACAGCAGGTGATGCGCGGTGATGGTCGCAGCCGTGGGCCCGTCGGCCTGGCTGACGTAGTCGACGCCTTCTTTGGTCGTCAGATGCTCGAACACCACTTTCAGGCCCGGGAAACTGCGGCGCAACGGGATCATGACGCGATCGATGAACACCGCCTCGCGGTCGAACACGTCGACCGCCGGGTCGGTGACCTCGCCATGCACCAGCAGCGGCATGCCATGCTTCTCCATGGCTGCCAGGACTTGCGTGCAACGCCCCAACAGGTCGGTCACCCCTGCGTCGGAATTGGTCGTGGCCCCGGCCGGATAAAGCTTGACTGCGTAGACATGGCCCGAATCCTTGGCCTTGGCGATTTCGTCGGGCGCCGTGTTGTCCGTCAAGTACAGCGTCATCAGCGGCACAAAGGCCTCGCGTGCAATGCCGCGCTTTGCCAGAGCCGCCAGTATCCGTTCGCGGTAGGCCAGCGCCTGTGCGGTCGTCGTCACCGGCGGCTTGAGGTTGGGCATGATGATGGCGCGCGCGAACTGCCGCGCCGAATCGCCCACCACTGCTTCGAGCGCGGCTCCGTCGCGCAAGTGCAGGTGCCAATCGTCGGGGCGGGTGATGGTCAGCGTGTCGGCTTGGGTCATGGAAGGATTAATCGGCAAGCGGCATGCTGCGCTCGGCCAGCGCGCAGAACAGCGCGCTGCCCAGCGGAATCACCGCGTCGTTGAAGTCGTAGTTGGAATTGTGGAGCGTGCAGCCCGATTCGGCCCCGCCTTGGCCCAGGCGGAAATACGCGCCAGGCCGCGCCTGCAGCATGAAGGCGAAATCCTCGGACCCCATCGACGGGGTCAGGTCACGCACCACCTTGTCGCGGCCGACCAGTTCGGTGGCGACGTCGGCCACGAAGGCGGCTTCGTGCGGCGTGTTCAGCGTGGCGGGGTAGATCCGTTGGTAGTCGACCTGCGCCGAGGCACCGAAGGCGGCCGCCACCGACGCGGCCATTTCGCGCATCCGCGCCTCGACCATTTCCTGGACGGAGCGCCGGAACGTGCGTACGGTGCCGACCAGCCGCGCCTCGCGCGGAATCACGCTCATCGCCCCGGGGTGCCCGGCTTGCACCGAGCCCACCGACACGACGGCGGAATCCAGCGGGTTGACGTTGCGCGAGACAATGCTTTGCAGCGCCGTGATGAGATGCCCGGCGACCACGACGGGATCAATGGTCTGGTACGGGTGGGCGCCATGGCCGCCCCGGCCAGTGATGACGATCTCGAAACGGTCGGCCGCGGCCATCATGGGGCCCGAATTGATGCCTATCGTGCCAGCCGGCAAGGCCGGCCAGTTGTGCAAGGCATAAACGGCATTGCACGGATAGGTGTCGAACAGCCCGTCGTCTATCATGGCCTTGGCGCCACCGCGTCCCTCTTCGGCTGGCTGGAAGATCAGGACCACCGTGCCGTTGAAATTGCGCGTCTGCGCAAGGTAACGCGCCGCGCCCAGCAGGATGGCCGTATGGCCGTCATGCCCGCAGCCATGCATCAGGCCCGGCTTGGTCGAGCGGTGCTCGAAGGTGTTGTCCTCGGTCATGGGCAGCGCGTCCATGTCCGCGCGCAGGCCGATCATCCGGCCGCTGTCGCAGCGCTTGCCGCGAATCACCCCGACTACGCCCGTCTTGCCTATGCCCCGCTGCACTTCTATGCCCAGCGCCTCTAGGCTGCCGGCGACGATGCCCGAAGTGCGGACCTCCTCGAACCCCAACTCCGGGTGGGCATGCAGATCGCGCCGCAGTGCAATCAACTCATCGTGAAACAGCCGGATCGACTCCAGCGCAGATCGGGGATACATGTGCCAAAGGCCAGGAAAATTGGGAAAATCACCAAGGAATTGTAGTTGCTACAGAGGATAAATGCCTTTGTATTTGGCCCTTAGACAAGTTATGCTGCGCCCGCAGGACATTTTTCGGACAAACTTCTAGAAGGAGAGCCGTATGGCCACATCCGCCAAGACCGCGCGCAAACCGAACGCCGCTTTCATGAAGCCGCTGACCCCCAGCGCCGAACTGGCCGCCGTCATTGGCCCGCAGGCCGTACCGCGCACCGAAGTCACCAAGAAGATTTGGGAATACATCAAGAAGAACAACCTGCAGGACGCCAAGAACCGCCGCAACATCAACGCCGACGACAAGCTGCGTCCCCTCTTCGGTAAGGACCAGGTGTCGATGTTCGAGCTCACCAAGCTCGTCAATGCCCACCTGAAGTAACCCGCTTCGGCCGGCTGCCTGGGTGCCGGCGCGCCGAATACGAAAAACGCCGGCCCTGGAGCCGGCGTTTGCATGGGTGGCTTGCCGCCAGGCAGGCGCTATTCCTGCCCGGCCGGCGCCCGGCCCTCGGCCAGCGCCAGCCAGCCGCGGATGATGCGATACACGACCCAAATCGTGGTGGCCAGCACGCCCAGCCAGCCAATGAAAATGAGCGTCGCGATGGCGCTCAGCGCCATCCACAGCAAGGCCCACCAGAACGTCGACAGCAGCCAGTCGAAGTGCTTGGCGTAAAGGGTGCCGGCGGCGTCGGATCGCTTGACATACATCAGCACCACCGCGGCAATCGTGGCCACGCCGACGAAGCCGGCGGATATCACCCCCAAGGCAAACAGGCCATATGCCACGTGACAGAGGGTACGCAAGCTAGGGCCGCCCGGGGTGAGAGTGTCGGTCATGATGCACAGCTCCGTTTGCTAAGGGACAGCACAATCTTACCGTACCAGGCGTGTCCGCCGCGCGCTGCGGCGCGAATGTGGCGTGTACGCCGCATGGTCCCCCTACTGTGTCGCCTGGCGACGGCAGTGTGGCCATCATGGCATCCGGGCAGATGCGCCAAGCGGGCGGCGTGGTGTGGGCGTGGCGTTGGGTTGGCGTCTGGCGGCAGACGCTGCGTGACGGTTGCGCGTGGCGGGAGCAGTGGTGGTTGGGGGGAGCAGAGGCGGCCTTTTGCGTTGCGCAAAAGACAAACCCCGCAGCGTTATCGCTGCGGGGTTTGTGGGATAAAAGCC
>CALEQZ010000062.1 GCA_937908115.1 uncultured Alcaligenaceae bacterium | reverse complement strand
TCGGCGCCCAGCACTTCGGCCATCTTGCCGGCCACCACGTCGGCGTTGATGTTGTAGGCCTGGCCGTCCTCGCCATAGCCGATGGGCGAGATCACCGGGATGAACTGGTCGTCCTGCAGCGCCTTGACCACGGCAGGCTCAATGCGCACGATGTCGCCCACGTAGCCGATGTCCAGCGGCGATTCCGGCGCATCCTTGTTGGCCATGTACTTCTTTTGCGCCAGGATCAGGCTGCCGTCCTTGCCGGTCAGCCCGACGGCCTTGCCGCCGGCTTCGTTGATCATCATCACGATGTCCTGCTGGACCTGGCCGCCGAGGACCCACTCCACGACTTCCATGGTCTCGGCATCAGTCACGCGCATGCCTTGCACGAAGGTCCCCTGCTTGCCCACGCGACGCAGGGCTTCGTCGATCTGCGGGCCGCCGCCGTGCACGATCACCGGGTTGAGCCCGACCAGCTTGAGCAGCACGACGTCGTGGGCGAAGCTGCGCTGCAGCCGTTCTTCGGTCATGGCGTTGCCGCCGTACTTGACCACGATGGTCTTGCCATGGAAGCGTCGGATGTAGGGCAGAGCTTCGGACAAAACGCCTGCCTTGACGGCGGGCGACAGGGCGGCGACGGCAGCGGATTCGGGATTGGAGTCGGTCATGGCTGGCGGCGTATGCGGCAAGTTGTGGAAAACGGACCGGACGGCACGGCTGCGCGCCCGGCTGACCGGGCATTGTAGACGCCCCGGCGCTGTGGCGTGCTGCATCGGTGCAGCGTGCAGTGGCGCCGTGCCGCCTTATATCCGAAATCGATGATCTTATGCCCGACAAATAACCGCTTTTTAGGTAAATTGCGGGGTTTCCGGCCGGCAGCCGGCTGGCGCCGGCCGTCGTCCCCGTCTTTTTTCGCGAGGTTTTCCATGCGTTCCCATTTCGTTCGCGCCGTCCTGGCGTCGTCCGCCCTGTTGCTGGCCGGCCTTGCGGCGCCGGCCGCCGCCCGGGCCGAAACGCTGAAGGTGGGCGCCACCCAGGTGCCCCACGCCGAAATCCTGGAGGCGGTCAAGCCCGCGCTGGCCGCGCAGGGCGTGGAGCTGGACATCAAGGTGTTCAGCGATTATGTCCAGCCCAACCTGCAGCTGGCCGACAAGGAGTTGGACGCCAACTTCTTCCAGCACCAGCCTTACCTGGACACCTTCAACAAGGATCGCGGCACCAAGCTGGTCGCCGTCGGCGGCGTGCACGTCGAACCATTCGGCGCGTACTCGCGCAAGGTCAAGTCGGTCCAGGCGCTGGCCGAAGGGGCGACGGTTGCCATTCCCAACGACCCGACCAACGGCGGCCGCGCGCTGTTGCTGCTGCAGTCGCAAGGCTTGATCAAGCTGCGCAATCCGCAGGATATTGCCGCCACGCCGCTGGACGTGGCCGAAAACCCACGCAAGCTGCGCTTTCGCGAGTTGGAGGCGGCCATGCTGCCGCGCGCGCTCGATGACGTCGACTTGGCGCTGATCAACACCAACTACGCGCTGGAAGCCGGCTTGGTGCCCACCCGCGATGCGCTGTTCATCGAAGGGGCGCAATCCCCGTACGTGAACGTGGTCGTGAGCCGCGAGGACAACAAGGATGCGCAGGCCGTCAAGAAGCTGGTCGAGGCCCTGCGCACGCCCGCGGTCAAGCAGTTCATCGAGGAAAAATACAAGGGCGCGGTGGTCCCCGCTTTCTGAGGACGGCGCCTGCGGCCGACCGCCCCTGGCACGGCCGGCCGGCGCCAGGGCCGGATATGTTCAGCCGGCCAGCGCTTTTTCCACGGCGGCCTGGAAGGCCGCCTTGTCGTATTCGCCCAGGTAACGCTTGACGATGCGGCCCTCGCGGTCGACCAGGAAGGCCGTCGGCGTCAGGCGCACGTCGCCGAAGGCCCGCGCGATTTCGCCCTGGGTGTCTAGCGCCACCTTAAACGGCAATTGACGCGTCTGGGCGAAGTTCAGCACGTAGTTCGGCGGGTCGTACGACATGGCCACGGCGATGGTCTCGTAGCCGCGGTCATGGTATTGCTCGTAGTGCTCGACCGTGTCGGGCATCTGCTTGACGCAGGTCACGCAGCTGGTGGCCCAGAATTTGACAAGTACCACCTTGCCCTTGAGGTCGGCCATGGACAGCCGCTCGCCGGTGATGGTGGTAAAGGCGACTTCGGGTGCTTGCGGCGCCGGGCGCCAGGCGAACCAGGCACCGATGCCGGCCAGCACGGCCACGGTCAGTGCGATGAACAGCTTTTTCATTTGATCGGCATCACTTCGACGCCCGGGCTTGCGCCGCCAGCGTCGCCGGCGTCACCGGAAGACGAGGGGGTGGTGATGGGCGCGCGTTCGGTCGACTGGCCGGATTCCTTCATGGATGCGGCAAGCGCTTCTTCTTCCTCGCGGCTCATGACGTGGAAGACCTTGACCACCTTCTTGACCCCGCTGATGTCCGCGGCCGCAGCCGCGGCCAGGTCGCCTTCGATGCGGGTGACTTTGCCCATCAGGTAGACGACGCCGTCGTCGGTGGTCACTGTGATGGTGCGCGACGGCACGCCGCGCGTGTTGACCAGTGCGGCGCGCACCTTCGACGACAGCCAGGTGTCGCGCGCGCGCGCCTCGAAATCCGGCACCGGCCCGATGGCCAGCTGGTTGACCACGTCCTTGACGTTCTCGACTTCGCGGGCCAGCTCGCCGGCACGCCGTTTGGCGTTGTCGTCGGCCACCCGGCCCGTCAGCAGCACGCGCTGCAGGTAGACGGTCGAATTGATGTAGGCCGAATCGCCGAAGGCCTGGCGCATGTGGCTGTCGACCTTGAAGCCGATGTTCTGGTCTTCGAGCTGCATGCCGGACGTGCGGCGGTCGGTGGCCACGATGGCCGTGCCTGCGGCCGCGCCGCCGACGACCAGCGGCGCGCAGGCCGAGAGCAATCCGGCCTGGCAGGCCAGCACGGCGGCCAGCAGGGCCGGGCGCAAAACGGGACGCAGGACATGGCGGGATGAAATCATGCGGTGTCTCCGAGCAACATGGCGTCTATGCCGTCGCACAAGGCGTGCAGCAGCAGGATGTGGACTTCCTGGATGCGCATGGTGCGGTCGTGCGGGACGCATAGGTGGACGTCGTCCGGCCCGAGCAGCCCGCCTACGGCGCCCCCGCCCTTGCCGGTAAGCGCGATCACGCGCATGTCGCGATCCCGCGCCGCTTCGATGGACAGCAGCACGTTGGGCGAGTTCCCGCTGGTCGATATGGCCACCAGCACGTCGCCGGGCTGGCCCAGCGCGTTGACCTGGCGCTCGAACACGTGGTCGAAGCCGTAATCGTTGCCGACCGCCGTCAGGATGGAGGTGTCGGTATTGAGCGCGACGCCGGCCAGCGGCAGCCGTTCGCGCTCGAAGCGGCCGACCAGCTCGGCGATGAAATGCTGGGCGTCGGCGGCCGATCCGCCGTTGCCGCAGGCCAGGATCTTGTTGTTGTTGCCGAGCGCGACGAACAGCAGGTCCACGGCGCGCGCCAACTCGGGGGCCAGGGCCTGTGCGCTGGCCTCGAAGCAGGCCATCGCGTCGCGGAAATGCGCAGTCATGCGCGATGTCATGTCCATGGCGGGGATTATCTCATGGGCCCGTCCCCCCGGCGCGCTCAGTCGCCGCCGAAGGCGTCGCGCAGCCAGGCCGGCCCGGCCGCCTCCAGGGCCACCACGTCGAAGCGGCACCGGGGCGTCGATCCCGCCCAGTACCGCCGCGCCAGCGCTGGCAGGAAGTGCGCGGCGGTACGCTGCAGCCTGCGCTGCTTGGGCCGGCGCACGCTCGCCGCGGCCCCGCCGTAGCGCGCCGAAGACCGGGCGCGAACCTCGACGAAGACCAGGACGTCGCCGTCGCGCATGACCAGGTCGATCTCTCCGGCGCGGCACGACAGGTTGCGTGCAAGCAGGACGAGGCCTGCCTGCCGAAGCAACGCGAGCGCCTGGGCCTCGGCCTGGGCGCCCACGCGCTGCGCCTCGGTCCTTGGCCCTTTGGCTGCGGCCCCGCGCGGATGGCGCACCGCGCAAGGATCGGTGCCGGCCCGGCGCCT
>CALEQZ010000061.1 GCA_937908115.1 uncultured Alcaligenaceae bacterium | reverse complement strand
CCGCCACTACGTGACGGTCCGCGCCATCGACGCGGCCGGCCTGGCCGGCCATGATGCGGCGCCCAAGGTCTTCGAGGGTGCTGCCGCCGTGCAAACCGCCTTCGGCCTGGTCGTGACCACGCAATGGGCCGGAGCCGTGCAGTTGACGTCCTTCTGAGCAGGTCATGGGCGCCCGCCTGAAGCATGCCGCGGCGCTGCGCTTTAATGCGCCGCGAGTCGGCACGGTGCTGGCGCTGGTGCTGTCGACCGCCTGCGGCCTGCTCGGTTTCCTGGGCGGCCTGGGCCGCGTCGACTTGACCTTGTATGACTTCGCCGCCGAGGTCGCGCGCCGCAAGGCGTCGCCCGACATCCTGCTAGTGACGATCGACGACGAATCCATGGCGCGGCTCGGCCGCTGGCCTTGGCCGCGCGCCGTGCATGCCGCCTTGCTCGACAAGCTGCAGGGCGCGCGCGCGATTGGCCTGGACATCATCTTTTCCGAGCCGGACCGCTTTAATCCCGCTGCGGACGCGGAGCTTGCCGCGGCCATCCGGCGCCGCGGCAATGTGGTGCTGCCGGTAGTGCTGTCGACCAGCTACAGTGATCTTGCGCAGCGTCCGATCCAAGCGCTGGACCAGGCGGCGGCCCAGCGCGGTTTCAACAATCTACACCTGGACAGCGATGCCGTGGTGCGGCGCGTGGCCTGGAGCGCGGGCAGCGCGCAGGCCCGCTGGGAGCATTTTGCGCTGGCGATGCTGCGCGCCGGCGGCGAGGGCGACCTGGTCGAGCGGTTTCGCAGCAAGCTGGCCGGTGCGGCCTATGCACTCATCCCCTTCGCGGGGCCGCCAGGCACCCTGCGGGCGGTGTCCTATCACACCGTCCTGGAAGATGGATTGCCGCCCCAGGAACTGCAGGGCAAGTACGTGCTGGTGGGCTCCTGGGCCACGGGGCTCGCGGACGCGTTTCCCACGCCGGTTTCGCATCGGTCCAACGGCATGTCGGGGTTGGAGATCACCGGCAACCTGTTGCAGGCCGCACGCGAGGGCGAGGCCTGGCGCACGGCCGGCAGGCTGCAGGCGGGGCTGGCGTGCGCGCTGCCGGTGCTGCTGCTATGCCTGCTGCTGCCCCGGTTGTCTCCGCGCCAGGGGTTGCTGGCAGCTGTGGTGGCGCCCGTGGTCTGGATTGCCATCGTGGTCCTGGCGCTGCGGTTCGGCCATATTTGGTTCGCGCCCGGCGCGGCGCTGCTTGGCCTGGTGCTGGCCTATCCCTTGTGGAGCTGGCGCAGCCAGGAGGCCGCGCTGCGGTACATGGACCGGGAGCTCGAACGGCTGGCACGTGAGTATCCGCCGGTGCTCGAAGAGGCTGGCGCCGGGCGCCGCCTGACCACCCTGCGCGCGCCGTCGCTGCAAGAGCGCGTGCAAGAGTTGCAGCGTGCGCTGGCCCGGGTGCGCAACCTGCGAAGCTTCCTGGCCGAAGGCCTGGAAGGGATCCCGGATGCCACGCTGGTGTTCGACCGGGCAGGCAGGCTGCAATTTCGCAACCGCGCCACTGCCGGCTATTACCGGGTCATGGGCTTGCGTCCGCCACGTCCGGGCGTGACGGTGACCGAGCTGCTGGCGCACACGCTGCCCGACCCCCAGGCGCGCGAGGCGATCCACGCCGCGCTGGTCAATGCGCAGGCGGGATCGACCGGGGGGCGCCCCTGGCACCTGGACATGGAAGTGCAGGACGCGGCCGAGCGGCACTTGATCCTGAAGGCCGCGGCCATCCATACCGAGCAAGGCGAATACGCCGGCACGGTCCTGACGCTCAGCGATATCACGCCGATCCGCATGGCCGAACAGCGGCGCAAGGAAGCGCTGCATTTCCTGTCGCACGACATGCGCGCGCCGCAGAACGCCATCCTCGCGCTGGTCGCGCTCAATGAGGATTCGGGCGACGCCGCGCAGCAAAGCCACGCGCTCAAGCGCATCGCCCAGCTGGCGCACAGGACGCTGAAGCTGCTCGACAGCTTCACTTCGTTGGCGCGCGCCGAGTCCGCCGAGCTCCAGATGGTCGATGTCGACCTGGCCGAGATCCTGTACGAGGTCGTCGACGATGCCTGGGCCCCGGCCAGCCGGCGCAACATCACGGTGTCGGTGCGCGAGCCCGTGCCGCGGGCGCATTTGTCCGGCGACCAGGCGATGCTGGCGCGCGCGGTGGGCAATTTGCTCGACAACGCAATCAAGTACAGCCCGGACGGTAGCAAGGTGGAATGCGGCATACGCCGTAGCGGGCCATTCTGGGAGTTGACGGTGTCCGACGAAGGGCCCGGCGTCGTCCCGGAAGACGAGCGCCGGATATTCCAGGCTTTCGTTCGGGGACCCCGGCACGCGAATGCGAACCCCGGCAGCGTCGGCCTGGGCCTGGCTTTCGTGCGCGCCGTCGCGCAGCGCCATGGCGGCCAGGTCTGGATCGAGCGCGACAGGCCCGTTGGGGCGACCTTCGTGCTGCGCCTGCGCGCGGCGCAGACATGCGAGACAGGAGGCGGCGACGACGGCGTGCCGGTGGACGTCGAGCCTACGGAGACAAGCCTGCCGCACGCATGAGCGTGCGCACCAGCAGCGCCAGTGCGCCCAGCGCGGCCACGCTGCCGGTCCAGAGCGCCAGCAGCCAGGCCAGGCGCGACAACCATCGGCGTGTCGCCGTTGGCCCGGTCTTCAATGGTAGCCCTCGCCGCGCCGGACTTTGCCGCGGAATACGTAATAGCTGCCCGCGGTGTAGGCCAGGATCACGGGAATGATCAGCAGGGCGCCGACCAGCGCGAAGCCCAGGCTTTGCGCCGGAGCGGCCGCCTCGTGCACGGTGATGTCCGGCGCAACGATGTACGGCCACAGGCTGATACCCAAGCCGCTGTAGCCGAGGAATACCAGCGCGAGTGCCAGCAGGAAAGGCAGCGCATGCGAATCGGCGCGCAACGTGCGCAGCAGCGCGACCATGCATGTGCCGACTAGCACGGGGACCGGGGCGAACCAGAACAGGTTGGGTAGGCTGAACCAGCGTTCGGCGATACGCGGGTGCGCCAGCGGCGTCCAGACGCTGATGACCGCGATGGCCGCAAATACGGCCCAGGCTGCGCCGCGGGCGATCACGCGCATGCGCTGCTGCAGCGCGCCTTCGGTTTTCATCACCAGCCAAGTGCTGCCAAGTAGGGCGTAGGCGGCGACCAGACCGAGCCCGGTGAACAGGCTGAAGGCGCCAAGCCAGTCCAGCGGTCCGCCGGCGAATGCGCCGTCTCGCACGGTGATGCCGTCGATATAGGCGCCCAGCGTCACGCCCTGCGAGAACGTGGCCAGCAGCGATCCGCCGACGAAGGCGTGGTCCCAAAGATGCCGGGTACGCGCGCCAGCCTTGAAGCGGAACTCGAAGGCCACGCCGCGAAACACCAGGCCGAGCAACATCAGGACGATGGGCAGGTACAGCGCGCTCAGCACAATCGCATAGGCGGTGGGAAAGGCCGCCAGCAGGCCGGCGCCGCCCAGCACCAACCAGGTTTCATTGCCGTCCCAGACCGGCGCCACGGTATTGACCATGACGTCGCGGTCGTCGCGGTCGGCCACGAACGGAAAGAGTATGCCTATGCCCAGGTCGAAGCCGTCCATGACCACGTACATCATGATCCCGAACAGGATGATCAAGGCCCAGAGCAGGGGAAGGTCTATGCCCATGGCGCATGACTCCGTGGCGGGTCGCGCGACGGCGCCGATCCGCCGGCGGCCGACAGCGGCCGGGCCGGCGTGCGGACGCGTCCCGGTCCACCTTCGGGAGCGTCGGCCGCGAAGGGCCGCGGCCCTTCGGCCGCCATCCGTAGCATATACGCCAGGCCTGCGCCGAACACGATGAGGTAAACGATCACGAACAGCGCCAGCGTCAGGCCCAACTGGCCCGCGCCGTGGGGCGAGACCGCATCGGCGGTGCGCATCAAGCCGTAGACGACCCATGGCTGGCGGCCGATCTCGGTCGTGTACCAGCCTGCCAGGATGGCAAGCACGCCGGCCGGCCCCATCCAGCACGCAAAGCGCAGAAAGGGGCGCGATACGAACAGCCTCGCGCCGCGCCGCAGCCACGCCGACCACAGCCCGAGCAGCAGCATCAGCAGCCCCAGCCCCACCATGAGGCGAAACGTCCAGAATACGATCGCGGCGTTGGGCCGATCTTGCTTGGGGAAGTCGGTCAGCACCGGTATCGTGCCGTCCAGGCTGTGCGTCAGGATCAGGCTGCCCAGTCGCGGGATCTCGATCGCGTAACGCGTCACCTCGTCGTCCATGTCCGGCATGCCGAACACAATGAACGGCGCGCCTTCGCCCGGTGGCGGCGCATGCCAATGACCTTCGATCGCGGCGATTTTGGCGGGTTGGTGCGCCAGCGTGTTCAATCCGTGCTGGTCGCCCGCGACGATTTGAAGCGGCGCGGTGCCGAGCACCATCCACATGGCCATGGACAGCATCTTGCGCACGGCCGGCTTGTCGTTGCCGCGCAGCAGGTGCCAGGCCCCTGTCGCACCGACGAACAGCGCCGTGGCCAGGTAGGCGGCCAGCACCATGTGCGTCAGCCGGTAGGGGAATGAGGGGTTGAAGATCACCGCCAGCCAATCGACCGGCACCACTCTGCCGTCGATGATTTCGTGGCCCTGCGGGGTTTGCATCCAGCTGTTGGACGCCAATATCCACGTGGCCGAGATCAGCGTGCCTAGCGCCACCATAACGGTCGCGAAAAAGTGCAAGCCGGGCCCGACGCGCTTCCAGCCGAACAGCATCACGCCCAGGAAGCCCGCTTCGAGGAAGAACGCGGTCAACACCTCGTAGGCCAGCAGTGGCCCGGTGACGCTGCCCGCAAATGCCGAAAACGCGCTCCAGTTGGTGCCGAATTGATAAGCCATGACCAGGCCGGAGACCACGCCCATGCCGAAGTTGATGGCGAAGATCTTCAGCCAGAAGTGATAGAGGTCGCGATAGACGGTGTCGCGCCGGGCCAGCCACAGCGCCTCGAGCACGGCTAGGTAGCTTGCCAGGCCGATGGTGATGGCCGGAAAGACGATGTGAAAGGAGATCGTGAAGCCGAACTGGATGCGGGCCAGCTCCAGGGCGGTCAAGCCAAGCATGGGCGGTCTCCCGTTGCGCGCTCGCCCATGGTATCGCCGCCGGCGCGCGTTGCGACGCGCCCGTTACCGATGCTTACCTGCGCGTGCCGGCAGCCAGCTTCATCACGGCGCCGGCATCGGCGGCGCTTTCCAGCTGCCAGACCGCGGCGATCAGGGGCTCGGGATCGCAGCCGGACCCGCCGTGGCGGCACAGCTCGCGCAGCTTGTCTTCCAGGTCCGCATCCGTCAGCGGGCGCGCGCTTGCGCCACGCGCGACGTCGACGCGGCGCGATAGCTCGCCGCCGCCGGCCAGCGTGATCCGGACAGCCACGGCCTCGACCGGCATGGCCGCATCGTCCACGAAGCGGACCTTCGCGCCGATCTCGCGCAGGGCGGGATCGGCCACCGCGGCGTCGGAGAACTCATCCAGCCCGGCCTTGCCGCGCGCCAGCGCCACGGCCACCGCATGCTGGGCGCTGACCTGGGATTGCCGCCCGGTGCGAATGCCGGGCCGGTCGGTGCGTTGGCGCAGCAGGGGATGGCCAGTCAATTCGATGGCGGTGATGGCAGCAGCGCCGCCAGCCAGGCGCGGTTCGCCATGCAGGGCAAGGCACGCTTCGATCACGGGGTTGAGGACCACGCCGCAGGGGTAGGGCTTGTAGGTGTTGTTCAGGATTTCCCAGCGCGAGCCCAGGTCCTGGGTAACCGCCTCGAAATCCGGATCCTCGCCAGTGACGTTGAGGAAACCGCGCACACCCTCGAGCGGCGCGGCCGGTCCGTCAAAGCCCTCGCGCGCAAGCAGCGCGGCGAGCAGGCCGCCGCGCGCAGCGTTGCCCACGCCCACGCTCTTGGCCATGGTGCCCAGCGTCTCCACCAGCCCGCCCGCCTGGCTGCTGGCGCTGCCTAGCGCCCAGCCCATGCCCGTGCGGTCCAGGCCGAGCAGGCGCCCGGCGCCCACCGCGGCACCGAATACCCCGCAGGTGGAGGTGATGTGCCAGCCGCGCGCGTAATGGCCGGGCGAGATCGCGTTGCCCAGGCGGCATTCGACCTCCACCCCCAGCACGAATGCCGCAAGCAGCTGCGCGCCGGTCACGGGCTGCGTTTCGGCCAGCGCAAAAAGCGCCGGCGCCACGGGTGCAGTCGGGTGGATGATGGTCGGGATGTGGGTATCGTCGAAGTCGTAGACGTTGGCAGCCATGGCATTGAGCGCCGCGGCGTTGAGCATGTCGCTGCGTTCGCCGCGTCCCACCAGCGTGGCGTGCTCGCCGCTGCGAAACCGTCCGTAGACGCATGCGGCAATGTCCACGGTGGGGTCGGTGCAGCCGGCCAGGGCCACGGCGAAGTAGTTCAGCAGCGAGCGGCGCGCCTCGTGGCGCACGGCCTGCGGGATATCCTCCCAATGGCACGAGGCGGCAAAGCGTGCCAGTGCATCGGTGACGGGGCCGAAGTCGCGGGGCTGTCCGGCTGCGTCGGCGGGGCGATTCGAGCGGGTCATGGCGGGGATCCTGCAAACGGGTGGCCTGCCAGGCAGGTGCGCTACGCAACGGCATGTCCTGGGATTTTTCGTATTATAGAATTATTGTATGATCGATTGCATTCCGTCCTGCCCGTGGCGCGCCGTGCCGTCCGCGGGCTGGCATGCGGACGCTGCATCGGCGCACCCCGCGCCGTGGCCAAGCCGTCCGTCGGAAGGAGAAGCGCTAAAATGCCGCGTCGCCACGACCACTCCCCCGACCTGTCCCGTATGAAAGCGGCTTGCGCACCAGATTTCACCGTTCCGCGGGTGGCTTCGGTGTTGCGCCACGGCGTCACCGAAAGCATCCGCAACGCCATCCTGGTGGGCAAATTCCGGCCCGGTGAGCGCCTGCCCGAGCGCGAACTGTGCGAGATGACCGGCGTGAGCCGCACGCTGGTGCGCGAGGCGCTGCGCCAGCTCGAGTCCGAAGGGCTGATCCACGTCATTCCTCACCGCGGCCCAGTGGTCGACAAGCTGACCCCCGAGCAGGCCGAAGGCATTTACCAAGTGCGCGAAGAGCTCGAAGGCCTGGCCAGCCAGTTATTTGCCGAGCGGGCCACGTCCGAGCAGCACAAGGCCTTGCAGGCGGCCTTTCGGGATCTCAAGCGCGCCATGGCGCAAGGCGATGCGTTGAGCCAGGTCGCGGCCAAGAACTACTTTTATCAATGCCTGCTCGAAGGCGCGGGCAATGAGGCGCTGACCAACACCCTGCGGTTGCTCAATTCGCGGGTGATGCTGCTGCGGTCGACTTCCATGCAGGCACCCGGTCGGGCCAAGCAAAGCGTGGCCGAGCTGGCCGACCTGATGGAGGCGTTGGCTGCGCGCGACGGCAAGGCCGCGCGCCTTGCTGGCAGCCGCCACGTGCGCAATGCCGCGGCGGTGGCCATCGACATCCTGAGAAAGAGCCAGCAGGCCGAACGCGAGGCCGCCGCGCAGTAAGGCCGGGCCAGGCACCGCGCTGCCGCCGTGGCCGCGCTCAGCGCGCCTGGTTGGGCAACCACATCACCACGTCGGGCACGGCATAGAGGAAAGCCAGGAAGGCCAGGATGATGCCTACGAAAGGCATCGCCCCATAGACGATGTCGGTCATCCTGGCTTGCTCGTTCATGCTGCGCAATACGAATAGCGCCATGCCGACCGGCGGGGTGATCAGGCCGACCTCTATCATCAGCACCAGGAAGACCCCGAACCATACCGGGTCCAGTCCCAAAGACATGGCGATGGGAAAGGTAATGGGCAGGGTCATCAGCATCATGGCGATGGATTCGACCACCATGCCCAGCAGCAGGTAGGCAGCTACCAGCATCACCATGACCATCCACGGCTGCAGCTGCGAACCTCCGATGGCCTCGACCAGGGCGCGCGGCAGCCGCACGTAGTCGAAAACCCAGCTGAATATCGCGGCGCCGGCCACGATGAGCAGGATCAGTGAGGTGACGCGGGTGGCGTCCAGGGCCACCTCGAACAACGCCCGCCAGCCTAGTCGCCTGCGCGCCAGGCACAGCACGAAGGCGCTTAGCGCGCCGATGGCCGCCGCCTCGGTGGGCGTGGCGATGCCGGCGTACATGGAACCCAGCACGGCGACAATGATGAGCAGGAAGGGGATCATGCCCCTGGAAGCCGCGATTTTCTCGGCCAGGGTGTAGCGGCGCGCCGGCGGCGCCGAGCCTGGCAGCACCATCGTCCAGGCAAAGGCCAGCGCCATGAAGCACAGCATCAGCAGCAGGCCGGGGATCACGCCGGCCATGAACAGATGCGTGACCGAGGCGCCGACCGTGGTGCCGTAAATGATCATGGGGATGCTGGGCGGAATCAGGATGCCCAGCGTCGCCCCGGCTGCGGCCACGCCATAGGTCAGGCGCGGGCTGTAGCCCCGGCCTATCATTTCTGGGCATGCCACCTTGCCCAATGTGGCCGCGGTTGCCAGGCTGGAACCGGATACCGCGGCGAAGATGGCCGATGCGCCTGCCGATGCGTGAGCCAGGCCGCCGGGCGTGCGGCCGAACCATCGCGCCAGGGCGTCGAACATGCCGGTGGTGATGCCGCTGCGCAGCAGAAGTCCGCCCATGAAAATGAACATGGGCACCGCAGTCATCGTGAAACTGTTGGTGCTGCTCCAGGCGCGCTCGGCGATCAGCGACAGCTGCGGACGCGACAGCAAGCAATACACGCCGAGCAACCCCACCATTCCCAACGCGATGGCGATGCGCACCCCCATCACCAGCAACAGGATCACGGTGACGGTCAGCAGTAGGCCAATCCAGCCCAGCGAAGCACCGCGGGCCAGCGTGTACAAGATCGTCAATGCGCCGACGATGGCGGCGGTCGCCAGCGCCGTGCGCAGGCCGCTCCAGGCGATCATGCCGGCGAACACCGTGACGGTGATTGCCAGCATGGCCCAGTCCCAACGTGAACCGGCGATCGGCACGGTACGCGATCCCAGCGCGACGAGCACGACGGCCAGCACCGCCAGCAGCGCGGGGAAGATCCAGCTGCGCAGCGCGCCTGCGGGCGGATGCAGGCGGTAAATATCCACCGCGACCGACAGCGCGAACACGACCAGTCCGACCGATGCCGGCAGCTGCGGTATCCATTGCGGCGTCGAGAGCAAGCCCCAATCTCGCGTGTCGTTGATGTACTCGCGCACATTGAAGCTGGCGACCTGCCAGGCCAGCACGATGGCAAAGAACAGCGCGATCCATTGGCAGGCGAGCTCTACCTCGACACGCTTACCGGCGTCGAGACGGTCTACCCATAGCTCGACCTGCACGTGGGCGTTGGCGCGCTGGGCGGCCGACAACCCCAGGAACACCACAGCTACCAGCAGGTAGCCCGAGATCTCGGTGCCCCACGCCGTGGGTTCGTTCAATAGATAGCGCGATCCGATCTCGTGAACCATGACCGCCGCCATCGCCAGCAGGCACAGGGTGGCCAGCACGCCCGAGGCGCGCGAGATCGCATCGGCGATACGCACGAAGGCAAAGTCGCGGGTGTCATTCAAGGGATAGGGAGATGCCCCCTGAGAATGGGATGCGCCAGTTGTCGCCGCGTCGATCGATTCCATGTCGTCTCCATGCACGTGGGCAATCCAGCCGTCGTGCTTATCAGGGCTTTTCGCGGGCAGATGGCGCAGGCCGGCGATTCTTGCGCCTGCGTCGCTGATAGTAGTATATACAGATTGTATGATTGTCGGTCAGTATGCTGGCAATCGTGGAGCGGCCGGGAGGGAACGTTCCCGTCACCCATTCATAACGACATTAGGCAAACCGCCGTCACCATCAGGAGGAAGACATGTTCTTGACGCAACCCTACAGCGTGCGCGGCATGTCCGCGGCGCAACGCGCGCTTTGCTGCGCGCTGCTGTGCCTGGCCGGCATGGTCGGCCTGACCGGCGCATCGCGTGCGCAGGAATACGACTTGACCATGTCGGTCATCGTCGCGCCAGGCGACGGCTACTCCATCCTGACCGCGTCGGTTCCCGAGCGCGTGGCCAAGGCCACGGGCGGCAAGGTCAAGGTTACCGTCAGCGATTCGCTGGTGCCGCCGGCCCAAATTGCCGCGGCCGTGCGCGAAGGCCGCGTCGACATGACCGGTGCGTTGCACACCTATCTGGCCGCCGACGAGCCGCGCATGGGCATTTTCAATTTGCCCGGCCTGGTCAACGATATCCACGAATACAAGAAAGTCTGCGATGCCTTCTGGTGCGAAGACACGCGCAGGATTTGGCGGGAAAAGTGGAACGGCATCGTCCTGGCCGAGGGCGCATGGTGCACCCAGCAGCTGTTCTCCAAGGATCCGATCCGTACTGCGGCCGATTTCAAAGGCAAGCGCCTGCGCGTGCACAACCCGCAGACTGCCGAAGTGGTCAATGCCTTGGGTGGCAAGCCCGTGGCCATGGCCACGACCGAGATCTATGCCGCACTCGAGCGCGGCGTCATCGACGGCGTGTTCATCTCCACCTGCGTGGGTGGGGCGCTGGAGTTCTGGCGCATTGCCAAGAACGTTCAAAACTGGGCACTGGGCCCGATCAATGGCTGGGCGATCCTGGTCAACCCCGACAGCTGGGAGCGCCTGCCCGAAGACGTGCGCAAGCAGATCCAGGGCGCCATGGACGAACTGCAAGGGGAAGCCTTCGGTAACTATGACCAGTTCGTGAAGAACGCCATGCAGGCGATGGAAAAGAACGGCGTGACGTTCTGGGTCGCCTCCGACGCAGAACGGGCCACGGTGCACAAAGCCGACTACATTAAGCCGTCGTACGATGCGTGGTACAAGCGCGCGGAACAGGTTGGCTTCGACGGGCGTGCCTACATCGATCGGGTGCGCAAGGTGCTGGGCAAGCAGGCGCCCGAGGGGCTGTAATCGGCCGGGCCTGGCCCGGCCGATCGAGCCAGGTCCTGCCGCCGGCCACGACGGTGTCGATGGCCAATGGACTAACGCGTGGATCGCGCATCCGTCCATTGGCCGCCGCCTGCTCCGTTCCGTCAACCTATAATACAATCGTATTGTATTGAAGCCTGCCGAAGGCAAGTGAGGGACAACACATGAGCGAGGCAGTCCGGGCCGAAGCCCACGAGGTCGAACCATTCGAAGTCTATGCGCTGCGCTATGCCTACCACGATGGCCGCCGTGCAGCGGACAATTACCTCGGCCCGGTCGATTTCCACGACGCCGATTCCAACCTGGATTACTTCGTGTGGGTGGCCCGCCGCGGCGACGAGGTATTCGTCATCGACACGGGCTTTGCCGAAGAATCGGCCCGCCAGCGTGGCCGGACCCTGTTGATGCGCCCGGCCGAAGGGCTGGCGCTGTTGGGGATCGATGCTGCCAAGGTGCGCGACGTCATCATTACCCACTTGCACTACGACCATGCGGGGACGCTGAACGATTTTCCGTCGGCGACGTTCCATATCCAGGATGCCGAGCCGGCCTATGCCACCGGGCGGTGCATGTGCCATGCGGCGCTGCGCCACCCCTACGACGTCGAGGACGTGGTCAATTTCGTGCGCAAGGTCTATGCCGGCCGGGTGTGCTTTCACGACGGCGCGGCGCAGCTTGCGCCGGGGCTGTCGCTGCACCGCATCGGCGGGCACACCGCAGGGCTGCAGGCTGTGCGCGTGTTCACCCGGCGCGGCTGGGTGGTGCTGGCCTCGGATGCCACGCATCTGTATGGCAACATCGCGCGCGGCATTCCGTTTCCCGCGGTCTACAACGTGGCGGACATGCTCGAAGGGCACCGCACGGTGCGGGCGCTGGCCGATTCCGACGATCATGTCGTTCCCGGCCATGACCCGTTGGTGATGACGCGCTACCCCGCAGCCTCGCCGCCACTGCAGGGCAAGGTCGTGCGGCTGGACGTCGCGCCCGCGCCCATGCCCGCGGCATGAGCGGCACGCGCGCGGCGTTTTTTTCAGGCTATCGCCCCTCAAGGAAACAGCCATGACATCAGGCAACGGCAAGCATTTGGGCTTCGTGGGCGTCGGCCGCATGGGAAAACCCATGGCGCAACGCCTGCTCGAGGCGGGCTACAGGCTGACGGTGTTCGACACGAATGAAGCCGCGGTGGCCGAACTCGCCGCGCAGGGTGCGCAGCGCGTCGATTCGCCCAAGGCAGTGGCCGATGCGGCACCTATCGTGCTGATGTCGCTGCCGACGCCGGCAGTCGTGACGGCCGTCGCATTGGGCGACCAGGGGTTGATCCACGGCTCGGCGGTGCGCATCGTGGTGGACCTGTCGACGACCGGTCCGCAAGCCGCTGAGCAGCTTGCCCAAGGCCTGGCGGCCAAATCCATCGACACGGTCGACTGCCCGGTCAGCGGCGGCGTGGCCGGCGCCACGCGGGGCTCGCTGGCATTGATGGCCGCAGCAAGCCAAGCCAGCTTCGAGCAGGTCCAGCCGGCGCTGCAAGTGCTCGGACGCATCTTCTACGTCGGCCCGCGCCCCGGCATGGGCCAGACCATGAAGGTCATCAACAACCTGATTTCGGTGACCGCGCTGTCGATCACGTCCGAGACGCTGGTCATGGGGGTCAAGGCAGGACTGGACCCGGACGTGATGGTCGAGATCATCAACGCTGGTTCGGGCCGCAGCAATGCTTCGGAAGACAAGATTCCCAAATACGTGCTGTCGCGTACCTTCGGCTTCGGGTTTGCGCTCGGCCTGTCGGCCAAGGACATCCGGCTATGCCTGGAGGCCAGCGAACGCCTGGGCGTGGACCTGCGCGTCGGCGATGCGGTGCGCAACCTGCTCAACGACGCGCTGGCCCGTTTCGGCGAGCAGGCCGACCTGACCGAGATCATCCGCCTGGTCGAAGAGCAGGCCGGCGTCGAGGTCCGCGGCAAGGCCGCGCAGCAGCAGGCCTAGCGTGTCGGGGTGTTGCGCGGGTTGCCGCAGCCGCGGCACGCGCGTGCGACAGCCGGTCGGTGCTTGTGCGATGGGTGCCTATGCGGAAGGGGCGGGTGTTTCATTGTCGTCTGCGGCCAGCAGCACGCCTGCGCTGACGATGAATTCCGCGGCGCTTTCGATGTCCCCCTGCAGCGCGGCTTGCGCGCCATTGCCGTCGCCGCATTCCAGCGCGTCGATGAGCCTGTCGTGGTGGGTCACCGCCACCCGCTGCTGCACGCGCTGCGATCCCGAACGCAGGTCATAGTTCAGGATGGGGCCGATGCGCAGCCACAGGCTTTCGATCATGCGCAGCAGGATGGGCATGCCCGCGGCCCGGTAAACCGAGAAGTGCAAATCCTTGTTCAGCGTGATCAGGCGCGAGGCGTCTGGACCCGGCGAGGCCATCTCGTCCGATAGCGCGCCGTTGGTGGCACGCAGCTGGGCGATGAGCGATGGCGTGGCCGCGCGCGCGGCGCGCTGCACGGCCAGTCCTTCGATATGGATGCGGATGGCGGTGATTTCGCGGAATTGGCTGACCGTGATGCGCGGCACCCGTATGGTGCGGTTGGGCGCGACCTCGAGCGCGTGTTCGGCAACCAGCTGGTAGACCGCCTCGCGTACGGGCATGACGCTGACGCCCAGGGCCTGCGCCGTCGTGCGCAGCGAAATCTGTTCGCCCGGCATCATGCGGCCGCTGATGAGCAGCTCGCGGATCCGGTCGTAGACATCGGCGCCCAGCGTCTGGCGCTTGGGCAGGGGGGTGACGTACTCGGGCAGCGGCATGGCGAGCGATTATATAGGGTATCTCCTATATCGATATCTGTGATCACAGATAGATATACTTGATTTGCGCGCATGACGAGCCGGGCGCGGCCGCGCGCGCACATAACAGCGCCCGACATCATCGGAGGAGATCAACGTGAACCAGGGATTCCCTCGCTTTCCCTTGCGCCGACGGTTGATGCTCGGCGCGCCCGCCGCGGCTGCCGGCCTGGCCATGCCGGGCCTGGTGCGCGCGCAGTCTGGCAAGCCCTATCGCATCGGGCACCTGACGCCCCGCACCGGATTCCTCGGCCCCATGGGCGAATACGCCGTCATGGGCGCGACGCTGGCGGTCGACGAGGTCAACGCCGCCGGCGGGGTCAACGGCCGGCCGTTCGAGCTGCTGGCCGAAGACAGTGTCAATCCGCAAACGGCTTCGACCAAGGCGCAGCGCATGGTCGAGCGCGACGGCGTGTTCGCGCTGGTCGGCGAGATCAGCTCGGCCTCGGGACTGGCGATCGCCCAGGTGGCCGCGCGCGCCAACAAGCTGTTCTTGCAGACCGGGTGCAACTCGGACGAACTGCGTGGCAAGAATTGCAGCCGCACGATGTTTCACCTGGAAGCCAACAACACGATGTACGTGCGCACCGTTGGCCGGTCGCTGCTGCGCGAAGGCATGGTCAAGGGCAAGCGCTGGATGGCGTTTACCGCCGACTACGCCTTCGGCCACGACCTGTTCAAGCAGACCAGCGCCTTCATGGAGCAGAACGGCGCGGTCTTCGTCTCCAACGACCTGGTGCCCACCGACGCCACCGAGTTCAGCTCGCTGATCCTGAAGATCCGCCAGGAAAAGCCTGACCTGGTGATGAGCAACCTGGCCGGCAACCAGACGACCAACTTCATGAAGCAATACAACGAGTTCAAGCTGCCCATCCCGCTGGCGGGGGCAGACCTGAACGCGGTAAGCATCTGGGGCGCAGGCAAGCAGGGGTTTTCCGGTACCTGGCCCATCGTCTGGACGCACCAGATCCAGTCCGATTCGGCGCAGAAATTCACCGCAGAATTCACTAAGCGCTTCGGCCGTCCGCCCGATAACCAGGCCGTCGGCGACTACCTGGCCATCAAGATCCTGGCACAGGCCATGAAGGAGGCAGGCGAAGAGACCGACAAGCTCATCGCCTACCTGGAGAGCGGCGTCAAGTTCGACGTGCTGCGCGGGCGCGAAGGTTACTTCCGGCCCTGGGACCACCAGCTGGTGTTCGAGATGTACACCGTCACCCCCAATCCCGATCCGTCGGCGGACAAGTGGGACGTGATGGTCACGAGCGATCCGGTCCCTGGCAAGGACGAGGACATGGAAGTGCTGCTGCCCACGCAGCAGGAAAACGCCTGCACGTTCGCATGACCGAAGCCGGCCTGCCGGCCGCCGGGGCGGCAGGCCGCGCACCTTGGGCCGACAGAACCGGCGCGGCCGGCCCAGGCCGCCCGATTCCCGGAGGGCAATTTTGGGCATCGAGATCGTTTTCGTCCTGGAGCAGGTGGCCAACGGCCTGTTGCTCGGTCTGTATTACCTGCTGATCGCGCTGGGGCTGTCCATCATTTTCAGCCTCGGCGGCGTCGTCAACCTGGCCCATGGCGCGTTCTACGCGCTGGGCGCCTACCTGATGGTATGGATCACTGGCCTGGCTGGCTACGGCGCGGGCTTCGCCGTTTCTCCCGTGGCAGTGGCGCTGCTGGGGATGCTGGTCGAGCGGTTGTTCCTGCGCCGCTTTTACCAGGCCGATCCTGTGCTGGGGCTGTTGTTCACTTTTGGACTGGCGATGGTCATCGAGCAGGCGCTGCGCATGGTGTTCGGCGCATCGCCCGTGCAGTTCGCCATACCGCCCTACGCCACAGGCATCGTCGCTGCCGGCGACTTCATGTATCCAATCTACCGCCTGGCCATGCTCAGCGTGGCGCTGGCGGCACTGGCCGGCACGTGGTGGCTGCTCTACCGCACCCCCTTCGGCAAGGTCGTGCGCGCCGGCATCAACGACCCCGACATGGTCAGGGCCTTGGGCATATCGCTGGCGCCGGTGCTGACAGCGGTCGCGGGGCTGGGCATCGGGCTGGCCGGACTGGCCGGCGCGCTGATGGCACCCATCACCGGCGTGCATCCGGCCATGGGCCAGGAGATCCTGACCGCGGCCTTCGTCGTCGTGGTCATCGGCGGCCTGGGCAGCTTTTGGGGCGTGGTGGTCGCGGCCGTCCTGGTCGGGGTCATCCGGGGCCTGACGTCGTACTTCTTCCCGCCGGCCTCGGAGGCATCCCTCTATTTGCTCATGCTGCTCATCCTGCTGGTGCGGCCACGCGGGCTGATGGGCGAGCGCATGCAGCGGCTGGAGTAGCGCGATGCCTAGCAAGAACGAAGCCAAGAGCCTGATCGCCCTGGCCGCGGGCCTGGTGCTGCTGCCAGTCGTGTTGCGCGCCGGCGGCCTGACACTGACCTCGGCTAGCGACTGCGTGCTGCTGGCCATGGTCGGCCTAGGCCTGAACGTGCTGCTGGGCCAGACTGGCCTGGTGTCCTTTGGCCACGGCGCCTGGTTCGGCCTGGGCGCGTACGCGGTGGCCATCATCCAGCTGCGCTTTTTCCCGGACGGCGTGATCCCCCCCTTGTTGCTCGCGCTGGCGTTCGTGGCGGTCGCCTCGCTGGTCATCGGCGCGCTGGTGTTGCGCAGGCGCGGGGTGTACTTCTCGCTGTTGACGCTGGCCTTCAGCGCGTTGTGCTTTACCGTGGCCTACCGTTGGACGTCGCTGACCGGCGGCGAAAACGGCCTGGGCGGCGTCGAGCGCAACAGCGTGCTGGGCGTGTCGCTGGACGACTCGCTGGCCTTCTACACATTCGTGGCGGTGATCGGCTTTTGTGTGGCGGCGTTGCTGCTGCGGCTGGCCGGCTCGCCCTTTGGCCACGTGCTGGTGGCGATCCGCGAAAACGAGCAGCGCGCAACCTTCATCGGCTATCCGGTGCGGCGCTACAAGCTGCTGGCCTTCGTCGTGTCGGCCATCGTCACCGGGCTGGCTGGCGGGCTGTCGGTGCTAAATCACCGCATCGCCTCGGCGGAAAGCCTGTCGGTGGTGTTTTCCGGCGAGTTGCTGGCCATCGTGCTGATCGGCGGCATGCGCAGCTTTGCCGGGCCGATCTACGGGGCGCTGTTCTACCTGCTGTTTCGCGAATACCTGTCCATGCTCACGCCCGACTGGCTGCTGTACTTCGGGCTGGTGTTCATCGCCTTCGTGCTGTTTACGCCAGAAGGGCTGGCTGGCATCGGGCGGCGCGTCTATCGCATGGTCGTTCCCGAGCCCGAAAGCAAGGCGGCCATGGGCGCGCGCGTCGTTCCGACCCAGCCGGCGCCGCTGCCATCGTTCCTGGGAGGTGGATCCGGCGGGCCGCTGCAATGCCGCGGCGTGTCCAAGCGCTTCGGCGGCATCGCGGCCGTGTCGGGCGTGGACATCGACATCGACCCGCGTGGCGTGCATGCGCTGATCGGACCGAACGGCGCGGGCAAAACTTCGCTATTCAACTTGCTTTCGGGCATGTTCGCGCCCGACGCGGGCACGGTGGCCTATGCCGGCACGCCGTTGGCGCTGGGCAACCCGGCGCGCATCTGCGCAGCCGGCATTGCGCGGTCCTTCCAGATTACCAACCTGTTCAAGGGCCTGACCGTGCACGAAAACCTGCGCCTGTCGGTGATGGCGCGCGATCCGGGTCGTTTCTCGCCCTGGCGCCGGATCGAGACGCTGGCCGACGTGCAGGCGCAGACAGAAGAGCTGGCGCGTTACCTGGGCGTCGGCGGCATGGAGCACGCGTTGGCCGAGGACCTATCCTACGGCGGCCAGCGTCTGGTCGACCTGGGACTGGCCCTGGGTTCGGCGCCGCGCTTGCTGCTGCTGGACGAGCCGCTCGCGGGCCTGGCTGCCGCCGAGCGCGACCGCATCGGGCGGCTCGTGCGCGACATTGGTGATCATCTTGGGGTACTGCTGGTCGAGCACGACGTCGACCGGGTGTTCGCCATCAGCGACCGCGTCACGGTGATGAACCAGGGCAGCGTGCTGTTGGCCGGCCGCCCCGACGCCGTGCGCGAAGACCCGCGCGTGCGCGAGATCTACATCGGTTCGGGCAGCGAGGCGCTGGCCTCGCGCGTGCCGCCCGGCAACCCGGGGCAGGCCATCGCCCTGCAGGTGCGCGGGCTGGAAGCCTATTACGGCAAGAGCCACATCCTGTCGGGCATCGACTTTGACGTGCGCGAGGGTGAAGTCATGGCGGTGCTGGGCAGGAACGGCGCGGGCAAATCCACCCTACTCAAGAGTTTGATCGGGCTGGCCAGGCTGGGCGACGGCGAAATCGAAGTCGCCGGCCGGCGCGTGCGTTCGCCGGTGCCCGAAGCCATGGCACGCCTGGGACTGGCCTTCGTGCCGCAAGGCAGGCGGCTGTTTCCTGGGCTGACCGTGCGCGACAACCTGATGCTGGGTCGGTTGCGCCGCGCGGGTGCCGGCTCCAACGCGTGGAGTGACGAAGACCTCTTCAAGATCTTCCCGCGGCTGCGCGAGCGCTACGACGTCAACGCCGAGCTGCTGTCCGGCGGCGAGCAGCAAATGGTGGCGATCGCGCGGGCGCTGGCCGGCCACGTGCGCGTGCTGCTGCTCGACGAGCCGTTCGAAGGGCTGTCGCCGGCCATGACCGAAGAGGTCTTCAACGCCATCCTGGCGCTGCGGGGCAAGATCACGATCTTGATCGTGGACCACAACCTGGACCTGACGCTGGCCTTGTCCGACACGGCGCTGGTGCTGGACCGTGGCCGCATTTCCCATCACGGGCCGGCGGTGCCGCTGTTGCGGGACCTGGCGCTGCGCCGCGAAAAACTCTGGGTATGAAGGAGAAGCTGCAATGACATTCAGCGACAAGGCCCTGGCGGGCAAGCGGACTTTGGTGACGGCCGGCGCAAGCGGCATCGGTTTGGCGATCGCGCGTGCATTTCGCGCGGCGGGCGCGCAGGTGATGATTTGCGACATCGACGAGGCGGCGCTGGCCGCAGCGCAGGCCGAACTGCCCGGCGTGGCCACCGAGCGCACCGACGTGTCCGACGAGGCGCAGGTCAAGGCCTTGTTCGAGGCGGTGGACCGCAAGCTGGGCGGCCTGGATGTGCTGGTCAACAACGCAGGCATCGCCGGGCCGACCGGTCCGGTCGAGACGCTCGCCAAGGCAGACTGGGACCGGACGCTTGCGGTCAACATCACCAGCCAGTTCCTGTGCACGCGCGAGGCGGTGCCGCGGCTGCGCAAAGGACGCGGCCCGAGCATCATCAATCTATCATCGGCGGCGGGCCACCTGGGCTTTCCGGGTCGCACGCCGTATTCGGCGTCCAAATGGGCGGTGGTGGGCTTTACCAAATCGCTTGCTATCGAGTTGGGGCCGGACGGCATCCGAGCCAACGCGATCCTGCCGGGTGCGGTCGACGGGCCGCGTATCCGGGCGGTGATCGCGGCCAAGGCCAAGTCGCTGGGTAAACCGGTGGAAGAGGTCACGCACGCCTACGAGAAGCAGGCTTCGCTGGGCCGCATGGTGACCGCCGAGGATGTCGCGGCCATGGCCGTGTTTGCCGCGAGCGATGCGGCCGCCAACGTGTCCGGGCAGGCCCTGGCCGTGGACGGTCACACGCAGGCCCTGAGCTGAAGCGGGAGGCGCGAATGGGTGTATCCGATCGAGCTGGGCAGGCGCACGCTGCCGGCGCCGTGCCGTCCGACAGGCACGTGGCCATCATCGGCTCCGGCCTCATCGGCCAAGCTTGGGCCATCGTTTTCGCACGTGGCGGCTGCCGCGTCGCGATGTGGGACGGCTCGCGCCAGGCGCTGGCGCAGGCCAAGGACTTGATTGCCGGACAGCTGCAGGACCTGGCGCATTACGGGCTGGTGGACGATCCGCAAGCCATCGGGGCGCGCATCACGGTCGCCTCGACCTTGGAGCAGGCCGTGGCCGGCGCCATCCACGTACAGGAAAACCTGCCCGAGCGCGTGGCGGTCAAGCGTGAAATCTTCGCCAAGCTGGACGCGGCAAGCGAGCCGGATGCGGTGCTGGCCAGCTCGACTTCCAGCATTCCTGCCTCGGCCTTTACCGAAGCGCTGGCCGGGCGCGAGCGCTGCCTGGTCGCCCATCCGGTCAACCCGCCTTATCTGGTGCCGGTCGTCGAACTGTGTCCCGCACCCTGGACGGCCGACGAAACGGTGCGACGCACGTGGGAACTGATGGCCGCAGTGGGCCAAAAGCCCGTGCACGTGCGCCGCGAGCTGGAAGGCTTCGTGCTCAACCGCCTGCAAGGCGCCTTGCTGCGCGAGGCCTTCCGCCTGGTCGAGCAAGGCTACGTCGACGCCGAGGGGCTGGACCGGACAGTGCGCGACGGGCTGGGGCTGCGCTGGTCGTTCATGGGGCCTTTCGAGACCATCGATTTGAACGCGCCCGGCGGGATCGCGGACTATTGTGAGCGGTACGGGCCCATGTACCAGTCCATCGCCATGCAGCAGACCGACACATCGGCCTGGGCGCCGGCACTGATCGAGCAGCTGCAGGCCCAGCGCCGCCAGGTCCTGCCCGAGTCGCAGCTGGCCGAGCGGCGGGCCTGGCGCGACAGGCGGCTGATGGAATTGGCGGCGCTGAAGCGGCGCGCCGAGCGCGCCGAACAGCAGGGCTCGGCGCCGCCCGCCGCCCAAGGCTAGGATATCCACGTCGCCCGGCGGCGCAAGATTCGAGGAGGCATCACGCACATGGCAAGCACGCACAAAGTCATCATCACCTGCGCCCCGACTGGCGCCATCCATACGCCCAGCATGTCGCCGCACTTGCCGGTGACCGCCGACGAGATCGCCAACGCCGCCATCGAGGCCGCGCGCGCCGGGGCGGCCATCCTGCACCTGCACGCGCGCGACCCGGCCGATGGCCGCCCATCGCAGGATCCGGAACTGTTCCGGCCTTTCCTGGCCAAGATCCGCGAGGCCACCGACGCCGTGGTCAACATCACCACGGGCGGCAGCCCGCACATGACGGTGACCGAGCGCATGCGCCCGGCCATGACCTTCAAGCCGGAGCTGGCGTCGCTGAACATGGGGTCGATGAACTTCGGGCTGTATCCCATGCTGGGGCGTTTCAAGACGTTCAAGCACGAGTGGGAGCGCCAGCACCTGGAAAACAGCCGCGACCTGGTCTTCAAGAACACCTACGCCGACATCGAGGAGATTCTCACACGCGGCACGGAAAACGGTACGCGCTTCGAGTTCGAGTGTTATGACATCGGCCACCTGTACAACCTGGCGCACTGCCTGGATCGCAAGCTGGTGCGCCCGCCCTTGTTCGTGCAATCGGTGTTCGGCATCCTGGGCGGCATCGGGCCCAGCCCGGAGGACTTGATGCATATGCGGCGCACCGCCGACCGGCTGTTTGGGTCGGATTATCAGTGGTCGATTCTGGGCGCGGGCCGCAACCAGATTCCGCTGGCCACCATAGGCGCGGCCATGGGCTCGCACGTGCGCGTGGGGCTGGAGGATTCGCTGTGGATCGGCCCGGGCAAGCTGGCCAGCTCCAGCGCCGAGCAGGTCAGCCGCATCCGCACGATCCTGGAAGCGCTGAATTTCGAGGTCGCCACGCCGGCCGAGGCGCGGCGCATCCTCGACCTGAAGGGGGCGGACAATGTCGCGTTCTGAGCCCGGCGGGCCCGGCGTGTCCCGGTCGATGTTCGACCTGTCGGGGCAGACCGCGCTCGTGACCGGCGCGTCGCGCGGCATCGGGCTGGCCTGTGCGGCCGCGCTCGGTCGGCAGGGCGCGCGCGTGCTGGTCAACGCGCGCGATACGCCGCGGCTGCACGAGGCCGTGCAGGACCTGCGTCGCGACGGCATCGACGCCGCAGCACTGCCCTTCGATTGCACGGACATCGATGCCGCCGCCGCTGCGGTCGATGGCGCCGGGCCGATAGACATCCTGTTTGCCAATGCAGGCGTCCAGCACAGGCAGCCGTTGCTGGAATTCGGCCTGGACGATTTCCAGCGCGTGGTCTTCGCCAACCTGACCGCGCAATGGGCGCTGGCGCGCCACGTGGCTGCAGGCATGACCGCACGCGGCTACGGGCGCATCGTCTTTACCGGATCGATCACCGCCATACTGGGCCGGCGCGATATCACGGCCTACACGGCTGCCAAGGGCGCACTGCACGCGCTGGTACGGCAATGGTCCACCGAACTGGCCCCGCGCGGGGTGACTGTCAATGCGCTGGCTCCCGGCTATGTGCGCACGGCCCTGACGCAGGCGCTGCACCAGGACGGCGAGTTCGACGCGTGGCTGCGCGCGCGCACGCCGGCCGGGCGCTGGGCCGAGCCCGAGGACCTGGCTTCGGCCATGGTGTTCTTGGCCGCGCGCGAATCCGGCTACGTGACCGGGCAGGTGCTGGCCGTCGACGGCGGGCTGACGGCCAGCATGTAAGGCCGCGCACGGGCGCCCGCCAGGCGCGCCTAAATGCTGCCCGTACCGTCCTGTATCCAGGCATAGCAGCCGGCCGGCAGCCGGCCGGCCGATGCAATGATCGTGCCGCGCCGATAGATCGGCGGCGCGGCACCTGCCGCGGGTGCGGCAAGCACCCATACCGCGCCAGAGCGTAACGCCGCGACGACCGGCGCGCCGGTTTCGTCGGCGACGGCGTACACGGCCGCCGGCGAGGCACCGGGCAGCAACACCACGACCATGCTCGACGGCGCACGCCACGGCGTCCACTGCGCGGCGCCTGCGGCGCCGGCGAGCACTGCCACCCATATGGCGAGCCAGCCTGCGCCGCCGGGTGGCTCAGGCGAGCGGCGCAGTAGCCACATCCCCGCGCCCAGGAAGGCCAGCCCGAATGCGGCCAGCCATGCCAGGTCCCAGAGCAGCGGCACCGCGCTGTCCATCCGGATGCGATGCCAACCCAGCAGCCAGTGGACCAGCACGGCGTCCAGCGCATGCCAAAAGCCGAATCCCAGCAGCACGTGCGCAAGCAGCCAAGTCCGGCGAACTTTGGGAAGCAGCCGGCGCTGGCCGGCCACCAGCGCCAGGCCGGCCAGCGCCACGGCGTACATGGCCAGGTGGAAAATACCGTCGGCCAATAGCTGGAACGCCAAGTCGCTTGCGCGTGTGTCGATGCCGCTAAGCAAGTGGTGCCACTGAAGTATCTGGTGCAGCAGGATGCCGTCGAAAAAGCCGCCCAGCGCGAAACCGAGCAGCTGTGCGCCCCAGCGCAGCGAGGCCGGACGGGGCGTGGTCAGCAAGGGGTGCGGCATGGGCGTTTCCTCGGTTTGCGGGAAGTGATGGCCAGCGGCGCGTTGTGCCTGCCGGCAGCGCGGCTGCGCAAGTGGCATGCCTATGCCAGGCATGATCGTTGCTGGCAAAGCATTGCCATTACTGGCTTTCAAGGAACTGCCATGACCCAACCCGTCACACGCGATCCCCACAGGCCGGCGTCGTCACGCGACCCTGCCGAAGCCGAGGCGCCCTCCACCGATCCGCATCGCACCAACCGGGGGCCGGGCGGGCACAAGGCTACGCAATTCGACGGCAATCCCGCGCCGCAGCCCAGCGACGACGATTCGTCCGGACTCAAGCCGCGCGACGACACGCCCGCCGTATTGGAAAAACGCGACGGCCCGAAAGTGCGCAAGCCGGCCAAGTAGGCTAGGGCGGGGTGCGCGCCCCTGACAGGCGCGGCTGCGCCCGTCAGCCCGAATTGCGCAAACCGGCCGCGATGCCGTTGATGGTCAGGTGCACCGCGCGGCGCACGCGCTCGTCCGGCTCGCGCCCGGATCGTTGCGCACGGCGCAGGCGGTGAATGACCTCGACCTGCAAGTAATTGAGCGGGTCGACGTAGGCAAAGCGCTCGCGCAACGATGCCGCCAGCTGGGGGTTGTCTTCCAGCAACCCGCGCCGGGTGATCTGGCGCAGCATCGCCAGCGTGCGGGTGTGCTCGGCTTCTATCATCGAAAAGATACGTTCGCGCAGTGCCTTTTGCGGCACCAGGCCGGCGTAGCGGCGCGCGATCTGCATGTCGGTCTTGGCGAGCACCATCTCCATGTTGGACAGCAGGGTGCGGAAAAACGGCCAATCGGCGGCCATTTCCTGCAGCTGCTTGAGCCGCGCCCGCTGCGAGCGCGGCGCACCGGGCGCGCCTTCCTTCAGGTAGGCCTCGATGGCAGACCCCACGCCATACCAACCGGGCAGCAGCACGCGGCACTGCGACCACGAGAATCCCCAAGGAATGGCGCGCAGGTCTTCGATGCGCTGGCCCGGCTTGCGCGAGGCCGGCCGCGAGCCGATGTTTAGCCCGGCGATCTCGTTGATCGGCGTGGACGCGAAAAAGTAGCGCGCAAAGCCCGGCGTCTCGAAGACCAGGCCGCGATACGCCTGCTGGGCCCGTTGCGACAAAAAGGCCATCGCCGCGCCATGGCGGGCCATGTGCGCGTCTTCGGCGCTGGCCGCGCGCTCGCCCGTCGCAAGGCTCGCCTGCAGCGTGGCTGATACCAGCAGCTCCAGGTGCCAGCGCCCGACTTCGGCATCCTTGTATTTGCTTTGGATGACTTCGCCCTGCTCGGTCAGCCGCAGCTGGCCGGCGACGGTGCCAGGCGGCTGCGCCAGGATGGCGTCAAAGCTCGAACCGCCGCCGCGGCCCACGGTGCCGCCGCGGCCGTGGAACAGGCGCAGCCCGACGCCGCGTGCGCGAAACACGTCGACCAGCGCGCGCTCGGCCTGGTACAGCGACCAGTTCGACGTCAGGTAGCCACCGTCCTTATTGCTGTCGGAATAACCCAGCATCACCTCCTGGATGCCGCCTTGCGCGCGCATGACGCGCTTGCGCACCTCGGGCAGGTCCAAGAAAGCCGCCATGATGGCCGGGCCGTTTTCCAGGTCGGGGATGGTTTCGAACAGCGGCACCACCATCAACCCGTCGTCCGGTTGTGGGTCGCCCGACGGCGCGATCAGCCCGGCCTCTTTCTGTAGTACCAGTACTTCGAGCAGGTCACTGACGCTTTCGGTATGCGACACGATGGCCTGGCGTACCGCGGCCTTGCCATAGCGTGCCCGGCATTGCGCGGCCGCGCGCAGCACCGCCAGCTCGCGCACGGTCTCCTCGCCGTACGCGATCCACGGCGAGGCGAGCGGCCGTGCTTGCGCCAGTTCGGTGCGCAGCAGCGCGACGCGTTCGTCCTCGTCCAGCGCCAGGTAGTCCACGGGCCGCCCGTCCGGGTGGCGTGCGCCGGCGCGCGCGAACAGTTCGGCCAGCACGCGCTCGTGGACGTCCGAGCTTTGCCGCAGGTCCACCGTGGCCAGGTGCAGGCCGAAGACCTTGACCGATTGCTGCAGGCCGGCTAGTCGCAGGCGCGCGATCGGCGCGGCATGGTGGGCATGCAGGGATCCGGCCAGCACGGCAAGGTCGGCCCCCAATTGGCCGGCGTCGGCATAGGGCTCGGCCGGAACTGTCGGGCGGCGCGCCAGGTCCTGGCCGGTCAATGCGCGCGCGGTAGCCGCCAACCGCGCATATACGCCGATCAGGGCGCGGCGATAGGGTTCGTCGACACGGTGCGGCGAGTCATCGCCGCCGCGCCCGGCCAGTTCGAGCAACTGGGGCGAGGCATCGATCAGCAGCGTGGACATGGACAGTTCCGCGCCCAGCGCATGCACTTCCTGCAGGTAGTGTTCAAGCACCACGGTCGACTGGCGCAGCAGCGCATGCTGCAGCGTGCCGGCGTCGACATTGGGGTTGCCGTCACGATCGCCGCCTATCCAGCTGCCCATGGTCAAAAAGGGCGCCAGCGGCCCGGGCGGCGGTGCAAACGGCCCCGATGGCGCGCGCTCGAGCAGCCGCGCCAGGTCTGCGTACAGGCGTGGGACGACGTGCAGGAAGGTACTGCGGTAGTAGGACAGCGCGTTTTCGATCTCGTCGGCGACCGTCAGCCGGTTGTAGCGCAGCATGCGCGTCTGCCAGAGCGTGGCGATGCGCCCCAGCAGCTCCAGGTAGCGCTCCCGCTCCTCGTCGGCGGTCAGCGGCGCGTCGCCGCGCGCCAGCAAACGGGAGATCTCGCGGTGCACGTCCAGCGTGCTCTTGCGCTGCACTTCGGTGGGGTGCGCGGTGAGCACAGGCGTGATGCACGCCTGCTGCAGCAGCTTGCGAATGCGTCCGGTCGTGACGCCGCGCTCGCGCAGCGTGGCCATCGCATCGGCCAGGCTGCCGCGCGGCGCCGGCGCGCCCGATAACGCGCGTTCGCGCGCGCGCCGGTTTTGCTCGTGGTCTTCGGCGATGTTGGCCAGGTGCAGGAAATAGCTGAAGGCGCGCGCCACCGAGTTGATGTCGCTGCGGGGTAGTGCCTTGACGCTGCGTTCCAGGAGCCTGCCGTCGGCGTCGCGGCCTTCGCGCCGCAAGCGCACGGCCGAGCGCCTGAGCGTTTCTATGGTGTCATAGACGGCTTTACCTTCGCATTCGCGGATGACGTCGCCAAGCAGTTTGCCCAGCAGGCGGATGTCGCGGCGGTCGGGCGATTGATGGGTCGGCGGGGTGCGTGCAGCGTTCAAGGCGTCTCTCCGTCGATGCAAGGGCGATGGCCTGGCGCCGATTGTACGCACGTCGTGCCGGGCTACCTGGTGCCGCGCAGCAGGATCTCAAATAAGTCGGGCGGTCCCATCTGGCCGCCCTTGAGCATGATCTGCATGCCGTCGAGCGTGGGATCGGCGGCAAGCGCCTGGCAGACAGCTACTCCTGGCGCGGGGGTAGCCAGGTAGCGCAAGGCCTGGATATCCAGCGCCTGCATGGCACGGCTGGAGGTGTCACCGCCGGCCACGCCGATGCGGCGCAGGCCCGGGCATTGGCATAGCACGCGCCGCAGCAGTGCGGCACTTGCGCTGGCCAGTTCGGCCGCTGCGCGCGCAGCCGGGGCACCGTGCCCCTGGGCCGCTTCCAGCGGCGTCGTGTGGGCGATGATGCTGTGCCCTTGCCGCAGTTCGGCGCACAGCCGCGTGACGGTTTCATCGGCATAGCCCGGTTCGCCGGCGGCCAGGCGCGCCGCGTCCAGGGCGATGCGGCGATACGAGGGCGATGCCGCGATTTGCGTCGCGGTCACGGGCGACATGCTGCCGGCAAGCACCAATACCGGACCTTGCGCGGGCGCCAGGCGCGTGCCGTCGGCGCTGGTCGCTTCGCCGGGTGGTTCGCCGGCGTGGCGCCAATGCGCGAGCAGCGCCTGCACCACGCTGCTTGCACCGGCGGCAAGTAGCGGCTGGCGTCGTGCGCGCGTCCAAAGGATGCGTCCGACATGGCGCAGGTGGCTGTCGTGGCCGACGTCGAAAAGCACGGCCTGCGGACGCCGGGCAAGCAGCGCATCCAGGCGCGCATCCTGGGCGGCCGCGTCCAGGTCGTAGTCGGGATAGTGCATGGCCGCCACGTTGGCCAGCCCTTGGCGCGCCAGGTGCCGGCGCAAATCGGCCTCGTCCATCGGGGTGACGGGGTGGCGGCTCATGTTGCGGTGCCGGTCCAGCCGCTGCGGGGCGCCGCCCGCCTGCTCGGTGGCGAACAGGTTGCCGAACACGCAGTAGCGTCCCAGGCTGGGTTGGCCGCCGACGATGGCCACCAGCGGGTTGGGGCGGCCACGTCGCAGCGCTTGCAGGGCGACGGCGATATTGCCCACGTGCGGAGCGCTATCGAAGGTCGAGCACAGCTTGTAGTGCAGCAGTGGCGGTGCGAGCCGGGTGAAGAACGCCGCGACGGGGGCAAGCTCGGCTTGCATGTCCGGCGGCGGCAAGGCACGCGCCGCGCCGGCGACGCCCACGCAATCGAGCGGCCCGGCCGCGGCAAGCTGCCCGTCGTCGGGAACGCGCAAGAACAATGCCGCGCGCAAGCCGCCGCGCGCGGCGGTGGCCAGCGTGTCGGTGGCGCCGGTGAAGTCGTCGCCGTAATAGCCGATGCGGGGACGAAGCAGTGCGGTCATGCCGCCGGCTTGCCGTAAAACGCCAGTGCGCGCGCAAGCTCGGGCGCCTGGCGCGCGGCCTGCTCCAGCGTCAGCCCTTGGGCCATCGCGTCCCAGGCTTGGCGCAGGCTGGCCACGCCTGCGGCCGGCCCATCCGGATGAGCGAGGATGCCGCCGCCGGACATGAACAGCAGGTCCTGGCTGCCCACTGCGCGATAGGTGGCGGGCACGGTGCCCGCCCACTGCGCGTTGGAAAACGCCGGCAGGACGGCATCGTTGTCGTGCATGGGCGCGAGGCAGTCGCGCGCGGCGGCAATCACGTCTTCGTCGAAGTCGGCGAACTTGCCTTGCAGGCCATGCACGTGCAGGTGATCGACGCCGGTCAGCCGCCACAGCGCCTGGTAGGCATGGAAGGACATGCCCAGCGCCGGATGGCGTGCAAACATGCCGTAGCCGTTGCGGTGCCCGTGGATGGCCAGGCCGGTGGCGCGACGCAGCGCCTGCACGGCCGAGAACCCGCACCAGTTCAGGCTGACCATTACGCAGGTGCCTTCCTCGCGCTCGACCAGTTCTGCGTGGCGGCGCATGGCATCGAGTTCATCGGTGATGTTGAAGGCGACCATGACCTGCCGCCCGGTGCGGTCGCGATGGCGCCGCACCTTGTCCATCACCGCCGGCACGCGCTCGGCCAGCGGCGCGCAGGCCGGGTTGGCGCAGACTTCGTCATCCTTGATGAAGTCGATGCCGGCGTTGCACAGCTGCTCGACCAATTCGGCGGTTTGTTGAGCCGACAGGCCGAGGTTGGGCTTGATGATGGTGCCGATCAGGGCCCGGTCGGGCACGCCCGCCAGCCGGCGCGTGCCGGCCACGCCGTGACGGGGCATCTCGTAGCGCGCCCGATATGCGCCCGGCAGCTCCAGGCGTTCCAGCCGCAGCCCGGTGGTTTCGCCCAGGTCGTACAGGTTGCCGGCGACCGTGGCCGCCAGCGTGGGCAGGTTCACGCCGATGTTGTCGACCGGAAAGGACAGCGTCACCCGCGCTCGCCGCCAGGGGCCGCCGATGTCGCGCCGCTGCAGCCAGGCGTTGGGCAGGCTGGGCTGCGGCGCGGCGTCGAGCTCCTGGACCGATTCGACGATGGCGGCCATGCGCGCGCGCAGCGCGTCGGTTTCTCCTTGCACGCGCACGAAGGTGCCGCTGGACTGTTCACCGGCCATGACGTCGGCCACGCGGGCCGGGTCGAATGGGGTCTCCAGCAGGTAGACCGCGCGAAAGCGCGAGGTCGTGTCGGTGGGGGCCACGGCAGTCATGGCGGCTTGGCGCTACTTGATCTTGCTCAAGTCGGGAAAGGCGCGCACCGGGTCGCTGCCATCCCAACCTTCGGATGCCTCGCGGATCATGCGAAATACCGTGCCCTTTGGGCCAGCGACTTCGGACAATTCGATGACCGCGCCAGGGTGGAACTCGGTGTCGAAGTAGACGTAGCGGCCGCGCTCGCCCACTTCGCCGCTCATCACCGGCTTGAAGCCCTGCGCGGTCAGGCGGGCGAGGTCGGCGTCGAAGTTTTCGGTCCAGTAGGCGATGTGCTGCAAGCCGGTGCGCCCGGCTTGCAGGAAGTCGCGGTACATGGTCGGTGCATCGTTGCGCTGCTGGATCAGCTCGATTTGCAGCGGGCCAGAATTGGCCAGCGCCACCGACACGTGCGGGTCCTGCGGTTGGCCGCGGTACTGGAAGTTGCGCACCGGCACGCGCTCCATGTAGTAGAAGGGGCCGACGCCCAGCACGCGCGTCCAGTAGTCCATGGCCGCTTCGATGTCGTGCACCACGTATCCGGCCTGGCGGATCTCTCCAAGAAACCTGCTCATTGATCGTCCTATGGGTGAAAGTGGATGCCGTCAGTCGACGACGAGGTTGGGCAGCCAGGTGGACACCGCCGGGACCAGCGTCACCACCAGCAGCGAGGCGGCCAATGCGATGAGAAAGGGCATCGCGCCGGCGACCACGCGATGAAAGGGCATCTTTGCGACGATGCTCACCATGTACAGGCTCATGCCGACCGGCGGGGTCAGCAGCCCGATCATCAGGTTGAGCACGACCACCACGCCGAGCTGGACCGGATCTACGCCCGCGGCCAGCAGCGCGGGGGTGAGGATGGGCGCCAGGATGAGGATGGCCGCGATCGATTCCATCACCATGCCGACAAAAAGCAGGATCACATTCACGATCATCAGCAGCACGATGGGGTTGGTCGACAACGACAGCATGAACTCGGTGGCCATGGTCGGTACCTGGTCGACGGTCAGCACCCAGGCCAGCAGCGCGGCCGAGCCCACGATGAACAGGACGCTGGCCGTGGACCGGACCGTCTCGCGGGCGGCCTCGACGAACTTCGCCCAGGTCAGTTCGCGATAAACCACCGTGCCCAGCAGCAGCGCGTACAGCACGGTGACCGCAGCCACCTCGGTTGGGCCGAACAGGCCGCTGACCAATCCGAGGATGAGCACCACGGGCGCGGCCAGCGCCGGCAGCGCGACGAGCGCCTTGCGCCCGACCCGCGCCAGGCTGGTCTTTATGGGGTCGCGCGGCAGGTTCTGCAGCCTCGCCATCACGGCGATTTGCGCCATCAGCAGCACGGTGATGAGCAGGCCGGGGATGACGCCTGCCAGCAGCAGCTTGACCGCCGAGACTTCGGCCGCGCTGGCGAAGATAATCAGCGGAATGCTGGGCGGGAAGATCGGGCCGATGGTCGCCGAGGCCATGGTGATGCCGGCGGCGAATTCGTCGCGGTAGCCCTGCTCGCGCATTAGCCGGATCTGCGTGCCGCCCAGCGCGCCGATGTCGGCTAGCGCCGCGCCGGACATGCCGGAGAAAATCAGGCTGGTCAGCACCGACACGTGGCCCAGGCCGCCGCGGATGCGGCCGACGATCAGGCGCACCAGGTCGAATAGGTGGGTAGTGACGCCTCCGGCGTTGAACAGCGCCGCCGCGAAGATGAACAGCGGCACGGCCAGCAGGGGCGTGGAGTCCAGCGCGTTGACCGTGCGTTGCGCGATCACCGCCAGCGGCAGGTCGTTCCACCACACGACCACGCCGGCCGACAACCCCATGGCCACGGCGATCGGCAGGCCCATGAGCATGGTCGCCAAGAACAGCAGCAGTACGGTCAGGCTCATCATGGCGCGGCGTCTCCTTCAGGCCGCTGTCCGGTCAACAGCGCCACGGCGCGGTACAGGGCGACCAGCGTCAGCAAGGCCAGGCCGGTCAGCGCAGGCAGGTAGAACCAAGTGTTGGGCATGCCGAGCGCGGGTGTGGCAAAGCGCCCGGCACGCTTGAGGAACAGCCAGCCGCCCCACAGGAACAGCACGCAGAACAGCAGCACGAGCGCTTCGTTGATGATGTCCATGACGCGACGCGCACGCGGACCGAGCTTGGCGATGAAGATGTCCACGGTGACGTGCTTGTTCTGCAGCAACAGCAAGGGCACGGTCAGGTAGATCATGCCCAACCCGCCGTAGCGCGCCAGCTCGTCGGCAACGGGCAGGCCGGTGTGGAACAGGTTGCGGCCGATGACCTGGGCCAGCACCAGGGCGGCCGTCACAAGCAGCATGACGATGGCGAGCCATTCGGCCAGGCGGCACAGCCGCCCCAATAGGCGCAAGGGCAGCGGCTGCCCGGAAGCGTTCGAGGATGTCATGGCAGGTCCCACGCGCCGCCCGCAGGCCGCGGGCGACGCATCAGCGTGCGGCGCAGCTTACTGGATGGCGGCGATCTGCCGATAAAGGTTGCCGAACTTGTCGGTGAAGCGTTCGTCGACCAGCTTCTTGACCGAGGCCTTGAACGCGTCGAGCTGCAGGCCGTCGTCTGGGCCGATGACCGTCATCTTCAGCTTGCGCAGCTGTTCGAGCTCGTCGGCTTCCTGCTGCAGGACCATGGCGCTGGCGCGCTTGCGCACCTCCAGCGCGGCGCGCGAGATCGCATCGCGCTGCTCGGGCGTAAAGTCTTGCCAGAGGTCTTCGTTGATGATGATGACGTGCGGGTTCATGATGTGGCCCGTCAGCATCAGGTGCGACTGGGATTCATACAGCTTGCTCGACAGGACCGTGTTGACGGGGTTTTCCTGGCCGGCGACCTGGCCGGTGGCCAGCGCCGTGGGGACTTCCGACCAGTCCACCGGCACGGGCACCGCGCCCAGGCCTTCGACCGCGGTCATGGAAATCGGAAACGGCAGCGCCCGGATCTTGACGCCGGCGAGGTCCGCCGGTGTGCGCACCGGCTTGTTGGCCGTCAGGTGGCGGGTGCCGAAGTAATACGTGTAGAGCACGCGCACGCCGGCTGCGTCGACCAGGCCCTTGTTCAGCGTTTGCATCACCGGCGAGTCCACGTCGGTCACCTTGAGCAGGTGCTCGACGTCGCGGTACAGGTAGGGGGTGTCCAGCGCCGCGAAGGGTTCATAGAGTGAACCTGTGCCGCCGGCGGTGTTGTGCGACAGGGCGATCGTGCCCATGGAAGTCGCTTCGGCCATTTCCTGCATCTTGCCCAGCTGCGACGAGGGATAGACGCGGATGCGGATCTGGCCGCCGGTGTTTTTTTCGACCAGATCGGCCAGCCACTGCGCTTGCATTCCCGCGGCGCTATTGGGCGGGTTCATGTGGCCGTAGCGCAACTCGCGGGTCTTCTGGGCCAGCGCGCCGGGAACCGCAGCGCCCAGCGCCAGGGCCGATCCGGCCTGCAGCAGCCGGCGGCGCGAAGGGAGGAAATGGCCGTCCATGGTGTCTCCTGAGTTTGTTTGATTGACAGCTTGCGCCGGAAAAGTCGGTTATTTAGAAGGATTCTCCGTTAGCATAGGAAGGAGGTCAATCAAAGTGATTGATGTATTTTGATGTTTATTGGGTTGATCGCATGACTGATGAACCGATCCGTCGCCGTGCGCGGCTGGCCGACGTTGCACGCGCCGCAGGCGTATCGACCGCCACGGCCGACCGGGTGCTGCACGGCCGCCCGGGCGTGCGGACAGCCACCGCGCGCAAAGTGCTGCGCGCGGCCGCCGAGCTGGATTACCTGGGCGACGCCGCCGCGCAGGCGCTGCTGGCCACGCCGCTGCGCGTGGCCTTCCTGCTGCCGGCCGGCACCAATCCTTTCCTGCGCATGCTGGGCGACATCGTGGGTATTTCGCGGGAGCAGTTCGCGCACTACAACGCCCGCGCGCATTGCCGCTACATCGACGGGTTCGACCCGCAGGCGCTGGCGGCGGCGCTGCTACGCGAGGGGGCACGGGCCGACGGCGTGGCGTTCATGGCCCTGGAGCATCCCCTGGTGCGCGAGGCAGTCAACCAGCTGGCCGATCGCGGCGTGCACACCGTCACCTTGATTTCCGACTTGTCCAGTTCGCGGCGCGCGGCCTATTTGGGCCTGGACAACCGCGCCGCTGGCCGTACGGCGGGCCTGCTGCTCGGGCGCTTTGCCGGCGCGCGCACGGGCAAGGTGGCGATGATCGCCGGCAGCCTCAGCTATCGCGCCCACGAAGAGCGGGAAATGGGCTTCCTACACATCCTGGAGGAGATGTTTCCTACGCTGCAGGTGGTCGGCCTGCGCGAAGGGCACGACGATGCCGAGCTGAACTACCAGGCGGCGCGCAGTTTGCTGGACCAGTATCCGGACCTGGTTGGCATCTACAACATCGGCGGCGCTTCCGACGGCGTGGCACGCGCCTTGAAGGAAGCAGGGCGCGACCAGGGCGTGGTTTTCATCGGCCATGGACTGACGCCCGATACGCGGGCGCTGCTGGTCGATGGCACCATGGATGCGGTCATCACGCAGAACCCGCAGGCGACGGTGCTCAATTGCGTGCGCATATTCGCCAACCTGCGTGACGGCCGCAGCCCCATGGCGGGGGTCGACCCCATGCCTATTAGCATCGTGCTACGCGAGAACCTGCCGTGACGGGACGAAGGGGCTAGCCGCGTTGCGCCGGGCGCGTCGCCTGGGCGGGCAGGAACCGGCGGCGCAGCGCGACCGCAGCGGCAAGCATGGTCATGGCCAGTGCCAGCGACACCGCCAACATCGCGAGCGCGCCGGCCTCCTGCAGGATCAGCGCGAAAAACGGCGGCGCGGCCGCCATCAGCAAAAAGCTGGGCACGAGTAGGCGGCCGGTGAACGCGCCGTAGGTGCGTGCATCGAACAATGCCAGGGGCAGCGTGCCGCGTGTGATCGTCAGCAAGCCGTTGCAGGCGCCAAAGCACAGCGCAAAGGCCACCGCCGCGCCCGGCACGACGCCCGCGGCCAGCCCGGCCAGGAAGGCACAGGGCAAGACGGCGCACGCGACGACCGCCAGCGTCAGGGGATGCAGGCGGCGTCCGAACAACACTTCGGCGAGCCGTGCCGCGACCTGGCCGATGCCCCATAGCGCGGCGGTGGCCACCGCCGCCTTCGCATCCAGGCCCAGGCCGCCGAGTACGGCGATCAAATGGGCGGCATTGCCCGCAGCCAGAAAGTTGGTGAGCATCGCCAGGATCGCGAAAAGCAGGCCAGCCCTGCGCCGGTCGGCGTCGGTGCGCGCCAGGCCCCGTCCATCGTCGGCGCCAGGTGCGCCTGCGGATTGAAAGGTGTAGCGGCTGGCCGGCAGCGCGGCGTGCAGGGGCAGCACCAGCAGCGCGAAGCCGGCATAGCAGCATACGGCGCCGCGCCATCCCAGCCAGGCTTGCAGCGCGCTGCCCACCGGCCAGAACACGGTCGAGGCCAACCCGCCGAACAGCGTGATCTGCGCCATCGCCCGTCCTGACGCGGGCCCGCCGATGCGCGCCAGGGTGGCGAAGGCGGCATCGTAAAGCGACAGCCGCATGCCCAGGCCCAGCACCGTCCAGGCCGCGTAGAAGCCGACCGGTTCGTGCGCCCACGCAAGCAGCAGGCAGCCGATGGCGATCAGCACGCATCCAGCCGACATGACGCTGCGGCCGCCGCGGCGGTCGATGGCCCGGCCCGCAAGCGGCGAGGCCAGGCCCATGGTCACGATGGCCAGCGAAAACCCCCCGTAGACGCGCGCCTGGCTCCAGCCCAGGTCGGCGGCGATCGCTGGGCCGAAGGCGCCGGCCAGATAGAACGAAATCCCCCAGGTAATGAGCTGGGACAGGCCCAGCGCGACGATGACGCGCGCGCCGGGCGAAGCAGGCGCGGCTGGCTGCGCGTTCACGATGACGGCGGCGTGCGGTCGCCGTCGCCCAGTTCGCGCTGCATCAGCACGGTGTCGCGCCACTGGCCGAACTTGTAGCCGACCGAGCGCAGCGTGCCGGCCGGATGAAACCCTTGGCGCGCGTGCAGCGCGATCGAGGCGGCGTTGCGGCTGTCGCCAACGACGGCAATCATCTGCCGCCAGCCACCGTCGCGGCAGCGCGCGACCAGCTCGGCCAGCAGCCGGTTGCCGATGCCCAGGCCGTGCCAGCCGTGCTCGACATAGACCGAATCCTCGACCGTATTGCGGTACGCCGGCCGCGGGCGGTAAGGGGTGACATAGGCGTAGCCGCGCACGGCGCCGTCGACTTCGGCCACCAGGTAGGGCATGCCGTTGGCGCGAACCGCGGCGTAGCGTTCGCGCATCTGCTCGAGCGTGGGCGGCTCCAGTTCGAAAGAGGCGGTACCGTGCAGTACGTGATAGGCGTAGATCTGCTGGATGCGGGCGACGTCGGCCTCAGCGGCGTCGCGCACGAGGACAGAAGGTTTGGTGGCGGTGTCCATGGCGGGTCCTTGCAACGGCAAGAGTTTGCGGCAAGCGCAAAAATAAGGGAAGCTTGCTTTGTTTTTATTTGTCATAAGCAAAAGTTTGATTTGACGGGCTGCCGGGGAACCCATGCGCGGACTGAACCTCGATCACTTGCGCACCTTCATGGACGTGGCCGCGCTGGGCAGCTTTTCGGCTGCCGCCGAGCGCAACGGATTGAGCCAGCCAGCGGTCAGCCAGCAGGTACGCCGGCTCGAGCGGCGCTTTGGGTTGCGCCTGCTGGAACGGGTCGGCCGGCGCGTCGTGCCCACTGCCGCGGGTGACGAGCTGCTGGCGCATGCGTGCCGCATCCATGACGCCATGGCCGAGGCGGAGCTGGCCATGCAGTCGCATTCCGCGACGGTGGGCGGCCGCGTTCGGCTGGGCACCGGCGGCACCGCCTGCACTTATCTGCTGCCGCCGCTGCTTGCCAACCTGCGGCGGCGGTTTCCGCGGCTGGACGTGGTGGTCAGCACCGGCAACACGGCTGACGTGCTGCGCGCGATCGAATCCAATGCGCTGGACGTCGGGCTGGTGACGATGCCCGCGCCCGGGCGCGCGCTGCACGTCACGCCGGTACTGGAAGACGAATTCGTCGCGATCTTTCCCGCTTCCGGCTCCGGCATCCCGGTGCGGGCGACCCCGGCCGAGCTGGCCTGCCGTCCGCTGGTGCTTTTCGAGCCGGGGGCGCGCACGCGCGGCCTGGTCGACGAATGGTTCGAGCTGGCCGGCATGCGGGCGCGACCCGTCATGGAGCTGGGCAGCACCGAGGCGATGAAGGAAATCGTCGCCGCCGGCCTGGGCTGCGCGGTGCTGCCTCGCATGGCGGTCAGCGGTTCGGGCGCACGCGACGGCCTGGCCGTGCGGGCATTGCAACCACGCTTGGCGCGCCAGCTGGCGGTGGTGACCCGGCGCGACAAGCCTGTGGGCCGCGGGCTGCGCCAGGTGCTGGACATGCTGCTGGCGCTTGCCGGCGACCTGCCCGGCGCGGCCGGCGGTAAGGCCGCGCCGGGCGCTGCCAAGTCCGCCCGGCGGCGATCGGGCGTATGATTTGACGCTTTTCCGCCAGGCGCCTTGGGGCCGCCGGCCGACCACAACTTTTGGACGACACCCAGATAGCCATGCCGCAATACCGCTCCCGCACCTCCACCCACGGCCGCAACATGGCCGGCGCCCGCGCCCTGTGGCGCGCCACCGGCATGAAGGACGGCGACTTCGGCAAGCCCATCATCGCCGTGGTCAATTCGTTCACGCAATTCGTGCCCGGCCACGTGCACCTGCGCGACCTGGGCGCGCTCGTGGCGCGGGAGATCGAGGCCGCCGGCGGCGTGGCCAAGGAATTCAACACCATCGCGGTGGACGACGGCATTGCCATGGGCCACAACGGCATGCTGTATTCGCTGCCCTCGCGCGAGCTAATCGCCGATTCCGTGGAATACATGGTCAACGCGCACTGCGCCGACGCCATGGTGTGCATCTCCAATTGCGACAAGATCACCCCGGGGATGCTCATGGCCGCCATGCGGCTGAACATCCCGACCGTGTTCGTCTCGGGCGGCCCGATGGAAGCGGGCAAGATCAAGGCGCCGGGCAATGGCAAGGTGGTGGCCAAGATCGATCTCATCGACGCGATGATCAAGGCCGCCGATCCCAACGTGACCGACGCCGAGGCCGAACAGTACGAGCGCAGCGCCTGTCCGACCTGCGGGTCCTGCTCGGGGATGTTCACCGCCAATTCCATGAACTGCCTGACCGAGGCCATCGGCCTGGCGCTGCCCGGCAACGGCACGCTGGTGGCCACGCACGCCTGGCGGCGCGGCCTGTTCGAGCAGGCGGGCCGGCTCATCGTCGACCTGTGCAAGCGCTATTACGAGCAGGACGACGCCTCGGTCCTGCCGCGCAGCATCGCCACCAAGGCCGCCTTTGAAAATGCCATGTCGTTGGACGTGGCGATGGGCGGATCGACCAACACGGTGCTGCACCTGCTGGCCGCCGCGCAAGAAGCGGGCGTGGACTTCACCATGGCCGACATCGACCGCATCTCGCGCCGCGTGCCTTGCCTGTGCAAGGCCGCGCCGGCCACCGACAAGTACCACATCGAAGACGTGCACCGCGCCGGCGGCATCCTAGGCATCATGGGCGAGCTCGACCGTGCCGGGTTGCTCGATACGTCGTGCGGCAACGTGCATAGCGGCACGCTGGGCCAAGCCATCCGCAAGTGGGACGTCAATGGTCCTGCCGCCACCGACGAGGCGCGCCGCTTCTTCCGTGCCGCGCCTGGCGGCATCCCTACGACCGAGGCATTCAGCCAGGAATCGACCTACGAAGCGCTGGACCTCGACCGCAAGGGCGGCTGCATCCGCAGCAAGGAAAACGCCTATTCGCAGGACGGCGGCCTGGCCGTGCTGTACGGCAACCTGGCCGAGAAGGGTTGCATCGTCAAGACGGCGGGCGTGGACGAGTCGCAATGGGTTTTCACCGGCCGGGCGCGCGTGTTCGAAAGCCAGGAGGAAGCCGTCGACGGCATCCTGGGCGACAAGGTCATGCCGGGCGACGTGGTGGTCGTGCGCTACGAAGGGCCCAAGGGCGGCCCGGGCATGCAGGAAATGCTCTATCCCACGTCCTACCTGAAGTCCAAGGGACTGGGCAAGGTCTGCGCGCTGTTTACCGACGGCCGGTTCTCCGGCGGGTCGTCGGGGTTGGTCATCGGCCACGCCTCGCCGGAAGCGGCCGAAGGCGGCACGGTCGGCCTGGTCGAGGACGGCGACGTGATCGAGATCGACATCCCCAACCGCCGCATCCACTTGGCCGTGCCCGACGAAGAACTGTCCAAGCGCCGCGCCGAGATGCAGGCGCGTGGCGACAAGGCGTGGAAGCCCGCGAACCGCCAGCGCGTGGTGTCCACCGCGCTGCAGGCATACGCCGCGCTGGCGACGTCCGCCGACCGCGGCGCGGTGCGCGATGTGGCGCAGCTCAAGCGCTAAAGCCACGCTGACGGCGTGAAGACGGCCCGCTTGGCGCGGGCCGTTTTTTTTTGCGCCTAGCACATGGCTGCGGCGGCACGGTGGGCGCGGCGATCCAGTCCCCAGCTGTAGAGCGCGACGAGCAGGCCGCCTACAGTGACGGCCGCGGCTGCCAGCGGCGTGGCGCCCAGGCCTGGGCCGTGATCGATGGTAATGCCGCCCAGCCATGCGCCTGCGGCATTGCCCAGGTTGAAGGCGGCGATGTTGAAGGCCGATGCCAGGTTGGGCGCGCCGCTTGCCTGTTCCAGCACGCGCATCTGCAACGGCGGCACGGTGGCGAAGGCCGCCGCGCCCAGCACGGCCACGGTGACCACCGCCGCAACCTTGATGTGCACGGTGAAGGCAAAGAGCGCCAGTACTGTGGCCAGTAGCGCCAGGCTGCCTACGAGCGTGAGCATCAGGCGCCGGTCGGCCAGCTTGCCGCCGTAGGTGTTGCCGATCACCAGGCCGGCGCCGAACAGCAGCAGGATGGGCGAGACTGCCGAGGACGGGAAACCGGACAGCTCGGTCAGCAGCGGGGCGATGTAGGTGAAAGCGGTGAATACACCCCCAAAGCCCAAGACGGTCGTGGCGAAACCCAACAGTACTTGGGGGCGGACCAGCGCGCGCAGCTCGCCTCGCAGGTTGCCCTGGTGCTGGCCGCGGCTGGCCGGCACCCAGGCCGCGATGGCGGCCAACGCGGCCAGGCCGACCGCGGTCACGGCCCAGAACGTCGCACGCCAGCCCCAGGCCTGGCCGAGCCACGTGCCGAAGGGCACGCCCAGCACATTGGCCAGCGTCAGGCCGGTGAACATCAGTGCGATGGCCGAGGCCTGCTTGTCCGGGCGAACGAGGCTGGTGGCGACCACCGAACCCACGCCGAAGAAGGCGCCATGCGCCAGCGAGGTCAGCACGCGCGCGGCCATCAGCGCGGCGTAATTCGGCGCGAGCGCACAGGCCAGGTTGCCCACGGTGAAAATGACCATCAGGGACAGCAACAGCGTCTTGCGCGGCAAGCCCGAAGTGATGATGGACACGGGCGGCGCGCCCAGCGTGACGCCGAGCGCATAACCGGTGACCAGCAGGCCGGCAGACGATAGCGAGACATCGAGGTCGGCGCCCACCTGGGGCAGCAGCCCCATGATGACGAATTCCGTGGTACCGATGCCAAAGGCTCCCACGGCAAGCGCCCAAAGCGCGATAGGCATGATGCGAGGTTCCTTTCGGAAAATGACACGACGGACACGGGGGCTTGGAGCCGTCATTGGAGAAACAGAAACGGCGCACATTGTGCGCCGCAAAATCGTTGAGAAAAATAGGTCTAAAATCAATTGACTTATGACGATGGCGCAAAAATGCCGCTTCATTCCGACAGCCTGCGCATCTTTCTTGCCGTGGTGGATGCCGGCGGCATGAGCGCCGCCGCCGAGCAGCTGGGCCAAACCGCTTCGGGCGTGAGCCGCGCGCTGGCGCGGCTGGAGGCACAGCTAGGGGTCACGCTACTGACCCGCACCACGCGCCGCATGGAGCTGACCGAAGAGGGTTGCCTGTTCCTGCAGCGGGCGCGTGCCATCGTGGCCGCGCTCGACGAGGCCGAGGAGCTCATGTGCATCCGCCGCCAGCAGCCAGCGGGGACGCTGCGCGTGGATGCTTCAGCGCCGGTGATGCAGCATTGCGTGGTGCCGCACGTTGCGGCGTTTCGCGAGCGCTTTCCCGCGATCCACCTGGAGCTCACCAGCAACGACCGCATCGTGGACCTGGTCGAGCATCGCACCGACATTGCGCTGCGCGCCGGCCCGCTGGGGGATTCAGCGTTGCATGCGCGGCGCCTGCTGGCCGCGCGCCTGCACGTCGTCGCCAGCCCCAACTATCTGGCGCGCCATGGCCGGCCGCGCACGGTGGCGGCGCTAGAAGGGCATGCCTTGCTGGGGTTCACCCAGCCCGAGTCGCTCAACGTCTGGCCGCTGCGGCATGACGGCGGCAATAGCTACACCGTGCAGCCGACCATCGCCGCCTCCAGCGGCGAGACCTTGCGCGGCCTGGCACTGGCAGGGGCGGGCATCGCCTGCCTGGCCGACTTCATGGTGCGCGCGGACCTGGAGTCGGGCCGGCTGGTCTGCCTGCTGGCATCGGCAGACAACGGTTTCCGCCAGCCGCTGCATGCGGTGTATTACCGCAACACGCAGCTGGCGCGGCGCATCGCTTGTTTCCTGGATTTCTTGTCCGAACGCCTGTGAGCAAGCACCGAGGACCGAGGCGCGGTGCGCGAGTTGGGCACGCTGACGCGCCAGGCAGACCCGGCCAGACGGCTTTCCGCGCATCAGATGGCCGGGTGGCGCAGGTGCCAGTCGGTGTCTTGCCAAATGCAGCCTTAAAGGCAACAATAGTCGCCTTATGAGCAACATCCAGGATGCCATGGACCTGCTGTTTCCGGCCTTGCGACAGCAGGCGCTGGCGACATTGCTGCTGCAGCCGGGGCGCAGCCTGCACCTGCGCGAGCTGGCCAGGCTCACAGGCAGCCATGCGGGCACGCTCGGGCGCGAACTGGGCAAACTGACCGATGCGGGGCTGTTGGTGCGCAGCGACCAAGGCAACCAAACACGCTACAGCGCCAACATGGAGCACCCGCTATACCCCGAGCTGGTCGCCATGTTCCGCAAGACACATGGCGTGGCTCCCGCATTGCGTGCGGCATTGGAACCGCTTTCGGGACGGCTTATGCTGGCGTTCGTTTACGGCTCCATGGCCAGCGGCACAGCCACACAGCGCAGCGACGTGGACGTCATGTTGGTGGGCGATGTCGGTTTCACGGACGTGGTGCAGGCGCTCTACCCGCTGCACGATCAGCTGGGACGCGAGATCAATCCCGTCGTTTGGTCACCGCAGGAGCTGGCCAACAAGGCCCGCGCGGGCGATGCTTTCGTGCGCGACGTGCTGGGCAAGCCCAAACTCTGGATTTGGGGAGGTCAACATGAGCTTGAGCAACTTGCAGGCCATCGGTCGCCTGCAGCCCCAAGTGCCTGACCCAGCCGGCATGGCCAAATTGCTGCAGGCGGCGCGGCAGAACTTGTCCGATGCTTATGTGGAGCAAATCAGCAACGGCAACCGCTTCGATGCCGCTTATAAATGCATCCTCCAGTGTGCCATGCTGGGCCTGTGGGCCCATGGATGGCGCACTTCCACCAGCTGACCGGGTCATCACCAGACGGCCATCCAGACGTTGGACCAGACCAGGCGTGTTCCCAAGGCTGACTTGATCACATTGGATGCGTTGCGCCGACAACGCAATGTGAGCGACTACGAAGGCGAGCCCGTTACCGATGCCACCCTATACGCCTGTCTGCAGGCTGCCGAGGAGCTGCTGCACCACACGGTGGATTGGTTGCGCACCCATCACCCGGACTGGGCGCTAGAGTGATCGGCGCTTTCACAAATCTCCTTGCTTGATTTCGCTGGCCCGCCGTTTCATCGAAGAAAACCGCCGATTCATCGAAAAATCGACAAAAAACTTGCAGACCGATGCTAAAAGTCGAGCGTCTTGGTTTCAAAAAGGCGGACGCTCGCGTGACCGGCTCGCCTTGTCGATAAGGAGCGAGCATGAAGGGGGCGGCGCGCAGTTTGACCAGAAGCAAGGACATCGCAGGCAAGGCGGGCCGCAGGCTGCCGGATCCCCATCCCTTTCCCGGCTCGCTGTCGTCGCTGTCGGCCAGCGCGATCGGCCTATTGCTGATGCAGCCTGCCATGGCCGACGTCAGTTGCCCGCCGGCCAGCTCTTCCACGCCGACGACCTGCACCGTCGAGTATGACCAGGGCGGGTACACGTGGCAGAACGTCATCGTAGATTTCACGGGCAGCAACGGCAGCGATGAAAACGACGGCAGCCCCGGCGGCAGCTATACGGTGAACAACAACGCGTTGCTTGGCCCCAGTTCGCCGGGCATCGTGGTGCGCCTCAAGGGCGGCAACGGCTCGAGCGACGCCAGCGACGGCACCAAAGCAGGCGCGGGCGGCACGATCCGCATCACCAACAACGCCAACATTTCGGCAACGCAATACGATCCGGTTCCAGGCGGCCTGTCGGGCAGCGCACCCGGCATCTGGGATGACGCCACGACGATGTTCGGTATCTACGGCGTGTCGGTCGGCGGCATGGGCGGCGACGCCGATGACACGGTATTTGGCGGCGGCGACGGGGGCCGCGGGTCGACGGTCACCATCGACAACGGCGCGAACATCCAGGTCGAGCAAATGCCCTACGGCGGCGTCGGCATTTACGGGGCGTCGATAGGCGGCGACGGCGGGCGCCAGCACAGCGCAGCCGGTGGCAACCAGCGTGGCGGCTTCGGCGGCGCGGTCGACGTCGTCACCATCACGAACCGGGGCTCGGTCACGCTCAATGCCAGCAACGTCACGGGACTGGCCTGGGGCATTGCCGCCGAGGCCATAGGCGGCAACGGCGGGGTCTACAACGGCAATGGCGGCGCGACCAACCAAAGCGCACCGTCGCTCATCCAGAACAGTGGCATCGTCCAGGTGACGGCCAATGGCGCAGCGATGTCCCAAGGCGTGCGCGGGTTGTCGATGCTGAGCCAGGGTGGCAACGGGATCGCCTCCAACGATGGCAGCGATGACGGTGGCATCGGGGGCTGGTTCGGCCAGATGTCCATCGTCAACAGCGGCCAGGTGAGCGTGACCAGCGACGCCGTGACCCCGCCCAACGACTTGTCGGTGCTTTCCGGGGGCATCGTGATGATCGGGCGCGGCGGCGATGGCGGCGACGGTCCGACGGACTTCTTCAGCAACCAGCGCGGCGGCGCTGGGGGTGGAGGCGTCGGGTCCGTCAATGGCAAGCCCGTCATCACCGTGACCCTAGACAAGGGTTCGTCCATCCAGACCCAGGGCAATTATCTGCCCGGCGTTAACTTGGTGGCCTGGGGCGGCGACGGCGGCAAGGGCCGCAACGAGAGCAGCGGTGGCAATGGTGGTTTCGGCGGCGATGTCGGCGTCTATATGCGCGACGGCGCCCAGGTTTCGACCAACGGCGTGCAGTCCCACGGCATCGCCGCACGCAGCTACGGCGGCAACGGCGGCGTCTACGTGGATAGCGGCGGCATCGTGCATTTCACTTCGGAGCAGGCCGGCACCGGCGGCGCTGGCGGCACGGTCGTCATTACCACGGGTGATGCCTCGCAAGGGCAGGACGGCGGCGTCATCGTGACCCGCGGCAGCAATTCCTTCGGCATCCTGGGTCAGTCCATGGGCGGCACCGGCGGTGCGACGGGGTACAGCTTCGAGCTGATCGGCAATCCCGGCAACGATGCCGGCAAGGGCGGGGCCAGCGGCACGGTCAATATCGACAGCCGCTCGGCGATCACGACCTACGGCGTGTCCTCGCATGGCATCGTGGCGCAGGCCATCGGCGGAGGCGGCGGCATCGTCGCGCTGGGCGGCTCCGGTGGCACGGGCGTTGCCGGCGGTACGGTCAACGTCAAGCAGTCGGGCAATGCGGTCGTCACCGCCGGGTCGGGGGCCATCGGCATCCTGGGCCAGTCCATCGGCGGTGGCGGCGGCGACGCAGGCAGCGCCAACGGGATGGCCGTGATCGGCGGCTCGGGAGGCGGTGGCGGCGCAGGCGGCAAGTCGACCGTGCAGGTCAGCGGCCAGGGTGTGCAGACCGGCGGCGACCATGCCCACGGCGTGGTCGCCCAGGCCATTGGCGGCGGCGGCGGCACGGGAGGCGCGGCGTACGCCGTGGATGTGGGCGTCGGTTTTTCCATGGCCTTGGCGGCCGGCGGCACGGGCGGCGACGGCGGCGCGGGTGGCGTGGCCACCGCGAACATCTCCGATGCGCGGATCGTCACCACCGCCCGCGGCGCGTCCGATTCCGACGCGCATGGCGTGGTGGTGCAGTCCATCGGCGGCGGTGGCGGCTCGGGCGGCGCGTCGGTGGCCAGGGCCCTGGCCGTGGCCATACCCGACCCTGAGGTCCCGTTCGGCATGGCCATCAGCTTCTCGCACGGGGGCACGGGCGGCGGCGGCGGCGCGGGGTCGACGGCCAGCGCCGCGCTGTCCAACGCGATGATCGAAACCCACGGCGGCAACTCACACGGCGTGCTCATTCAGTCCATCGGCGGCGGCGGGGGCACGGGCGGCAGCGCGTCGGCGACCTCTACCGTGATCGGCACCAAGGAGACCATCGGCGGCAGCGTGCATGCGGCCATCGGCGGCAGCGGCGGCGGTGGCGGCTCGGGCGGCCAGGCCTCGCTGACCCTGCAAGGCAGCCGCATCGCCACGGCGGGCGAGGCGGCCAACGCGATCTTGGTGCAAAGCGTGGGCGGCGGCGGCGGTTCTGGCGGCATCGGCTCGGGCAAGGCCCGCGACGTCAATACGGACGCGAGCTTCTCCTTCACGATGGAGATCGGCGGGACGGGTAGCACCGGCGGCAATGGCGGCACTGCCAGCCTGTCCATCGATTCGGCCAGCCAGGTGACGACGCTGGGCGACGGGGCGCGTGCCGCGCTCGTGCAGTCCATCGGCGGCGGCGGCGGCGCGTCGCAGGGTGGCCAAGTGGGGGTCGCGTTCAGCGGCGAGGGCGAGACCGGCAATAGCGTGGACGTCAGCGCCAGTGTGTCGGTCGGCCGCGGCGGCGCCGGCGGCGGCGATGGCGGCGCCATCGCCCTCGGCAGCCGTGGCCGCATCACCACTTATGGCGCCGATGCGGACGGCCTGCTGGTGCAAAGCGTCGGCGGCTCGGGCGGGCTGGGCGGGTCCGTGGGCGGCGACAGCGGCCGGGAGTGGCCAAACCCGTTCGACGACGAGGGCACCAAATACAAGTTCGATGTATACGTGGGCGGCGCCGGTGGCGCGGGCGGCGCCGGCGGCAACATCGGCAGCAGCGGCAAACCCGCCGGGCTGGGCGGCTACGTCACCACCTTCGGCGATTATGCCGATGGCGTCGTCCTGCAATCGATAGGCGGCGGTGGTGGCGCGGGCGGCGCATCCTCCGCGTCCTCGAGCCTTTCGTCGTCCGAGCTGACGCTGTCGGTTGGCGGGCGCGGTGGTTCCGGCGGGCGCGGCGGCACCATCACCGCCTTTCTCGACGGCAACGGCGGCAACGGCTTCAGTACCTCGGGCTATGGGGCGATAGGCATCGTGATGCAGTCGATCGGGGGCGGCGGCGGCATTGCCATGACCGGCAGCACGGGCGCCGCGGCCAATCCCGGCAGCCAGCAATTCGACCTGCGCGTGGGCAACGACGGCAAGGCGGGTGGCAATGGCGGCACCATCAATGTTTCTACCGAGCTCTATCTCAATACGTTTGGCGACCGAGCCATGGGGGTCGTCGCGCAATCCATCGGTGGCGGCGGCGGCATCGCGACCAGCGGCCCGGCCGACGGCCTCGGCTCGGTCACGCTCGGCAGCACCCAGGCCGGGGACGTCCCGGCTACCGGCGGCAAGGTCATGCTGGACCTGCGCGGCACCCTCGCCACGCGCGGCGCTGGCGCGCATGGCGTGGTGGCGCAGTCCATAGGCGGAGGCGGCGGCATCGCTGGCGACACGGCGCAGGCGATCGCGTTCGATGCGGCGAGCTTTACACCGGCGGCGATGGGCTTTCTCGCCGCAAATTCGCAGGATGTCAGCGTGGCCGTCAACGGCTATTTGGCCACGTCCGGTACCAATGCCCACGGCATCGTGGCGCAGTCCATTGCCGGCGGCGGCGGGCTGGCCGGCGGGTCGCTGGGCGGCTTTGCGGGAAGCATCGGATCCGGCGGGACGGCGGGCAATGTGTCCGTCACCCAGTCCGGCACGCTGGATGCCTCCGGCGCTGGCTCGGCCGGGATCTTCGCGCAAAGCGAAGGCGGCGACGACCACGGGACGGTCAACGTCGTGATCAACGGGGCCGTGCAGGGCGGCTCGGGTTCGGGCGCCGGCGTTTGGGTCGCGTCCGGCGTGAACAACCGCCTGCAGATCAATGCCGGGGCATCGCTGGGTGCGCGCTCGAACGTGGCCGCACGCTTCGACGGCAAATCGAACGGGGTGTACGGCTCGACCTTGACCGTGGACAACTACGGCACATTGAAGGGCGACGTGATTTGCCAGAATGCCGACGGCAACACGGCCTGCCAGCTCGACAACCAGGCGGGTGCGGTAGCCACCGATGCCTTGGCCTACGATGCCAATGTCGACAACGCCGGCCTGATCGTCAGCGGCAGGCCCGGCCGCTTCCAAACCTTGAGGGTGGCCGGCGACTTGACCCAATCCGCCAGCGGCGTGCTGCGCGCAGACGTGGATTTCGACCGGATGCGGTCTGCCCGCATGCTCGTGCAGGGCGATGCCGACCTGGCGGGATGGGCCGACGTGCTGCCGCACGCGCTGCTGCCCAACCGGGAGCTGACGGTGCTGACCGTGCAGGGTGACATGGAAGGGTCGCTGCGCGCCGTCGACAGTGCGGTCTTTGACTACGAGGCGCGCCGGGTCGGACGCGATGTGCGCATGCGCGTCGCATCCGCCGACTTCGATGCGCCGGCGATGGGGCTGCGGGCCAACCAGCGGCAAGTGGCCGGGCACTTGCAGCGCATCTGGGATGCGGGTGGCAACTCGGCGCTGGCGCCCTTGTTCGCGCGGCTGGACATCGCGGCGCGGCAAGGCGCCAGCAGCTACCGGCGCAGCGTCACTGATCTGTCGCCCGGCGTGACCATCGCGCCCGCGGCTCAATCGGCGTCCAACCTGGGGATTTTCACCAGCACCATGATGTCTTGCCCGGCCTTTACCGGCGTGGACGCCATGACCGGCGAGCGCGACTGCTTCTGGGGCCAGGCGACCGGTCGCTTTACCACGCAGGACGGCAGCAAGGGCGTGGCAGGTTTAAGCAGGTAATCGACGGCCTCGACGTCGAAGGCGCGGGCCGCATGGTCGCTGTGCGCAGTCACGAAGACCACGGCCGGTGCCGGCGACAGCATGGGCAGCAGGTCGAATCCGGTGCCGCAGGTCAGTTCGATGTCCAGGAAAATGGCGTCCGGACGGCATTCCCGCACGAGCCGCCAGGCTTGTTCTATGGTGGAGGCTTCCCCGGTGACGTGGACATCCGGCGCGGCCTCGAGCAGCCGGCGCAGATAGCGGCGTGCCGGCGCTTCATCGTCGATGATCACCACGCTCAGCATATCCTCCCTGAAGTTTTATGGCGTTTGCAGACATGAACCTTGCCCCCATTTCCACGGCGCATGACCCAGCCCGGCCGCGGCGCTTTCCCATGGCACATCCATGATCTTTACATCCACAGGCCAGACCCTGGCGCAGGGCGAGTCCGCGCGCGGCTTCTGGCGCGCCCAGGCAGCGGGATGGATCGTCTTGGCGATCATCGGTTTTTGCATCCGATTGGCCGTCTTCGGCAATGCCACCGCCGCCTTTTGGCTGACGCTCGGCCTGGAGCCGCTGGCCTTCGCGCTGACCAGCGCAGCGGCCGTGCTGCATGGGCGCCGCCGCCCCAGGCCCGGCTCGCAGGTGCCGGTGATCGCCTGCGCGGTCTTGTCGTGCCTGGCGGCGTCGGCCCTGCTGGCCAGCATCGGATACGCCATCCATCAGCTGCTCGTGCCGGGGGTGCTGGAGGCGGTCCCGCACAACCAATTCAGGCTGGGCTTCATCTACTACATGGGGATACTGTCGATCTGGACGCTGATCTACTTCGGCGTGTCGGCAGAGCTTGCCGCACGTGCCGAACGCTTTTCCAAAATGCAGGCCGAATCGCGGGCCTTGCGGCTGGAGCTCGAGCGCCTGCAGCAACAGATCGAGCCACATTTCCTTTTCAATTCGCTCAGCACCATCGTCGCGGAAATCGCAGGGCGGCCCGCGATCGCCGAAGAAATGACCCGACGGCTGGCCGGTTATTTGCGCTATTCGCTGGACAGGCGCGGACGGGGGTTGTGCCGGTTGCAGGAAGAGATCGAAGCGGCCCAGGCCTACGTGCGCATCATGGCCCTGCGCTTCGATGCGCGGCTGGAGTGCCGATGCCGGGTCGATCCGGCCATGCTGGACGTGGAGCTTCCCCACATGACGCTGCAAGGGTTGGTCGAGAACGCGATCAAGCATGGCATACGCTCCGAGCATGAATCCTTCGTCATCGACATCAATGCCCGGAGGGATGCGGACGAGCTTGTCATAGAGGTGGCCAACCCCGGTAGGTTGCAGGCGTCGTTCGACCTGGCCCAGGGGAGTGGCGGCCTGGGCAACCTGTGTCGGCGCCTGGCCCTGCGATATGCCGACCGGTGCCGGTTTTCGCTGGACGAGCGAGCCGGCAGGATCGTGGCCGAAATCCGGGTAAGGGGGGTTCCCGATCCGCTGTAGCCGGCCGCGCCGCACGCGCCGCCAGCCACAGCGGATGGGAAAGTCCCGGGTCGCTACAGCGCGCCCGGGCAATCCTTCATGCATGCCGGATGCTTGACGTCCGGCCGCGCGTCGTCGACGAAGCCGTCGCGGTTGGGCATGCGGATTTCGCGTAGCGCCTGCGCATCCAGCGTGGCGTCTTCCTTGACGATGCCGTTTAGGTGCAGCAGGTATCCGGTCACCGCGTACACCTCGTCGTTGCTCAGCGACTGCGGTGCCATCAACGGCATCGCCCGGCGGATGTAGTCGAACAGCGTCGTGGCGTAGGGCCAGAAGCTGCCAATCGTCTTGACAGGCTTGTCGCTCGTGAGCGTGCCCATGCCGCCGACCAGCCGGTCGCCCATGCCGCCTTCGCCCTTGGCCCCATGGCAGGCCATGCAGGCGGATTCGTAAATCTGCTTGCCTTGCGCGACCGTGCCGCTGCCAGGCGGCAGGTTTTCGCCGTCCGGGCCGATGTCGATGTTCCAGCCGGCGATTTGCTCCTCGGTGGCGGGCGTACCAAAGCCAAAGCGCTTGCCCTCGTCGGCGGCGTGGGCTGGGCCAGCCAGGCTTGCCGCGGCCAGGGCACAGCATGCCGCCCAGGCAGGGAAGGCGGACTTGTCAGCGTTAGAGACGCGCATTGGTCACCTCTCCGGTCTCGGCAATGCGCCACGGCGTCATCGCGTTGTTGTGATAGAAGGAGTTCTTGCCGCGCGCTTCGATCAATTCTTCGAGCGTGGGCTGTACGTAGCCGGTCTCATCGGTGGCCCGGCTGACGATGACCGTCGGCGTGCCGTCCCACTCCCAAGGCAGGCGAAACCGCGTGATTGCGCGCGTCAGGACCGGCTCTTGCAGTGTCGCTTCCTGCCAATTGCGGCCGCCATCGACCGAGACGTCGACCTTGGTGATCTTGCCATGCCCGCTCCAGGCGATGCCGCGGATCTCGTAGAAGCCTTTGCCCATCAGCTTCTGCCCGCCAGAAGGCACAGTGATGATGGATTTGGCTTCCATGTAGAAGGAGAACTTGCGCGCCCGGCCATCTGGCATCAGGTCGGTGTACTTGGACGTTTCCTCGCGTGTGTAATAGGGCTTGTCGGTGACATGGAGCCGGCGCAGCCATTTGATGCTCATGTTGCCTTCGTAGCCCGGCAAGAGCAGCCGCAGCGGATAGCCCTGTTCCGGGCGCAGCCGCTCGCCGTTTTGGCTGTAGACCAGCAGCGCGTCGTCCAGGCATTTTTCGATGGGTACGCTGCGCGTCATGGCCGCGGCGTCCGCGCCTTCTGCCACGACCCACTTCGCCTCGGGCTTGAGGCCGACTTCGCGCAGCACGGTCTTCAGGGGCACGCCCGTCCATTCGGCGCAGCTGACCAGGCCGTTGGCTTCGGCCGCCGTTTTGCCGTAGACGTTGAATCCCGGGTTGCCCGAGCATTCCAGGAAGTAGATGTGGGTTTCCGAGGGAAACCGGCGTAGCTCATCCATGGTGAAGATGAGCGGGCGCTCGACCAGGCCGTGGATCATGAGCCGGTGCTGCGCAGGGTCGATGGCCGGCACGCCGCCGTGATGGCGCTCGTAGAACAGTCCGTTGGGCGTGATGATGCCGTCGAGCTCTTGCAGCGGGGTGCGGGTCGACGACGAGAAGTACTGCTTATCGGTGGGGCGCAGATGGCGCACCACGTGCTTTTCGAAGGCCGAGGGCTTGCCGTAAAGCTCGCCGCCGGTGGGCGCGCCTTGTACCTTCATCCAGGGCGGGACGTTGGGCGGCAGCGCCGAGCCTTCGGCAGCTGGCGCCGACGCCTGCTGGGCCAGCGCCCCTGTCGCCGTGGCGGCAGCGGCCGCACCTACCAGCGCGCCGCTGCGGCGCAGGAAGCGCCGCCTGTCGGGTTCGGCTTCATCGCGGCTCGCGGGCGCGATGGCTGTGTCGTCGTCTTGCCGGTGGTCGGCCGGCCCGGGCGCTGGCGCGTGGCGCATAGAGCGTCTCCTCTTCCTGGAATTGATTTTTCCATGCAGACACGGTGACTGCGCCAGCGAGCATACCGCCGAATGGCGCGCGCGGCCAGGGCGCGATTGTTCAAATGTGCAACGCGCGCCCCATGGCCGACAGGGCCGATTCGTGCAGGGCCTCGGCCAGCGTCGGGTGGGCGAACACCGCGTGTGCCAGGTCTTCGTCGGTGGCTTCCATTCCCTTGGCCACGCCATAGGCGGCGATGAGCTCGGACGCCTCGGGGTGCACGATGTGCGCGCCCAGCAATTCACCCGATCGGGCATCGAATACCGTCTTGACCAGGCCTTCGGCTTCGCCCATGGCCAGGGCCTTGCCGTTGCCGACGAAGGGGAAACGTCCGACGCGTACGTCCCAGCCGCGGTCGGCAGCCTGGCCGCGCGCCTGCGCTTCAGTCAGGCCGACGCTTGCCACCTGCGGATGGCTGTAGGTGCAGGCGGGAATATTGCCCACGTCCAGTGGCTGTACGGGCCGGCCGACGATGGCCTCGACGCACAGCACGCCTTCGTGGCTGGCCTTGTGCGCCAGCCAGGGCGGCCCGGCCACGTCGCCGATCGCATAGATGCCCGGCTCGCCGGTGCGGCCCAGTCCGTCGGTGACGATATGCCCCTTGTCGATTTGCACGCCGGTGCCTTCCAACCCAAGGCCTTCGACATTGCCCACGATCCCGGCCGCGACGATCACGCGCTCGACTGCGATGTCGATGTCGCGGCCGTCGTGCCGCAGCGTCACGCGCACGCCGGCGCCGGTGTCGACGGCCTTCGCAACGGCGCAGCTGCGGCGGGTCGCGCGGCCGAGGAGCACCTGCGCAACGCCGCCGCACGCCTGCGGCTGTTCCAGGCGGAACGGCCCAAGGCGGGCGGTGCCCGCGCCTACGCGGCGCGCGCCGGCAGCGCCGGTGCCGGCGCGCACAGCCGTTCCATCTCGCGGCGTAGCCGCACCGCCGGCAAGTCCGCGTCGTAGTCGACGTCTGCCCAGCCTATCGTTTCGCCTGCGGCGATGCGGCGCTTGAGCTTGACCTTGTGCGCCAATCCCAGAGGCAGGCAGCCCGCGGCCAGCGAATCGGCCGCGGGCATCAGGCGGCCGTACACCGTATACCCACCCTCGCCGTCGAGCACCGTGCCGGGCGGCAGGTCGCGCTTGGCCGTGGCCACCACGTCGGCCTGCCAGGACTGCGCCGCCCCAGTGGGTTCGCCGCGCAGGCCCGCGCTGGCCACGCTGATGCCCAGCTCCAGCCCGATCAGGTGATAAGGTTTGTACAGCGACGAGTAGTTGCCGCCGGGATCGGTGACCAGCCCGTACTCCTTGAAGCAACGTCGCACGTAATCACTGTCGGCGGCGAAGGTGACGTATACCCCCCAGCGCAGGTCGCGGAACACCGGCCGGCCGTCGCGCTCGAGCGAGGAGACGACTTCGACCTGGCCGCGGCGGTGCAGCACCCCGCCTTCGTCGGCTGGCCGCAGCACGCGCGCCAGGTCGTCGACGCCGCAGGGCGGGAAGGACAAGCCTTGCGGCGCCGCGTGCAGGCCCGTCGCGTTGGCCACCGCCGCCATTTCGATCGCGCTTTTCGTGCCGTCCAGGAAGCTGTTGAACATCTGCGCATTGAAATCGCCCTCGGCCACCATCTCTGGCGTGAAACCGTAGTAAGGCCAGACGGTGTCGGGGGTGGAGGCGTGGTACTCGGGCAGGTACTTGGTGCCTTTGCCGGCGGCCACGACCTCGAAACCGCAGGTGCGTGCCCAATCGACCATTTCGCAGATCAGCGCAGGCTGGTCACCGTAGGCCAGGCTGTAGACGATGCAGGCCTGCCGCGCGCGCTCGGCAAGCAAAGGGCCGGCCAGCGCATCGGCTTCGACGTTGACCATGATGACGTGCTTACCGTGTCGGCAGCAGGCCTGCACGTGCGCGATGCCGGCCGCCGGGCTGCCGGTGGCGTCGATGACGATCTCGACCTCGGGCGCGGCGATCATGGCTTGGGCGTCGTCGCAGAAGTAGACGGTGCCGTCGCGCGCGGCCTCGGACGCCGAGGCGGCGTGCAGGCGGTCGGCTTCCCAGCCGGTGCGCACCAGCGCCGCGCGTGCCTTGTCCGGCAGGAGGTCGGCGACCGCCACCAGCTGCACGCCGGGCGTGCGCCGGGCCTGGCTCAGGTACATGGAGCCGAACTTGCCCGCGCCGATCAGGCCCACGCGCAAGGGGCGGCCATCGGCCTGGCGCTGCAGGAGCATGCGATGCAGGTTCATTACGCCACCTCGCTCAAGGGTTCGGCCGATGTTTGCGCGGCCGTCGGGGGCGTGCCTTGCGCCCAGGGCAGGTCGACGGGGTAATCGCGCACCAGGCAATCGTCGGGCAGGCATTCGATCGGCGTGAAGTCGCGGTGTGCGATCCATTCCGGGCGCTTGAAGCGCCGGATGTGGTTGGAGACCGCGCACAAGCTCAGGTACACCGCCACGCGGTTCCATGGGCTGAGATTGCTGCCCGAGGCGTGCACCAGGCAGGAATGGAACAGCAGCATGGACCCGGCAGGCCCCGTAGGGGCGACGATGCCGCCCTCGCGGTCGCCCGCATTTTCCACCAACTTGCGGATGTTCTCGTCGTTGATGGTCCAGAGCGGATAGCTCGTGGTGGTCGTGTCGTGGCTGGCGTCGAGCACGCCCAGCTTGTGGCTGCCCGGGATGAACATCAGCGGACCGTTGTAATGGTTGACGTCGTCCAGGAAGATCGCCACGTTCATCGCGCGGGGCTCGGGCATCAGGTCGTCGTTCAACCAAGTGCCGTAATCCTGGTGCCACTGCCAGACGTCTCCGTCGAACGCGTTCTTGCCGTTGATCTTGAACTGGTGCATGTAGACGCGTTCTCCGAAGATCTGCTCGACCGGCTTGACCATGCGGGGGTGGCGCGCCAGCCGCGCGAACGGAGCGCTATATAGGTGGGCGGCGAAATTGGTGCGAACCGCGTCACTGCCTTTCTCGCGGACGTTTTCCGGCCGGTGCTGCGCGTACAGGCGTGGGACTTCCTCGACCAGCGGGCGGATCTCCTCGCGGCTGAAATGGCCGGGCAAAAAAAGGTACCCGTCCCGGTCGAACTGCTCCAACTGCTGGGCGGTGAGTTGCATGCTCGTCTCCTCTCGGGTTGGTTCGCGACGATGCGGCTGCCGCGGTTGTTGCGCATGCCCGGGGGTGCCCTCGCTGCTGCCGGCACGGCGGGCGGTTCGATGGCGATCCGGTGCGGTCGGGTGCCGCTGCTTGCCCCGCATGGGGCAACCGGCAGGCCGTCGCGTCGCGGCCAACGTCAGGCCGCGCCCAGCTGCTTGGCCAGTCGCGGCAGCATGCCTTGCGCGGCACGCACCGCGTGCTCGCGCGATAGCGCGGCGGCGCGTTCCGTGTCGCCGGTGTTGATGGCCGCGACGATCGCGGCGTGTTCGTCCCACAGCCCCGCGCGCACGGGTGCATCGCGCAGCACTGCCGCCATGACCCGTTCCAGGTGCTTCCATTGCGGCGTCATGGCCGCAGCCAGCACGCGGTTGCCGCTGGCTTCGTAGATGGCGCGATGCAGCAGCGTGTCGGCGCCGATCAACTCGGGCAGGCGCGCGCTGCGCAGCGCCGCCCGGCCCCGCGCAAGCAGGCTTTCGGGCAGGGGCGCGGCCTGGCCTGCGGCGATGCGTTGCGCGGCCAGCCGCGCGGCCAGCGCATCGACTTCCGCGCGCAGTTCATAGAATTCCTGGATGGTCGCAGGATCGAGCGCGGCTGCCTGCAGCGTACCCCGGCCGTCGGCGCGCACCGCCAGCCCGTCGCGCTCGAGCAGTGCCAGCGCGCGCAACACCGGCTGGCGCGACACGCCCAGTTGAGCGGCCAGGTCTTCCTGCGCCAGCCGCTGGCCCGGCGCGATATCGCCGGCCACGATGGCGTCGCGCAGTTGCGCATAGACGCGCGTGACCAAGTCGGGAGCGGTGCGGACGGGCTTGAGCATGGCGGATCCGTTTCTGGATTCAGAATACAGAAAACGTCCGCCCGGCGTCACGCCGCGGTGCAGCAAGGTACGCTCCGCGTTGCAAGACCGGCGCTCGGCGTTGACTGTTCAGGGGCGATTACGCGATCGGCGCGGCGGCTCTGGAGGCAGGAAGTACCGGGATTCCAGCATGACTCGCCGGGTGATGCCGATCAGTGCGCTGATGCCTTCGGAGGCTGCAGCCATCGGGTAAGCCGCGCAGATGCTCAGAGGGGCGAAGGGAGAGGCCTGCTTGTAAGTGATGACAGATCCTTTCTGGATTTCGTCGCGCACGATGCACAGCGGTAGCACGCTTACGCCTATGCCCGCGGCGACCATGCGAGCCAGCATCGAAATGCTGTTGCAAGTGCTCACCGCCAAGTCGACCCCCCCTTCCTGCTTCCACCACCGGGTGAGCATCTCGTGGAGCGGCGAGGACTTAGTCATGCTCAGGATGGGGGTGTCGGCCAGCGCTTCGGGCGATACCGTTTGGCCGGGCAGCATTTTGGCTTGGCTGCCCACCCATGCCACCGTCGCCCTTGCCAGTGGCTCGATGCGGTGCTGCGGCAGATAGCTCGGATTGGCCAGGAAGGCCACGTCGAGCCGACCTGAGGAAAGCTCCTTGGCCAGTGCGAAACTGTTGGCAATCGTCAGCTCGATATCCAGCCGCGGGTAGCGGTCGCCGAGCAGCGCCATGACCTTGGGCAGAATGGAAATGGCTAACATCTCGGAGGTCCCTACGCGCAACGTGCCTTGTAGGGGATCGCCCGACCGCAGCCGGGCCGACATGTTGCCAAGCAACTCCAGCACGCGTTCGGCATAGTGCAGGGCAACCATGCCGTCCGAAGTCAGGCGCGCCGTCCGGCCCTCGCGCTCGAATAGCGTGACGCCTAGTGCGTCTTCGAGTTCGCGGATGCGTAGCGACACCGACGGCTGGGTAATGTTCAAGTGAGTCGCCGCAGCTTGGAAGGAACCGAGCTTGCTAATCGCGACCAAGGCTTCGAGCTGGGGAAGCGAGTAGCGATACATAGGATCTTCCTATGATTCTTGAGCGATAACTTTAATTAGATTAATGCTCCAACGCCCGATAGCATGCTCTCCGGTCAGAGGAGACATGCGAAATGACGAAAACGCAGCGATTGCGCCAAGCGATCCAGGCGCCGGACATTCTGGTTCTTCCCGGGGTATTCGACGGGTTTAGCGCTCGGCTGGTTGAACGCTTCGGGTATGCATGTGCGTTCGTGACAGGAAGCGGGTTGAGCGAATCCCGCCTTGGCCAGGTCGACGTTGGCCTGATGGGCATGGAAGAAAGCGTCGCCGGGACACGGGCTGTCGCCAGCTGCACGGACCTGGCGCTGCTCGCGGACGGCGACACGGGTTACGGTAACGCCGTGAATGCGTACCATACGGTGCGTGCGTTCGAGCAGGCCGGCGCGGCCGGCGTGATGCTGGAAGACCAGGTCTGGCCAAAGCGGTGCGGCCATATGCGCGGCAAGGAAGTCATCTCCCAGGAAGAGATGGTGGAAAAGCTGCGTGCGGCATGCGAGGCTAGGCAAGATCCCGACTTCGTGATCAAGGCCCGGACCGACACGCTGGCCACGCACGGCGTTGACGAAGTGATCCGCCGCCTGAATGCCTACGCGCAAGCCGGCGCTGATCTCCTGTTCGCCGATGCGCTGCTCGATGCCGAGCAAATCCGTATCGTGGCGGCCAGCGTGTCAAAACCGCTGTGTGTGAACATGGGTTTCGGCATCCGCAGGCGCTCCACAACACCGTTGTTGTCGGCCACCCAGCTTGAGGAGTTGGGTGTTGCCGTGGTGATCTATCCCCGCCTTCTGACATCTTGCGCGCTCCAGGGAATGAAGACCGGCCTGGAGCTGTTGGGTCAATCGTTGCGCAGCGGTGAACCGGTGGATCGTCCGGACGTCGCAATGGGCTTCGAGGAGTTGAACGACATCATGGGTATGGGCCGCATCCGTGAGTTGGAGGAACGCTATTTGACGGCCTCGCAAAAGGCCGCAAAGTACGGCGCCGGGCAGATCGGTCCTGTCGCGGCGCAGTGAGGACTCGAACATGGCTATCGAGCACGTGCCAACGGTCGGGCAACATCCACTGCCAGCAGGGTCGGCAGACTGCCATGCCCACGTCATCAAGACGGGGTTGCCTCTGGTGCCGGACCGGCATTCACAGCCGGTCGCTGAGGCGCCGGTCGAAGCCTATCTGCGGACGCTGGATGCTTACGGCGTGACCTATGGCCTGTTGACCGCTCCCAGCTTCTATGGTCACAACAACGACGTCTTGCTGGATGCGCTGGCCAAAGGGCGCGGCCGGCTGCGGGGCACGGCCATCGTCGAACCGAGGGTCAGCGAGCAAACGCTTGCGAGCTTGAAGGAAGCTGGCGTATGCGGCCTGCGCCTGAACTGGGTCCGGCGCGCCAGCCTGCCCGATATCGCATCGCCCGAGTATGCATCGTTGTTGGCCAAGGCAGCCAACCTGGGACTGCACATCGAGGTTTACCTGGAAGGCGAGTTCCTGCCGCCCGTGCTGGCGGTCATCCAGCGCAGCAGGGCGCGTGTAGTCATCGACCATTTCGGCCATCCGCCGGGAGGAGACGGGGCCGCGGACAGCGACGGATTCAAGGCGCTGTTGCGGTCAATCGACGCGGGAAACACCTGGGTCAAGCTGTCGGCGCCGTTTCGCCTGCGCGGCGCATCGGCGGCAATGCTTGCACGGGAACTGATCACGCGCAGGGATGGCGAACGCGTGGTCTGGGCGACGGACTGGCCGTGGGTGGGTTTCGAGACGGACATTACCTATGGGCAGTGCGTGGCCTGGTTGTTCGAGTGGGCTCCCGACGCGCGCGTACGCAAGCGGATATTGGTGGACAACCCGCGCGAGGCATTCGGATTTGGTCCGTGATTGTCGTTCCCGGCCGTGGCCATTCCATTACTGCACGAAGAGGAGACATGACCATGAAAAGGCACAAGTGGCACAAGTGCGCGGTCGCAGCCATGCTGCTTGCCGCGACGCCGCTCGCTGCGGCAAAAGACGTGATCAATCTCATCATCCCAACCGGTCCGGGCGGTGGCACGGACACTCTGTTCCGTGCCATTGCCCGATATGCCGAGCCGCACTTGGATGCGACCATCGTCGTGCAGAATGTTGGGGGCGCAGGGGGCACGATAGGGGTGGCGCAGCTTACCCGTGCAAAACCGGACGGTCGGACCATGGCAGGCGTTTTTATGGGTCCCCTCACGACCAGCCCGCATACGATCAAGACGAGCTATGGCGTCGACGATTACATTCCGGTCATCTACCTGGACAGCGCACCGTATGTCATGTGCGTGCGCCCGGACTTCCCTGCTGACACCGGCAAGGATTTCCTGGATGTGCTCAAGGCCAGCCCCGGAAAGTACACGTACGGTACGGACGGCGTGGCCGGCCCGGCGCAGCTGGCGACGGAACGCATCTTCCGGTCATTCGGGATCAAGGCGCGCGATATTCCCTATCGCGGTGCGGGGGAAACGATGCCCGCCCTGCTGGGAGGCGTGATCGACATTTACGTCGGATCGGTACCTCCGGCCGTGGCCATGGAAAAAACCGGCAGCGTGAAATGCCTCCTGGCAACCTCCGCCAAGAAAACTGCCGCCCTGCCCAAGGCGACCAGCCTGGGAGATCTCGGCATTCCGGACAAAGAGTTGCTGCTTTGGCATGGGCTGATCGTGCCGGCTGGCACTCCTGATGACGCCGTGCGCCGCATCGAGGATGCGTTCGCCAAGGCGGCGAACTCGCCAGAAATGGAAAAATTTTTCGAGACGGCAGGCGTTGAGAAAACTGTCCTGCGCCGCGAGGCTTTCACCCAGCATGTGAAGCGGGAATACGAAGAGCTGGGACAGTTGGTCAAGGAGCTCGGTTTGAAGCAGGACGGTTGAGATGGCGGGCCCCAATCGAGCGCCGCGGGATGGACACTTGTCGCCGCTGCGGGCGATCGTGACCGGTGCCGCGCGCGGCCTGGGGAGGGCGATCGCCTTACGCCTGTTGCGGGACGGCGCGTATGTCGCCGTCTGCGACGTCGACCGGGATGCGCTGCGGTCGTTCGCTGGCGCCGCACCAGGCGTGCAGGTGTTTGCATTGGATGTCGCGGAGCCCGAAAGCGTGGGGGAGATGGTACGGGCAGTGCAGGATCAAGCGGGCGGCGTCGATGTGCTCATCAACAATGCGGCCATTACCGGGCCGTACGGTCCGGTCGAGGAGAACGATCCAGTGCACTGGGCTCGCACCGTAGACGTCAACCTCGTGGGTTATTTTCACTGCATACACCACGTGGTGCCACTGATGAAGCAAGCCGGCTCGGGAAGCATCATCAACATCTCTTCGGTCGCCGGGCGCTTGGGCTATCCGCTGCGCACTGCCTATGCATCGTCGAAGTGGGCCATCATCGGGTTGACACAGTCGCTGGCCATGGAGCTTGGGCCATCCGGGATACGAGTCAATGCTGTGTTGCCGGGCATTGTCGACAACGAGCGCCATCGCATGCAGGTGCAGGCACAGGCCGAGCGGCGCGGCATTGAGATCGAAGAAATGAACGCCCGGTACCTGGAGACGATATCCATGCGGCGCAAGGTTACCGAGGAGGACGTGGCGGACCTTGTCGCGTTCCTGGCTTCGCCGCAGGCAAGGAACATCAGCGGCCAATCTCTGGGCGTGTGCGGCAATGTCGAAACGATGCGGCGCCGTTAGCCTTAGGCATAGGGTCCGCGGCGGGCGATGCCCGTGCGCGCCAGCACGCGATAGCGCGACCCGCCCGGAGCGGGTTCGGAGGCCACGAGCGCGTAGCCTTGGTGACGCCACGTCACCGGCGCGAATGCCAGCTCTCCGGTATCGCGCTTGTCCGCCTTGTGCAGCAAGGTCACGTGCGGGCGCAGCGGCCAGACGTCCGGACCTGGCCAGCCCAGGTCGCGCAGCCGCAGCCATAGCTCGTCGGACATGTCGCGCAGCTGGTGGGCGCCTTCGGAATCCGGATCCGGGCCGGCCCAGACTACTTGCGCGCGCCGGAAGCTGCCGTAGCGGTCGATGACGACTTCGCCGGCCGGCGCGGCGATGGCGCGGGTGAGCGCGGCCAGTTCCGTGGCCTGGGCAGCGCTGGCCCGACCCAGGAAGGCGAGCGTAATGTGCAGGTTCTCCGGGCGGGTGATGCGTCCGCCGCACAGCGGATGCGCCGCCTGGGCAGCGGCCGTGAGCGCCTGCGCGACCTCTGGCGGGGGAAAAATTCCGAAGAAAAGCCGCAACGGCTTGTGGCCGGCGCCGCCTGGCGTGTCGCGCGCGGCGTCGGCCTGGGGCAAGGCGCGGATCGTGCGTGTAACCATGGTGCGGCCGTTGTACTACGGCGCGCCCGCCCGTGCCAGCGCCGGCGCGCCGCCTGCCGCTGCGTCAATCGGATCCGAGCTGCAGCTTGTTCGGCTGGCGCTTTTCGATCGCGTACTTCAGCAGCGCCGCGCTGCGATAGACGCCATGGGCGAATTTTCCGTACGGCAGCGTCAGGAACAGCGCCATGACCGCGCCCAAGTGCACCGCCAGCAGCAGGCCCATGGCCGGGGTGTCGCGCCAGGCCAGCAGCGCCAGCCCGGTCAGGCTGGTCCAGAAGAGCAGGGCGATGAAGCCGCGATCCATGGGCCGCTGCCCGGGATCGCCGTGCAAGGGATGGCGGCGCAGGTTCAGCCACAGCAGGCCGGCCGGCCCGATCAACAGGCCGATCCCGCCGGCGGTGCCGAGCAGCACCGGCAGGCTCCAGAACGGATACGGCGCCTGCCAGCCGAAGGCGTAGTGGTAGAGCGTGCCCACGCAGGTCGCGGCAAAGCAAAGCAAGAAGCCGTAGAAAGTGAAATGATGATACCGCCGGCGCGCCAGCGTGAACGCGTCGTCGGCTTCGTTGCAGCCTTTGCCGTGTCCGCCATCCAGGTACTTGAGGCGCAGGACGTCGTGCGCGGTTTCGGCCACGGCTGGGGCGCTTGCCGCGCCGGGTGAGACGTCGCGCCAGAATCGCCGTACGCCGAGCGCCAACGCGACGACGGCGAAAACGAAGACCGTGCCGAACATGGCCACCAGGGTGTTGTGCGGGAAGATGGCGTAGAAATCGCCGGCCAGCGGCTCGTGCAGCAGCGATCCATTGTTCGCCAGCAGGGCCAGCACCAGGAATAGCGCCAGTGCGGCGGCCGCGGCCAGTGCCACGGTCAGGCCGTTTTTCTTGTACAGCCCGCCCAGCGCAGCCGGCCAGGCGTAGTCGGCATAGGTCTGCACGCGCACGCGCGCCATGGCCTGGGGCACGTTGATGCCAAAATCATGCGGGGGCGCGTATTGGCAGGCGTGCAGGCATGCCCCGCAGTTGTGGCAGAGGTTGGCCAGGTAATTGACGTCGCCCTTGGCGAATTCCAGGCGTCGCGTCATGGCCGGAAAGACAGCGCAAAAGCCTTCGCAGTAGCGACAGGCGTTGCAGATGGTCATGATGCGCGAGACTTCCTGCTCGGCGCAGGTCAGTGCACCCGGGGCGGCCTGGTCTTGGGCCGATCGGGCCAGTTGTTCGAGCGACTGCACGCTAGGCTCCTTCTCGTTGACGGCGCGCGGCCAGGGCGGCCTGCGTGCCGGCGATGCGGCCGAAGGCCGTTCCGATGGTCATGCCCACGCCGGCGGTGTAGCCTTTGCCGAGCACGTTGCCGGCCATCATTTCGCCGGCCACGAACAGGTTGCCGCTGGGCTTGCCGCCGAAATGGACGGCGGCGTGTTCGTTGACCTTCAGGCCCAGGTAGGTGAAGGTGATTCCGGGGCGGACCGCATAGCCGTAGAAGGGCGGCTTGTCGATGGGCCGCGCCCAGTGGGTCTTGGGTGGGGTCAATCCTTCGGTGCGGCAATCGTCCAGCGTGGTGTGATCGAAGGTGCCCACGCGGCACGCGGCGTTGAAGGTGTTGACCGTGTGCATGAACCGCTGCTCATCCAGCTCCAGCTTGCGCGCCAGCTCGGGCAACGTGTCGGCCTTGATTCCCGGGAAGACCGGCGGCATGAAGCGGCCGATGGCCTTGGCGTCGATGATGGAGTAGGCGATCTGGCCAGGTTGCATGGCGGTCAGGCGGCCCCAGATGGCGTAGCGCTTGGGCCAGAAGTCCTCGCCCTCGTCGTAGAAACGCTCGGCGTCGCGGTTGACGACGATGCCCAGCGACACGCAGTCGATGCGGGTGCAGATGCCGCCGTCATAAAGCGGCGCGCGGGCATCGATGGCCACGCAGTGCGATTGCGACGGGTCGCCGACCACGTCGGCGCCGGCGTCCATCATGAAGCGCAGCAGCACGCCCTGGTTAAAGCGCGTGCCGCGGATCAGGAAGTTGTCGGCCGGCCATTCGCCGCGCTCGTTTTGTCCCCAGGCTTCGCGCAGCCACTGCAGGTTGGATTCGAAGCCGCCGGCCGCCAGCACGCAGGCGCGGGCCGGTATGCGTTCATCGCCGATGCGCGCGGCCACGAAGCGGTCGCCGTCCAGCTCCAGGCTGTCGACCGGCGCGTTGTAGCGGATTTGCACGCCCATCGATTCGGCGCTGCGGTAGTAGGCGTTGACCAGCGCCTTGCCGCCGCCCATGAAAAACGCATTGGTGCGTGCCACATGCAGCGCGCCGGACAGCGGGGGCTGGAAGTTCACGCCGTGCTTGCGCATCCAGTCCCGGCAGGTCGCGGAGGCGCGGATCGCGATGCGGGCAAGCTTTTCGTCGGTGATGCCGCCCGTGACCTTGAGCAAGTCCTGCCAGAACTCTTCCTCAGGGTAGGCATCGACCAGCACGTCTTGCGGCCCGTCGTGCATGCAGCGCAGGTTGCGGGTGTGTTGCGAGTTGCCACCGCGCCACTCGCGCGGCGCAGCTTCCAGCAGCAGCACGCTGGCGCCCGCCTCGCGGGCCATCAGGGCGGCGCATAGGGCGGCGTTGCCGCCGCCGATCACCAGGACATCGATCATTTGGGCTCCCCAGGCAGGCCGGCGGGCGCGTGGCATGGCCGCCGCCGGTGCCTCCTTCCTTCCTCAGGACTGAGTCCGACAGTATACAAAAGTATTCAACTGATGGGCGATCGCCACCATCACCCGCTGTGCGTTCGCACATAAGGTTTCCTCATGGATCGATTGGGTCATTTGCATTGATCGGGCGGGGGGCGGCCCTTAGAGTGCCTCGGCCGCCCGGGATCGGGCGGGCTGAAACCATGGAGGAGCCCATGCTGCGATTCGATCCGAACCTGAGGTGGATGTTTACCGAGCTGCCGATGCTCGAGCGCTATGCGGCAGCCGCGCGTGCCGGCTTCAAGGGGGTCGAGGTCGCTTTCCCGTACGAATATCCGGCGGCGCAGATCGCCGACCTGCTTGGGGAAAACGGGCTGACGCTGGTGCAGATCCTGACGCCGTGCGACTGGGCCGCCGGCGAGCGGGGAATCGCCGCGATCCCCGGCCGCGAAGACGAATTCCGCCGCAGCGTCGACACCGCGGTGGCCTACGCGGTCCAGGTCGGCCGTCCCATGATCCATGCGATGGCCGGCAACCTGCCCAAGGACGCCGACCGCTCCCGCTGCCGGGATACCTTCCTGGCCAACATCGCCTATGCGGCCGAGCAGACTGCCGCCGAGGGCATCACCCTGATCATCGAACCCTGCTGCCGGGCACGCTTTCCCGACTACTACTACAGCCGCATCGCCGAGGGCGTGCAGGCGATCCGCGAAGTGGGGCGCGAGAACGTCAAGCTGTGCTTCGACACCTTTCACGTCCAGAGCGAGGAAGGAAACATCGTACGCACGCTGCAGGAGTGCTTTCCCTACGTCGGGCACATCCAGATCGGCAACGTGCCGGGCCGGCACGAGCCGGGCAAGGGAGAAATCCATTTCCCCTACTTCTTCGAGCAAGTGCAGGCGCTCGGTTGGAAAGGATGGATAGGTTGCGAATTCGAGCCGTCCGGGCGTACCGAAGACTGCCTGGAATGGGCGCGTCCCTACGGCATCGGCGTGCGCTGAAGCGCCGCGCCGCCCGAGATATTTCATCGACTGCACGCACTTCAAGAGATCAAGGAAGCCAAGCCATGCTGACCGCTGCCGACAACGAATTGCTTACCCGCACCGGTCCGGACCAACCCATGGGCCAGTATTTCCGCCGCTTCTGGCAACCGGTGGCGCTGTCGCGCGAACTGCCCGAGCCGGATTGTCCGCCGTTGCGCGTCCAGATCATGGGCGAAAAACTCGTCGCTTTCCGCGACAGCCACGGTCGGGTCGGGCTGGTCGACCACGTCTGTCCGCACCGCGGCGCCGACCTGTACTACGGCCGCAACGAAGAATGCGGACTGCGCTGCGTCTTCCACGGCTGGAAGTTCGGCATCGACGGCCGGGCGATGGACCTGCCCAATGTGCCGCCGGAATCCAACTACCACAAGGAATTGCGCATCAAGGCGTATCCCACGCGCGAATACGGCGAGATCGTGTGGGCCTACATGGGGCCCGATCCGTGGGGCGAGAAGATCCCCGAAGTCCCCATGCTGGAGTTCGGCCAGCTGCCGCCCAGCCACCGCTATGTGACGAAGAAGCGCCAGGAATGCAACTGGGCACAGGCCATCGAAGGGGCGCTGGACACGTCACATTTCAGCTTCCTGCACATGCCGGCGCCTTCGGTGCCGTCCAACGAGAATCCGGACGCGCCTGCCGACGAGAAGCGCCTGGCGTGGATACGCAAGGACCCCATGCCCCAGTTTTCCATCCTGGAGCATGACGTCGGCTTCGTGGTCGGCGGCGCGCGCCGCGCCGACGGCCGCAACATCTATTGGCGCACGACGCAATTTGCCCTGCCTTCGCACAGCACCACGCCGTCGACGCTGCCGGGCGAGAACTATTTCGGTTATACCTTCGTGCCCATCGATGATTATTCCTGCTGGATCTACACCTACGTGTGGAACCCCGATCGCCCGCTGACCGAAGAGGAAAGGCGTCAGCTCAAGGGGGGACACGGAGTCGTGGCCGAGGTCGACGAAAACTTCATTCCAGTGCGCAACAAGAACAACGAATATCTGCTGGATCGGCGCGACCAGAAGGAAAAAACCTATACCGGCGTGCGCGGCGTGGCCGAGCAGGACGCGATGATCCAGGAAAGCCAAGGACCCATCGCCGACCGTACGCGCGAGCACTTGACTGCCACGGATGCGGCGATCGTGCGTTTCCGCCGCGCGGTGATCGGCGGAGCGCGCGCGCTGGCCCGTGGCGAGGAGCCGCAGGAACCGTGGCGGCATCAGGCGTATCAACTGCGCTCGGGCAGCTGGGTGGCCGAAGAAGGCACGCCGTTCGAGGACATCATGCAAGAGCGTTTCGGCGACCGGTACGGGCGGGTCATCCGACAGCCCGCGTAACACGCCGGCCGCCGCTACCGTGCCATTGCGGCGGCCGACAACGATAAATCGACAACAGGAGACACCATGCGCAAACCTGCACGCATCCTGCAAACGGCCGCCGCGGCGGTCCTCGCTCTTGCGGCCTGCGCCGCCGTCGCGGCGCCAGGCGACTATCCCAACAAGCCCGTGCGGCTGATCGTGCCCTACGCCGCGGGCGGATCCACCGACAGCACCGCGCGGCTCGTGGCCAAGGGCCTGGCCGACCAACTGGGGCAATCCTTCGTGGTCGAAAACCGCGCCGGAGCCGGTGGCCAGATCGGCCAGGACGTCGTGGCCAAGGCGCCAGCCGACGGCTATACGCTGCTGTTTAGCGCGGCCGGCCCGCTGACGGTGACCCCGCATGCATATGCCAGCCTGCCGTACCAGCCGATCGACAGCTTCACCCCGGTCAAGCTGGTCGCCCAGGCGCCGCTCGTCCTGGTGGCCAATCCCAAGACCGGGTTCAAGACCGTCAAGGACGTGATCGCCGCGGCCAAGAAGGAGCCGGGACGGATCACGTACGCGTCCTTCGGCAACGGCAGCGCCGCCCATTTGGCCGGCGAACTCTTCAAGTCGCTGGAAGGCGTGGACCTGGTGCACGTGCCCTACAAAGGCAGCGCGCCAGGGCTGGTCGATGTGATCAGCGGCCAGGTCGACGTCATGTTCGACGTGCTGGTGTCGGCGCTGCCCCACGTGCAGGCGGGCAAGCTGACGCCGATCGCGGTGACGCTGCGCGAGCGCACGCAGCTGATGCCGGACGTGCCCACCATGCAGGAGGCGGGCGTGAAGGACTTCGAAGCTGGTACCTGGTTTGGCTTGCTTGGGCCGGCCAACCTGCCCGCCGACGTCGTCCAGCGCCTGTCCGATGCGATGGACAAAGTCCTGGCCGATCCGAACTTCCAAAAGGAAATTCGCGCCCAGGGGGCCGAAGTCGCCGGCGGCACGCCCCAGGACTTCGACGCGTTCTTCCGGGCCGAGTTTGACAAGTGGGGCAAGGTCGCCAAGACGGCGGGGATCAAGGCCCAGTAATCCAACAGCGGTAAGCCGCCGGCTTGCCGGCGGCGCGATGCACCACGATGACGACCGACGCACGCCTTTGCCTACGCATACGCGCGATCCGCGAGGAAGCGCAGGGCATACACAGCTTTGAGCTGGCAGCCGCCGACGGCGCGCCGCTGCCGCCTTTCACCGCCGGCGCACACGTGACGCTGCACCTGCCGGTCGGCCTGGCGCGCAGCTATTCGCTGGTCAATCCCTGCCGGGACGGCGCGCCTTACGTGATCGCGGTCAACCGCGATGCGGCCAGCCGCGGCGGCTCGCGCTATCTGCACGAGCGGGCGCGTGTCGGCGACGTGCTCGAAGCCGACGGCCCCCGCAACCTGTTCGCGCTGCAGGAGGATGCGCCTGCGTCGGTCTTCATTGCCGGCGGCATCGGCATCACGCCCGTACGCGCGATGGTCCGGCGCCTGGACGAGCTGGGGCGGCCATGGCAGCTGCACTATTGCGCGCGCTCGCGCGAAGCGGCCGCCTTCCTGGCGGAATTCGAGGGTGATGCGCGGGTGCAGCTTTACTTCGACCATGGGCCTGGCCAGAGGCGGCTGGACATCGGCGCCGTACTGGCCGGGTTGCCGGCCGATGCGCACGTCTACTGCTGCGGTCCGGCGGCGATGCTGGACGACTATCTTGCCCACGCGGCGTCGCTGCCGCCAGACCGCGTGCATTACGAGCGCTTCGCCGCCGAACAGGCGCAGGCCACTGGCGGCGGCTATCGCGTCCAGCTGGCACGCTCGGGCCGGTCGGTGACGGTGCAGCCTGGCCAGACCATCCTGCAGGCGCTGCTCGACGCCGGCCTGCAGCCGCCACATTCCTGCATGCAAGGGGTGTGCGGCAGCTGCGAAACCCCGGTGCTCGCCGGCCGGCCGGATCACCGGGACCAAGTGCTGACGGAAAGGGAAAAGGCGCAGGGTCGCACGATGATGATCTGCTGCTCGGGCAGCTTGGACGAGGAGCTGGTGCTCGACATTTAGGGCGCCAGGCCGTTTACCGGGCGGGCGTCACGCCTGTGAAGCCGTGAACTCGTGAAGAAAATCGAGCAGGCTCGCCGCGGCGGGGGAAAGGCTGTGACCGCGCTTGGTAAAGACGGAGATTTGCCTGTGGATGACCGGATCGCGCACCGGTACGCCCACCACGCCGAAGGACGACAGCAAGGGCGTGGAATACGAAGGCAGGGCAGTCAGCCCGTGGCCCCACTTGACCATGCCCAGCGCGGTGGTCAGGTAGGACACCGAATGCGCCGGTTGCAGGACCAGGGACTTCGACCAAGCCAGCAGGTCCGCCTGAAGGCGCACGGTGAAGTCCAGCGGCAGGCTGACGAACGGGTACTGCAGGGCCTGGCGCCAGGTCGCCTTGCCGCGTTGCGCCAGCGGATGGTCGCTCGGGCAGATCAACTGGATGCGGTCCAGGAACAGCCTTTCCTGCACCAGGCCGACCGGCGTCGGCCGTTGCGGCGCCACGCCGAAATCGGCCTCTCCGGCCAGCACCCGGGCGAGCACCTCCTCGTTGGGCAGGTCCAGCATTTGTACGGTAATCGCCGGATAGCGGTCGCGAAATCGCGCCAGGATTTGCGGCATCAGCGCCTGTCCGTAAAGCAGCGTACAGGCCACGCGCACCCGGCCGCGCTGGCGCTCGTGCAGTTGCAAGGTGCTGTTGACCGCGTTGTCGAGCTCGTCGAGCACCTTGACCGCCAACGGATAGAACTCCGCCCCGGTGGTCGACAGCCGCATGCGCCGGCTGGTGCGGTCGAGCAAGCGCACGCCGAGTTCGCTTTCCAGCTCGCGCAGCAGCAGGCTCAACGCCGATTGCGTCACATGCATCCGCTTGGCTGCTTCGGTGAAGCTGCCTGCATTGACCACATTCACGAAGGCGCGCAGCTGCTTGATGGTGACGTTCATAAGGCGATCAGGTTCGACCAGTCTCGGTCCGGTTTCGCGCAAGTATAGGCATGATGCCGGCATCGCGGGCCCGACCCTTTATTCCGAAACGGAGGTAGCAACACGTGAAGCTGTTGAGCTTTGAAACGGACAACGGTCCGTCCTGGGGGATTTGCGATGAGGGCGGCCGCGTCATCGACGGCGTGGCGCTGACCAGCGGGCGGTTTGCCAGCCTGCGCGCCGTGCTGGCCGCCGGCGCGCTGGATGAAGTCGCACGACAGGTGCGCAGCGCCGCGCCCACGCTAGTTCTGGCCGACCTGCGCCTGCTGCCGGTCATCCCCGATCCCGGCCGCATCCTCTGCATCGGCCTCAATTACGAGGAGCACCGGCGCGAAACCAACCGCGAGCCGACTGGCGAACCCACGGTGTTCCTGCGCACTGCGGGCTCCCAAGTGGGACATGGGCAGCCTTTGATCGTGCCGGCCGAGTCGCACATGCTGGATTACGAAGGCGAGATCGCCATCATCATCGGCCGAGCTGGACGCCGCATCGCCCAGGCCGACGCCTGGAACCACATCGCCGGCTACGCGCCCTACAACGATGCGTCGGTGCGGGACTGGCAGCAGCACACCACGCAGTGGACACCCGGCAAGAACTTCGACGGGACCGGCGCATTCGGGCCTTGGATGGTCACGCGCGGCGAGATCGCCGACGGCCAGGAACTGACGCTGACCACCCGGCTCAATGGCCAGGTGGTGCAGCAGGCCAGCACGGCCCAGCTTATCTTCGGCATCCCGCGCCTGGTCCACTACATCTCGCGCTTCGCGACGCTGCAGCCGGGCGACGTCATCGTCACCGGCACCCCGGGTGGCGTGGGGTTCAAGCGCAACCCGCCGTTGTTCCTGAAGCCCGGCGACATCGTCGAGGTCGAGGTCAGTGACGTCGGTTGCCTGTCCAACCCGGTACAGGCTGGCTAAAGCCCGGCGCCACGCAAGCGTGCCGGGCAGCGGCGCCCGCATGCCCGGCATGCCGGGGGCGGACGCCCTGCGAGGCCTGTCGTGGCGCCGCATCAGATTGGCGGCTGATCGCCTAGGATGCGGCAGGGATGGCTTACGCGTCCTGCCAGTCCAATTGCCAGGCGCCGTCGCGCACATTCTGCAGCCACAGGCAGCAGGAAAGCGTCTTGGCGTCGGTGACGTCGCCTTTGCGGCAGGCTGCCAGCAATTCGTCCACCGGCATCAAGTGCACGTCCAGGAATTCGCCGTCGTCGAGCTTGCGTTCGCCGCCGCGCAGGCCACGCGCAAAGTAGATATGGATGACTTCGGTCGAGTAGGCGATCGCCAGGTGCAAGGCGCCGGCGCGCGCCCACTGGGCCGCGCGGTAGCCGGTTTCTTCCAGCAGCTCGCGCTGGCCGCAGCGCAAGGGATCCTCGCCCGGATCGAGCTTGCCGGCGGGGAATTCCAGCATCACGCGCCCGACCGGGTGGCGGTATTGCCGCTCGACCACCACGCGGTCGTCGTCGGCCAAGGGGATCACCACCACCGCGCCGGGGTGCACCACATACTCCCGCTGCGCCAGCCGGCCATCGGGCTGGCGCACTGTGTCGCGGCGCACGTGCAAAAAACTGCCCTGCAACAGGGTTTCTGAGTTGACCAGGGTTTCCGTTAGCCGTGTGTCGTCGGAAAGCTTCGTCATAGGGTTGTCGCAGCGAAATCGGCGCAACCCGCAATTTACCCGAGACAAGGGCTGCCGGAGCCCGGCGTGCCTCAGACGGGCGCCGATCCAACCGACAAGCCTCCACACGCATACAGCACCTGACCGGTCACGAAACGCGCGTCGTCAGACAGAAAGAATGCGATCACCCCGGCGACATCCTCTGGCTGGCCAATGCGACGCAAGGGAATGCGATCGGCCAGCTTCTGCGCTTGGGCGGGAGTCATGGGGTTGTTGTTGCGATAAAGCTCAGTAAGCACCGGCCCTGGCGCAACGGTGTTGACCGTGACGCCGTATTGTCCGAGCTCCAGCGCCCATGTCCGCGTAAAGCCGACCAAGCCACTCTTGGCGGCGGCATAGGCCGAACGCCGCGCGATGCCAAGCACAGCCCGGCTGGCAACGTTTACGACGCTTCCGCGGCCCTTGCGCTGCATGGACGGCAGGCAGGCTTGCACGCACAGCATGGGGGCACGCAGGTTGACGGCAAGGATACGGTCAAGCTCTTCGACGGACGTCTCCATCAATGCATGCGATGTGGTCAGCCCGGCATTGTTGACCACACCGTCTACCTCGAAGCGTGACGTAAGCTCGGCAAGCGTTTCACGCACTTGCGCGACGTCGCTGAGGTCCACGCGGAAGAAGTCACCGGGGAAGGGGCCAGGTGGAGCGCTGCGCGCCAGGCCGATGACATGGTGGCCGTCCTTTGCCAGGCGTTTGGCCGTGGCCAGGCCTATTCCGCGGCTGGCGCCCGTGATCAGCGTCACGCGCTGCGCTGCATCGTGCGACGTTCTCATTCGATCTTGGCGCCTGATTTCTTGACCACGTCGGCCCACTTGTCCACCTCGGCGCGCACGAACGCCGAGAAAGCTTGCGACGAATTCGGCTCAGCCGGAATCGTTACACCGCTTTTCTCGTAGCTGGCCTTGAGCTGGGGTTGTTGCATGGCCTTATTGATCAATCCATTTATGCGATCGACCAGGGCAGGATCAGTGCCGCCTGGTGCGAATAGGCCGAACCAGGCCTGGACCGAAAAGTTGGGTAGGCCCGATTCGGCAAGCGTCGGGATGTCAGGCGCGTAGGGCGAGCGTGCAGAGGTCGTCACACCCAACGCGCGCAGCTTGCCCGCCCTGACGTTGGCCAGCACAGTGGGCATGTTGTCGAACGCCGAATGTACCTGCCCGCCCAGAAGGTCTGCCATGGCGGGCCCGCTGCCTCGATACGGAACGTGCAAGATGTCTGTGCCAGTCTGGATCTTGAAAAGCTCGCAAGACATGTGAATGGCCGATCCCGTTCCGGACGAGGCGCAGGTCAGCTTGCCGGGATTGGCCCGCGCGTAGTCAATGTAGTCCTGCACGGTGCGGACAGGCAGGGAGGGATTGACGACAAGCATGTTGGGTACGGTACCCAGCAGCGCGACGGCACGAAAGTCCGCGGCAATGTCATAGCCCAAATTGGCATAGAGCGTGCGGTTGATGGCATTCGCGGTGGAGCCGACATAGAAGGTGTACCCGTCCGGTGCTGCGCGTTTGACCAGTTCCGCGCCTATGTTGCTGTTGGCGCCAGTGCGGTTCTCCACCAGAAAGGTGCCGCCTGTTTCTTCGGCAAGGGCGTTGGCAATCGTTCGGGCGATGATGTCGGTGGTGCCCCCTGGCGCGTAGCCGACCACCAGCGTCACGGGCCGTGTTGGCCAATTCTGGACTGCGCCGGCGGCGGTTGCGGAACCAAGCGCGAAGGAAAGCGCCAGCGCCAGGCAGTGGATGAGCAGGCGTACCGATTTCATGGTCTGTCTTGGCCGCACCGGATGCGCATCAGCCGGATGACGATGTTTTTCCAGCCCGGCCATCCTCCTCGATGGTTGGTTGTCAAATACTGTCGTTCTTATACGGGCCGTGTGCCCTGGATGGTGATGCGATGCATCTCCCGGCGCTTGCCGGGGTAATCATTGATGGCGTAATGCATCGTGCAGCGGTTGTCCCAGAATGCTATCGACCCTTTGCGCCACCGGAAGCGGCAGGTGTTCTCGGGTTTGCTGCTGTGCTGATATAGGTACTGCAGCAGGGGTAGGCTCTCCTCGCGTGTCATGTTCTCAAAGCAGTAGGTGAAAGGTTGGTTGACGAACAACGCCTTTCTTCCCGTTTCTTCATGGGTGCGCACTACCGGATGCACGCTGGTGATGGACCCTGCATCTTCGCGCAGCTTCGTCGAGCGGGTGCTGTTCCGCTCCTTGGTATTGGCCGTCAGGAAATCATTGGTGTGGACGGCGCGCAAGCCCTCGAGCTTGCGCTTCAGGCCGTCGGAAAGCGTTTCGTAAGCGCGATACATATTGGCCCACAAGGTATCTCCGCCCACGTCCGGAACTTCCCTCGCGTACAGGATGGAGCCCATCGGCGGAGCGGCCTGATAGGTTTCGTCGGTGTGCCAGGTGTCGCCGATGATGTCGCGATCGGTCGGTTCTTTGATCACCGGCATGATCTGCGGATACTGCTCCAGTGTCTGGTACACCGGTGTCGTGCTGATTTGGCCGAATCGTTCGGCAAACGCAATGTGCTGCTCGGGAGTAAGCGTCTGGTCGCGGAAAAATACCACTTGGTAGTCCAGAAGCGCCTGCCGGATCTGCGCCACCAAATCATCGGTCAGTTCAGATGCCAAGTCCACGCCCAGCAGCTCGGCGCCAATGGTGCCCGTTAGTTTCCGTATTTCCATAACCTCCTCGCAATCTAGGCTTTGGGTGCCCGGGTGGATGCAGGCAGTGTAGGAGCTACGATTATTCGTGTCTAATACAGTTTTAGACGGCTATTTATAGGTCAAGGGTTAATAATGGTGGACTTAAGGCGCTTGCGATACTTCGTTGCCGTGGCTGAGGAGCAGCACTTCGGCCGCGCGGCGACTCGCCTGGGGATCAGTCAGCCGCCCCTGAGCGAACATATCCAAGCGCTGGAGGCGGAGCTGGGCAGCCGGTTACTGCTGAGGACGACACGGTCGGTTCGGCTGACGGCCGAAGGCGAGGCGTTGCTGGCGCATGCGCGCAGCATCTTGGAAGGGGTGGACCGATGCCGCGATGTGGTCCAGGCGGTGCACCGCAAGGAAGGCGATACATTGACGCTGGGTATCTTGCATGCTCATGCTTACACCTTCCTGCCGGGGTTGCTGAGGGCTTATTTCGCGCAGGATCCGGCCCGGCGCGTGCAGTTGGTGGAATATTCGACGACGGAACAGGCTGCCCGGTTGCTCGAGGGGGCGATAGACATCGGCTTGATCCGCGAACCCGTTTATCACGCCTTGCTGCACACGCAGACATTGTTCACCGAGTCTTATGCGGTCGCGCTGCCTTCCAGTTGGGCCATGGCGCGCAAGTCCCGGGTATCCGTACGCGATCTCGACGGACGCCGCATGGTAGGCTATCCCAGCCATGACCGGCGTCGCAGCACACAGAGCCTGTTCCGGGATTTTTTTCATCAGTACGGGGTGCGGCCGGCCGATTTCCTGGAGGTGCGCACGATGCACGCTGCACTGGCGCTGGTCGCGGCCCAGCAGGGGTTTGCGCCGGTACCATGGTCGCAGACTTCGCTCAGGCTCAGCGGCCTCGTCTATCGCAGGTTCCGCGAACGCCCGCCTGATCTATCAGTTGGCCTTGCGTGGCGCGAAGACAAGGCGAGCCCGGCCACCGAGGCGTTCATAGCCACCTGTGTTGCCTATTTCAGTCGCAACAAGGCCCGGTCGGTGCATGCTTGATCAGACTTAGCGCAGGGCGATGCGCCGGCCGCGCCGCGCGCCGCGTGTGGCCCCCCCTTTCGATGGCCCGAGGCCCAACCGTGCGTCATTTCAGCGCAAAGTCCACCCGGGACGCCGGCCCGCCGTCGTCGATGCCGCCGGCATCCAGCTTGGGCGCGACGACGAAGATCCGGTCTGCCGGCCCGGACTCCTGTAGCAGTTCGTAGACCGCCTGGGCGCGCGCGTCGGCCAGCTTGCGCAGCGCTTCTTCGTCCACCGGCGCGGCCGCCAGCAGCATGGCTTCCATTTGGTCCGGCGGCACGGACTTGGCCATGCCGATGAAGTTGCGCGGCTTGTCCTCGATGTCCGTGTCGTCGTAGACGTCTTCGAGGTACTTGGCCCGTTCGGCATCCGAAACGGTCACGCCGGCCGGGTCGACCTTGCGGCTACGGGTCGACTGGTCGCGGGCCTTGGCTTCACGCAGCCGGTGCTCCAGCCATGTGCGCCGCAGCCCCTGCTCGTCGGCCTGCGGGTCGACGCGCCCGACGATATCCAGGCGCAGGGACGGCCGGTCGTTGAGCGCCGAAGCCAGCGTGGTGACCTGCTCGCGCGCCTTGTCGTCCAACTCGGCACTGCCGGGTTCGAAGCCGACGTAGGACAGTTCTTCATCCGAGCCGAAGGCGGAGGCCAGCAGCGAAAATGGCGCCGTGACGGCCTTGGTGATCAGGTTGACGAACACCCGCAGGATGATGCCGCCGATGGAGAACTGCGGATCGTCCAGCGAACCTGAAATCGGCAAGTTGATGTCGATGTTGCCGCGCGCGTCCTTGAGCAGGGCGATGGCAAGCGTCACGGGCAGGTTGATTGCGTCGGGGCTGTCGGTGCGATCGCCCAGCGTCAGTTGGTTGAGCACCACGCGGTTGCGCGCGGTGAGCTGCCTGTCCTCGATGCGGTATTGCACATCCAGCGACAGCTTGCCGCGCGTGATGGGATAGCCCATGTACTTGGCCGAATAGGTCGTGAACCGCGGCAGGTCGACGCCTTGGGCGCTGGCCTTCAGGTCCAGCGACAGGTAGCGCGCAAATGGCTGCACCGTGCCGCTGATCGAGAAGGGCGCGGTGCCGTAGACGCGCCCAGCCACGCGCACGTTGGCCGGACGCGGGTTGGTCGAGGACACGGCGCTGACCGAGCCATCGATGGCCGAGAGGTCAGCCGTGTAGTTGGGTTTGACGAAGCGGTCGGTAAAGACCACGCGGCCACGGCGCAGCGCGACCGAATCGACGGAGATTTCCGGCGCCGGGCCCGCGGCGGGCTTGGAAGGCGCGGCGCGCGTCTGGGTGTCCTGGGTGATGGAGCCGCCGGCGGTGCCCGGCTCGGCCACCAGGTCCATGACGTTGAGCCGGCCTTGCGCGTTGAGGATCACGCGCCCGAAGAAGTCATCCAGCACGACCTTGCCCAGGTGGGCGCTGATGCGCTCGCCGTTGATGGCGATCTTCATGCCGGCCAGTGACAAGTTGCGCCACTTCATGAACTCGGCCCGATTGACGCGATCCTGCAGATCCAGGCCGGAGACGTCCACGGCGCCCGACCAGTCCAGCCGCATCGGCGACTTCTGCGCGGCGGGCGAGAACGCCACCTTGCCTTTGGCGCCCACGGTCATGGCGCGCACCGTCGCGTTCAGGCTCGAGGCCACATAGGGTGCAAACGAGGCAGCGTCCAGCCCTTGCAGGTCCACGTCTGCCTGGACCGACATCGGTTGCTGCGTGTAGCGGCCTTTGACCGTGAGTGCCCCTTTGCCTTGGAGTCCATCGGCCTGCAGGGCAAATGCGGTGTCGCCGCCAGCCAGGTCGTAGCGGTCCGCCGTCAGCGCCAGCTTGGACGCGCGCAGCTTGACCGCCGGCTTGACCGAGTTGTCCTGCAGCGCGGTGTCGGTCAAGGCGGCATCGATGTCACGCACCGATACCTCCATGGCGTCGCCGCGCTGCACGGCGAGCAGTTTCGCGGCGATGCCGGCGCTGCCCGAATCCAGCTGCAACGGCGAAGCCTTGCGTAGTGCCGCGTCGAATGGCTTTAGCGCCACGGCGTCGGCCCGCACGTCCAGGTCCAACGAAAGCGGCGAAATGGCCAACTTGCCTTGCGCGCTGAGCTTGCCGCCGGCATCGGCATCTGCCGCCAGGGACAGCGCGACCGGTTCGCCTGCCGGCTGCGGCAGGGCGATGGGGCCGGCTTGCAGCGTCAGGCCGCCCAGGGCGTACTCCAGGGGTAGGGCAGCATCTTGCCATTGCAAGCGGCCGCCCGTGACGTGCAGCCAGCCGATGCGCAGGTCCCAACCAGGCGGCGTGGCCGGCCTGGCTGCGCCGGCAACTTGCCCGCCGCCGTCGGTCTTGCCTGCGTCTGCGGCGTCAGCGGCATGAACGGTATCAGCGGTCGCGGCGGTATCAGCGGCATCAGCGCCGTCATCGACTGGTTGGGCGCCGGTGCGTGGGTCGCCTGCACGATTGCCGGACTCGGCCGGGCCTGCCGGCGCTGCGGCCGCTTGTTGGAGCGCCTGCAGCCAATTGATGCGGCCTTGCGCATCGCGCGCGGCATGCACGTGCGGCGCGCGCAGGTCGATGCCGGCCACGTGCAGGCGCGAGGCCAGCGGTTCGGCATCGACGCCACGCACGGTCAGCGCGTCCCATTGCAGCAGCGCCGCGCCCTGTCGGTCGCGCAGGTCGAGTTCGCGCAACGCCATGTCGCCCGTTACCCGCAGGCGGGCCGGGCCGTCGCGCGGCTGCTCGAAGGCCAGTTGCAAATTGGCGTCCAGCAGGGCGCGCTGCACGGCCAGCGGCAGCGCGCCCGGCCATGCATCGGCAAGCTTGTCCAGCTCCAGCTGCAGGAATGCCAGGTTCAGCGTCGAGCGTGGTACGTCGTCAAAGGGCCGCGCCGTGCCGTCCAGGGCGAAGGTGCTGCCATTGACCCGGGCGTGCAGGCGCGGCTCCACATCGATGTCGGTGGCATAGCCGAAGTTGGAAATGAATGGGATGCCAAGCCCGATCTGGTCGATGACGTGCTGCCGCCCGGTGACCTGGTCATCGAGCGCGACCGCGCCCTCGTCCAGGACCAGATTGTTGAGCGAAAAGCGCGGCAGGCCCTCCTCTTCGGGCTCCTCGGGGGCAGGTTTTTCGGCCGCCAGCTTGGCCACGCGCTCGACGATGTCGGAGAAATTGAAATGCACCGGGCCATCGCGCACCAGGGCCAGTTGCGGGCGATGCACGTGCAGGCGGTCGACGACGGGGGCAAGGCGCACCAGTGAGGACCACGCCGCGCTGACTTCCAATCGCTCGACGCGCAGCAGCGGATCGGCTTCCGGTTGGTCGACCGCCAAGTCGTGCGCACGCAAGGTCAGCGTAAAGGGATTGAAGGAGATCTCGCCCACGGCGATGTCGCGGCCGATCATCTCGGCCACCTGGCCAGTCAGCGCGTCGCGCACCAGGCGGGGAACTTGCCACGCGGCCAGCCCCATCAATAGCGCCACTGCCGCCACCACGCCGATTGCAATCTTGGCGGGCCTGCTGCGCAGGCGAATCCGTGGCAGTCTCGCTTGCATGCTCGTCTCCGGTGAAGCCGCGGGCATTATCGCCCAGCGCGCCCGCGCGACCAATACAGGAAAGGTCAACCCGTGCCGCGCCGGCGGGCATTTGTGTTGCAAGATGATTCGGATGCCCGATAGAATCCGGGCCGTTGCAGCAAACCGTTTCCGGGACTTTTCCATGGGCATGAGCCTGTCGGCACGGCGTCGCGCGTGCTGGCTCCTTTTGGTTGCATTGCTCTATGCCGCGCTCATGCCCTCATTGGGATTGGCAAGCGGCAAGGCAGCGGCCGCCCGTACGGTGCTGCTGCAGCTGTGCGGCGGCGACGGACACACCTCGCTGTCGGTAGACCTTCCGGACGAATCCCCCCAGGCCGGCGCGGGAAAAATACTCGCAGGCTTGTGCCTGCTTTGCGCGCACCCGGCCGTTCCTCCCCAGCTAGGCGATGGCCCGGCATTAGCGCCCGCCGTAGGCTTTGCGCCTTCGCGCGTGACGCAGGCGCTGCCGCCGCGGCAGGCTGACGCCTGGGACCCGGGCCTGGCCCGGGCACCCCCCTTGACCGCCTGACAGTCGGCTTCATGCGCGTGCGCCTACCCGCTCGGTAGCGTCGGCACGCCTGCTCACTGTTTTCGGCATGACGACGGCAGCAGCGAACAGCTGCCTGCCTTCTCGCGTTCGTCCTTGTCCACCGTGCCGCGATCGCGTGGCAAGCCCTTCGGCTGGTGTGGCGGCAACCGATGCCGTCGCCTCGGGCTGTACGGGCCGGCGCGATGGGGGCAGGGCGATCGGCGGTCGCGTCCATGCCGCATCCGGGACGGTTTCATGCGTACTCATCATTGCGTTGCGCGCAGTCGCCTGCGCGCCATCTTTCGTCGCGCCGCCATGCTGCCGGCGCTTGCCTTGCCGACAGCTGCAACGGCCCAGCAGGCCGCCACGCTGGCACCCATCGTCGTCGCGGCCGAGCCGCCGACCATGCTGGGCGAACCGGCGTCGACCGGCTCCAACCTGGGCCTGACGCCCATGCAAACGCCGGCCAGCGTCGAGGTCATCACCCGCGAGCAGCTGGAGGAACGGGGCGATGCCGACATCGTCGATGCCATTGCCCGGTCGGCCGGCATCAGCGCCATGCCGCATCCGGGCAACGGGTTGGGCGCATTGTCCATGCGCGGCTTCACCGACTCGACCTCGGTCATGCGCCTTTACGACGGCATGCGCCAGTACGGCGGCGTGGGAGTGACCTTTCCCTTCGACACCTGGTCGGTGGCGCGCATCGAAGTGCTGCGCGGGCCGGCGTCGGTCATCCATGGCGATGGCGCCATCGGCGGCGTGGTGAACGTCATCCCCAAGAAGCCCGAACCTGGTTCCATCGAGAACGAAATCCAGGCCACGGTAGGCACGGACGACACGCAGCGCTTGGCGCTGGGCAGCGGCGGCGCGCTGACCGAGCGGCTGTCTTACCGGCTCGACGTCAGCGGCGCCCACAGCGCCGGTTGGGTGGATCGCGGGGACAACGGCAGCGCGACGTTTTCTGGCGCAGTGCGGCTGCAGGCCAGCCGTGACCTGGCGTTTACGCTTAGCCACGCATACGGCTACCAGCGCCCGATGCGCTATTTCGGCACGCCGCTGTTGCAGGGCCGGCAAAGCGACGCCTTGCGCAACAAAAACTACAACGTCGGCGACGCATTCATGCGCTTTCGCGACGACTGGACCCAGCTCGATGCTGCCTGGACGCCAGGCGTGGCTACGGTGCGCGCGCGCCTCTACCACGTGGGCAGCAAGCGCGATTGGCGCAATGCCGAGTACTACGCGTACGACCCGGCCACAGGCCTGATCGACCGGTCGGGCAACACTGAGATCTCACACGACCAGCGACAGACCGGGCTGACCGTCGATGCAACCGTGCGCGGCAAGCTGGCCGGCATGAATAACACCTTCTCGGTGGGGATGGATGTCAGCCGCAGCCGTTTCACCCATAGCAATAATGGCTACAGCGGCAGCTCGGGGCCGGTCGATCCCTACGATCCCGATCCGGGCCACTTTCAAAGCGACCAGCCCTTCGTGCCGCGCTATCGCAATCGCCTCGTGCAGTACGCGCTGTTCGCGGAAAACCGGATCGTGCCCGCTCCGGCCTGGTCCCTGGTCGCCGGGCTACGCTACGACCATGCGCGGCTGTGGCGAGAAGAACTGCCCGCCGGTGAGCGCAGCGTGAACCGCACGTACTCGGACGCAGGCTGGCGCGTCGGCGTGGTCTACGACGCGACGCCCGAGACGGCCCTGTATGCGCAATATGCCGAGGCGGCCGACCCCGTGGGCAGCCTGCTCATGATCAGCCCGGCCAACGCGCCGTTCGACATGTCCAAAGGGCGCCAGGTCGAGGCGGGGCTCAAGCAGGTGTTCGCGCAGGGACGCGGCGAATGGACACTGGCGGCGTATCACATCCGCAAGACCGATTTGCTGGCCCGCGATCCGGCCGATCCCGGCCGTCGCGTGCAGGTCGGCGCGCAGTCCTCGCGCGGCGTCGAACTCACCCTGGCGTGGCACCTTGCGCGCGGCTGGAAGGTGCAAGCCAATGCCACGGCGCTGCGCGCCCGCTACGACGATTTCACCGAAGCGGTCGGTGCGCCCGCGGTGGCCGTCTCGCGCAAAGGCAATGTCCCGCCCAATGTGCCGCAGCGCCTGGCCAATCTGTGGCTAAGTTGGACGTTCCAGCCCGGGTGGACGGCGATGGCCGGGCTGCGTTACGTGGGCAAGCGCTACGCCGACAGCGCCAACGAAGTGGAGCTGCCTTCGTACACCGTCACGGACCTGGCGCTGCGCTGGGAGGCGGACACGCGCACGGTGCTGACCGCCCGCGCGTACAACGTGTTCGACAGGGCCTACTTCACCACGGCTTACTACAACGTGGACCAGTGGCTGTATGGACCGGGCAGGCGTTTCGAGTTGACGCTGGATCACCGCTTCTAGGCCGGGGCCGACATGAGTGCTGCAATGCGCGCCAAACGGCTGGTCTATCTCGCCCACCGCTGGACGGGCGTGGCAGGCTGCCTGCTGATGGTCCTGTGGTTCGCCAGCGGCGTAGTGATGTTGTTCGTCGGCTATCCCAAGCTCACGCCCTGGGAACGGTTGGGCGCGCTGCCGGCCTTGCCGGCAGTGAATTGCTGCGCACCGCCGGATGGCGTCGTCGACGAATGGCACGCGGCGCAGGTGGGGCTCGTGCTGACCACCATTGCCGGGCGGCCGCAGTTCGTCCTGCAAGACGGCGGGCGGCCAAGCGCCGTGCCGCCAGGTGGCGCGCGCGAGGGGCCGATTACGCTGGCGCAGGCGCTGGCCGAGGCGCAGGCCTTTGCGCCGGGCGCGCCGCTGCACCATGCGGGCATGGTTTACGAAGACCGGTGGACGCATGCGCGCAGCCTGGATCTGCATCGGCCCTTGCACCGCATCGCGGTCGGCGGCAACCGCCCGGGCGACCTGTACGTCTCGTCGGCCACCGGCCAGATCGTCTTGGATGCCCCCCGCGTCCAGCAATATTGGAACTACGCCGGCGCCTGGCTGCATTGGCTGTATCCGCTGCGCGACCGTTCGGTCGATCCGCGCTGGTCGTGGATCGTCATTGCTTTGTCTGCCGTATGCACCGTTACGGCGGCATCGGGCCTGCTCGTCGGGGTGTGGCGATGGCGCTTCCGCGGGCGATACAAATCGGGCGCGCGCACGCCTTATCGCCAGGCGTGGATGCGCTGGCATCATCTCTTTGGGCTGGGTTTCGGCATCGTGGTGTGCACGTGGATATTCAGCGGATTGATGTCGATGAACCCGCTGGAAATCTTTGCGCCGGCAAGCCGACCGGACATCGCGGCCTATCGCGATGGCGTCCGTCCAGCTACACCGCTGCAGCGCGGCTGGTTGGCCTCGCCTGGCCAGATCCTGCACGCCTTGCGCAGCGATGGCTTTGCCGCCGTGGAGCTGCAATGGAAAACGTTGGGCGGGCGTCCCTACGCCATCGCCTACGATGCGCAGGCCGATAGCCGCGTGGTCAGGATCGCGTCGGCAGCGCGCGTGTCGGTGTCGCCATCCTGGTCGCCTGACGCCGTCATGCCGGCGGCATCGCGCCTGCTGGCTTGGCCCGTGGCGCAAAGCCGCGTCCTGCATGCCCATGACGCGTATTACTACCGCCGCCATGCCGAGGCCATGAATGGCGCGCTGCCGCGCAGCCTGCCCGCCTTGCGCGTGGACTTTGCCGACCCGGCGCGCACGCGCATCTATATTGATCTACGCACTGGGGAAGTCGCTGCCAGCCTGGACCGTTCGCAGCGCCTGGGGCGGTGGCTGTTCTATTTCCTGCACAGCTGGGATCTGCCGGCGCTGCTGCGTGCGGGACGCGCGCGGGACGTGGCCATCATCGCGCTGAGCCTGGGCGGGCTGGTGGTGTCGGTTAGCGGCGTGGTGATTGGGTGGCGGCGCCTTGGCAAGCCCTGGCCGACCCGGAATCGGAAATCACAAAGCTGAGCTTGTGCCTATAGAAAGACGACACGAGGGCGGAAAATGGTACACCGGATCGATGCCGGGCCCCGGCGACTCGGACTGTGCAGGCTGAAACAACACGAAACGGTCGCCATGGACGGCCGCATCGTGGTCGAAAAGGGAACACTGGCCAAGTAACGGGCAAGCCCGCTACCGATCGGTGCGCAACGCCGGCGTGCCCGCGGGCACTAGCGCGCGGCACAGATCGCCGACGTCTGCCAAATCATCCAGGTGGTGTACAAGCCGCACTATCTGGTCGGCGCGCTCGCCACCCAGTACAGGCACGGCTTGTGCCAGGAATTTTCTTTCGATGTCAGCCTGGCCCATGGGGCGGCGCGCATCGCCGAGCGGGGTTTCAACCAGCGTGGTGCGCGTCGTGCCATCCCGCAAACGCACTGTCACGCGTGCCGGACGACCGGTTGGGCAGCGTGCCTGCAAGTCGGGCGCGGCGCGAACGTGCACGCGTGGCAACAGTTGCGTGACATCATCGTCGCGCCAGCGTCCACCGTCGAACTGGCCGGCGTCCACCTTGCCATCGAGCCATGCCAGGGCGACACAGCACGGCAGGCTATGATCGGCAGTTTCGCGATTGGCCGGCCGGAATTTTTCTGGATCAGCGGTGGACTGGCAAACGCGTTCTGGAACCTCCACCTGCAGCGCGTCGACGGCTTTCGGGTCGCCATGCATCTCGGCGCGCAGCGTCAAGGTGGCTTCGATTGGCGCTTGCAGGGCGAACTGCACCGGGAATTGCTTCAGGCTAACCCGGCCGACGCTGCCGGTCCCGGGAGCCAGATCCAGCGCTTCGCGAAGATCAGCGGCATGATGTGCGTGGCTTGCTCGCCATAGGCTTTCCAGCGCCAGCAACGGACCGGTGAAGCCCCTGGCTGCTAGCCGCGTGGCCAGGACACACTCGGAGGCTGGCAAGGGATAGCCGACTGCCTTGGCCATGCTAAGTTGCCCCTCGACCAAAGCTGCCAGCGTCAGGTGCCGAAACCCTCCGAGTGCGCAGGCGTGCGCGAGCTTGTCCGCAGGCAAGTCCCACAGCTTGCCCAACAGCAGCGGCACCACGAAACCAGCTGCACTGACGTGGTGCATGCACATGTCCTGAAGAGAGAATGCGTCCGCCAACCTGATCTGCACCTCATAGGCGACGGCGATGGCCTCCATGAGCTTGCGGCCATCGCAGCCAGCCGCTTCTGCGGCAGCTAAGGCGACAGGTATGTTTTCGCTGGGATGGCAGATGTCACGTGCCCAGTAGACATCCATGTAATCCAGGTAGCGAACCAGGCAGCCGTTGTACAGGATGGCGCTGTCGAGCGACACCGAATGTGTGCTGCCGATCAGTGTCGCGCGATCACCCGGACCCGAGGCAGGCCTTAGCATGTCCTGCAGCATGCGGGCGGGCTCGCAGCCGACTGCCCCCAATGCACAACCAATCGTGTCGAGCACCAAAGCGCGAATGCTGGAACGGTCTTGATCCGGGATGTCCGCGTAGCGCACATTCACGGTAAACCGCGCGATGTCTTCGATGAGGGTGCTCAAGCCAGTGCTCCGGGTCGGTGGGGTGTGAAGCAGGATAACCTTCAGTCGTGCTTGATGCCTACCGATTGGATTACGTCCCGCCAACGCTTGCGGTCTTGCTGCAGAAACTTTTCCATCTCGTCGCCGGCCAGCGTAAGCGGCTGATCGCCGACATCGGCCATGCGCTTGAGCAGGTCCTGCGATTGCACCGCAGCTTGGACCGCTTTGGCCAGCTGCTCGACGATGGGTTGCGGCGTGCCTGGCGGCGCAAACATGCCCGTCCACGATGCTGCATCATAGCCGGGTAGTACCTCGGAAATGGAAGGCACGTCCGGCAACTGCGGATTGCGCTTGGCGCCGCCAACGGCTAGGGCGCGCAGCTTGCCGGCTTTGGCATGAGGCAGTGCGGAACTGAAGGCAAAGAACGTCAGGTCAACTTGGCCGCCCAATGTGGCGTTCATTGATTCCGAGCTGCCTTTGTAGGGGACATGAACCATCTTGATCCCGGCCATGGACTGAAACAGTTCGGCCGCCAGGTGTGGCGCGCTGCCAACGCCGCTGGATCCATAGTTGAGCCTGCCGGGGTTGGCCTTTGCATAGTCGATCAGTTCCTGCAACGTTTGCGCTGGCACCGTGGGGTTGACCGCCAGCATGATGTCTTGCGATGACGCGAGCGAGACCGGTACGAAACGTTCTGGCTCGAAGCTGAGCTTGTCGTACAGCCATTGGTTGACCACGATGGGGCCGGGCTGCGTGAATAGCAACGTATTGCCATCCGGCGCCGCGCGGTAGACGATATCCGCGCCAATGTTGCCAGCCGCGCCGGCGCGATTTTCCACGACCACGTTTCTATTGAGCGATTCGCGCATCTTGCTGGCGATGATGCGTGCCAGCGTATCGGTCCCCCCGCCGCTTGCCAGCGGAACGATCACGTGTATGGGCGCATTGGATGCGTCTTGGGCATTCGCGCCGGCCGCTGCGGCAAGTAGCCCCGCCAGGGCGGCCGCGATGATGGACTTGATGGGCATGGTTTGTCTCCTCTTGTGCTGAGTGGTTCGGGTGCCGTGATCGACGCTGTTCCAGCCCCCAGATATGACCGCAATGTAGCTAGGAAAGGGCAGCGTCGCTGCCAAACAGGACGGTGCACTGGCTCGACAGCACGACCCCGTTGCCATGAGCCAGGCTGATGTCGCAGCCAGCCACTTGCCGGGCGCCACATTCACCGCGTACTTGCCGCACCGCCTCTACCATGGCGAGCAGCCCGTACATGCCCGGGTGGCAATATGACAGCCCACCGCCATTGGTGTTGACAGGCAGTGAGCCGCCAGGGCCGATCGCGCCGTCCTGCACGAAGCGGCCTGCTTCACCCTTGGGACAGAAGCCTAGGTCTTCCAGAAACAGTAGCGGCGTGATGGTGAACGCGTCGTACAGGGCAAGCATTTGCACATCGCTGGGCTTGAGTCCGGCGCGGGCGAAGGCCATGCGCCCGGACTCGCGCGCCGGGGTGACGGTCAGGTCGGCCATGTTCGATATGGATTGGTGGCCGATGGACTCGCCTATGCCTAGGACATACACGGGAGGGTTGCGCAGCGACTTGGCGCGCGCGGCGCTGGTGACCAGGATCGCAGCGCCGCCGTCGCTGACCAGGCAGCAGTCGCGCACGGTCAATGGCCAGGACACCATTCGTGCGTTCAATACTTCCTGCACGGTAAGGGGGTGTTTCTCCCAGGCGGCTGGATTGAGAAGTGCCCATTGGCGTGCCTGCACAGCGACTGCGGCAAGCTGCTCGCGCGTCGTACCGTATTGGTGCATGTGCCGCGCCGCGGCAAGCGCGTATGCGCTCACGGGCAGCAGGGGCTGGAAGGGCGACTCGTACGGGTTCGGCTCGGGTGGAGAAGCTGCCGCACGCGATACCGACCGCTGCGTGCTGCCGTAGGCGATTAGCGCCACCTCGCACATTCCGGCTTCAATCGCAAGCTGGGCGTGGGCCAGATGCGACATGAAGGATGAGCCGCCGATCTGCGTGCCATCGAAATAGCGCGGTTGCAGTCCCAGGTATTCGGCCAGGGCCAACGGCCCGAACCGGACCTGGGCGCTGGCGCAAAACAAGCCATCGACGTCGCGCAACGACAAGCCGCTATCATGCAGCGCCCGGACGGTGGCCTGGGCCATCAGGTCCAGGGGGCTCATGCCATCTGCGGCATGCCCGAGGTCGGACTCCGCCACGCCGACCACGGCTACGTTGGCGCGCCTGCGACGGATGCTCATGGTTGCTCCGCGGGCACGAAGACAGGGCACGGCTGCCCCTCGCCATCACGCGCCACGCGAAAAACGACGCGCATGCCTATGTGCACGGCCTCGGGCGCGATGTTCTCGACACGGCTCATCATGCGAAAACCTTCGTCCAGGTCGATGAGCGATACATTCAGCGGCGCCTCGCCCTTGCGGTAGATGATGGTCGACGAATACACGCTGCCGTGGCCATCCGATATCCGCCAGGACAGCCGACCACCGGATCTAGGGGCGATGAGGCGCGGAAAAAAAACGGCGTGCCCGTCTTCGTCCACTTGGTAGGCGAGCTGGCCGCGGGCCAGATGGGCGCGATACACGGCAAGCGGGGAATACGCGACGGCAGCATCGATGTCCGGGTTCACGTCGTGGGCGTGGTTCATGGCACGGTAGCTTCCCGGTCGTAGGCTTCACGCAACAAAGAAGCATCCTGCTTGAGCTGAAACTTGGCTACCCGTTGCGAAGCCGTATGGGGCAACTCGTTGCGATAGACGAGGTAGCGCGGCACCTTCATTGCAGCGACGCGCTGCGCACACCAATCCAACAGCTCCTGGGGATGTGGCGGGGGATTGCAGCGCGGTACGACCACCGCGAGGATGTCCTCGTCGCCCAAGGCGGCCGGTACGCCCAGCGTGGCTGCTTCGATGACGTCGGGATGGCCGGACAACACGCGATCCAGCTCGGCACCGGAGATGTTTTCGCCGCGCCGGCGGATAATGTCCTTCTTGCGTGCCACGAAGTAGTAATAGCCGTCTTCGTCACGGCGAACCAGGTCGCCCGTGCGCAGCCAGCCTTCGTCGAACGCTTGGCGGGTTTGCTCCGGATCGCGGAAGTAATGCAGCATGGCGATGGGCGTACGTACTTGAAGCTCACCGATTTCGCCCGGCGGCAGGACGTGACCCTGCTCATCGACGATGCGTGCTTGCACGAAATCGCCTGGCAGGCGCGGATGGCGGGCCGGCAATCCAATACTGCCCACTTTGCGAACGCCATCGAAAGGGTTGTTGAACGCGCCGGGAATTTCCGACATGCCGTAGCCTTCGATCAGGTCGGGCACGTGGAACTCGCGCTGGAACGTCTGCATCATGTCTGCGCTGATGGGGCCGCCGTAGATCTTGCGGATACGGTGGCCGGGTCGGTATTCACTGCGTGGGCGCCGCATCAGGATGTTGCCGACCGCGGCAAGGATATTCAGCTGCGTGGCGCCGCTGCGCTCGGCCAACTCCCAAAAGCGCGAGGCGCTAAAGCGCGGCGTGGTGACGAGTGCTCCGCCGCAGGCCAAAGCGCCGCCCAGTGAGTAGAACAGGGCATTGATGTGAAAGAACGGCAGGATGGCCATCAAGCGCTCGCCTGGCTGCAAGTGCATGCGCTGTACGAAGGCTTCGGCTGACCAAACGAAGTTGCGGTGACTGTGAACCACGCCCTTGGGAAAGCCGGTCGTGCCTGACGTATAGATGATGACCAGCGGGTCTTCCGGCGACGGGCTGGACAGCTGGCAATCCGGCGCATGGCCCATGGCGAGCAAGGCATCGATCACGCCTCGTGCATCGGCTGCGTCGTCGCCGAGCTGCCGGGTGTCCAGCACGGTCGCGGTACCAGCCAGGCCGGTCATCCGTTCGGCGTATTCGGGTTGTGCGACGACGATGCGGGGCTGGCAATGCCCGACCAGATAGGAAATCTCTGCATCGGCCAGCGCGGGATTGATCGGCACCAAGACGGCGCCCAGATGGCCCGAGGCCATAAGGAGCAGCGCGCCAAGATCGCTGTTGAGCGATGCCAGGACGATGCGGTCGCCCTTGGCGGCACCCAGCGCGCGTAGATGACAGGCTAGCAGCCGGCTGGCGAGCCACGCCTGGTCGTACCGCCATCCGCGTATGTCGCCGGCCAGCCACGGTGCGTCCGGGATGCGCGCAGTGCGGGACCGCAGCAGACCCGGCGCCGTATCGCCGTGCGGCGGAAACGATTGCAGCACGTCGAGCGGAGACATGCGCGCATGGATCCCCGGCATCGCTCAGTCCTCAGGTTCCTGGATCTCCACCCCTTGGCCGCGCAGTTCCGCGACAATGTCCTCCAGGTGGTGAAAAGCGGTATTGGCAATCGGCAGTCCGCAATAAATGGCCTGCTGCAAAAAGATTTCGCGTATGTCGGCAAGGGACATGCCGTCGGCCAGCGCAGCGCGCAAGTGCATGCGGAACTCTTCCCAGCGTCCCAGTCCCATCATGGTGCCCAACACCAGGATGCGGCGCGTGCGATAGTCAAAGCCCGGGCGCGTCCAAATCTCACCCCAGCCGTATCGTGTGATCAGATCTTGGAAATACCGGTTGACCGGCGTAATGTGCGCGTTGGCGCGGTCGACGTGGGCGTCGCCCAGGATGCGGCGGCGTACCTTCATGCCGGCTTCGTACTTCGGATCTGTCATGTGTGTCTCCAGTCAGGCGGGTGGGAAATCGGGCTGCAGCCTCAGTCGTTTAGAAACTCCAAAACTGCGCGGTTGAACGCTTCCGGGTGTTCGACATTGGAGATGTGCCCGGTTGGCAACAGCGCAAGTCGTGCACCAGGGATGGATTCGTGCAGCAGCTTCGCGTGCGGATCGGGCGGCGTAGCGGCGTCGAATTCGCCGGCGATGATGAGCGTTGGCACGCTGATCTTTTTCACGTCAGGGCGGAAGTCGGCGTCGCGTACGGCGGCGCAGCATGCTGCATAGCCTTCGGCAGGTGTCGCCTCGAAGGACGTGCGCATGGAATGAAAAAAAGGTTCGTCACGGTCGCGGTACCGCTGCGAAAAAAACCTGGGCATGACGGCCTCGGTCAGGGCCGTCATGCCGTGCCGGCGAACCAGTTTCATGCGTTGTGACCACGATTCGTGCGAGGGTAGATGCGCCGACGCGTTGGACAGGACCAGCCGGCGCACGCGGTCTGGCGCATGGATGCCGAGCCACTGTCCGACCATCGCACCCAGTGAGACGCCGCAAAAATAGAAATGCCGCACCTGCAGCGCGTCGACGACATCCAGCACGTCGCGTCCCAGGTCGTCGATGCGTGCTTCGCCGGCAATGACATCACTTGCGCCGTGGCCGCGCGTGTCCATGCGCAGCACACGAAAGTGCGCGGTAAAGGCATCCATTTGGCGGTCCCACATGAACACGTCCGTGCCCAGCGAGTTGCCCAACACCAACAGGGGCCGGTCGGATCGCCCGTCGATCCGGTAGTACAGCCGATTGCTGGCTTTACACAGAAAAGGCATGGCTAAGGTTTCCTGATGTCTGCCTGCTGGACGACGTCGGCCCAAAACTTCAACTGCGATGCCGTGTATGCGGCCAGTTCGTCCGGTCCCATGAAGGTGGCATATGTTCCGGCCTGCTCGGCACGTTGGCGGAAATCGTCACTTTCGACGACCGTGCGCGTAGCCTGGGCCAAGCGGTCGATCGACTCGCGCGGCGTACCAGCAGGTGCGTACAACGCGAACCAGGCGTCGAGCTCGACGCCTGGAAGGCCAGCCTCGGCGGTGGTGGGAACGTCTGCAAGCATCGGATGGCGCCGCTTGCTGGCGATCGCCAAGGCACGCAAGGCGTTGTTGCGCAGGTGCCCCACGACGGCCGGCGGCGTGGTTACGAGCAAGTCGACTTGGCCGGACAGCAAGTCGGCCATCGCCGCCCCCGCGCCCTGGTACGGTACGTGGGTCATGCGCGTGCCGGTGCGCAGCGCCAGCAGCTCGGTGCCTATGTGCTGGATCGTGCCGTAGCCGGACGAGGCATAGTCGATCTCGCCCGGTCGCTGCCGGGCGTACTCGATCAGGCCTTTCAAGTCCTTCACCGGCAAGTCCTTGTTGACCACGATGACGTGCGGTGCGGTGATCGCAAGCGCCACCGGGGCATAGCTTTTGACCGGATCCCATTGCCTGTCCGGATATAGCGTCGCGTTGGCGACGTGGGTGCCGGAATATGCCAGGAGCAGGGTATAGCCGTCGGGTTGGGTTCGTGCTACATATTGGGCCGCAATATTGCCGCCTGCCCCAGCACGGTTTTCTACGATGACGCTTTGGCCCAGCTGTTTGGCCAGGCCGTCGGCAAGCAGGCGAGCCGTGAAATCGCCACCGCCGCCGGGCGCTGCCGGCACGACGATGGTTACGGCACGTTCGGGATAACTTGCGGCATGCGCAGGCAAGACGGCCATGCCCACGCCCAAAGACAGCGCTGCGATACAGTCTCGCAATGCTTGCATGTCGCTTCCCCTGCTGCGATGAACGGAAGGGGATGATAGGAACCGGTCCAAACCGTGGCAAATGATGAATTTCGTTCGGCACCATCGACGCCATCGATAGCGGGCGCATCTGGGGTTCGCGCATGGAACTGAGGCATCTCAGATACTTTCTTGCCCTGGCCGAACGGTTGAATTTCACGCAAGCTGCCGCCCAGGTGCACGTCACCCAATCGACGTTGTCGCACCAGATCAGCCAATTGGAGGAGGAGCTGGGCCAGCGGTTGTTCGACCGTTCAGACAGGCGGGTGACCATCACTGCGGCGGGCGAGCTGTTCTTGGCCAAGGCCATCAATGCCCTGGCCGAGATCGACAGTGGCATAGCGTTGCTGAACAACCTGAAGAAAGACCTGCAGGGTCACTTGCGCATCGGTACGACGCCAACGCTGAACATGGAGTTCGTGCCACATTGCATCGCGCTGTTTTCCCAGCACCACCAGTCCATGCATGTCCTGGTGGAGGAGGACACGGCCGACGAGCTCATCGCCGGCCTGCGCGATGACAGGCTCGATGCCGTACTGGCATACGGCCCGCTTGCCCATGAGGACATCGTCTTCGAGGGGCTCTATACGGAAGAAATGGTGCTGGTCGTCGGCGAGCGTCATCCCTTTGCCAGCCGCCGTCGCGTCCGGGTGGCCGAATTGCACCGGCGCGAGCTAGCGTTGCCGCCGCGGAAGTTCACCACGCGGCGCCAGATCGACGAAGCCTTCAAGGCGGCGGGCGCCGAGCCTTTCGTGGCGATAGAGATGGTGTCGCTGGCCGGCATCCTGGCGTTGGTCGAACGGACCACCATGGCGGCGATCGTCTCGCGAAGCGCCTGGCGCGGCAGGGAAGGCTTGCGGGCAATACCGCTGGAGGCCCCGACGCTGACTCGTACGCCGGGGTTGGTGTGGATAGACGGTAGGGCACGGTCGCCGGCGGTGGCCGCCTTCGCGGCTATCGTGCGCGGTGTGGCGAAATCTTCGGCACGCGAACATATGGAATGGGCGCGCAGCACCAAGCAGCCAAGCAGGAGAAATCATTGAGGGCAACGCAAGGGTCCCGGGCCGTTTCGGATGCGCCGCCGCGGCAACCGACCTCGCAGGCAGACGCCAACTCACGCCGGGCAGCAGCCACGCTGGCCTTGACCTTGCCCAGCGACACCGTGCTCTACCTGCTGTTGCCCATGTACGCGCCGTCCTTCGGCGTGTCGCTCGCCGAAGCCGGCGTGTTGCTCGCGGCCAATCGCCTGGTGCGCATCCTTGGGTACGGATGGGTCGCCCGCTTTTACGCCCGCAACGGTGATCGCCCCGCCTGCATGCTGGCGGCCGCAGCCACCGTGATCTGCGCGATCGGCTACGCGACGTTGTCGGGGTTCTGGGCGCTGCTACCCATGCGCTTGCTGTGGGGGCTTTCGTTTGCGGCGCTGAACCTGTCCACCCAGACGATGTCGACGTCGGACCCCAATGGCGCGGCGCGCCGCAACGGCCGCTCGCGTGCGGTCATTTCCATCGGGCCGGTGCTGGCCTTGCCGGCCGGCGCCGTGCTGGCGCAACTGTGGGGGCCGCGCGCCATTTTCCTGGTGCTGGCGGTGACGGCGCTCATCGCGGTATGGGTCGCTCACCGCTTGCCGGGCGAGTCCCACCCCGCGCCGGCGGCCAAGCGCCGGCTCAGCCTGCCGGGCAGCCTGGACCTCTGGTCTTTCTTGGAAGGCTTCACCATGGACGGCCTGTTCATCATTGGCCTGTCCTACCTGGGCAAGGACGTCCTGCCGACCGGTTCGGTCGTCGTGGCCGGGACAGTGCTCGCCCTGCGCTATCTGGGCGAAATCACCCTCAGCCCACTGGGCGGCCACCTGGCCGACCGGCTGGGCGCCGAGCGCATGCTGCTATGGCTGTCCATGGTGACCGCCGTGGCGCTCATCGGCTTTGGCGCGGGGTGGCTATGGAGCTGCGCGGCGGCCATCGTCGTGCTGCGCGCGCTGCAGCTGCCGTTGTTGCCGCCCATCGTCGCCCGCCGCACACCGGGACCGGGACGGGTGCAGGCCCTGGCCAAGCGTTCGGTCTGGCGCGACATCGGCGCCGGCACCGGGCCGATGCTGGCCGGCCTGGTGCTGCCGGTGGTGTCGCCGTTTTGGGTGTACTTGGTGCCGGCGGTATTGCTGGCAGCTGCGGCGGTGGCGTGTGTCAGGACGGCGGATTAGGGCGTCGTTTGGTGCCCGGGGCCGGACTCGAACCGGCACGCCTTGCGGCGGGGGATTTTGAGTCCCCTGCGTCTACCAATTTCACCACCCGGGCTTTGGGGGACCGGCGG
>CALEQZ010000060.1 GCA_937908115.1 uncultured Alcaligenaceae bacterium | reverse complement strand
CGCTGCAACCCGTTGACGACGATACGCTCCCCCGCCTCCAAGCCGGCTTCTACCACGCGCAGCCCTTCGGTCACCGCCCCCAGCCGAACCTGGCGATAACGCGTGCGATTGGCCTCGTCCAGCACCAACACGAAACGCTTGTCCTGGTCGGTACCAACCGCGCGATCGTCGATGAGCAGCGCATCCCGGGGTTGTCCGGTCCCCACGCGCACCCGCGCATACAGCCCCGGAATCAACTGGCCGTCGGGATTGTCGAAAATCGCCCGCACGCGTATGGTGCCCGAGGTCACGTCCAGCTTGTTGTCGATGAAACTGACCGTTCCCCGGCGGGGATACCCTTCATCGTCGGCAAGCCCCATCGAGACGGGAATGACCCCGCCCGCCGCGCGACTGGCCCGGGCGATCTTCAGGTAAGTCGGCTCGTCGATGTCGAAGGCCGCGTATAGGCGCTCGGTGGACACCAAAGTCGTGAGCGGCGCGGAGGCCGCGCCTGCAGCGACCACGTTGCCCACCGTCACGAGCGCACGGGAAATGCGTCCGCTCACGGGCGCCTTGATGCGGGTGTATTCCAGGTTGAGGCGAGCCGCCGCGAGCGCCGCCTGGGCTGCCTGCAAGTTGGCCGCTGCCTCGCGCGCCGCGTTCTGCTTTTCCTCGAAATCGCGCTTGGCGATTGCATTGTCGGCCAGCAGGCGCTCCCCGCGAGCCAGCTCTGACGCCGTATAGGCCTGGCGCGCCTTGGCGGCCGCAAGCTGGGCTTCCATGCGCGCCACCTCCGCGGCATAGGGCCGCGGATCAATGGTGAACAGCACGTCGCCCTTCTTGACCATGGCGCCATCCTGGAAATGCACGGCAGTCAACGTGCCGGACACGAGCGGCCGGATCTCCACCCGATCCACGGCCTCCAGCCGCCCCGAGTAACTGCGCCAATCGATGATGGTGCGCCGAACGACTTCCGCAACGTCAACCACCGCCGCTTGCGGCGCGGGCGGCTGGGCATCGCCCGCTTGGGCCGGCAGGCGCGCAACGGCCAGCACGCCAGCAGCAGCAAGTAAGACGAGCAGCACCAGCGCTAGCCGCGCGTGTTTACGAATGAGAGACATGGAAAAACCTCGATTTCGTGTAGGCAACTTGGGAGATGACCGATTTTGAGTGTTATCGTGGTCTCGATAAATCCCGCCATTCTGCTAACACTATTCGTCCTCGACGAACAATCCCGAGGACCAATCAGGAGGCTCCATGGACAGATTCCAAGCCATGCAGGTTTTCACCCGCGTCGTGGAAGCCAACAGCTTCACGCTGGCGGCCGATAGCATGGGCCTGCCCCGGGCCACCGTCAGCACCACGATCCGCGACCTCGAACGCCTGCTACAGGTTCGGCTGCTCAACCGTACCACCCGCAAGATCAGCCTCACGCCGGACGGCGCGTCGTACTACGAGCGTTGCAAGCGCATCCTGGCGGACCTGGAAGAAACGGAATCCTCCTTCCGCGACGTGTCGCGCGGGCCGAAGGGACGCCTACGGATAGATACGCCGCCTTGTATCGGAAGGTCGATACTGATTCCGGCGCTGTGCGAGTTTCACGCCCGCTATCCGGACATCGAGCTCGTCATCGGCATGAGTGACCGCCCCGCAGACCTCGTTCAGGAGGCAGTGGATTGCGCCATTCGCGTTGGCGAGCTGCAAGATTCCTCGCTCGTCGCGCGGCGCATCGCCACCTACGAGAGCCTCACCTGCGCGGCGCCGTCCTACCTGGAGACTTACGGCGAACCTCGTACGATCGAGGATTTGAAGCATCATCGGGCGGTGCACTATTTTTCGTCCCGGACAGGTCGCGCCATCGATTGGGATTTTGTCATCGACGGGGTGCCCACCGCAGTGAAAGTCCACGGCGTCGTCGCCGTGAACGACGCGGAAGCGTACGTCAAATGCGGACTCCAGGGTTTCGGCCTCATCCAGCCGCCGCGCTATATGGTGCAACCCTACCTAGAGTCGGGCCAGCTGCGCGAAGTGCTGCACGCCTGGCGCCCTTCCCCCATGCCCATCTCGGTCGTCTACCTGCACAACCGCCACCTCTCGCCCAAGGTGCGGGTGTTCGTCGACTGGGTGGCCGAACTCTTCGACCGCTGCCCGCTGATCGAAGGCTGCCCCGCGAACGTCTCGCACGAGTGCGAATTCGCCGGCAGACCGGTCCCGCACACGGTGCGTTCTATCGTCGAACACCACAACGAAGCGGAAAGCGTTTTCTAGGCTGCACCGTCCGCCGGCCGGGCAAAGGCCTGGCGCAGGCGTTCGACCTCGAGGCGGCACATGCAATGCGGGCCGTGATCATTGACCATGCCCACCGCCTGCATCAGCGAGTAGAGCGTGGTCGGCCCGACGAAACGCCACCCCCGCCGCTTGAGCTCTTTGGACAACGCGCGCGACTCGGGAGACTCGCTCCGCGGCGGCCCGGCATACTCGGTTCGAGGTTCGTAGCGCCACAGGAACGCTGCCAGCGATCCCGCCTCGGCGCGCAGCTCGACGGCGCGCCGGGCATTGTTGACGACCGCTTCGATCTTGCCTCGGTGGCGCACGATGCCCGGGTCCCCGAGCAAACGCTCCACGTCGCGGGGACCGAAAGCCGCCACCGCATCGATGTCGAATCCGGCAAAGGCGCGCCGGAACGCAGGCCGCTTGCGCAAAATGGTCAACCAGCTCAGGCCTGACTG